>NZ_CAKVJA010000041.1 GCF_934754925.1 uncultured Clostridium sp. | reverse complement strand
GCTCGATAGCTCAGTCGGTAGAGCAGAGGACTGAAAATCCTCGTGTCCCTGGTTCGATTCCTGGTCGAGCCACCAGGTATGGCGCCATAGCCAAGTGGTAAGGCAGAGGTCTGCAAAACCTTTATTCCCCAGTTCAAATCTGGGTGGCGCCTCCAAGAAAAACCTACAAGATTACTTGTAGGTTTTTTTGTTTTGTAAATTTTAAATAAATATTTAATATAAAGTTTAATTTATGCACAATTTTAAAAAATAAAATTATCAACAGATAAAAACAAAATATCCACAGCAAAATTAAACTTGCATGTGGATATTTTTAATTTTTGTGAATATTTCAATTTATATTAACTGAACATATCCTTTTTATATAAAATAAAAGCAGTAACTCCAGTTAAAAGAATTGTAAGGAATATAATAATTTGAAATCCATTAGGATTATCTTGTAATGGTAATACAACATTCATACCGAATATACCACCTATAATAGTTGGTATAGCCATTAATATAGTAACAGATGCTAAGACTTTCATTACAATATTAAGATTATTAGATATTACAGAAGCAAAGAAATCCATAGTACTAGATAAAATATTGCTGTAAATATCTGTCATTTCTATAGCCTGCTTATTTTCTATTATGACATCTTCTAAAACATCTTGATCATCTTCATATTTTTGCATAATTTCTAATTTTAACATTTTTTCAAGAGTTACTTCATTTGCTTTAAGAGATGTAGAAAAATAAACAAGAGATTTTTCTAATGAATGTAATTGAATAAGTTCTCTATTTTTCATAGATTTATGAAGCCTTTTTTCAATCATTACACTTTTTTTATCAATTTGTCTAAGATAAATTAAATAATATGTAGATATTCTATTTAATATTTGAAGAATAAATCTAGATTTTTTAAATGAAAAAAATGATTTTACTCTACCATTAATAAAATCTGTTATTATTCTACTATTCTTTAGACAAATGGTTATTATTTCTTTATCAGAATGAATAATTGCTAATGGATATGTATCATAAGTTAGAGAATTATCTTCCATTTCTGTAAATGGTATATCTACTACTACTAATGTAAAACCATCTTCAAAATCAATTCTTGAAGTTTCTTCATCATCCAAAGGAGCTCTTAGAAAGTTTAACGGAACTCCTGTTTTTTTAGAAATTAAAATTAATTCTTCTTCTGAAGGAGCAACTATATTTATCCAACAACCATTTTCGATACTATCTAATACTTTTAATGATGAATTTGTTTCACTTATACTTTTGTATATTTGAATCATAAATTTTACCTCACTATAAATAAATGAATTATATATATAGATTATATCACAATAAGTTAATAATAATGCTTAATAGTTAGATTTATAAAGATATTGTAATATATTTATTAAATAATGGACAAGATAGACTAATAATCCCAAATTCAAGGTTTGTAATTAGATTTAGAAAGTTAGTATAATCAAAATATTGTTATACGAAATTAGATTATTATTTAGAGGAGTCTTAATTATGCATAAGGAGATTAAAAGAGGGAAGAAAACTGTTGCAATAATTATATCGTTACTAACAATTACTGTAGCATTATATATACATCAATTTTCTAAGATGACATTCGGAAAAAATATGACCGAAGAAATAGGCTTAGAAATTATTTTAGTTGTATTAACATTAATAGTACTTATTAAAGAAACTAAAAAGTGTAAAATTGCCTATAAATATTGTGTTATATCAGACAAGCTTATAATAAATAAAATAAATAGCAAAGTGGAAGAGAACGTTGAAAGCTTAAAAATAAAGGATATAATTTATATTGGGGAAAAAGCTAATGTTCCTAAAGAATATAGCAGATGTAAATGTAGTAGACACTATATTAGAAAATTTGATAAAAATAAAAAGTTCTTATGTATATATAAAAAACAAGGGAAAATATATAAATTTATTTTTGAACCTAGTGATACTTTAATAGCTCGTATAAAGCATTCAATATAAAATAAATAATAAAAAGGTGAGGTATAGTTTAATACTATCTCACCTTTTTATTTTAGTTATTAAAAAATATAAAATATTAATTAACTAAGTAAAAATTTAAAGAAAAATATAATTAAACAAGTATAGAGTACAAATAATGGGACAAAATTAAATAATAAAGGGAGGAGAGTATTATGGATATTAATAATAAGGATATATGGAGAGAGTCTAAAAAGTATTGCATAATATGCGAGAAAAAAAGTGAAAATAGTGGAATTGAAATAATGAACAATTTTATTTGTGAGGAATGTGTACTAAAAATGAATGTCATAGATGTTAATAGTAAAGAATATGAGGATATAAAAAATAAAGTAAAAAAAGCTATAACATCAAGAATATTAGATTTAAAAGATTTATAATAAACCTAGTTAAGAAAATGAAAGATTACATTTAAATTGTAGTGATATGATATAATTTAAGAAAAAGACAATTCTAACTATTAAGGAGGATGAAAACATGGGCAAAATATTTTGCTTAATGGGAAAAAGTAATTCTGGAAAAGACACTATATTTAAAGAATTAATGAAAGATAAGGGGTTAGAACTAAAAGCAATTGTATCATATACTACAAGACCTATAAGAAGTAACGAATGTGATGGAAGAGAGTATTACTTTATTAATGAAAAAGACCTAGAAAAGTATAGAAATGAAGGTAAAGTAATAGAAGAAAGAAGTTACAATACGGTTCATGGTTTATGGTATTATTGTACTATAGATGATAAACAAGTTGATATAGAAGAAAATAATTATCTATTAATAGTTACGTTAGAAGCCTATAAAGATATTGCATTATATTTTGGTGAAGAAAATGTAATTCCATTTTATATTGAGTTAGATGATGGTGTTAGATTAGAAAGAGCTTTAAAGAGAGAAAGACAAGAAAAGTCCCCTAATTACGATGAGTTATGTAGAAGATTTTTAGCTGATAGCCAAGATTTTAGTAATGAAAAATTAAAAGCATATAATATTAAGAAATCTTATATAAATGATAATTTATCAGAGTGTATAAAAAATATAAAAAGGGATATGTTAAAATTAATATAATATTAAATAAGAGTTGTTTGAAGTTAAGTATTTGATAACAAAAATAATGTTAACTTTAAGCAACTTTTTAGTTAAAGAATAAAATTCACTTTGGGAGGAAAGGTTATCTAAAGAGATAATAAGTTAAATTAAACAGCAAAAAAAATTACGATCAAAAATAGTAGAATATAAATATAAATTTTCATATAATAAATTATTTAAAGATAAAGTTTAGTAAATTATTATGTATTTATGATAAAATATAATAGAATGAATTATTAACTTATTAGTGGAGGTATATGGTATGAAGTTGGTATTAGCTATAGTTCAAGATGATGACGCTCTAGATTTAATCGAAGAGCTTACTGATAATAACTTTAGGGTAACTAAGTTAGCTACAACTGGAGGATTTTTAAAGTCAGGTAATACAACTTTAATGATAGGTGTTGAAAAAGAAGTCGTTAAAGATGTTGTTAAGGTAATTGAAGATGTATGCAAGAGAAGAAAAGAGATGGTGTCAGCACCGACTCCAAGCACCATTGGAAGTGGCTCAGGAATGTATATGCCTTATCCAATTGAAGTTGAGGTTGGTGGAGCTACAGTATTTGTTTTAGATGTTGATCAGTTTTATAAGGTATAAGTAAGTTAATAGAGAGGTGATTTGTGTGAGAAAATTTATAGGATATGAGACTTTAATTAATAACTTTAAAAATAGATGTATGAATAATACTCTTTCTCATGCTCACCTCATAGCAGGAGAAGATGGGATAGGAAAAAGTAAACTGGCAAATATATTAGCTAAATTAATATTAAATAGTGAGATTGATAGAGAGTATATTGATATTATAAATTATAGAAGTAATAAAGCTTCTTTTGGAGTAGATGATGTAAGAAATATAATTGAAGAAGTATCTAAGAAGCCATTTGAGGGAGATAAAAAGGTAATTATAATCCATGAAGGAAATAAATTAACTACGCAGGCTCAAAATGCACTTTTAAAAACTATAGAAGAACCACCTAATGGAGTTTACATAATGATATTATGTGAAAGTTTAGAATTAATTTTGGATACTATAAAATCTAGATGTGAAATTTATAAGCTTACGCCTTTAACTAAAGAAGAATTATATGAATATATAAGAATTAAAAATTTTAATTATAATGAAAATGAAATGAAATCTGCTATTGCATTTAGTGAAGGAATTCCAGGAAGAATAGATAGGTACTTTAATGATGATAATTTAAAGGAACTTAGAAGTAAATTAATATATCTAATAAAAGATTTAAATAAAAATAATGTTGAAGTTATATTGCAATATGAAGAAAAGTTAAGCGGATTAAAGGATAATAAGGAAGAAGTATTAAATATTTTAGGTGGATTTATAAGAGATATATTAATACATAAAGAAGTTGAAAATAAAGATTTTATCATAAATGGAGATAAATTTGATGATATAAATGAGCTTACTAAAGAAATGTCATTTAGAAAGCTAAATAATATGATAATTACGATAGAAGAAGCAAGAAAAAACATTAAAAGTAATGTTAGTTGGGCAATGATATTACGTGTAATGTTAATGGGCTTTATGGAGGGTTAATAATGATAAAAGTAGTCGGGGTTAGATTTAAGAAAGCTGGAAAGATATATTATTTTGATCCAGTAGATATGAATATACAAAAGGATACTTATGTAGTAGTTGAAACTGCAAGAGGTATAGAATTTGGAGAATGTGTAATTGGAATAAAAGAAATAAGTGAAGATGATATAGTTGCACCATTAAAAAGTGTTTTAAGAATAGCTACAGAAGAAGATATTAATAAGCATTTTAAGAATAAAGAGAAGGAAAAAGATTCATTTGATATCTGTTTAAAGAAAATTCAGGAACATAATTTAACTATGAAACTTATAGATGTAGAATATACATTTGATAATAATAAAGTAATATTCTATTTCACTGCTGATGGAAGAGTTGATTTTAGAGAATTAGTTAAGGATTTAGCGACAATATTTAAAACTCGTATTGAACTAAGACAAATTGGGGTAAGGGATGAAGCAAAAATGCTTGGAGGACTTGGACCATGTGGAAGACCAATGTGTTGTTCAACATTCTTAGGGGATTTTGCTTCTGTTTCTATAAAAATGGCAAAGGAACAGAACTTATCTCTTAACCCAACAAAAATTTCAGGAATTTGTGGAAGACTTATGTGTTGTTTAAATTATGAGCAAAGCACTTATGAGGATATTAGAAAGAGAATGCCTAAAGTAGGATCAATTGTTAAGACTAGTGAAGGAACTGGAGAAGTATTCTCAAATAATACAGTCAAAGAAAGTGTTAAAGTTAAGCTTAGAAAAGGTGAAGAAGAAGTTTTACAAGAATTTAAAATAGAAAATGTAGAGCTTATAAAAGGTCATTATGAAGATTCCATAGATGATGATGATATAAAATTAGAGATAGAATCAGAAGAGGATAGAAAATTAATTAAGGATCTTATAAAGGGCAACTAATTGGAAGATAAAATAATAATTTCCATTGGCAATGTGGAATAGATGGTAATTTAAATAAAAAAGCATTTATAGAAAAAATAGCATATGAACTTCCCCTTTAAAAAGAAAAATTTGTATGATAAAATATTATTGATATTAATTAAATATTGGGGGAGGTGTTTTTAATGGCATATGAAATTAATGATTCATGTGTTAACTGTGGTGCTTGTGCAGCAGAATGTCCAGTTAACGCTATAAGCCAAGGGGATACTCAATTCGTTATTGATGCAGATACTTGTATCGATTGTGGAAACTGTGCAAATGTTTGTCCAGTAGGAGCCCCAGCTGAAGCCTAATAGATTTTAGAGTCGTCAATTTGACGGCTCTTTTTTTATGTAAGAATATTTGACTTGTAATAATTACAGAGGGTTTAAGAAAAATAAATTCGGAGACAATAGGAGATACAAATAGAAATTATTAATAGTTTAATATATATTAATATATTTACCTAAAAATAAAAGAATTATTACATAGACATTAAAAAAAAAATTATATATAATTAAAGTCAAATAAGGTCAAAGTACGTTTAGGAAGGTGAAATTGTGGCAAGAATTTCAGATATAATAGCTCAATTTATTAATGATATGATAGAAGATGAAAAAAATAAGGAGGTAATTATTCAAAGAAATGAGTTAGCAGATAAATTTAACTGTGCTCCATCTCAAATTAATTACGTTTTAACAACTAGATTTACTGCGGAAAAGGGATACTTAATTGAAAGTAGAAGAGGTGGAGGAGGATATATAATAATCAGAAGAGTAGAATATAATAATAAAGAGAAACAATTAGAGGAAATAAATAAATCCATTGGAAATAGTTTAACATATAATTCAGCGTTATTATTAATTGAACATTTATATGATAGAAAACTAATAACTAAGAGAGAGTTCGAAATTATTAAGATGTCTATAAATGATAGAACATTAGGATCAGCTGAGGATAGAAATAAGCTAAGAGCAGATATACTTAAGGGTATCATAATGGTTATTTTATCATAATAATTATAATAGATATAAGAAAATAATTATGGTAAAGAGGGTTGGACAATATTTATAGAATATATCAATAATTTGTATAGCAATCTATATTAAATTATATTTGGAGGTGACACTATGATTTTTGGGAGGTTTACAGAAAGAGCGCAAGCTGTTTTGTTAGAGGCACAACAGGAGTCTCAAAATTTTAAACACGGGTATATAGGTACAGAGCACGTTTTATTAGGAATATTAAAAGAAAATGGATATGCAGGTCAACTTTTAGCTGGTAAAGGAATTAATATGGAGAAAGTAAGAAAGATGACTGAAGATTATTTAGGATTTGGAGATGATGAAGTTTCTAACGGAGAAATGTTATTAACTCCAAGAGCTAAAAGATTATTTGATGATAGTTTAGATATAGCAAGAAAATATGGTCATAGCTTTATAAATCCAGAACATATATTAATGGCTCTTATAGATGAAGGAGAAGGTGTTGCTTATACTATTTTAACAAGCGGTAAAATTGATTTAGTAACAATCAAGCAAGAGTTAGACAAATATATATCTGGAAATGAGCTTAGAGAAAATAAAAAGTCTATACAGAAAGAGAAAAAACAAAATAAGACACCAGCACTGGATCAATATAGTAGAGATTTAACCCAAAGTGCAAAGGAAGGAAAATTGGATCCAGTTATAGGAAGGGATGAAGAAACTCAAAGAGTATTAGAGATTCTTTGTAGAAGAATAAAGAATAATCCTTGCTTGATAGGTGAACCAGGAGTTGGTAAGACTGCTATAATAGAAGGGTTAGCTCAAAAAATAGTATCAGGAGATGCACCTGAGAGCTTAAGAGATAAAAGACTTTTAGTATTAGATATTACATCTATGATTGCTGGAGCTAAATATAGAGGTGAATTTGAAGAACGTTTAAAAAAAGTAATGAATGAATTGAAAAATGAAGAGGATGTAATAATTTTTATAGATGAAATTCATACTATAGTTGGTGCGGGAGGAGCAGAGGGAGCCATTGATGCTTCTAATATACTAAAACCAGCATTAGCTAGGGGAGAAATAAAATGTATAGGTGCTACAACAATAGATGAATATAGAAAGCATATAGAGAAAGATGCTGCCTTAGAAAGAAGATTTCAAACTGTTAGTGTAGAACCACCAACTAAGGATGAAACTCTAAATATTTTATTTGGATTAAGAGATAAATATGAATCTCATCATAAGGTTAAAATTACAGATTCAGCTTTATATATGGCAGTTGATTTAGCAGATAGGTATATAAGTGATAGATATATGCCAGATAAGGCAATAGATTTAATAGATGAGGCAGCTGCTAAGGTTAGAATTTCAAGATTAACTCTTCCGCCAGAAATTAAGCAGAAAGAATTAGATATAGAAAAGGTTATCAGTGAAAAAGAAGATTCTATAAGAAATCAAGATTTTGAAAAAGCTGCAAGTCTAAGAGATAAAGAAAAACAGTTAAGAGAAGAGTTTGAAAAAATTAAAAATGAATGGAGAACTCATAGTTGTACAGAAGTTCAAATTGTTGATGAAGATGATATTGCAAAGGTAGTAGCAATTTGGACCAAAGTACCAGTAGAGAGATTAACAGAAAAAGAATCAGATAAGTTGTTACATTTAGAAGATACATTAAGAAAAAGAGTTGTTGGTCAAGAGGAAGCAATAAAGGCATTAACTAGGGCTGTAAAAAGAGCAAGAGTAGGTCTTAAAAATCCTAATAGGCCAATTGGAACATTTATTTTCTGTGGACCTACTGGTGTTGGAAAAACAGAACTTTGTAATGTTTTAGCTGAAGTTATGTTTGGAAAAGTAAGTAATTTAATTAGAATAGATATGTCTGAATATATGGAAAAACATTCTGTATCAAGATTGATAGGAGCGCCACCAGGATATGTAGGATATGAAGAAGGTGGGCAATTATCAGAGGCTGTTAGAAGAAAACCTTATTCAGTAGTGTTATTAGATGAAATTGAAAAGGCACATCCAGATGTATTTAATATTTTGCTTCAAATAATGGAAGATGGAAGATTAACAGATGGAAAAGGAAAGACAATAGATTTTAAAAATACAATAGTTATTATGACTTCTAATGTAGGAGCTCAAAAAATAAAGAGTCAAAGAAAAGTTGGGTTTGATATTACAGCAAATTCAACATTTGCAGAATATGAAAAGATTAAAGAAATAGTATTGGAAGAGTTAAAAACTGCATTTAAACCAGAATTCTTAAATAGGGTAGATGATACTATAGTATTTAATCAACTTAAGGAAGAAGATACATTAGAAATAGTAAATATAATGCTTAAAGATACTATTAATAGATTAAAGGAAAAAAATATTGATTTGATTTATGATGAAGACTTAAATAAGTTCCTTGTTACTAAAAATAAGAATTTAGAGTTTGGAGCTAGACCATTAAGAGGAATAATAAACAGAGAAATAGTAGATAAATTAAGTGATGAACTATTAAAGGGCGAAATTAAAATCGGAGATAAATTAAAGGTTGAATGTAAGGAAGAAGGGTTGATTTTTTCACATAGATAGAAGTTAATCTAGATTAATAATTAAATGGATTATTAAATTAAAGAGGTAATTATGTAGCCTTAAATATTTAATAATCCATTTTTATTTTTTTATAGAAATGATTTTAATAAATACATATTGATAAGGGAAAAATAAATAAAAGTATTTATAAGTGGAGATGAAAAGATGTTTAGTAATCTAGTTGGAGAAGAAAGAAGGTTTCGTAATCTTATTAATGGACAATGGTGTAATAGTAAAAGTAGAAAATTTATTGAAATTAAGTCACCAGTTAATGAAGAAATAGTAGGGCGAGTACCTGAAATGACAAAGGAGGAAGTTGATGAAGTTATAAAAGTTGCAGTTAATGCAAAGGATAAATGGAAAGAAACACCTATTAATGAAAGAGCAAAAATATTATATAAAGCTGCTGATATATTGCAAGAACGTATGGTAGATTTAAGTGATATTTTAATGCGCGAAGTTGCAAAAGATAGAAAGAGTGCAGAATCAGAGATAAATAGAACAGCCGATTTTATTAGATTTACTGCAGATACATCAAAAAGTATCTATGGTGAAAGTATACAAAGTGATAGCTTTCCTGGTTTTGATAAAAAGAAATTATCTATTGTAGTAAGAGAGCCTATAGGAGTTGTTTTAGCAATATCACCATTTAATTATCCTATAAATTTATCAGCTTCTAAGATAGCACCAGCCTTAGTAGCTGGAAATACGGTAGTCCTAAAGCCAGCAACTAAAGGAAGTTTATGTGGATTATATTTAGCTAAAATATTTCAAGAAGCTGGAATACCAGATGGAGTATTAAATACTGTTACTGGAAGAGGCAATGAAATAGGTGATTATATTGTAACTCATCCTTCAATAGATTTTATAAATTTTACTGGAAGTAGTGAAGTTGGTATGAGAATATCTAAATTAACTAATATGGTTCCGTTATTAATGGAATTAGGAGGAAAAGATGCTGCAATAGTATTAGAGGATGCAGATTTAAAACTAGCTGCAAAAAACATAGTAGAAGGTGCATATTCTTATTCGGGGCAAAGATGCACAGCTGTAAAGAGAGTATTAGTAGAAGAAAATATAGCTGATAAATTAGTAGAAGAAATAAAGGTATTAGTAAAAGATTTAAAAGTTGGAAATCCTACAGAAGAAGGAGTTTCAATAGTTCCTCTTATAGATGAAAAGGCAGCAGATTTTGTATGGGATCTTATAGAGGATGCTAGAAATAAGGGGGCACATTTAATATTAGGTGCTAAACGAGAAAAAAATATTATATATCCAACATTATTTGATTATGTTACTAGTGATATGAGATTAGCTTGGGAAGAACCATTTGGTCCTGTATTACCCATAATACGTGTAAAGGATAAGGATGAAGCAATAAGAATAGCAAATGAATCTCAGTATGGCTTACAATCATCAGTATTTACTAATAATTTAGATAATGCTTTTTATATAGCAAATAAATTAGAGGTTGGAGCAGTTCAAATAAATAATAAAACTGAAAGAGGTCCAGATCACTTTCCTTTTTTAGGAGTTAAATCATCTGGAATAGGAGTACAAGGAATAAAATATTCAATTGAATCAATGACAAGAAGAAAAGGAATTGTAATTAATTTAAAAAAGTAAGGTAATTACCTTACTTTTTTAAATTAATTATTTGACTTCATAGAGTTATCATTATTTAGATTAGAGTTTATAACCATATTTTCTATAGAATCAACAGGATAATTGTCTAGAGTATCATTAGATAAATTTTTAGGAGTATAATCATTAAGAATATTTTTAGAAGGAACATTATATAAATAAGATTTATCTATCAAAATACCATCTCCTTGTAATTTATATAGATAGTATTTCCAAATAATAAATAAATATGTATATTTTTTATAAAAAACCGAACTGGTATAGACAACTATATATATATATCATATAATTATTGTGGGAGTGATAATATGATAGATAAAAATAGTCCAATACCAGTATATTATCAATTAAAAAATGATTTTATAAAAAAAATAGCTAATGGAATTTGGAAGGTTGGAGAATGTATTTCGAGTGAAAGAGAGCTTTGTGAGATTTATGGTGTTAGTAGGATGACAATAAGACAAGCTATTGGTGAGTTAGTACAAGAAGGTATATTAACAAGAAAAAAGGGAAAAGGTACTTTTGTATGTGAACAAAAAGTAAATCAGAAGGATATGATGAGCTTTACTGAAATGATAAAACAAAGTGGCAGAGTATTACAAACTAAAGTTGTAGAATTTGAAATTATAGATACCCCTGAAGACCTACAAGATATTTTTATATTAGATAAATTATATAAGATAACAAGAAAAAGAATAGTAGATGATGAATGTATTGCAGTAGAAACTGTATATATACCAGTAGATTATTGTGGACATGTTAATAAAGAAATGTTAGAAGGATCTTTATATAAAGTTTTAGAGGGATTTGGATATGTAATTACAAATTCTAATTCATCTATAGTAGCAGTTAATGTTAATGATAAAATAAGAGATTTGCTAGAGTGTAAAAAGGATGCACCAATATTGAAGATGACCAGTAAAACTTTTACTAATACAGATAAGCTTCTATTTTTAGAAGAAGCCTTTTATAAATCAGATAAATTCACATTACAAGTAAATATTTCAAGAAAGGAAGGGGAGATATTATGAGATTAATGATTACCGAAAGCTATGAAGAATTAAGCAAAGCTGCAGCAGAGGAATTTGCTAAAGTTATAAAAGAAAAACCAAATGCAGTTTTAGGATTAGCTACTGGAGGATCACCAGTGGGAATGTATAAAGAGTTAATAAAAATGTATGAAAAAAATGAGTTAGATTTTTCAAAAGTAACAACTGTAAATTTAGATGAATATATAGGGTTAAATCCAGAGCATAATCAAAGTTATAGACATTTTATGAATGAAAATTTATTTAATCATATAAATATAAATATAGCTAATACATTTGTACCAAATGGATTAGCTGATAATTTGGAAGTTGAATGTAAAGAGTATGATAAAAAAATTATGGAGTTAGGTGGAATAGATATTCAGCTTTTGGGTGTAGGAAATAATGGACATATCGCATTTAATGAACCAGATGAGCAATTATCTGCCGGTACTCACGTAATATCTTTAACAGAAAATACTATAGAGGCAAATTCAAGATTTTTTGAAAATATCAATGATGTTCCTAAAAAAGCTATTACAATGGGTTTAGGTGGAATAATGAAGGCTAAAAAAATTATTCTTATTGCATCTGGAGAAAGTAAGGCTGAAGCTATTAAAGGTTTATTCTCAGGTAAGATTACAACTGATAATCCAGCATCGATGCTACAAATGCATAGAGATGTTACTGTAATAGTAGATAAAGAAGCTGCAAAGCTTATTAAAGAATAAATAAAATATATAAATAAAGCATAAAAATAAACCATAAGAGTTAGTAGACATCTTATGGTTTATTTTTATATTTTTTATATTTTTTATATTTTAAGTATGATATATTATATAGAGTAAATTGGAATTTAACATATTAAAATAGATAGAGTGGTGAAGGATATGGCAAAGATAAAATCCGTATTTGTATGTCAAGAATGTGGATATGAATCACCAAAATGGATGGGAAAGTGTCCAGATTGTAGCAATTGGAATACTTTTACAGAAGAGCAAGTTATTCAACAAAATAAGAGTGCAAAAGAAGCAATAAAAGTGAGGCAATTATCTAAGAAGCCAGTTAAAAAGTTATCGGAAGTTACTTCAAGTAAAAGTGATAGAATTGTAACGGGAATAAGTGAATTTGATAGAGTAATGGGAGGAGGAATAGTTAAAGATTCCATTACTATAATAACAGCAAGGCCAGGAGCGGGAAAATCAACATTACTATTACAAGTTGCAGACAATATAGCCAGAGGTGGATATAAGGTTATTTATGCATCTGGAGAAGAGAGTGATAGTCAAATTAAAAATAGAGCGGATAGAATTTTAGATAAAATTAACGATAATATTTGGGTTGTTCAAGAAACTAGTATGAATAATGTTGTAGATGCTGTCAATGAAATAGATCCAGACTTATTAATAATAGATAGTATACAAACATTTACTATGGAAAGTGCATTACCAGCAAGAGCAGGTTCTCCTACTCAAACAATGGAGTGTGCTAATGAACTATTAAGAATTGCAAAAGATGATAAAAGACAAAGAGCAGTAATTATAGTTGGACAAATGACAAAGGCAGATGAATTAGCTGGTCTTAGGGCACTAGAACATTTAGTTGATACTGTATTAATAATAGAATGTGATACTGATGAAGAGTTAAGAGGATTAGTTAGTTCTAAAAATAGATTTGGAAGTACAGGTGAAACTGGTTTTTTTCAAATGTCTGAAAGGGGAATGATGTCTATTGATAATCCATCGGAATTTTTTATGACTAAAAGGGAAGATGGAGAAGTAGTATCAGGAAGTACATTAACAGTTATAAAGGAAGGGTCTAGACCTATAATAACAGAAGTGGAAAGTTTGGTTTCAAAAACATTTACTCCATATCCTACTAGAATAGGAGAAACATTAGGGAAAGATAAATTAAATACCTTGATATCAATTTTAGAGCAAAGAGGTGGAATTAATCTTTATGATAAAAATGTTATTATAAAGACTACTGGAGGAATGCGAATAAAAGAACAAGGTATTAATTTAGCTGTAATTATGAGCATAGTATCATCTGTAAAACAAAAAGGAATAGAAGCAAATGTTGCTTTTATAGCAGATGTTGGGTTAACGGGGGAGCTGAAAAAGGTTCCATCTATAGAAATAAGAGTTAAAGAGTTAGCTAGAATGGGATTTAAAAAGGTATATGTGGCTAAGGATTCTTTTAATAAAGAGGTAAGAATACCTAATATAAAAATAATGTCAATGAAAACTCTGAATGATGTTATAGCAGATGTGTACAAATAGGTGTAAAATATAATTATTATAGAAAGTATGTGAAAGTAATAGATTAGGTGATTAGCATGAGAATTAAGGATGATAACGAAATAAAAAATATATTGAAAATAGTTAGTCCTGGAACAAATTTAAGGGAAGGACTAGAAAATATTTTAAGGGCTAAAACTGGTGGATTGATAGTTTTAGGGGATTCTGAAGAAGTAATGAATATAGTAGATGGGGGATTTAATATAAATGCAGAGTATACCCCAGCATATATTTATGAGTTAGCTAAAATGGACGGAGCTATAGTATTAAGTCAGGATTTAAGAAAAATAGTTTGTGCTAATGCACAATTATTACCTGATCCATCTGTAACAACATATGAAACGGGAACAAGACATAGAACTGCACAAAGAATAGCAAAGCAAACGGATACTATAGTAGTTGCCATATCTCAAAGAAGAAATATTATTACAATATATAAGGGAGATATAAAATATATATTACAAGATAGCAGTGTAATATTAGCAAGAGCAAATCAAGCTATCCAGACATTAGAGAAATATGTGAATGTTTTAGAGAGGGTTATAAATAATTTAAATATTTTAGAGTTTCAAGATTTAACAACTATTTTTGACGTAGTAACTGCAATTCAAAGAACTGAGATGGTAATGAGAATAGTTGAAGAAATAAAAAGATATATTTTAGAGCTAGGTAATGAAGGTAGACTTATTTCTATGCAGCTTAATGAATTAATAAGATATATAGAGAGAGATGGAATTCTTTTAATTAGAGATTATTGTGGAGAAAATACAGACCATAATAGCATATATAAAGATATTCAAAAATTAAATTCAGAGGAGTTAGTAGACTTAGAGATTATTGCAAAAGTACTTGGCTTTGGCGGAGTATCCTTAGTAGATACATTAATTTCTCCAAAGGGATATAGAATATTATTTAAAATTCCAAGAATTCCAACTAACGTAATTGAAAATTTAATAAAACATTTTAATAAATTAAAATATGTAATTGCTGCCAGCAAAGAAGAATTAGATCAAGTAGAAGGTATAGGTGAAGCAAGAGCGACAGCTATCAGAAGCGGATTAAAAAGAATAAAGGAACAAATTCATTTAAAGAAAGAAATTTAATGAATCATTGGAATATTAATAAAAATATTGGTAAAAATATATAAGCAGGTGTAAACCTGCTTATATATTTATCTAAAGGTAAATTTGCCTAGGGTGGTAATTTTATCGCTTTCTTTTAAAAGAACGTCGTAAAGATTTATATCAAGAATATTACAAAGAGAAGTAAGATAAAATAAGTTATTACCAATTTCTCTTTCTATAACTTCACGGCAGTTTTCACATAAACAACCATCCATATGAGTTTTTAAACATTCAGATAAATCTTCCAATGAGTTGTCTTCATTTGGCAGACATTGCTTTTTTGCATTTATTTTAATGCAACCACAGTTTGTAACAGCTTTGGCTACTGCTCTGTTAACTCTAGAACTAGATTCAGTATATTTAGTAAGAACATCTAGAATACTTTTGTGCCTTAATAGAGATTCACTGACGTCATTTTGAAAGCTATCAAATATAATGTCTTTCATTTGCCTCAACTCCTTAGAAATATAATCCTTATATAAATTATAAGTATTTTCAGACAATTTTGTCAATACAACCCTTAGTTGCATTGTTTAATATTATAATAAACAACCTATTCATATTTTGATAGGGGGTATTAATGTTAAATTTTATTTTTAAAATTTAAATACTTGTAATAGTAATAATAATAATATGGTATAATAAAAAATGGTTATTTATAACTATTATGTATAGCTTTTTAAGAGGAGGTGAATTTATGTTTAAAAAATCCTTAAAGATAATTTTTACTATTTTAGGATTAGTTGTTGGATATATTGTTGGAGAAGTAATATTATTTATTAATAAAGGATTCAAAATTAATATTATTAAAGGCCCAATATCAACAACTATACTTTATATTTTTTGCATACTATTATTTGGAATTATTTTTTATTTTATTTCACCAGGACTATATAAATGGATATCAAAGATTATAGATAAAATGGAAAAAGTCATTCAAAGATTAAGTGCTCAAGAATTAATTTTTGGAAGTTTAGGAATTTTAATAGGATTAATTATTGCAGCGTTTATAGGAGCTCCTTTTTCAGGTATATTTACAGGGATACATCCAGCTATAGGACCTATAATATTTGTGTTATTAGAATTAATAGCTGCAATAATTGGAGCAGAAATATTTATAAAAAAGAAAGATGATATTTCTTCAACTTTATCTATTTTTAAAAAGAATAATTTAAGAGAAAAGGATAAGGAAAAGAAGAATAGGAGTATTACTAAGAGTAGTGCTAAAGTTTTAGATACATCAGTTATAATTGATGGTAGAATTTTTGATTTATGTAAAACAGGATTTATAGAGGGAACCTTAGTTATACCTAGTTTTGTTTTAGATGAACTTCGTCATATATCAGATTCCTCAGATTCGTTAAAAAGAAATAGAGGAAGAAGAGGATTAGATATACTAAATAAAATTCAGAAAGAATTAGAAGTTGAAACTGAAATTTGGGAAGGTGATTTTAAGGAAATTGCTGAGGTTGACAGTAAATTATTAAAGTTAGCTCAAAAATTAGGTGGAAAAGTTATAACAAATGACTTTAATTTAAATAAAGTTGCAGAGTTTCAAGGTGTACCAGTTTTAAATATAAACGATTTAGCTAATGCTATAAAACCAGTAGTTCTTCCGGGAGAAGAAATGAAAATTGTAGTTATAAAAGATGGTAAGGAATCATCACAAGGAATCGGTTATTTAGATGATGGAACTATGATAGTAGTTGAGGGTGGAAAAAAATTTATTGGAGAAGAAATTTTTATAATAGTTACATCTGTTCTTCAAACTTCTGCTGGAAGAATGATATTTGCAAAACCAAAGGAAAATTAAAGGAGAAATTTAATGATAAGTGCTATTATTTTAGCTGGAGGAAAAGGAAAAAGAATGAATTCCTCTATAAGCAAGCAATTTATTGAAATAAAGGGAAAACCTATTATTTATTATACTATTAAGAAATTTAATGATAATAAAAACATAGATAATATAATACTTGTTTTGTCATCAGAGGAAATAGAATATTTTAAGAAAAATATCTTAAACAAATATGATATTAAAGTTGATAAGATTGTTGTCGGTGGAGCTGAGAGGCAGGATTCAGTATACAATGGACTTAAAAGTTTAGAGAATAGTGAAACCGATATAGTGCTAATTCATGATGGAGCAAGACCATTTATTTCAGATAGAATAATAGATGAGGGAATAAAGTATGCAACTATTTATGGAGCTTCTGCACCAGGTGTTATGCCTAAAGATACTATAAAGATTAAAGATGAAAATAATTTTTCACTTAATACTCCCAATAGAGAAACTCTAGTATCAATTCAAACACCACAGGTTTTTAAGTTTAATGAAATTTTAGAATGTCATAGAAAAGTAAAAATAGATAAATTAGTGGTTACTGATGATACTATGGTTGTTGAAAAGTATGGTAATAAGGTATACCTTTACGATGGAGAATACACAAATATTAAAGTTACAACACCTGAAGATTTAATTTTAGGAGAAAAGCTTATTTAATTTCAATTCCATTATATTGACATAGTTTTTTTAAGATTATATAATTAATTAATCAAAAAAATATATTACTTAAAGCAGTGACGAAGAATAGTAGAAATCGCCATTTCAGAGAGAAAATCCATTGGCTGTAAGATTTTCAATAGATTTTGAACCAGCTTCTGAGTTATAGGTAAAAACTATCGGTTTAATACCGTTATCATTATTAAAGCACAAATTTAGGTGGTACCGCGGATATAAGTTCGCCCTAATTATATATTAGGGGGAACTTTTTTTAATTTATAGTAAAAAATTATAAATTAATAAATAAAGCAATTTATAAATTTTATAGATAAAAACTTATAAAGTTCTATGAGGAAATATTACAATAGCTTTTAACTATCTAAGGGTATAACCGTTAATAAATAGTATTAAATAACTAGTTTGGAGGAATAAATTATGAAAATGTCAAATATGTTAGTGTCTACACTAAGAGAAGTACCAGCAGAAGCGGAAATAGATAGTCATAAGCTTATGCTTAGAGCTGGTATGATTAGAAAAATGGCTGCAGGTATTTATAACTATATGCCTATAGGTCTTAAAGTATTAAAAAATATTGAAGAAATAGTAAGAGAAGAAATGAATGCAGCGGGTGCACAAGAATTCTTAGCTTCAGCTGTATTACCAGCTGAGTTATGGCAAGAATCAGGAAGATGGGACGTTTACGGAGATGAAATGTTCAGATTAAAAGATAGAAATAATAGAGATTTTTGTCTTGGACCAACTCATGAAGAAGTATTTACTGATATAGCTAGAAATGAAATAAAATCATATAAACAATTACCAGTAAATCTTTATCAAATTCAAACTAAATATAGAGATGAAAGAAGACCAAGATTCGGAATTATGAGATCAAGAGAATTTATAATGAAGGATGCTTATAGTTTTGATAAAGATCAAGCTGGATTAGATTTATCATATGATAAGATGCATGATGCATATGTAAAAATATTTAATAGATGTGGAATAGATGCTAAGTGTGTTGCTGCTGATTCAGGTGCAATTGGTGGATCAAATTCAGCAGAGTTCATGGTTAAATCAGAAGTTGGAGAAGATGATGTAGTATTCTGTTCAGCCTGTGATTATGCTGCTAATATAGAAAAGGCAGAAGCAACACCAGAAAAAGCAGAAGTAGAAGAACTATTAGAAATGGAAAAGGTGGCTACTCCAGATAGTAGAGGAATAGATGAAGTTTCTGAATTTTTAAATGTATCTCCAAAGAAAACAGTTAAACTTTTAATGTTTAATATAGATGGAAAAATAGTGGGTGTAGTTGTTAGAGGAGATAGAGAAGTTAATGAAGTAAAGGTTGCTAATGCGGCAAATGCTTCAGGTGACATAGCTATGGCTTCTCATGAAGAGTATAAAAATGCAACTGGATGTGAAGTTGGATTTGGTGGACCAGTAGGATTAAAAGTAGATTTATTACTAGTTGATGAAGAAGTTAAGTATATGTACAATATGATTCTTGGAGCTAATGAAACTGGATACCACTTAAAAAATGTTAACTATGGCAGAGATTTTGAAGGTACTGTAGGAGATTTCAGAAATATAGAGAGTGGAGAAAAGTGTCCAGAATGTGGAGCTGAAGTTACTATAGCAAGAGGAACTGAGGTTGGTCATATATTTAAACTAGGAACTAAATACTCAGAAGCTATGAATGCTACATTTATAGATGAAAACGGAAAAAATACACCATTTGTAATGGGATGTTATGGAATAGGTGTTACAAGAACAATGGCATCTATAATTGAACAACACCACGATGAAAATGGTATAATATGGCCTCTTTCAGTAGCTCCATATCATGTTTCAGTTATTCCAGTAAATATTAAGGATGAAGCACAAATGGAAATTGCCAACAAATTATATGAAGAATTAAGAAAAGTTGGTGTAGATGCTATATTAGATGATAGAAATGAAAGACCTGGAGTTAAATTTAAAGATTCAGAATTAATTGGAATTCCAATGAGAGTTACTGTAGGTAAGAAGATAACTGAAGGTGAAGTTGAATTTAAATTAAGAGATGGTGAAATGGAAGTAGTAAAGATTGATGATGTTATTTCTATTGTAAAATCTCAATTTGAAAAGAATAATATAAGATTATAGAATTTTAAAAATATAAAAAGGAGGGATTGTTAAATGAAAATATATAATTCTTTAACTAGAAAAAAAGAAGAATTTGTTCCACTAGAGCCAGGTAAGGTTAGCATGTATGTTTGTGGGCCAACAGTTTACAACTATTTTCATATAGGGAATGGTAGAACCTTTATTGTTTTTGATACTATAAGAAGATATATGGAATATAGAGGTTATGAAGTTAATTTCGTTCAAAATTTTACTGATATAGATGATAAGATGATAAATAAGGCTAATGAAGAAAATACAACGGTAAAAGAGATTGGTGACAAGTATATTTGTGAGTATTACAAAGATGCTGATGGGCTTAATATTAAAAGAGCAACTACTAATCCAAGAGCAACTGAATATATTAGTGAAATAATTGACTTTGTTTCTGGATTAATAGAAAAAGGATATGCATACGAAGTAAATGGAGATGTTTATTTTAGAACTAAAAAGTTTGAAGGATATGGTCAACTTATTGGTCAAAACCTAGATGATTTACAAGCTGGAGCTAGAATAAATGTTGATGAGAGAAAAGAAGACCCAATGGATTTTGCAATTTGGAAAGCACAAAAACCTGGTGAACCTGCTTGGGAGTGCCCTTGGGGATTAGGAAGACCAGGATGGCATATTGAATGTTCATGCATGGCTAAAAATTTACTTGGAGATACGATTGATATACATGCTGGAGGTATGGACTTAGCATTCCCTCATCATGAAAATGAAATTGCTCAAAGTGAAGCTTTAACAGGAAAGAAATTTGCAAACTATTGGATGCATGCAGCATTTTTAAATGTTAATAATCAAAAGATGTCTAAGTCTTTAAATAACTTCTTAACTGCAAGAGATGCATTAAAAGAATATGATGCAGATGTAATAAGATTTTTAATGCTATCAGGACATTATAGAATTCAGTTAAACTTTAGTAATGAGCTATTAGAATCAGCTAAGGCATCTATTGAAAGATTATATAATGCTATAGGTAATTTAGAAAATTTAATATCAGAAGTTAAGAATGAAAAAATGACTGATGAAGAAATTAAATATCTAGAATCATTAGATACGTATAGACAAAGATATATTGAAAAAATGGATGATGATTTTAATACTGCAGATGCTATTTCAGTTCTATTTGATTTAATAAGAGATACTAATAGTAATATAGGAATTAATTCATCTAAGGAATTATGTGAAAAGGCTTTAGAATTAATAAGAGAATTAGGTTTACCTTTAGGAATTTTACAAAAAACAACTAAGGGGGATTTAGAGGCCGAAATTGAAGCTTTAATAGCTGAGAGACAACAAGCGAGAAAAGATAGAAACTTTGCTTTAGCTGATAAAATAAGAGATGATTTAAAAGCTAAGGGTATAGAACTTTTAGATACTCCACAAGGTGTTAGATGGAAAAAGGTTGATTAATATAGGTGACAAGTTATAGGTTGCAAATGTAAATTAAATTTACTAAAGATTTTAGATAAATAAAGTCAGCATTGCTGACTTTATTTATCTAAACTTACTATTTGCTAATATAGACTTGTCATTAATTTAATATAGGCTAATTTAAATATAATATACCATTTGAGGCTATTATATTAATGAAGATATTTTTTTATGGCTTATAAATATTAAGGAGATAATATATGTTGAGAGATTTAAGAACAAAAGAATTTACTGAGAAAGAAGCAAGACTTTTAAATCCATTACAGTTAGCATTAATAGGTGATGGAGTCTATGAACTTTTTATAAGAAATTCTATATTATCAAATAATCTTGAATTAAGTGCTCATAAAATGCATGTTAAGGCTATAGGATACGTAAAAGCTAAAAGTCAATCTATTATAATGCATGCAATTGAGGATAAATTAACAGAAAATGAAAGTTACATATTTAAAAGAGGAAGAAATACTAAATCGGCAACTGTTCCTAAGAATGCTGATGTAAGAGATTATAGAATGGCTACTGGATTTGAGGCTCTAGTTGGATATCTATATTTAATTGGTGATATTGAAAGATTAGAGTTCATATTTAATACAGCACTATCAATTGATTTACAACAAAAATAAAGGAGAATATTCATGACAAAAAGAGAGAATCCAAGAAGAAGAGAAAGAGAATTTAATAAATTTCAAGAAAAATCTAATAGAGGTTTTAGAAAAAAAGATGAAAATCAAAGTTTTAAAAGAGAAACAAGAATAGTAGCACCTGCAAAAGAAACTAATATTGATGCTATAAGAGAAGATTTAATATTAGGAAGAAATGCTGTTATTGAGGCATTAAAAAGTGACAGAACTATCGAATGTTTATATGTAAGTAAAGGTGATTTAGAAGGTTCAATAAAGGTTGCGTTAGGCTTAGCAAAGGATAAAGGAATAGTAGTTAAGGAAGCTGATAGAAGAAAACTTGATACTATGTGTGAGGGATTAAATCACCAAGGAATAGTTGCTAAGGTTACACCATTTAAATATTGCGAAGTAAATGATATATTAGAAGTTGCGGAAAAGAAAGGCGAGAAACCTTTCATAGTAATATTAGATGAAATAGAAGATCCTCATAATTTAGGATCTATAATAAGAACAGCTGAACTTTGTGGAGTTCATGGAATTATTATACCTAAGAGAAGAAATGTTGGAGTAACATCTACTGTATATAAGTGTTCTGCAGGAGCAATAGAACATATGAAAATTGCAAAGGTTACAAATATAAATGCTACAATAGATATGTTAAAGGAAAAGGGAATTTGGATATATGGAGCAGATATAGAAGGCAAGGACTATAGTTACAATACAGATTTCTCAGGACCATGCGCTTTAATAATAGGAAGTGAAGGAAAGGGAATATCAAATTTAACTCTTAAAAAATGCGATTTATTAGTTAAAATTCCTATGATAGGAAAAATTAACTCTTTAAATGCTTCAGTAGCAGGTGGTATAATGATGTATGAGGTATTAAAAGGTAGATTAACTAAATAGTTTAATACTAACAGAGGTTAAAAGTGAAATTTATTTTTATAGATGGATATAATGTAATAAATAGTTGGAGTATTTTAAAAAAGGAAAAAGAAATAAGTTTAGATAGTTCGAGACAGAAGCTCATTGATATTTTACATAATTATGGTGCAATTCATCAATGTAAAATTATGCTTGTATTCGATGGATATAGAGTAGCTGGAAATTTAGAGAATAAATATGAACACAATAAAAATCTTACAGTAGTTTTTACTAAAAGTGGAGAAACTGCTGATGCATATATTGAAAGAGAGATACATAATATAGGAAGGCGCTTTGAAGTTTCTGTAGTTACATCAGATTCTTTAGAACAACAAACTATATTTCAAAGAGGTGCAACTAGAATTTCAAGTGTAGAGTTTTATAATATGGTATTTGATACATCTGAAGATATAAAAAGAGCTACTAGTAAGGTAGACCAATTACAAAAAAGTACAGTACAAGATAATATTAATGAAGATGTATTAAAAAAATTAGAGGCTATGAGACGTGGATAAATACTAAAGCGTTTTAGGAAATGGAGGGGGATTTGTGAATAACAAAGATTATTCAAAAGAAATAGCAACTGAATTTGAGGAAAAATTGGAAGAAGAAATAGTTATAGAAGCTAAAAATGGAAGTGTGAGAGCACAAGAATATGTTATTTCTAAATATGAAAGCTTTGTGAAAGCAAAATCTAAATCATATTTTCTAATAGGAGCTGATAAAGAGGATATTTATCAAGAAGGTATGATAGGGCTATATAAAGCTATTAGAGATTTTAATTATGAAAAATCAACAACATTTAAGGCATTTGCAGAGTTATGTATAACAAGACAAATAATAACAGCAATAAAAACCGCTACAAGACAAAAGCATATACCTTTAAATACATATATTTCTCTTAATAAACCAGTATCAGAAGATGATTCAGAAAGAACACTTTTAGATATACTTTCTAGTATGAAAATTAGTGATCCAGAAGCTCTTATTATAGGTAAGGAAGAAAAGGCACAAATAGAAGATGCTATTACAAGAGTTCTTTCAGATTTAGAGATGGAAGTATTACAATCTTATTTGGATGGTAAGTCATATCAAGAAATTGCTTGTGATTTAGACAGACATGCAAAGTCTATAGATAATGCCCTTCAAAGAGTGAAAAGAAAGCTTGAAAAGTGCCTTTCCGACACTAAACAATAATAGTAAAATAATATTGACAAAAAAAACAAATGATAGTAAACTTTATAATTGGTATATTAAAGTGAACGTCACTTTAATGCTCATGTAGCTCAGTCGGCAGAGCGTCGCCTTGGTAAGGCGGAGGTCGTCGGTTCAATCCCGATCATGAGCTCCATGAAGAATATAAATTAGTATGCAAACGCTAGGCAAAGTTTATTTAAAATAAGGAGGAATTTCAAAATGGCAAAGCAAAAGTTCGAAAGAAGTAAACCACACGTAAATATCGGAACAATCGGTCACGTAGACCACG
>NZ_CAKVJA010000040.1 GCF_934754925.1 uncultured Clostridium sp. | reverse complement strand
CATTGCATCTGATGGATTATGAAAATTCATTTTCTTGCCATCTATAAGGATTTCTCCTGAATCTGGTTTTTCTAATCCATAAAGAATCTTCATTATTGTTGACTTTCCTGCACCATTTTCTCCAACAACAGCAAGTATCTCACCTTTATTAAGATTAATATTAACTTTATTGTTAGCTACTACGTTACCATAGGTCTTAACAATATTTTTCATTTCTAAAAGCATGTCAAAGTTACTCCTTTTCTAAATTAATCTGGAATATAATAAGAGGCAAAGCAAAAATTGCCTCTGCCCCTTATATTAAGTACACTAAATATAAATTATACTCTAATTAGTTTGCAGACTCTTCAGGAACTTCTATTACTATTTCCCCTGAAATAATCTTTTCTGCTGCTGCCTTACCAGCTGCTATAACTTCATCAGTTATAATTTCAGTATTTCTATAATTCATTTCTTCTGGAGAAACACCAACAACACCAAATGCACCCTCTTTTAATCCAAGAAGTTGTGCTCCACCATTTAATTCACCAGCTAAGAATCTATCAATTATAGTATTCATAACAGCGCCAGTGTTCTTTAATAATCCACTAATAATACTTGGATTTTCAGAAGTTGTTTGGTCAACACTTAATCCAGTTGTATATACTGGTGTACCTTTTTTAGTTAACTCTTGAGCTGCTTGATATATACCTGAGTTTGCACTAGCAGATACTCCACCAAATATAAAGTTTGCTCCTGCAGCCTTTTGTTGTAATGTATATTCATAAGCTAAGTTAGTATCATTGTATGAATTAGTATAGTTGTACATAAATTTAGCATTTGGATTAACAGATTTTACACCTTCAGCAAATCCATATCTATATTTGTAAGTAGCTTGTGTTTGGAATGATGAGATATATCCATATACACTTTCATTAGGGAAAGCTGTTCCAACCATTGCTCCTAAAACATATGATCCTTGTGCTTCATCAAACCCAAAGCTTGTTACTTTTTCATTAGATGCAGTTGTATCAATTACAGCATATTTTGTATTTGGAAATTTATCTGCAGCATCACTAAATGGATCAGCTGCTTGCCATCCAATTCCTATTATTAAATCATATCCCTCATTAGATGCAGCAATAGTATTTTCTTCCCATGCAGCAGTATCTGTACATTCAATAGATGTCATCTTAAATCCATAAGTTTCACTTGCTTCCTTTAAAGCTTCATATGCTTGAAGAATAAATTGCTCTGTTCCAATTGTATCTGAAATTAAAGCTATATTTAACTTTGAATAATCTCCATCAATACTTTGACTTCCTGCTGATTCATTACTTCCTGAATTAGAACATCCAGCAAAAATAAGTGTTGTCATAATAAGTAGTAAAGAAGTTATTATTTTTTTCATTATTTCATCTCCCATAGTTAATTTGTTAATTTAATTATAATGATTATATAAACTAAAAAATATGACATAAGTCATATTTTAGCGAAAAAACTGTATATTTTTTTTATTTTAGTTTTTAACATTCGTTTTTTTCTTGATAATTCTACTTTCGACTTGTATATTTTATATTTTTTTTAATATTACTTTAATATTTTTTAAAAATATATACATTATTTATACACCCTTATTTCTATTTATTTCCTTGATTTTCTTAGCCTTAGTACTTATTGTTATATATTTTTCATTATGTTAGAATTATGAATATAAATAAACGAACAATATTATTAATTTACTCACTTTTTTGGGAGGAACTATGATAAATGTTAAAAATAAATCATTATTAGATAAATACGTTAATAATACTGGTATTTCTAAATTATTTTCACAAGATATAACTAACTTATTAGAACTTTTTTCTTTAAATAAAGGTGATTTTTTAATTAGTGAAGGAGAATGCTCTGATTATTTATATTTTTTAGTAAGTGGAAAATTAAAGGTTTTTTCTCATTCAACTTCTGGTAAAATAATGTCTCTAACACTCTTTAATTCCTTTGAAATTATAGGTGAGACCTGTAGTTTATGGAATAAGCCTCCTACTGCTTCAGTCCAAGCTGCTTCTAAAGCTTACTGCATAGGTATATCAATGAAATATAGAGATCTTCTTTTAAATGATATAATATTCTTAAGATATATTTGTCAAAATTTAGGTGAAAGGCTTAGTTATATGAATAATACTACATGTATTAACCTTTATGAATCATTAGAAAGTCGATTAGCCTCTTTTATATTAAAAACAGAAAAAGATGGAGTTTTCTCTTATAACTTAACAGAATGTGCTGAACTTTTATGTACAAGCTATAGACATTTATTAAGAATAATTAATTTATTCTGTAGTACAAATAAATTAATTAAAAACGGAAAATCCTACAGAATTATAGATAGAGATTATTTAGAAAAAATCTCCTCTAATTCTTTTACGTCATAAAAAAAATGTATTGATTTCTTAATCAATACATTTTTTAATATATATCTATTTAATTTTCATTAAACAATTTTTTATTAATATTAAAACTGTACTTAATATAGCCATTACTAAAAATACTATTAACTCTTTTATTCCTAGCTTACTTAAATATAGTAAATTTCTAAATAAAATTGTTGCTACGAAAAATCCAATAGCAGTTGTTGTACATAAAAATATACGCATTTTATTAAATGGTCTACATACTCTTATCACAGCTAAAATACTAGTAAATCCAATCATATAATACATTAATGTTGTCATCTTAGGCTCTACTATACCTAAAGCTGGAGCTAAGAAATATAGAGTTATAATATTTATTATTATAACTACAGAGTATGGGAATGAATTTTTTAATACGCTTTTCAAGAACTTTTCTTTTATCTGTTTTCCATTAGGTTCAAAAGATATAAAGAATGATGTATATCCTTCAATTGCAAGATCCACTAATGTAATTTGTATTGGAATAAATGGGAACGCTGTACAAGTTATAATATTTAATATTGATAACATTACTGAATACAATGTTTTTATAAAGAATATTGTAGCAACATTAGTAATATTATTTACAACTCTTCTTCCCTCCATTAAAACATCTTTTAAAACACTAAAGTCAGAATTTAAAAGTACAATTTGTGAAACTTGCTTTGCCACATCACTTGCCTCTGGTAATGTTATACTACAATCTGCTTGTCTTAACGCAATAATATCATTTACTCCATCACCCGTCATTGCAACAGTATGACCTTTTGCTTGTAATGCTTGCACTAACAAACTCTTCTGATTTGGAGATACCCTTGCAAATATACTATATTCATCTACTAAATCTATTATTTCATCATCATTTTCTATAGTAGATAAATCAATATATGATTCATAATCCTCTAATCCTGCTTGCTTAGCTATACTAGAAACAGTCAATGGATTATCCCCTGAAATTACTTTTACAGTTACACCTTCTCCTTTAAAGAATCCAAGCATTTCTTTTGCATTTTTTCTTAAAGGGTCTGACAATTCTATTGCAGCAATAATCTCTATATCTGGCAATACATCTTCCACTACCTCTTTAGAAAATCCTACAAGAAGCACTCTTTTCCCTTGCTTTTGTGCCTCTACCATATTATCTTTAATTTCAAAGTTACTTTTAGCTATTAATCTTTCAGGTGCACCAACTATTATAGTTCCTATATCTTTAAATGAAATAGAACTCCATTTTCTCTCAGATGAAAATGAGTTTTTATAATCAACTTGAAATGTATCATTTTCTTTAAAATACTCCTTTAAAGCTTGAAAAGTACCATTATTATCTCCTATTTCATTAACAAATGCACTTAAGGCCTGGTTTACTGAAATAGGAATTATTTCCTTATTAAATATTTCAAAATTCGAAACCTGCATCTTACCTTCTGTAATAGTACCTGTCTTATCAAGACATAATACATCTACATGTGCTAATGTTTCAACACTATATAGGTCTTGAACTAATACTTTTTTCTTTGCAAGCTTAATTACTCCAGTTGCTAGTGATATGCTAATTAATAAAATTAATCCCTTTGGTAGCATTCCTAATAATGCTGCTGCTGTTGATATTACAGAACTTTTTATCACTTGATCTCTGAAAAAGAACGCCTGTACAAATAATAAAATACCTACTGGTATTATTATAACGCTTGTAAGTCTTGTAACTTTTTTCATAGAATTCAATAATTCCGAGTTTACCTTTTTATGCTTTTTACTCTTTAATGTAATTTCCGCCGCTAAGTTATCCTTACCTACCTTTTCAACCTTAGCATAACACTTCCCACTAACAACATAGCTTCCTGAGTATAGCTTATCTCCTGGCATTTTTACTATTGTATCTGATTCTCCGGTAAGAAGAGACTCATTTACTTCTATCTTTCCATCAATAACAACTGAATCTGAACAAATTTGATTTCCCATATTTAGTATAGTTATATCATCTAAAACTAATTCATCAACATATATACTTTTTTCTTTGCCATCTCTCATTACATCAACCTTAGATATTGTAAGTACTGACAGCTTAGCAACCATATTTTTTGCATGTATTTCTTGAAAACTTCCAATGCATATATTTAATATAATTATTAGCATAAAAGCTAAATTAGAATATGCCCCAACTGACATTAAAGCAATAGCAATAAGAAAATTATATAAATTAAATAATGTAAATACATTTTCTGATATAATCTCCCAATTAGATTTTACAGTTTTTTCTTCTACAATATTGATTTGACCTTTTTTCTTTCTCTCCAAAACTTCCGCTTCAGTTAATCCTAATATAGGTTCTTTCCCATTCACCATAAACACACTCCATATCACTTTCTCATATAATTATATTTTAAATACTCTTCTCTATATATTTACATATTAATTAATAATATCATTTATTATATACCTTAAATGTAAAATTCATGTTAAATTTTATTAGTATATAAAATTAAAAGAACTGTTACATAAACCTCCAAATGCAACAGTTCCTTTTATTTTATTTTATTATGTAATTACTTTTTTCAATAGCTTTAATATTTTCATGTTTTAAGAAATAATTAATTATAAGCTCACTTATATCAATATTAATTTCTCTAATAACTTCAGCACCTTCATAAGATGGATAAATTGAAGTATTGGTTGCACGATAATTATTCATAACAACATTATAGTACTTATCTAAGTCAATATTCTTACCATCCTTTTTCATAGAAATTACTCTCTCACCAAAATTTCTTGATAAATTAACTTCATAATCAAGGCCCGCAAAAGTATCGTAATTATAATTTTGAACCTTTGGAACTAAGAATTCATCACTAATTTTTACTTTTCCATCATCAATTACAAAATAAGTTGCAGCCTTTTCAATGGCTTCTTTTAATTTATCTCCCCTAACTTTTAAAACCATTAATGTGTTAGGATAAGGATAATTTATTAATACATCTCTAATAGATACCTTTTGCTTAAACCCAATTGCACTATCAAATAATGATAAAGCTGAAAAATCTGCATCTGAAGCTTCTAATTGTACTTGATGTAAGAAATTAATAAATGGATGTCCATTTAATCGTGCTTTAAAAATATCGTCCATAAGTATATCCTTATCAAACTCACCAATTTCTTTATCTAAATAATCTTTTAGTCTTAATCCAACATTACTAAATATTTTTTCTAAATTTTTATTAATCTCATCATTTAATATAGAAACATCAACTAATTCATAACTTACTTCTTTAGTGTCTGTATCTAATATAATCTTACTAAACTTCTGTCCATTATGAAGTGGTTGTGCACAAACTACTCCATTTATTTTGGTAATAAATGCTCTATGTTGATGTCCACTTAAAACCATATTAATAGACTCATATTTCTCTAACAATTCACTTGCTTGATTTTCCTTAGTAAGCTTTTCTGTAGGAGTATTGCTTCCATCTAGACTCTTTTCAAATCCTCCATGATAGCAAACTATAATATAGTCCGCCTTTTCTTTTAATTCCTCTTCATATTTTCCATACATATCAACAGGATCTAGGAATCTTAAATTATCAATATTCTTCTCATGCTCCCAATTAGGTATAAAAGAAGTTGTAAGTCCAATACATGCAATTTTAAATCCATTAAAATCAAATATCTTATATGGCTTTGTTTTCAAAGTTAATCCTTCAATATTAGCATTAATTATTTTATCTTCAACAAGTTTATATGAATTATTTAAATAATCTAATCCATAATTAAATTCATGATTTCCTATAACATAAGCATCATAACCTATAAATTCTAATCCTTTCAATATAGGATTTGTATCCAATTTTTCCTTTGATAAATAATGTGCTAAAGCTGATCCTTGTATTAAATCTCCACAATCAACCTTTAAAGATGCGTCATAATTTCTTTCATCATTTAATATGTAACTTCCTATTTTAAGTATTCCAAGTTGCTGTTCTTTAACATAGTTAGTTGGATAAACATATCCATGCAAATCACTTGTTTGATATATAGCTAACTTCATATATTATCTTCCTTCCTATTTAAATAGCTAAATTCTATAAATTTTTTATACAAACTACTATCCAACTTTCTCTTTACTATAAATAGAACTATATTGTTTGACCCTTTTTAGGTAAAAGAACATCTCCATTTTTATTGTAAAGCTTCTCAGGACGATAAGAGTGAATTGGCACTAATAATTTAGGCTTAATTAAATTAATTATTTTTATTAAGTCATAAGGGCGAGCATGACCACTACATGGCATATTTATAAACTCTATATTATGTTCAGCAAACTTGTTAATAAATGGTTCATAAGCTGGATCAAATTCTCCTAATGGTTGAGCATCAGTATGAATATAAATTCCTCCATCTTTTAATTTATCTATATATTTTAGTGCTCTAATATCTAGTTGCCAAAAATATTTACTTTCATCTTTTAATAATTCTTCAAAATCCACTTTTAAATTTTTATCTAACTCATATTCTTTATTATCTAATTGATAATAATAAGTTTCAATTCCAGTTGCTTCTTTTACTACATATGAATAATATGCATCTAATACAACAGTTCTTGGATTACTCTTAATTATATTTAAAATTCTTTCTACATTTGATATATAATAATTAAATGTTATTTGTTTGTTTGGATTATTATTAACTACCTTATTTATTTTTTCTATAAGTTCTGGCTCATTAATTGCTTCTATTTCTCTTATAGGATCTCCAAACTCTTGGAATGAAACACTTACACCCTCTATTAATAATACATCACAATTTTCACTTTCCTTACAAAAATTTAATGTATCACTTTCCCTATATCCATGAAGCCTAATATCCCCAGTATACGCTATAGTTAAGTCTGGTGTTTCTATTACTAATCCACTAGCTCCATAAGCATCATGATCAACAGGCATAACTCTAACTTTTATTTTTCCAACTTCAACAATTTCATTTTCTTTAACTCCAACTACTTCCCTTGTATTAGAATCTTGTTTTTCATATAGAGGAAAAATAAAATCATTATTAATGTTCAAAGTATTTAGTAATGATTTTGTACCTTCTAAAGTATATAATGGTATTTCAGGATTTAAGTAATTAACTATCTTAGAATGGTCTAAGTGAATATGAGATAAGAATACAGCAGTATTTTTAAAAGTATTTTCCTTTGATTCATATCCTATTAAAGGTATTTTAGGATCAAATATATTATTTAAATATGGCACTAAATTTTCATCTAATAATCCTTGTAAATCAGTAGGCTGTACTTTTGCAGATGGATTATACTCACTACCAAAGTCAAAGAAAATATGACTATCTTCATATGCAATCTCTATTATTGTTCCTCCAATTGTTAAAACACCACTATGAAATGTTATTTTTGTCTTTTTATCCTTAAGCATAATCATAAAACAACTCCTCTTTGTTATATTTTATATCTAGTTATCTTTATAGTTATTAAAATTAATCTTCATTTTAAATAAAAAAATATATAATCAATCCTATTATAACTAATCCTAAAACATTATAAATAGTAAATTTTTTTATATAATCAGCGCCATCTTTTGGGTATTCGTTAATATAGAGTTTATAAGAAATTACGCTAGCAAGTGAAGCTATAATTGTTCCTAGTCCACCTATATTTACTCCTAATAATAGTTCCTTATAATACGGTGTAAATGCTGAAATAAGCATCGTTGCTGGAACATTACTTATAAACTGACTAGATATTATTGATGATATAAATGTGCTCTTTTCTGAAGACAATATATTTACCATAAAATTTTTAATTAAACTCATAGAAGATATATTACCTATAAATATAAAAAAAGCTACAAAAGTAATAAGTAATGAATAATCTACTTTTTTAAATAATCTTTTATTAAAAATCATTATAGCTATTATTGTTATTATAAAAGTAATTCTATAATCAATTAAATGAAATACTGAAAGTATTGTTATGAAAAATAAAACTGAATATATTATTATATCCCTATTATTTTCTATTTTTATATTTTCAACTTGAAAATATAACTTCTCCTTTTTTTCATTCATTGTTATAGCACCTAAAAATACAACTGATAATAAAACTAATGGAAATGTTATCTTAAAAAACTCCATAATATTAACATTGAAATAAGAGTAAATAAAAAGATTTTGTGGATTTCCCATTGGAGTTAACGCACTTCCTAAATTAGCGGCTAATGTCTGAAATACAATAAGCTTTAATGGATTTACATTAACTTTTTTAGCTATAATTAATGTTAATGGTACAAAAGTAATTAAAGCAACATCATTTGTTACTATCATTGCTGAAAAGAAAGTTAAGAATACTAACGTATATGTAATTGCTTTAAAACTTGTACATCTTTTTAATAATGAAGTAGCTATACTATCTAAAAGCTGTAACTCTTTAAATCCTGCTACTACTATCATTAAATTAAATAATAGAATTATTACTTTAAAATCTATATATTCAAACTTAGGTAATGATATAAGTGATGTTCCTATAGCTAATGTTATTGCAATTATTAATACTATTTCCTTTTTTATAAATTCTAAAAATATCCTTTTATCCTTTATTAAATTCAACTCTAAATTCATCTTAAAACCTCTATTCAATTTCTAAATATTTAAAATTAACCTAAAATATCATTTCATAATATCTTTTTATATTTCTTTCAAGCTCAAGTAAATCTACGTTTCTACCAATTCTCAATGTTTCTTTCCCTTCAATAAATAATAAAAATATAGGTAATGAAAATACACCATATTTTGCAGCTAAAGCTAAATTTTCCTCCCCATTAATTTCTCCACTCTTAATTTGTGGTAAACTTTTTAAAATACTTTCAATTTTATATTTTATTGCTTCACAAGCACCACAATCCATTCCTGTAAAATATAGTACAGCTATTTTATTATCATTAACTAAATTTATAATATCATTTTCACTAAATAATGTATTCAAAATATTTTTCACCCCTTTTATAAAAAAATTATATCTTTAATCTTATCTTTGCTCTTAAATTATATACCTATAATCTACAAAAAAATAGCTACTACTTAAATTTATAAGTAATAGCTATTTATCTTCTAATTATTATTTTTATAAAAATATTCTAAAATATCATCAAAAGTTTTAAACTCCAATCCAGCCGATTCACAACATTCAGTTATAGCTTCTTCCATCTCATTTATTGGAATATCCTTTATTGTCTTACACTCTATACCTTCTTTACAATATGATTCACAAATTGCCTTTTCTAATTCCTCTTCTGATACTCCCTCTTCTCTAAACATACTTAAAAATATTTCTCTAATATGATTTTCTCTCTCAATTGTTGTTAATATATTCTCCATATACCCTCCGAAACAAACTTTCAAAAATTATAATCCAATCATATTATATCATAATTTAAGCTTTTATAACCTAACTTAGAATGTAAATACTTAATTATAGTGACATCTCCTTATTATATAAAAAAGTTGTTATTCCATTAAATATTTATCTACTGATAAAGCAGCATTTCTACCTTCTGTAATTCCCCACACAACTAAAGATGGTCCTCTTCTTGCATCTCCAGCTACAAATACCTTATCCTTAGATGTTTTATAATCTACATCAGTTGCATCAATACTTCCTCTATTATTCAACTCAATACCTAAATCTTTAGCTATATAATCCTCAACACCAACAAATCCCATAGCTATTAAAACTAGATCAGCATTCCAAATCCTTTCTGAACCCTCAACTTCTTTAAGATTCATTCTTCCATTTTCACCTTTAACCCACTCTACATCAACAGTCTTAAGAGATTTTACATTTCCATTTTCATCTCCATAAAACTCTTTTACGCTAGTTAAATATCTTCTTGGATCATGACCAAACTTTGCAATATATTCTTCTTGACCATAGTCAATTTTTAATATCTTTGCATACTCTGGCCAAGGATTATTTTCACCTCTAGTTTTTAAAGGTTCACCCATTATTTCAAATTGATTTACAGATTTACATCCCTGTCTAAGTGCTGTACCAACACAATCAGTTCCTGTATCTCCTCCACCAATTACTATTACATCTTTATCTGTAGCTAGAATGTCTGACCCTTTATTAAATACTGAACCAATTACTTTTTTTGTATTATTAGTTAAATATTTTACTGCAAAATGAATTCCATTAAGTTCTCTTCCAGGCACCTTTAAATCTCTTGGTTTAGATGCACCTATTGTTACAACTATTGCATCATACTCTTTATCTAATTCATCAAAGGTAATATCAATACCAACATTTACACAAGTTTTAAAGTTAATTCCTTCTTCTTTAAGAATATTAACTCTTCTTTCTATAATATTTTTTTCAAGCTTCATATTTGGAATACCGTACATCATAAGCCCACCAACACGGTCTTCTCTTTCATATACAGTAACACTATGACCTAGATTATTTAAAAAGTCTGAACATGCAAGGCCTGATGGACCTGACCCTATAACAGCAATTTTTTTCCCTGTCCTTATTTGTGGTGGGTTTGCTTTAATGATACCTTCACTAAACCCCTTTTCTATTAAATATCTTTCATTAGCCTTAACTGTAACAGCATCTCCATGCAATCCGCAAGTACAAGCATTTTCACATAATGCAGGACATACCCTTGAAGTAAACTCCGGAAAATTACTCGTTTTTAAAAGCCTTTCTAACCCTAATTTCCATTTACCTAAATATACAAGGTTATTCCACTCAGGAATAAGATTATGCAAAGGGCACCCAGTGGCCATTCCATTTAATATTACTCCTGACTGGCAAAATGGAACTCCACAATCCATACATCTTGCCCCTTGCTCTTTTCTCTCCTCTTCAGTAAGAGGCGTATCAAATTCATTCCAATGATTTATTCTACTTAGTGCATCCTCTCTACTACAGTTCTTTCTAGTAAACTCCATAAATCCTGTTGCTTTTCCCATGATACTCCCTCCTTACATTCCTTTTCCTGTTTTTTCATAGAAGGCATTTACTAAAGCTTCATCTTTAGTAAATCCTTTCTCTTCATTTATTTTAACAAGCTCTAAAACTTCCTTATAGTCTTTAGGAATTACTTTTTTAATCTTTGTTATATATAAATCAAAGTTATCTAAAATAGCTTTAGCTTTTACTGAATTTGTAAGATCATAATGTTCAGTAATTATTTCTTTCAAGAAATTAACATCTTCATCATTTGGTTCTTCAATAAGTACCATCTCCTTATTAACATTAAAAACAAACTTATTATTTTCATCTAGAACATAAGCAATACCACCACTCATACCAGCAGCAAAGTTAACTCCGGTTTCTCCTAATATAACGGCTCTTCCACCTGTCATATATTCACAACCATGAGCTCCACAGCCTTCAATTACAGCTGTTGCACCTGAATTTCTTACACAGAATCTTTCACCAACAACTCCATTAAAGAATGCTTTACCAGATGTAGCCCCATATAATGCAACATTACCAACTATAATATTTTCATCTGCAATTATCTTGCTATTCTTAGGTGGATATACAACTATTTTCCCTCCTGATAATCCCTTACCAACATAATCATTACCATCACCTTCAACTTCTAAAGTTAAACCACTTGGTATAAATGCACCAAAGCTTTGTCCAGCAGCTCCTGTACACTTAATCCATACAGTATCTTCTGGTAATCCTTTTGTTTTATATCTTCTAGTAATTTCAGATCCTAAGATAGTACCAAATGTTCTATCTGTATTTAAAATATCAAGATTTATTTTAACTTTTTCTTTATTATCTAAGGCTGGTTTTGCAAGATCTAAAAGCACCACAGAATCTTTAACAAGATCAAGCTTATGATCATACTTATTTGCTAAATTAAATCTAACACCATTTTGAGATTTAACTTGTGATTTATCTAATACTAGTGATAAATCAATTGTTTTAGCTTTCCAGTTATTGATATTCTCTTTTTTCTTCAACTTATCCACTCTACCAACCATTTCATCAATACTTCTAAATCCAAGTTTAGCCATGTATTCTCTCAGCTCTTCTGCAATAAACTCCATAAAGTTTACTACATACTCAGGCTTACCAGTAAACCTCTTTCTAAGTTCTTCATTTTGAGTAGCAATTCCAACTGGACAAGTATCTAAATTACATACTCTCATCATTACACAACCTAAACTTACAAGTGGTGCAGTTGCAAATCCAAATTCCTCAGCTCCAAGTAATGCTGCTATTGCAACATCCCTGCCAGTCATAAGTTTACCATCTGTTTCAACTCTAACCCTATCCCTTAAATTATTCATAACAAGTGTTTGATGTGCTTCTGCAAGTCCTAGTTCCCATGGAAGACCTGCATGTTGAATAGAAGTCTTAGGAGATGACCCTGTACCTCCATCATAACCTGATATTAATATTACATCAGCACCTGCTTTAGCAACACCTGCTGCAACTGTTCCAACTCCAGCTTCTGCCACTAACTTTACAGAAACATCTGCGTATATATTAGAATTTTTCAAGTCATATATAAGTTGAGCTAAATCTTCTATTGAATAAATATCATGATGAGGTGGTGGTGAAATAAGCCCAACAGCAGTAGTTGAATGTCTTGTTTTTGAAATCCAAGGATAAACCTTTGATGCAGGAAGTTGTCCACCTTCCCCTGGTTTCGCTCCTTGAGCCATTTTTATTTGTAATTCATCTGCATTAACTAAATATTCTGAAGTAACACCGAATCTACCTGATGCTATTTGCTTAATTTTAGATCTCTTTGAATCTCCATTATCAAGTGGAATCCATCTTTCTCTATCTTCTCCACCTTCTCCAGTATTAGATTTACCACCTAATCTATTCATTGCTATAGCAAGTGCTTCATGAGCCTCCTTGGAAATTGATCCATATGACATTGCTCCAGTTTTGAATCTCTTTACAATTGACGATACTGGCTCTACTTCTTCTAGCGGAATAGGATTTGCTTCAAAATTAAAATCTAATAAGCCTCTTAAAGTTAATCCCTCTTCCTCCTTATTTATTAATTTAGAATACTCTTTAAATTTACTATAATCTCCAGTTTTTGTTGCTTGTTGTAACATATAAATAGTTGCTGGATTGTATAAATGCTTTTCTCCAGTGCTTCTCAATTTATCTCTTCCAAAATTATCTAAATCAAAATTAAGTTGTTTATATCTTTTGTTATACGCCTTTTCATGTTTAGATAAAGCTTCTTTTTCTATATCCCTTAAAGTTAATCCACCAATTCTACTAGTTGTATTTGTAAAGTATTTATCTATTACAACTTTATCTATCCCTAGTGCCTCAAATATTTGAGCCCCTTGATATGATCTAATTGCTGAAATTCCCATTTTAGAAAGTATTTTAGTTATTCCTTTAACCACTGCTTTATCATAATTATTTATAGCTTCCTCATATGGAATTGTAATTAGTTCATCTTCAACTAACTCATGAATACATTGATAAGCCAAATAAGGATTAACTGCTGTAGCTCCATATCCTAAAAGTGTTGCAAAATGATGAACCTCTCTAGCCTCTGCAGTTTCTATGATAATGTCAGCTAAACTTCTAACACCCTTTTTAATTAAATAATTATTCATTGCTGCAACAGCTAATAATGAAGGAATCGGGACATTTTCCTCATCTATAAACCTATCACTTAATATAATTACATTTGCTCCTTCATTAATAAGTTGAAGTGCTTCTCTACATAAATATTTTAATGATATTTCTAAACTATTTTTTTTAGTTTTATCAAAAGTAATATCTAATGTTTTAATATTATATCCATGTCCATCTAATGATTTTATTTTAACTAAATCCTTATCATTAATAATTGGATTTACTATTTCTATTTGCCTACAACTTTCTGGACAATCGTCTAATATATTTCCTTTAGAACCTAAATAAACATTAGTTGATGTTATAACTTCTTCTCTTATGGCATCTATTGGTGGATTAGTTACTTGAGCAAATAACTGCTTAAAGTAATTAAATAACGGTTGTTCCTTTAATGATAATACTGCAAGCGGAGTATCTATACCCATAGCAGCCATTGGCTCATGCATATTTTGAGCCATTTCGTATATATTAGTTTTTAAGTCTTCATATCCATATCCAAAAGTCTTTTGATAAGTTATTCTTTCTTCCTTAGTCATAAACTTCTGCTCATAATTATCTATATTTATACTCTTAAGTGGTGTTAACCTTTCATCTAACCATTCTTTATATGGATTTTCTAAACTATACTTTTTCTTAACCTCTGTATCTTCAATAAGTTTACCCTTAATAGTATCTACTAATAAAATCTTCCCTGGCTCTAATCTATCTTTTCTTACTACTCTTTCCTCATCTATGTATACTGCTCCAGTTTCTGATGAAAGATATAGATATCCATCATCTGTTATATAGTATCTTGATGGCCTTAATCCATTTCTATCTAAAACTGCTCCTACCCTATCTCCATCAGTAAATACTATAGACGCTGGTCCATCCCATGGTTCCATTAATGTTGAATTATATTTATAAAAAGCTTTCTTATCTTCATCTATACTTTTAGATTTTTCCCATGGTTCAGGTATTAACATTAATATTGATCTAGCTAAATCCCTTCCACCCATGTATAAAAATTCTAATACATTATCAAAGGTTGCAGAATCCGATCCCTCCTTATTTATTATAGGTAACACTTCTTGAAGCTTCTCTCCAAATACCTCTGAAGTAATAGATCCCTCTCTTGAATAAATCTTATTAACATTACCCCTTAAAGTATTTATTTCTCCATTATGAACCATCATCCTATTTGGATGTGCTCTTTCCCAGCTTGGAAATGTATTTGTTGAATATCTTGAATGAACTAAAGCTATAGCAGATTCTACATCTTTATCTAACAAATCATGATAAAACCCTCTTACTTGTGTAGATAATAACATTCCTTTATAAACTATTGTTTTCGAAGAAAGAGATGCTATATAAGTAGTGCAATTATTTAATGATTTTTCTAAATTAAAATCTTTTTCAATATTTCTTCTTAATATATATAATTCTCTTTCAAATTCCCTTGTATCCTTTATATTATTAGGCTTATTTAATATAATCTGCATAATGTTAGGCATAGACTCTAAAGCTGCTTTTCCAAGTCCACTATTATCTACAGGTACATCCCTTAATAATAAGGTCTTGAAGCCCTTGTCCACTATAACTTTATTCATTATATCTAGAGCTAATTTTTTTTTCTTTTCTTCAGTTGGAAGAAATAATACACCAACTGCATATTCTCCACTTTTAGGTAAATTGACATTATATTCAATGCATACTTTCTTAAAAAAGTTATGAGGTATTTGAATTAAAATACCAGCTCCATCACCAGTATTTTCATCTGCTCCAGTTCCGCCTCTATGCTTTAAATTTTCTAAAATATCTAAAGCATCATTTATGACCTTATTAGATTTTTCTCCTTTAATATTTACTACAGCCCCTATTCCACATGCGTCATGTTCAAAACTGCTGCTATACAGACCCCAATTTCCTTTCATATATAACGCTCCTTTTTAATAGTATATTTTTTGCATTTTAAAACTAAATATGAAATTATAATTCCCAAAAAAATCTTATTTTTCAATTTTAATCTATTTATTATAATATTAACATTATATACAAATTTGTATATAATTTCAAATTTTTATTATTACTTTTATATACTTTTCTTTTAAAAATTAAGTATTACATTTATTAAAGTTATTTTTTTTAATAATTTATCATTTCAACTCTATAAATATATTAATAATTTACAAGTATCTATTTTAAATTTTATGAATGTTATATTTTTTATTCCGTCATTTAAAAAAAATTGTTAGAATTTCATTTAAAAATATTAAATTATAATTCTAATATGTCAATTACTTATATTTTGCATTAGTAATCTATTTATAAAGTACTTATTTCTCTATATAAGTACATAAGTTAATTGACATTCTAACTATTACATAATATTATTAAAAGTTGGTAGCAATACCTACTTATACACACAAAAGATAAAGTATGTGAAATACTAATTTACAAAAGAAAGGTAAGATATAATTGAAATTTTTAAAAAATTATGCTTCTTCCCTAATATTACTTATGGCCATACTAATAGGTGGTTTTTTAGGTATACTATTAGGAGAAAAAGCTATAGTATTTGAACCAATAGGGAATTTATTTTTAAACTTAATTTTTACATTACTAGTTCCTATAGTTTTCTTTAGCATTTCCTCTTCTATAGCTAATATGGAAAGTTCGAAAAAGCTTGGTAAAATTCTAGTAATAACTATTATAGTTTTTGCTACTACAGCCATTATTTCAGGAATTATAGGTGTTATTAGCTTTAAGTTATTTAATCCTACTAATAATTTAGATTCATCTATATTTAATAATCTTCTTAACTCTACAAGTTCTATAGAGCAAGAAAACGTTGGCATAATTCAAAAAATAGTTTCAAGTATTACTGTTAATGATTTCTCTGGGATTTTATCTAGAAGTAATATGTTAGCTTTAATCTTATTTTCCATTCTTATTGGATTTGCAACTATGCTTTCTAAAGAAGATGGAAAACCATTTGCAGCATTTTTGCAAAGCGGATCTATAGTAACTATGAAAATGATGGGATTAATTATGTACATTGCTCCTTTAGGACTTGGTTGCTACTTTGCAACAGTTGTTGGACAACTAGGTAGTCAAATACTTGGTGGTTATATAAAAGTATTCATTTTATATATTGTAGTTTCTATTATTTATTTCTTTGGATTTTTTACTATCTATGCTTATATTGCCGGTAAAAAACAAGGTGTAAAAACATTTTGGAAGAATGCCACTCCTCCTGCTGTTACAGCATTAGCAACTTGCTCTAGTGCTGCTTGTATTCCTGTAAATATAGACGCAGCTAAAAAAATGGGAGTTTCAGATACTCTTGCAAATATCGTTATGCCACTTGGTGTTAATATTCATAAAGATGGTTCTATAATTGGTGGTATCTTTAAAATAATGTTCTTATTTGGAATCTTTGGAAGAGATACTAACAACATTGAAACTTTACTTATGATTCTTGGTGTTGGTTTACTTATTGGTGCAGTAGTTGGAGCTGTTCCTGGCGGTGGTGCAATTGGAGAAATGCTTATTTTAAGTATATTTGGTTTTCCTGCTGAAAGCTTAGCAATAATGCTCGTTATAGCTACAATAATAGATGCTCCAGCAACATTATTAAATTCATCTGGTAACACAGTTTGTACTATGATGATTTCTAAATTCATGAAAGAAAATTCTAATAAGTAATTTTTAAAATAATATATGAAATAACTTTTACTAAAATAAAAAGTTATTTCATATATAATATTGAAAGAATTTTTTTGGAGTTTTTATGAAAGATATTTTTAGCAAAATAAATAATTTAGAAAAACTTATAGGAAATACTCCTTTAGTAGAAATCTTATTTAAATACAAAGAAAAACACATGAAAATTTACGCTAAACTTGAATATTACAATTTAACTGGAAGCATTAAAGATAGAGTTGCTATATATATGCTTAAGCGTGCTTATATAAATAAAAAAATTAACGAAAATGATCTTATCTTAGAAGCTACTAGCGGTAATACTGGTATATCTTTTGCAGCAGTTGGAACTTATTTAGGCCACGATGTTCATATTTATATGCCGGATTGGATGAGCTTAGAAAGAATCAAATTACTAGAAAGTTATAATGCAAAACTACATTTAGTCTCAAAAAATGATGGTGGATTTCTTAAATGCATATCCTTAACTGAACAATGTAAAGCCAATTGTTCTGATATTTTTTTACCTCAACAATTTTCAAATATTGATAATATATATTCTCATTACTATTCTACAGCTCCTGAAATATACTCAACATTAAAAAAACATCACATATCACCTTCAATTTTCGTTGCTGGGGTAGGTACTGGTGGGACAATAATGGGTATATCTAAATTTTTGAAAGAAAAAAATCGCCATTTAAAGGCTTATCCTATTGAACCTGCTTCATCACCAACGCTTTCAACAGGTACTCATTCAGGTTATCATCGCATTCAAGGAATTTCAGATGAATTCATTCCTTCAATAGTAAATTTACATGAATTAGATGATATTATAAGTGTTGATGATGGTGACGCTATAATTATGGCTCAAATGCTTTCTAAAGAATTAGGACTTGGTGTTGGAATCTCCTCTGGTGCTAATTTTATAGGTGCTATTAAAGCTTTAGATATTAACAAATCTGTTTCAGGTGCTATAACTATTTTTGCTGATGATAATAAAAAGTACATCTCTACTGATTTAATGAATAAAGAACCTGTTAAATCTGAATTTATCTCTTCAGATGTCAAACTTCTTGACTTTAGAGTTCTTTAACTAAATTGCTCACTACATTGATAGAAAAAATGAAATACTTATTTTCCGGGAATGGTGAAATTTTCGCCTAGAATTTATATCTTTGTTCCATTGAACTTGCTAAAGTTGTAAAAGCCGCTGACGCTTCAATACAACTTCTTTACGCAAGTTAAATTCCACAAAGATTAAATTCTACGGCTCAATTTCAATATTCCCTCCAAATTAATATTTCATTTTTTCCTTTTCCATGTATTTGATTATAACATGCCCCTTTTTATAGTTAATGTTTTGTTCTACAAATTATTTTGATATTATAGTTATCTTTTTAATTAAGAATATTTTATTAAATGCAAGGTATTTTTATTTAAATTTTAAATGAATACAAATATTTATCTTAAGCAAACTATAAATATAAAAGAAAACTTAAGGAGATGTTTGAAATGAGAAAAAGATTTAAACTCTTATCTTTATTACTATTATCTTTATTACTATTGGGATTAGTTGGATGTGGAGATAATAACACTAATAATAAAACTAATGATTCCACCAAGAAAAACCCACCTACTAATCAAGAATACTATGACTATTTAACAGAAAGATATAATCATTATTTTAACAATGATGCCCTTGATACTACATATGATATTTATATAGATGATTTTACATATGATAATACATATGATGAATTTATAACTGAATATAATGATTCTTATGATCAATTAAAAACAAACTTAGAGGCTTTTAAGAATGACTTGGAAAATAATGTTGTAAAAGGAAATGATGAGGTTGATAAATATAATCAAGAAGTAATAACAGCTACTGATAAAGCTATTATTGCAGTTGATGATTATACTGGAACCTTTGGTGAAAAAACAAAAGATTATGCTACTTTATCTAAAGATGAAGTAATAAAAGGTTTAAGATCATTAACATTAGGTGCACATGATGCTAGAGTAGATTTAAAAAACTTAATTGATGATGCTAAAAATAAACTAGGAATAAAATAAAACAAAGTTAGCCCCGGTTTTTAAGTAAATCGAGGCTACTTTTATTTTACTATATAGAAGAAATATATTTTCATTATTTCTTATAATAAATAACAAACGATACAATTAAGAGGTATATACTAATGAAAAAAAACATTAAACTTTTCTTTACTTTTTTATTAACAGCTATAATTTTATTATCATCAAATTCATTTCCAATAAACGCTTTATCAGATGTTAATATTATTCAAGATTCAGATAGCTCTATTTCACTACCAAGTCACTTTCGTAAAACAAGTGATATATCAAAAACTTCAACTCTTAAATCATTAAATACAAAAGGTTTAGAACAACTTAATATATCTGGAAGCGGTCAATTTACTACTACTAATTTGCAGTTATTAATTGAAAATATTGATACTCATCTTCCTATAATAGATATTGATTTGAGAGAAGAATCACACGGATTTATTGATGATACGGCTATTAGTTTTGCAAATTCAAATAATAATGCAAATATTGGGCATTTAATAATCTTTGGAATTCTGGATTAAATCATTCTACGGTAATAGAATTACCTAGTGACAAATATATGTCATTACGTGACTATGCAATTCTTTCAAAATCATTGATTTTTTACGAAAATGATGTAAATGATATTTCTTTAAGAGAGTCTATTTTTAGCTCTATGAATGATGGTGGTAGAATATTAGGCTGGGGACCTGATGAGCATACTAATGTTTCTATTGCTTCTAGCTTTGGAATTGATATGATTGCTGCAGATTGGTCTTATAACCTTTCAGTATTGAGCTCATATCCATCAATACCCATGAATCAAAAAACTAGTAAAGATATGATTCAAGAAGATGGAGTCCATTATGTTACTTTTATAATGTCTGATGGTGATAATCAACAGTGGCTCCTAGGCAGTAATTATAATACTAAAGATTGGTTTGGTTCTCCTTATAGAGGTAATTTTAATTTAGGGTGGTCCTTAAGTCCTTCATTATATTATTTAGCTCCTACAGTTTTTAATAAATATTATGAAGCTGCAAGTTCATCAAAATATAATGATAATTACATAGTTGCTGCTTCTGGTAATGGATATATATATCCTAGTAAATATCCGAATGATAAACTAACTTCCTATACTAAGCGCCTTAATGACTACATGAAAAATGTTGATCAACATACTGTGTTAATTCTTGATGACGAAACTTTTTATAAAAGAGATTTATGGGATAAGTATACTTGTAATTCTAATATAGATGGTCTCCTTTACTTAAATTATGATATAAATAATGCCTATAAAGGCAAAATAATTTGGTCTAATAATAAGCCTATAATTTCTTGCCGTGACTTACTTTGGGGTGGCATAGAGGATGAAAATCAGTTACTTTCTAACATTGATGATAGAATTAACTTAGGTTATACAAATATTAAAGATGCAAACTCTTATACCTTTGTATATGTTCATGTTTGGAGTAATACAATGGATAATGTTAATGATGTTATAACTAAATTAAATAAAAATCCTAAGGTTAGAATTGTTACTCCTGATACATTCGTTAAGTTAATCCAAAACAATATTTCACATACTCTATAAAACAAAAATCTCATAGAAACTTTATAAAATTTCTATGAGATTTTCTTTTAAAAACCTTCTATTACAATACAGAAGATAAAATTATATTACAATTACTTAATTTAAATGTTAGTTTCCAAATTGAAGTTTTTAAAACTATTAAGAAAATGAACTTCTCTATTTCTATACGCAAGATAAGATAAATCTTAATATATATTAAGTAAATATACTTAATTATGTTACATATATTTAGTACTTATTTTTACCATACTAATATAACCTTTTAATTGTAAGAGCATCTTTAGCTTTCTTTCATATAACAGTATATATTATTATTAATAAATAAAAATAAAAGGTCTTATTAACTTTAAATAATAAAACCTCATAAATTTTATTTTGTCATTTAAATTTATTTTTAAAAAATCTACTACATCATTATATAAATTACCTATATCCGAAAATATAATAGATGTAGTAGCTAAATTTTATTTCTTATCTGTTATTTGAATAGCCTTAGCTGATACTTGAGGTGGATTTGATTTTGTCATAGCTTCACTTAAAACAAGGAATATAACATCACCTTTTTCTATCTTAAATGTCTTAGGATCAACTTTTTTAATATCTATTTCTTCCCCTTCTTTTGGACATTCATTTGGAAGTATTAATGTCTCATTATCTACAACTGCTATTAATTCTTTACTATTTACAGTAAGCCCTTTAAGATATCCCTTAACCTTTATGTTTAAAGTATTATCTTTTTCATTTTTTTGAACCTCTTCTACCTCACCCATAAAAATCATATTAGGTTCAGGTCTCTTACTTGCAAAAACATTACAGCTACATATTAATAAAAATACTAATGTTAATACTAATATTCTTTTGTGTTTCATAATATCCTCCTTAGTTAAATTTAGTCAATAATAATATTATTCTTCTAAAAATAATAAGTATGCATTTTAATAAAAATACTAATTAATATCTTTTTATTTATTAAATAAACTATTAAATTTCTTTTATATCACTTAATATTATTGATTAAACCCTTTACATACTGTATTATAAAATTAGATATATATGGAAAATAGGAGGGGTTTTATGAGAAATATGTTTAATTCAGATAGCAGCTTTTCTAAGATTATGAATAAAATTGCTGATTGGTTTATTTTAAATATTTTATGGATATTTTGTAGCATTCCTATAGTAACAATAGGAGCTACAACCACAGCTTTATATTCTGTTAATTTAAAAATTATTAATAATGAGGAAGGAAATTTAATAAAAACATTCTTTAAATCATTTAAGGAAAATTTCAAAAAATCAACAATAATATGGTTAATTATTCTTATAACATCTATAGTTTTAGGTGTTAACTTAGTTTTTTGGCTAAAGTGTGGTTTATCACTATCATACTTCGCATTACCATTTATATTTTTTTCTTTACTTATTTTTTTATTAGTCACTCCATATATATTCCCAATATTAACAAAAACTAAATGTTCTATTTTAAATACTTTTAAGTATTGTTTCGTTATTTCATTAAAAAATCTTCCTTATAGCTTACTTATTACCTTATTTGGAGCATCTATATTATTTGCAACTTTTTACTTTCCAATAGTATTTTTATTTATGCTTCTTTTAGGAGTATCATTGCATAGCTATATGGTATCCCGTATTTTTTTAATTGTCTTTAACAAAGATATAAACTTATTTAATAAAATTATCTCTTAATTTTATATTTAAATAGAAATACCATCTACCTTTTTATGATAGATGGTATTTTTATATTATTCTATTTAACATATATGTGTAATAATTACTTTTTAACTTTCTATTTTTTATAAGTATTTTTATATTTTTATAAGTATTTTTATATAACTATATAATCTATTACCTTAATCATATATATAAATTAGGTACAGTAAAAATATCCATTTTTTCATTTACTGTTGAGTATATAGTTTTTTTAACATCTAATAAAAATTCTACTGAAGCTGTAAATGTGTTACTAGAAAAATCATATTTACTATCTGCAATGGCACATTCAGCTGTTAGAAATCCCTCATATTCCTCATGTATAGTTACTTTTTTATATTCTTCTGGTAAATATATTTTTCCACAAAAATCCAAGCTAACTCCATTAAATATAGCTCCTGTATATGGGGAATTACTTGAAATTGCTTTAAATGGTTTATTTCCTATTGTACCAATTAAAACAATTTGTAAATTACTAACGTAGAATTTTACATTATTCTCCAAAACTCTTGATTTTATTCCTTGCTTTTTCTTATCTTTTTCACAGCATCTATTTGTTACAAAAGTTCCTACATATTCATTATAAAGAACTTCATCGTAAATATTATATCCTGTTCCTGGTTCTGCTGAAAAAATAACACTTTCCGAGTTTACTAATTCTTCCTTTTTTTCTTCTCCTATTCCTATAAAATCATAAGTTATTCCTATTTTATCTATACATATAGGTGCTCCTTCATCATAATGACACCTGTCTGTAGAAACTATAGTAAATTCTTCATTTTCTACTCTATATTTAAAGTCTTCTAAAGTTATGCTATCAAATATTTTTTCAGTTACTACTGGAACACATTCAGCCTCATAAATATCTGAGTCTTTAACTATTAAATTGTTACAACAATTTAAATCACAATTCTTTTTAAATTTGATTTCTTTGTGACAATTTGAACTTTTATCCATACGTCTTCTTTTATTTGACATTATTTTTTCCTCCTGATTTATATCATTAATATTAGACAATAAATTTGTTTTTTCTACTTCATATTATGATTTATAGCTATATATGTTTCCTTTTGATAATTTTTTTAAAATTAATTATTTTTATACAAACATTTCTCCATATATTTAATAAATTAATTTTGAAATTTAATTATTGATAACATATTAATATAAATAGGAAAATATATATTTAATATATAAAGATATCTGGAGTGATACTGTGCCATTTATAAAACAATCCTCAATATTAATTAGGAATTCATTTAATAATTTATATACTATTTCTGTAGAAAATGGAATTTCTATTAATTATGTTAATTCTAATTTTGAAATAAAAAAAAATAAAAAAATTTTATCAGATATTTCATCTCTATCAACTATTTATTTTGATATAGATTCTAATGATAATA
>NZ_CAKVJA010000039.1 GCF_934754925.1 uncultured Clostridium sp. | reverse complement strand
CAAGTTCAATGGAACAAAGATATAAATTCTAGGCGAAAATTTCACCGTTCCCGGAAAATAAATATTTCATTTTTTCCATCCATGTAGTGCGCAATGTTATTTGCTGTGTTGATCTGAGAAATCTCCCTTGCTTATAGCAACACGCTCTGCAAGTAAATTAGAAAGTACTTCATTAACAGTCCATTCTATTGAAGTTTCTGTAACTACTGCTTTTAGAACATTATTAACTCTTACTTTTTTAAGATTTTCAATAAATATATTCATCTTTGCAGGTGGTATTGAGTTAAATATTATAGCTCTTTCCTTTCTTCCATCTTCACATTCTGAGTTTATATTATTATCTAATACATCTTTAATAACTGTATTACCATTTTTACTATTTAAAATTATTTGATCTCTAATTCCTAAAATCATGGCACAGTTTTTAATCTTTTGTAACTCTTTTCCTCCTAAATTACAAACTAATATACAAGCTCTTCCATCTCTTGCATTGTTATCTTTTATATCTAATTTATCAAATGACATATGTACTCCTCCAATTTTCCTTATCAATCTTTTTAATAAAATTATAACCTAATTATAGCATAAAATTCTTTCATTTAATATTTAAATAATAATAATTATTATTTAATACTTAAAATAAGTTTTATTAATATAATATAATTTTATGTAGAACACTTGTTCGTATATTATTTTTAATATATACTTATACTAAATAATATAGAAAAACTACTTTCTTAATAAAAAGTAGTTTTGCATTATAAATCAAAAATATTAAAGTTGGTGAATTTATATGGAAATTTCAGAAAAACTAAGAATTTTAAGTAGTGCTGCTAAATACGATGTCTCTTGTTCATCTTCTGGTTCAAATAGAAACTCTAAAAAGGGTAGTATTGGCTCAGTAGCAACAAGTGGTATTTGTCACAGCTTTACTCCAGATGGTAGATGCATATCACTTTTAAAAATCCTTTTAACTAATTACTGTATATATGACTGTGCCTATTGTATAAACCGAGTATCAAACGATATAGAAAGAGCATCATTTACAGTAAATGAGATTGTAGATTTAACTATTAACTTTTATAGACGAAATTATATAGAAGGCTTATTTTTAAGCTCTGCTATAATAAAAAATGCTAATTTTACTATGGAGCGCTTAACAGAGGTAGTTGAAAAATTAAGAAACGAATATAATTTTAGAGGTTATATTCACTTAAAAGCTATTCCTGGTGCTGATGAAGAACTTATAAAGAAAGCTGGTTCTTTAGTAGATAGAATGAGTGTTAATTTAGAATTACCTTCTTCTCAATCATTAAAACTACTTGCTCCTCAAAAAAATAAAGATGAAATTTTTAGACCTATGAAACTTATTAAAAATAATATAATTGCTAATAAGTATGAATATAAAAAATTTAAAAATTCCTCTCTTTTTGTTCCTGGAGGTCAAAGTACCCAACTTATAGTTGGCGCTACAAAAGAAAGTGACTTAAATATTCTTAATTTATCTGAAAATCTTTATAATAAATTTGATTTAAAAAGAGTTTATTATTCTGCATATGTTCCAGTTAATCAGGATAAAAATCTTCCTGTACTAAAAACACCTCCAACTTTAAGAGAGCATAGATTATATCAAGGTGATTGGCTATTAAGAGTTTATGGATTTAAAGCCTCTGAGTTATTATCTAAAGAAAAACCTAATTTAGATATTAATTTTGATCCTAAAACTAATTGGGCTTTAAATAATATTCACTTATTTCCTGTTGAAATAAACAAAGCCCCATATGAAATGTTAATACGTGTTCCGGGAATAGGCATTAGAGGTGCTAGAAAAATTATTAGCGCACGTAGAATTAATTCTCTAACTTTCATAGATTTAAAAAAACTTGGTATAGTAATAAAAAGAGCTCAATACTTTATTACTTGTGGTGGTAAATATTTTGGTTGTGTTCCTTTAGATAATGAAAAAATTAAAAAAGCTCTTACTCCTAAAATAGACCTAAACTTATTAGAAGAAGATTCTGAGCAAATAAGTTTTTTTGATAATGAAATAAATAAAATTTTATTACCTTATGGAACTACATTAACTAATGGATTGTCTGGCGATAAAAAACTACTTTTACTAAATGATAAAACCACTTCTTATACTGGAGAGATATAGTTATGATTGAATTTTTATATGATGGATCTTTAGAAGGATTATTTACTGCTATTTTCTATGCCTATCCTTGCAAAGATAATTGTACTATAAATAAGCTTGAAAATTATATACCTTCCTTATTAAATGAAATAAGAGAAATTACTACTGAATATGATAAATTTAAAAGAGTGTATAATAGCATAATTCAGAAACTTAATGGTAAAGTTTTAAATAATGTATATTATTTATATCTTAGTGAAATTGATGGTGTAGAAAACATAATACTTGATTATTTGAGGCTCTGTTATAAATACGGCACTAATATAAATTTAGCTAAAAACAATGATACTATTATGTTAGTAGATAAATACTATAAAAAGGTAGTTCAAGAAGCTCATATGTTTACTGGATTTGTACGTTTTAAAGAAATTGCTCCTTTAAGCTTTTATGCTCAAATAGAGCCTGTTTATAATATTTTACCTATAATACTTAATCACTTTACCCTTAGATTTTCTGATCAAAATTTTATTATTCATGATTTAAAACGTGAAAAAGCTATTCTATATAATAAAAAGGATTCAATAATTACAGATTTATCTAAAGATGAAGGATATATATTTTCTAATCTTAATATAGATAAAAACTTTGAAAATCTATGGAAAACATTTTATAAATCTATAAACATTAAAGAAAGAGAAAACCCTAAACTACGTAATCAACATATGCCTAAGAGATATTGGAAACACTTAACTGAACTTTAAAACTAGATTGCAATTGCAATCTAGTTTCCTCCTATATTTTTATATAAATCATCTTTATCTATATTAAATCTTATATAATTCTTATCTTTCATTTTTGGAGATATACTTGTCCATTTTATATATTCATTAAATGGGTTATCAGTACTATTTTCTTCTAACCAAATCATTAAATTTGAGTCAATATTTATCCCACTTGATAATATTGTATCTGTATTATTGCATAAAAGAATTCTTCCTATTAATTTAATTGACTCTAAATCTAGTATAGAGTTAGCTTTACTACTTTGATTGCATTTATAACTTAGCATGCTACTTATTTCTTTAGGAATATCTAAAAGAGCTTTTCCCGATTTAACTGCATACCACCATCCCCCTAATAATGATACATAATGATTTTTAATTGATATAAAGCAACTATCTACTGTTATTCCATTATGAGTTAATCCATTATAATTAATAAAACATACAATACTATATAGTGAATTCATAATATAATTCATTTCATTTAATGATATTTTTCCTTTACAATATATCAACAAATCTTTTAATAAAACTGAATCTTCATCTTTTATAACTACTATTCCTATTTCTCCAGATATCATTCTAAAACTTTCTTTTACTTGTGGTAAATATTTATTAAATTCCTTTTTCATATCGTCATTAGTATATTTTATACTATTTATTTTATTTATAGCATTAAGAGCCATTCTTTCATATTTTTCATCAATTAAATATAATACTAAATCATTACCTATATACATTTTTCCTAATTCAAATGTATGACTAATTCTAAAATTCATCTTATAATACTTTCCATTTGTACATTTTAATTTTATAAATCCAGGCTGGCTCCAAACTCCCTTAATAATATTTTCTTCAGCTTCTTTATATAGGCTATTTATCTTTTTAGTAATTTCAATATAATCATTACCTTTCCCATTTAAATCTGGATGATATATTTTCATAAGCTCAACATATTTATTTTTTATATCTTCAATATCATCTGTAAATAATTCATAAGGATATTTAATTTTTTTTATTTCATCTATACTTAACATTCATCCTCACCAACCTATAAGTAATTTTTAATAATTTATATTTATGATTCTATAAGAAATATTATGTAATTTTAAATAAATATATTTTCAATTATTTTCCAATTTGTTATAATATAATATATGTTATGTAAATAACTATTCCTATGTTAGAGATTGGAGTGTTTTTAGTGGAAAAAGAATTAAAATTCAAAATATACAATAAACTCTTAAATAAATGCTTTAAAGTAACTAGAATAGATTATATGGATGAGGTTATCTATTATTTTGATAGAGAGAAAGATGATGAAGATATAGTATCATTTCAAGATTCAGTACTTTTAATGCCTACAGGAATTTATGATTCTTCTGGTCGTGAAATTTTTGAAGGTGATGTTATAAGTTATCAAGAAAATAGCTTTACTTATAAAAAAACTGCTGAAATAATATATGAAGATGGTTGCTTTATGACAAGACAACTATTTCCTAAAAATTTAGAGCTTAAAGCTCAAAAAGAAAATCTTATTGTTGATGACTTTAAAGATTTATTATGTGTTGCCACATCATCTGTCTGTAAACCAATTAAAATTATTGGTAATGTTTTTACTTATAAGTTAAGTAAAAATAATGGTAAAATAAAAATAGAAGTTTAATAGAACTTCTATTTTCTTATAAAAAATAGGATATCAAATATACTACGATATCCTATTTCAATATTTAAATTTCTTTATTATACTTCCATAATTATTGGTACAATTATAGGTTTTCTCTTAGTTTTACTATATATAAATGGTCCAACATCATTTCTAATATTATTTTTTATCTCTGACCATTTAAATATGTTTTTATCTATTGATGTTTGTATACTATCATAAGATATTTCTTTTATTTGATTTACTAGTTCTTCTGATTCCCTTACGTATATAAATCCTCTTGTAACAATATCTGGTCCTGAAACTATAGAACGACTCTCTTTTTCTATGGCTACAATAATATTTATAATACCGTCCTTTGATAAGTTCTTTCTATCTCTTAAAACTATATTACCAACATCTCCAATACCAATACCATCAACTAAAACATTTCCTGCTTGAACTTTACCACTTATACAAGCAGACTTTCTATTTAAAGTTAATACATCACCATTTTCTAAAATAAATGCTTTCTCTTTTTGTAAACCTACTTCTTCTGCTATTAATATGTGTTTTCTTAAATGTTTATATTCACCATGTACTGGTACAAAATATTTAGGTTTTAAAATTGACTGTAATAATTTTAACTCTTGTTCACAAGCATGACCTGATACGTGAATTTCCTCTATTGATTTATAAATAACCTTAGCACCCTTTTGTGTTAATTCATTTATAACTTTTGATACTGCTTTTTCATTTCCTGGAATAGGATTTGCCGATATAATTATCATATCATCTTTTTCTATTTGAATATTTTTATGTGTAGATGATGCCATTCTAGTAAGAGCCGACATAGGTTCCCCTTGGCTTCCTGTTGTTACAATTGTTATTTGGTTGCTGTTATATAACTTTAAATCTTTTAAGTCAATTAGCAAATCTTCTGGCATATCTAAATATCCAAGTTTTATTGCAACCTCTGATATTTTCTCCATACTTCTTCCACTAAAAGCAATTTTTCTTCCATACTTAATAGATGAGTTTATTATTTGTTGTAACCTATGAATATTTGAAGCAAATGTTGCTACAATTATTCTTCCAGTTCCTTTACTAAATAAATTATCTAATGTTTCTCCTACTGTCTTTTCTGACATTGTATATCCTGGATGACATGCATTAGTACTATCAGCCATAAGTAATAATACACCTTGTTTTCCTATCTTAGCTAATCTTTGTAAATCTATTACGTTACCATCAACTGGGGTAAAATCTACTTTAATATCTCCAGTATGAACTACTATTCCTAATGGAGTATGAATAGCTAATGCACAACTATCTGCAATACTATGGTTTGTTCTTATAAATTCTATTTTTAATTTATCTAAAGCTATAGTATCTCCTGGTTTAACTACATTTAATTCTACTATATCAAGCATTTTATGTTCTTCTAATTTACTTTGAATTAAACCTATTGTTAAATTAGTTGCATAAATTGGAGCATTAATTTGATTTAATATATATGGTATTGCCCCTATATGATCTTCATGTCCATGAGTTATGAAAAATCCTTTTACTCTTTCTTTATTATTAACTAAATATGTTACATCTGGAATTACAACATCTATTCCATACATTTCCGAATCTGGGAAAGTCATTCCACAGTCTACAACTATTATTTCTTCACCATATTCTATTACTGTTATATTCTTTCCAACTTCACCTAGTCCACCTAATGGTATAACTTTTATCTTCTTTTTACTTTCCATGAAAATCCTCCATATTATCTATCTTAATCTATTTCTCTATTTTTTTGCATGAAAACAAAAGTTGTTTTAAATCAACTCATTTATAATTAAATATTATTTTATAATTCAATAGGTTCAATTCTTTTAACTAAACTAACATCTCTTATAAATTCATTAACTTAACATTGCATTTACAATATTTAACATCTGCTTATGTTAATTTACTTATTGCCTAATGGTGCTAAGCTTATTTAAATATAATTTTTATATAATAATTATAAAACAACTTAAATAAATACATATAAAATCTATTATATATATTCATTTAACTTTTTTTATATTTATAAGTCATTATAAACAATTTCCCACTTTTTTTCAACTCTAATAACTAAATCCTTCATTGTCTCTTGAATGCCGTGATGACGAAAATTAATGATATTATCACTAAGAATTATGTAATTTGCGTTAATAATTTAATTACAATATTCTCTCCAAATAATATCATTAATTTTTCTTTATCACTAACATTAAAGCTTAAATCTATAATTTTTGTATAACCAAATTAAAAGCTAACTACTAATTATTTCGTTTTGCTTTCTATGTTTTATGCCATTAAATTAATTCTAATAATTTTAAAACGTGAGTTGCAATTTTTCTTTCTTTTCCTTTGTATGGATATGAATGTATGTGTATTGCAGGATTAAAATTTAATTCTATTATTGCATAACTAGTATTTTCATCCTTATAATCTTCAAGCATCATATCTACACCACAAATTTTAGCACCTGCAGCTTTTGCTGCATTTACTGCTATATCTTTAAACTTTTGTGGAATATCATCAGTGTAATCTACGCTATCTCCACCAGTGCTAATATTTGAATTTTCTCTTAGATATACTATTTCGTCCTTTTTAGGTACATAATCAAAATTCTTTCCTTGTTGTTTTAAGAATAACTCAGCATTTTCTTCTAATCTTATTTTTTCAAGAGGTGTTACATAACCCTTACCACGTAATGGATCTTCATTCTTAACTTCAACTAATTCTTTTATAGATTTTTCTCCATCACCAATAACATTAGCTGGAACTCTATGTAAAATTCCCACTACTTCATCATTTATAACTAAAAATCTATATTCCTTTCCTTTAATAAATTCTTCTATAAGAACTGTATTATCATTTTTAAATGCTATTTCAAAAGCATGAATTATATCTTCTAAATTTGTGCCCTCTGGGAAAATATTTATTCCTATACCAAAGTTAGTACTCTTTGGTTTTATTACGATAGGCTTATTAATATAGTTACGTGCTTTTATTTTTGCATCTTCTATATTGTTAAATTCCTCACCCTTTGGAACCTTAACTCCTTTTTCTGCTAAAACCTTTTTAGTTACAGTTTTATTTTCCATAATTAATACAGAAACATAAGTATCTTTAGATGTTTTAGTTGCCTGTTTTACATACTCTATTTTTTCATCTTTTTTAAGGGATATAAAATTCTCACTTCTATCAACTACATTTACAGTAATACCTCTTTTAATAGATTCCTTCATTAAAATTTGAGTTGATAGTTCTAAATCTTCATATCCTTCTAGCTTAAATCTATTTTTATATGCAGATTCTTTATATCCTTTAGCTAAACTTAAAAATGTATTAATATATCCCTCTTCATTTATTTTTTGGGTTATTTTATATGCATAAGTTAATTTACTATCTTTAACTTTATCAATCATATCTTTAATTACATCTTCAAATCCTAAATTTAATTCATTATTAATACCCATAACTTCATTAAGTATTTCTAATCCAAAATCTATTCTATTTATACATTTTCCATCATGTTTTAATTCTATATTATCAATTCCATGTACTGCTATTAATTGTTGATTTTCTAAAGCTTCTTCTTGCCAATTTTCAAACTCACTTTCTTCTTTAGTTAATAAATAAATATTAAATACTTGTAAAAATCTTAAATCAGCTAAACTTATTCCGCCTTTTTCAAAAGGATTAATATCAATTGTTCTATACTCTAAATATTTTATTCCCTCATTAAGTAATGACTCTTTAAAATTCTTTGTATTACTTGGTTTTAATCTTACTTGACTATATAATTCTTTATGACTTTCTATTATCTCATCTTTAATATATCCATCTATACTTTCTATATACTCATTAACACTATTATAACTAGGAAATAAATCCACCTTATTTTTATATCCACACTTTCCATTTCTATGAGATATTGCTCCTAGGCTACTATATTCATTATTACTAACTTTTTTTAATGGGCATTTACAACTATCAACAAAGCTTTCATGTACAACTGGAGCTGCTCCAAGAAGATATACTATAAGCCATCTAAATCTTAAGTAGTTTCTAGCAACCTTTAAATATATGCTATTTTTAAACTCTTTATAAGATAAATTTTTCTCACTATCTTCATATAATTTCTCAATTATAGATTCATTAAAAGAAAAATTATAATGAATTCCCGATATAAGCTGCTTTTTACCTCCATACTTAAGCAATAACTTCTCTCTATACTCTTGTGATTCTTTACTATGATCAGCAAATTTAGCTACTGGAATATCTTTATCATCTGGTATTATACATGGCATTGATTCTGGCCATAGATATTCATCTCCAATTTCCATTGCAACTATATCATATAATGCCCTTGTAAAATTATATGCCTCTTTAACATCTGGTAATGCTGGTGTTATAACTTCTATTTGACTCTCTGAAAAATCTGTTGTAATGTATGGATTATGTGCTTTATCTCCAAATTCTTCTGGGTGATCACTTTTGGCTAAATACCCATTCTCATCTAATCTTAAAGTTTCTCTTTCAATACCAAAGTTTCCACTTAAAATTTCTTTACTAGAAAATAATTTTTTTATTTTATTTAACATCTTTATAATTTCTCCTTATCTTTATTAGATATATAAAATAGGCTGCTAATCCTTTTAATATACTTGAAATAGCTATGCTCCACCATACCCCATTAATTCCAAGACTCTTCATAAGTATTAAAGCCATTGGAATTCTTAAAAGAGTAAAAACAACACTAATTATAGCTGGTATTTTTGGCATTCCTAAACCGGTAAATAATCCATTTGATACCATTTCTATTGTACTAAAGCTCTGAGAAAATGCAACTGCTTGTAAATAACCACCAGCTATTAAAATGGTATTTTCCTCTCTAATAAACAGTTTTATAATTGGCTCTTTAAAGACAATAAAAATTATAGACATAATTATTGAATAAATAATTCCTAATAATAATGCAGTATAATATCCTTGCTTTATTCTTTTAAATTTATTAGCACCAAAATTTTGACCTGTAAAACTTGATATTGCTCCATTTAATCCACCAATAACCATATAGGTTATTGATTCAATTTGTAAACCTATTTTTTGTGCTGCAATTGAATTTGTCCCAAATATAGCAATTATCTTAGCTAAAATTATATTAACTATTGTAAATAGTATTCTTTGAAATGCCATAGGAAAACCTAGTCTTACAATGTCTAGTATTTTTTCTTTATCAACTCCTATGCTCTTATCATAATGTAATATTCCATTTGATTTTATTTTATATAATACAAACATTACTATATTTGATATTAATGTTGCTACTGCTGCACCTAAAACCCCTAACTTAAATACATAAATAAATACTGGATCTAAAATTATATTCATTATCATTCCTATAGCATTTATCTTAAAGGAATCTCCATTATTTCCAAAACTACTAAATATTCTTGTATATAGAGAATTGAAAAATGCAAAAAATAAAATTGGTGCATTTATAGCTAAGTAATAATATGAATTTCTTTCTACAAACTCATTATTAAGACTTAAAAATGAAATAAAACTTCTTCCTAAAACTATTAAAGTTAACGCATATATTATTGCTATAATAAAATTTATTGCTATTCCTGAATTAATATATTGCTTTACTTCCTTATTATCCTTTCGTCCAATAGCATGTGAAACCTTTATTCCTGTTCCTATAACAACTAATGAATTAATGGAATATCCTAATCCAATAAAAAAACTTGATGATCCTATACTTGCTACAGAATCACTTCCTAATCCACCTACCCATAGCATATCTATTAAGTTATAAGTAAATTGCAATAATGAACTTCCCATAATAGGTAGTGCTAAAGCTGTAAGTACATTAATAACTTTTCCTTGTGTTAAGTCATTTTTTTTCATATATTCTCCTTAAAATTATTTTTAGTTATTTAATAATAAATAATACTTACCATTTAATCATTAAATATAGATACTTATCTATGTTTAATATAGTTTTTTATTTTTCACTTGTCAACATTCATAGTACTTTCAAATAAATAATTTTAGTAACTTACTTTAATTTTTATATTAAAAAGCAAAAATGATCTCATAACAGGTAAATTTATTATGAGACCATTTTTATTAATTTAACAATCACAGTCACTGCTTTTTTCTATTATTAACTCTTTATTACTTAACATTAGCTCATTTAAAAATCTTATTAGCTCATTTGCATTATCTTTATTTAAGCTATAATAGTTCCAAGTTCCTTCTTTTCTAGAATCAACTAATCCACACTCCATTAGTACCTTCATATGATGAGATAATGTTGGTTGAGTAAATTTAAAGTGTTCTAATAATCTACAAGCACATCTCTCACCACAAGATAATATATGAATAATTTGTAATCTATTAGAATCGCTTAATGCTTTAAATATTTTTGCATTATTATCATATTTATTATCCATAACTCCTCCATTAAAATTACTTTAATATATTATTCCCTAAATTCTTTTCTTAAATTGCTAATTATTATTTTTCTAATATCTTCAGCTAGAGTCTTTTCTTCATCTCTTGTTAACCCTTCAGTCTCTATAGGCTTACAAAAGGTAACATTAACTGTTGATGGCTTAAATTTATTATTTTCCTCAAATGAAGTAAATGCAGCATCTATTGTTACAGGTACTATTGGCACCTTAGCTTTAATTGCTAGTTTTAAACTTCCCTTTTTAAAAGGAAGTGTTTTTCCATCTAAACTTCTAGTTCCCTCTGGGAATATCATCATTGAATAGCCATCTTTTAAATTTTTTACTCCTTCATTAATTACTCTAACAGCATCCCTTGGATTTTGCCTATCTAAAGGTATGCATTTTCCTCTTGATAACCAATAACTTAATATTGGAACCTTTAAAACCTCTTTTTTAGCTACAAATCCAACAAGCCTATCAGCTGAATAGAATATAGTTGGTATATCTAATATACTAGTATGATTTCCTATAAAAACACATGGACCATCAGGTATATTTTCTTTTCCTTTAATAACTATGTCCATTCCTATAGTTTTTACGGTAAACTTTGACCATAAATACATGCATTTAGCTGCATATTCTGTTGCTTTCTCTATCCCATACTTTCGTTTTATATGTTCATACTTAAATCCTTTTAATCTTGTATATATCATATAAAAAAAATATTTTATAGTTTTTATTATCATGTAAATCCCCCTACTATTATAGTCTTATTTATTATAACACCATTTTATATTAGGTAACAAATATTTAACTTATATTTATATTTATTCTATATAAATATATACTAATTTGTAAGTATTAATATATAAAAAAACTGTATTAATAAATTACAAAACTTTATTAATACAGTTTAAGTAAGAGCTAATTAGCAAATACCACGTATTCCCTTGATCCCTTATGAGATTCCATCCAGTCTAATAATGCTAAAGCTTTTCTCATGTGAACTTCACTTTCAACTGTTGTAGGACATTCATAAATTTCCCCATAAGCTTCTTTATATGCTGCGACTACAGCTTGTCTGCGTCCTGCTGATAATTTCATTGGGAAGCAGTCTCTACTAACTGCAACAATTCCTAATTTTACATCTGGTATATTTTAAAATTCATATATTACTTTCCAAAAGCTGCTGCCCAATCTGCCTTAAATTTTTCTAATCCTGCATCTGTTAATGGATGTTTAACCATTTGCATTACTAATGCATATGGTACTGTCGCTATATGTGCACCTGCTCTAGCTGCTTCTATAACATGAATTGGATGTCTAACACTTGCAGCAATTATTTCTGTATTTATTCCATGCACTTCAAATATTTCAGCAATTGTTCTTACAAGTTCCATGCCATCCATAGATATATCATCTACTCTTCCTAAGAATGGACTAACATAAGTTGCTCCAGCATTTGCTGCTAAAAGAGCTTGGTTAGCAGAGAAAATTAATGTTACATTAGTTTTAATTCCTTCTCTAGCTAATACCTTAACAGCTTTAAGGCCTTCAACTGTCATTGGAACTTTAACAATCATATTTTTATGAATAGCAGCAATTTCTCTACCTTCTTTTATCATTCCTTCTGCATCTTCACTTACAACTTCCCCACTTATAGGTCCATCAACTATTTCTGTTATTTCCTTTATAACTTCATTGAAATTTCTTCCCTCTTTAGCTATTAATGATGGATTTGTTGTTACTCCACAAATTACTCCCATTTCATTTGCCTCTTTAATATGTTCTACATTTGCTGTGTCTAAAAATAACTTCATTTAAAACTCTCCTTTATATTTTAATTGTTATTTAACTACTTTTTAAAATTTATTTTAAAAGTTTCTTTATAAAAAGGCAGCTTTATTTATCTGCCCTTTATCATAAAACATCCATGTTACACAGTATTACTAAGATACATATTTTAAAAACATCTTAATTTAAAAATGCTTCTAATGGAACCATTGCAGCTCCTACTAAATATGACCCCTTAAATTCTGTAACATCAATCTTACAAATCTCCTCATTAGTGAATAAATTGTCCTTATAAACAATCCTTCTTAAATACTCTATATTTTCTTTTAATAGAATATTTATATCTCCGCCTAAAACTACACAACTTGGATCTAATAACATTGTTAAATTAGAAATTCCTATACCAAGTATATTAAAATACTTTTCTAAAGCCTCATATGTAGCTTTATCTTCATTTTCAAATAAAGATATAAACTCATCTATATCATCTATTTTACCATTACTCATCTTATTATATTCTTCTAATAATGCATTAGTTGATGTATATGCTTCTAGACATCACTTAGAGCCACATTTACATGGCTTCCCACCAATCTTCTGGATTTTGTTCTGCCCACCCTGCTTGTGGTTGATATAAATCATAACCATAAGTTGCAGTTTCAATTGTATTTCCTAATTCATCGAACAAAGCAGTTTTCGTTCCTGATGTACCAATATCTAAACCTAATAAATATCTCATAATCCCCTCCACAATATATAACTCTTTTTTATCTCAATCTTTTTAAAATATTATTAAATAACTTTTTAAATGTTCTTTTATAAGTTTATTACAATACCAATTTTATACTTTTTCAATAACTTTTAAAAAGTTTTTGTATACATTTTCATTAAAAATAAAAGTAAATTACTTTTTATATATAGATTAATAAAAGTAATTTACCTACTAAAAATTTATCTTACTAATTTTCTTACTACTACACCTGTTCCTATTCCAATCATAATAACACCAAACATAATTTCAAAGCTAGCAATTATTTCAGAGAATTTTACTGGAATAGTCTCATTTGCTCCAACCCCACTAAATAAATCTATACTTAATATAAGGCCTTGCCTTAAACAATCTAGAATCCCCCTATAATCGTGTATGTTATATTTTACCAAGTATATAAAATTATCCTTAACTTCAATTCCAAATATAGAATACAAAACCCCAAATATAGCTATCATTATAAGTGAAAATACTATTGCATTAATTGGTCTCTCACCATATCCAGATGTAGCCCAATATAAATATGATCCAACCTTAGGAAAAAAATCTAAAACTTTTCTTTCTGCTTTCTTACCCAAATAATAATACTCTCCAAAATTATTATTCAAGGAATTTTCCTTAAACTTATCAGCAATAGTTTCATATGTCATATAAACACCTTCATATTCATCCCTATTCTTTTCTCTTAACTTTATTTTATCAAAAAAGGTTTTTTGATCAAATTTAGTTTTCATTTTATCAGTAAAATCTAAATCTATTATATATGTATCTATTATTTTAGCCCCACTTAAATCACAATCTTCAATTCTAATTCTTTTAAATTCTGAATTAAAAATAATTAAACTACTCATATCACTTAGATTAAAGAAAGTATTATGGATTAAACATTTATCAAATATTAAATAACTTAATATACATCCATCAAACTTTGCATAAATATTGCACTTATAAAATTCACATGAAAAATTATCAAACCTATTAAGGGAAGGTTTCTTTTCACTTTCTTCCTTAAAAAAGGTGCAATTTTCAAATAATACTCCTCCACTTTCAAAATTACACTCATTAAACTTACATCCTATAAAACTACAATCTTTAAACTTAATATTACCAAATGTGCAGTTAGTGAATATTGAACAAATAATATCACTATTCGCAATTTCAATAAATTCCTTTTCTGCTAATATCTTTCCTCCGCCAAAATGTTTATCATTAAATTCTTTAAAACTATACTCCTTATCTGGATTATATGTATTAGGAAGCTCTCTTGATTTTACTAATTGTTCAAATAAATTTTTATTATTTTCTCTCCTCTTCTTAAGTTGATTTGTTGCTTTATATCTTTCTTCCTTAAAATTAACATAGCCCATAATATCAACTCCTTTATGATATTATGGGCCATATATTATAACATTATTCTAATTTTAGCTTCTTTCAATTTTAACCTTACTTCCACCCATTCCTGCTTCTGCTGGAGTAATTAAAAGCTTAACAGGAACTCTATTCTTAATAGATTCAACATGACTTATTATTCCTACCTTTAATTTATCATTATGAATTCTTTCAAGCGAGCTCATAACAACCTCTAAAAGATTATCATCTAAAGTACCAAACCCTTCATCTAAGAAGAATAATTCAAGTGGAGCAGTTCCCTTAAGTTGAATTTCTGCTGATAATGCAAGTGCTAAAGCAAGTGATGCTAAGAAGGTTTCTCCCCCTGAAAGTGTAGAAGCATCTCTTTCAGCTCCACCATTTTTATAATCTCTAATTATAAATCTTCCATCCTCATCTACTTCTAACCCATAGTTTCCATTAGTTATTTCCTTTAACTTTTTACTAGCTTCTAGCGAAACATATTTAAGTCTAGTAGCTGCAACAAATTCAACAAACTTTTTCCCCTTAAATAATTTATCTAAATCATTTAATAATGCAAGCTTATGGTCTAACTCTTCCTTTTGCTTCAATAACCCCTTTAGCTCTATCATCTTGTCTTCTATTATCTTAAGTTCTTCTTGAAGTTTAATTTTTATTTCATTATATTCCTTAACTTTAACTTCTTTTTCTTCTTTTTCTTGTTGTATAGCAATCCATTGTTCTTCAGTTAATTCTCTATTTCCAATCTTTTTAGAAATGCTTTCAATAGCTCCCCTTATTTTTGCTAAATCATCATTATATTTATCAATTTCAACCTTTAAAGCTTCTATTTTAACCTTTTCTAAAACATTTTGTTTAACTTCATCTGCACTTAAAAACCCTTCTTCTTTTAATGCTATATCAAGCTTTTGCTTTTCTTCTTCTTTTCTTTTATAAAGTTCTTTTCCCTTTGAAGTAATACTAATTAATTTAGAGTTACACTCTTCATAAATTTTATCTGCTTCTTCTTTTGACTTTTCTGTAAAAATATAATTGTCTTCAATTATTTTTATTTCTTTTTGAACTTTATTTAATATTTCTTCTATATTATCTATATCCTTAACTTTACTTTTTATTTTTAATAAATTTTCTTCTCTAACTTTATTTTTTTCATCTAAAGTTGTATTAATTTTAGCTAATTCCTGATTAGTATCATTTAAGTTATTTTTTGCAACTTCTTTCTCTGTGTTTAATTCATCTATTCTATTTCTATAGCTTTTTATAGTTTTTTCTATTTCTTCTCTTTCATTTTCAATTTTATTTATTTCAGCATTTTTAGTTATAAAATCTTCAACCTTAGTTTTTTCTTTAAGAAAATTTAATTTTTCTTCAACTTGCTGCAAATTTTCCTCTTGCTTCTTTTTATCTTCTAACAATTCATTTATTGTATTTTCATTACTATTAATTTTAGTTTCTAATTGTGTATGTTTAAGTTTTAAATTATTACATTCTTCTCTTAAATTCTTTATTCTATTTTCAAGCTCTTCCTTTTTAATATTGTAATCATTTATCTTAGATTTTAATTCGTTCATTTTCACTTGAAGATTAAGTACTACTTCTTCATTAAAATCTTCACCTAAATCGCTAATTATTGATTCACTTTCTTTTATTTTTTCCTTTGCAATACTTAACTTAGCTTCTATGTCCCTTATACTATTAAGTACAATAATAGATAGTTTTTCTTTTAAATCTATACTTTTTTCTAGATTAGTATCATCCTTAATATCTACATGCTTAATTTTTTCCTTATGATGTTCAACTGAACCACAAACCGGACAAATATCTCCTTCATTTAATTCTTCTCTTAATTTATGAGCTAGATTTTCTCTTTCTATTTCAAGTATCTCTATTTTTATTTTTTTAATTTCATTTTCTAAATTAATATACTCTTCTTTTTTAGGCTCTAAATCTTTGCTTAATACTTCAATAGCATCTTTATTTTTTAATAATTCTTCATTTGACCTTTTAAATATATCTAGCTTACCTTTAAGTTCAGAGTATTTTTCTTGCATATCAAATAAATCATTTTGATTTCCTGGGCAATTTTTAATTAATTTTTCTAAAGCTCTTTCATTTTCTATCAATAAATTATTTTTCTTATCTAATTCAAGCTTTAATAATTGTTTTTCTTCTAAATATTTTTTTACTTCGCCTTTATTAGCTTCTATTTTTACTTTATACTCATTAACTACCTTAAATAAATTATTATAATCTCTGGTAATACCTACCCCTTCTTGAACATTTTCTTTTAACTCTCTTTCAATATTTAAAGTATCTCTGTATTCTTCCTTTTCTTTTAATAGCTCATTTCCCTTTTTTAATCTCTTTTCACAATCAATTACTTTTTCATTATTTTCTTTATTCTTTTTAAGTAATTCATCTGCTCTTTTATTAATTTCTTTAATTTGATTTTCTAAATCAATTAAAGCCTTTTTATCATTTATTGCTTCTTTTATTTTTTCTTCTTGGACCTTATATTCTGGAAGTTTACTATCTTTATTTATTCTAGCCTTACTCCACTCTTCTTCACATTTATCCTTTTTTACTTTAAGTTCTTGACATTTAACTTTAAGTTCACTTAATTCTTTTTCGGTAAAGTTAATATTTTTTAATGTTTCTTCATAAGAAATTATATATGGATTAACTTTATTTGCAGCTTCAGCATCTTTAACCTTCTCTTTAAATAAATTTATTTCCTCAGCTTTATCAATAAGCTTGCTTTCTTTAGTCTTATAATCTTTAACTTCAAGCTGCATATTCCACAACTCAGTATTTTCTTTGAAACTTTTTTCTATTGCTTTAAGTTCTTCATTAGCCTTTTCCAAATTTACAATACTTATATTTAATTCTTCTTCTTTTTCTTTTTTCTTTTCTTCACTTATATCTTCATATCCCTTAAGTTGACCTATAAGTTCACTATTTTCAGTTCTTTCTTTTGTTATTTCTTTAGATAATTTACTTGAAAGCTTATCCCCATATTCACCTAAATTGAAAAGTCTTTCTAACATTTCTCTTCTTGGTTTTCCTTCAAGCTTTAAAAACTCTGAAAACTTTCCCTGTGGCAAAACAACAGTCCTTGTAAAATCCTCTAAACTTAATCCAATTACTTCTTTACATTTATCAGTCACAGTTTTAACCTTATCAGCTAAAACCTCTTCCCCATTAGTTATATCAACTATCTTACACTTACCAGACACAGGATTTCCTGATTTTTTATCTCTTTTAAACTCTCTATTAACTAAATATCTTTTAGTTTCTGCTCCTGATATTTGAAACTCAAAGCTGACATTTAATCTATCACAATTTGTATTTATATAATTAGAGCTTTTTCTTGAAACATCACCATATAGTGCTAACGTTATACCATCTAAAATTGTAGATTTACCACTTCCTGTTGGACCAAAAATCCCAAACAATCCTCGATCAGTTAACTTTTCAAAATCTATAGTTTGTTCTTCTATAAAACTATTTAATCCTTTTATCTTAAGCTTAATTGGTCTCATTTTCATCCCCCTCTTCATTTATTAATTTTAAAAGTAAACTTACAATTTCATCATCAGCTTCTACATTTCTTTCTTTTTTATAAAACTCTCTAAATATTTCTTCAAAAGATTTCTCTTGAATAGAAATATCATTTTCATCATCATCTTGAGAATTTTGAAGCTTTGGTATTATTTCCAAAATATCCTTTTTTATTTCCTTCATCTTCTTTATTTCATCTTCTCTTATATATCTATCACACTTAATCTCTAAATAAACCCAGCAATTTCTATCCTTATTTTCTTCACATCTTTCTATTGCATCATCAATACTTTCACATTTCCAAATTTCTATGGGCTTATACACTTTAAATTCTACTTCTTTTATTTCACATTCTTCTTTTGGTTTTACATCAACAATAAAACATTTCTTATTAATATTTATTTCCTTTTTATTATAATGAAGAGGAGAACCTGAATACCTTGCCTTCTTATTGGTACCTGGTACAACCTGTGGTTTATGGACATGTCCTAAAGCTATATACTGTGCTTCTTCTGGTAAACATGACCCATTAACAATATAGCTTCCACCAAGTTGAATACTTCTTTCTGAGCCACCTTCTTCACTTCCCATAGCAAATAAATGTGATACTGCTAAATTAATAGTATCTTCTCTATAGTTTTTCTTTAAAGAATCAAATAAAGATTTTATTCTTTCTCCATAAGTTTTTAATCTATCTTCATCACTATCCATCTCTCCATAAAGAACTTCATTTAATCTCTTTTCACTTGGATATGGTACTGTTAATATTACTGCTTTTTCATTATTAATTTCTATTTCAACAACTCCTTCTCCTGAGTTAATAACTTTATGCTGTCCATATTCACCACATTGTACAATAGTTTTAGGTGTCCCAACCATTATTATTCCATGCTCCATAGCAAGTGGCCCTGCTGCAACTAATCTTTCTGGATTATCATGATTTCCTGCAATAACTAAGGTTAATCTTTCTCCATTTTTAGAAAGTTTTTTTAATGTATTATAAAACATTTTTTCAGCTCTTGCCGGTGGATTACTACTATCATAAACATCTCCTGCAATTATAACTAAATCAACTTTATTTTCTTCAACTATATCTATAAAATCTTTTAAGAATAATTCTTGCTCATCCATTCTACTTTGGCCTTCTAAGTTCTTTCCTAAATGCCAATCTCCAGTATGTAATATTCTCAAAAATATTACCTCCTTTTTTATTCCACTGTATAAATTTTATCTATTTTTAATTATACAATTAAGTAGTATATGTAATCAAACTTAAGTGATGATCTAAATCTTAGATTTAGTTATCAGAACTTACTCCTACCAATGAATGTGAGTAGTGAGTTTCCTTTAAACAAAAAAGATGATACATTTCTGCATCATCTTTTTCCTATTATCTATTTAACTTCTTTACACCAGCTTGAAGAAATTCTTGAATTATTTATATATCCTAAATAGCTATGTGCAACTTGTACTTCTAAACCATCATATTGGTCTATTTGATTATCATTTAACTTTTCTACTCTCTCATCACTTGCTAGATAAACATCCTTACTAAAAATATACTTATTCCCTTTACAAAATATCATAGTTATCACCTCATGAATGTTATTTTCATGTCATATTATACACCTTTTTACTAATATAACCATTCAAGTTGTAATTTTCAATTTTTTGAATAATTTTATTCATAAATTTTCCTATTATTCAATTTACAGAAAATAAAAAATAATTGAAATTAAACAAATTTAACTTCAATTATTTTAACTAATTATGTTTCCTCTATTTTAATAAAAATTCTCTTATTACTTTTATTTTTAATATTATATATGCAATTATACTCCCTATAATAGAGCTTAATGAAAATGGAATAACATAAACAAATAAAGCAACTTCTTTCCCTAATAAAACTGTTGCTACCGGATATGCAAGTAAAGCACCTATTATCCCTGTTCCAATAACTTCACCAATTACTGCTAATTCTATCTTTTTAAATTTCTTATATAAAAGGGCTGCTAAAAATACCCCTACCATACTACCTGGAAAGGCTAATAAACTTCCAGTACCTAAAATATTTCTAAGTAATGCTGCTACAAAGGCACAAGCAACTCCATAAACTGGACCTAAAGTTATTCCAGCAATAACATTAACAAAATGCTGTACTGGCGATGCCTTTGCTCCTAATACTGGTATAGAAAATGTTCCTAGAACTGTTGCTATAGCAATTAATATCCCACTTAATACTATTTTTTGTGTAGTTTTATCTTTATTTTTAGCTATCTCCATATTTCCTCCTTTAATATCATTAATTAAAATAAGATTATTATTTTATATTTTCTCAATCCATTTTTCACATTCTAATTTTATGTTCTCAGCTCCAAGTATTGCAGATACAACTGCATACCCATCTACATTACACTCTTTTAATTTATCAATATTACTTAGTGATAATCCTCCAATAGCTACTACTGGTAATTTAATCAATTCTTTTATTTCTTTTAATTTTTCTATAGATACAGATTTTGCATCAAGCTTAGTTCTTGTTGTAAACATAGCTCCGACACCAAGATAATCAGCCCCATTTTCTTTAGCTGTTAAAGCCTCTTCTACTGTTCTTGCTGATACTCCCACTATCTTATCTTCTCCTATAAGCTCTCTAACTTTATTGGCTGGTATATCACTTTGTCCAACATGAACACCATCAGCATCACAAAGCATTGCAATATCTACCCTATCATTAATAATAAACTTCACATTATATTTTTTAGTTAATTCTCTAAGCTTAATTGCCTTCTCTAAAAACTCTTTTCCACTGGCATTTTTTTCTCTTAGTTGAAGCATAGTTACTCCACCTTTTAATGCTTCTTCAATACTATTGTAAAAATCTCTACCTCTTAAAATATCTGAATCTGTTACTAAATAAAGTTTTAATTCTTTCATTTTTATCACCTCTTCATTTCAATGTTTATGCTGCAGTATCTTTTATACTAACTTCTTTTTTAAATCTCTTTAAAGGAATTATTGATATAAGAATCGTACATAAAATTCCTTCAACACCAGCACTAGTAAAATTATATAAAAATGAATAAAGATAAGGATTCATTCCCTCTGGTGCAAATTGTGCAAAAAATACTACCCCTGATACAAAATAGGAAAATACACTTAAAGTAACTGCAAATAATGATCCTAAAATTATTTTATATTTTTTATCACTTCCAAAAATACATGTAAATCCTAATGCCATTGGTCCAAATAAACAATCTAAGAAAAATTGTATTGGATGTATTACATAGGCTCCATTTAATAAAGATAAAAGTCCCCATATTAATCCACCTGTAACCCCAGCAGTTCTACCATATAATAATGAAAGAACCATTATTGGTAACATAGAAAATAATGTTATTCCTCCACCTTGAGGATATTTTACAAATTGGATTAACCCAAGCATAAATGATAATCCACTCATCATTGCAATTACTATCATTTTCTTAGTTGTTAAAGGATTTCTTTTCAAATCTCTAAAATATAATGCAAATATTATTACTGATATTATCCCAATAAAAATTACCATATTAATCATTCCCACCTTAACACTAAATTTATTTATTTGCCATATTCCAAAATTCCATCTCATAAAGGCTGGATTTTATAAAAATATCTTTTAGCCTTTCCTTTTCATCTTCTGATATGTTTTCACATATTTCATCAATATAATCAATCCATTCTTCAGTACATTGTCTAAATTCTTCTGAAGCATACTCCTTTATCCATGGAACATAAAAGTTTTCTTCTAGTCTATCCTTATATGTTTCATATAAATGTTTTCCGATATAGTAATAACTCCAGGTACAAGGCATTATTGTCATTGCAATATCCTTTGAATCACCTTTTAATGCAATTCCAAGCATATAATTTGTATAACTTGCAGTTGTTAACTCAACTTTATACTTTTCTACCTCATCTGTACTTAACCCAAATCCTTTTAAATAATTAACATGAACTGCAGTTTCATCATCTAAAACACCTTTTATTGATTCATGATAAAACTTCATTTCTTTCATAGTTCTAGCCTTAACTAATCCCATTGCAAAAACTTTAGCATAATCTTTTAAATATAAATAATCTTGAATTAAATAATTCTTAAACTTCTCTTTATCTAAAGTTCCTTCACCTATTCCTTTTACAAAAGGATGTTTTAAATATTCATCCCAAATCTCTTTAACTTCATCAAATAACTCTTCTGAAAACTTCATACTATTCAATCCTTCCATACTCTTTTAGTTTATCAATATTCATTTCATAAACATTATTCATAAGTTCTTCTTTAAAAGTTCCTATTGCTATATTATCTTTATCTGCTAACTCTCCACTTACTGCCATAGTAAGAACTCCCATAGCAACTACTTCTACCTTTTTGAAATTATCTCTTTCTCTACCTTCCAGACTGTTATATGCACCTAAATAACTACCTATCAAACTTCCAGTCATACAACCAGTACCTGTTACACTTTTTAATTTTGAAGTTCCATTAAATATCTTTATAACTGTATTACCATCACTAATAAAATCAACTTTTCCAGTAGCTACTACTATACATCCAAGCTTTTTAGCTACCTTTTTAATAACTTCTGATATATCTTCTCCATCATCAAAGGAATCAACACCTTGTCCTCTTACATCTAAACCACCTATAAACTTTATTTCAGCCACATTACCTTTAACAACATCAAATTTGATTTTATTTAGAAGTTTATTTGTAAAATCAGTTCTAGTTTTCGTAGCAAAAACTCCTACTGGATCTAAAATAACAGGTTTATTAAATTTATTAGCTGCTTTTCCTGCCTGTAAAAATAAATCTAATCTATTTGAATTCATAGTTCCTATATTAATAACTACAGAACTTGCAATACTTACAACTTCTTCAACCTCTTCATTTGAATAACTCATCAATGGACTTGCACCTAATGCTAAAGTTATATTGGCACAATCATTTATAGTAACTTCATTTGTATAATGAAGAACTAATGGATTTATTTCTTTTACTTTATTAATTAATTCAAGCATCTTTAACTAGTCCTTTCTTATTTTAAATTTTGAAACTTATAAAAATGATTTACTGGACCTACACCTTTTCCAATATCAAAACTTTCTCTTATTGCTTCAGTTATATATTCCTTACTTAACCTCACTGCTTCAACTACGTCATATCCTAAAGCTAAATGTGAGGTTATTGCAGAGGATAAAGTACATCCTGTTCCATGAGTATTTTTTCTATCTAATCTTTCTTGCTTATAAATTTCAAAAGTATCCTTACCTATTAATACATCGACAGCATCCCCTTGAAGATGTCCACCTTTCATCAGTACATATTTAGGACCTAATTCTAATATTTTTTCTCCAACTTCCCTCATATCATCAACAGTATTTATTTTCATACCTACTATCTCCTCAGCCTCAAGAGTATTTGGAGTTATTATATATGCCATAGGTATAAGTTCTTCAATTAAAGTTTTCTTTGCTTCTGGTTTTAGTAATGAATATCCACTTTTAGATATCATAACTGGATCTACTATTAGATACTTAGGATTATATTTTTTTAAAGTATTAACTATTGTATTAATAATCTCTGGACTAGATACCATTCCTATTTTTACTGCTGCAGGCTCTATATCCTCAAATACAACTTCTATTTGCTTTTCAATTATTTCTTTACTTAAATCTTCTACAAGAAATACTCCTTGTGTATTTTGAGCTGTTATTGCAGTTATTACACTCATTCCATAAGTTCCAATTGCACTAAATGTTTTTAAATCAGCTTGTACACCTGCCCCTCCTGATGAATCTGAACCAGCTATTGTTAATGTTGGTATTTTGTAATTTCTCATTTTTTCTTCTCCTTTGAACTCTTAAATTTAGATATATAAATAAAAAAAGCAGCTATACTCCACTGGAATATAACTGCATAATCACAAATAATATATAATTCTTTTCTACATCCTATTTAATATAAACTATTTATTATATAACAAAATTTTACACTAAAATTTGTAGATTTATTTTAAATATACATTAATAAGCTTTCCTACGCTGGTATTATCCAGATCAGGTACAAGGGTTAATAATAATTTATTTCTCAGCCTTATGGCACCCCTAGCATTTTTATTTAATTATTACATCTTAATTATATTACTTTGTATTTTATTGTCAATATTTTCTAACATTTTTCTTTTATTTCCTTAATTTTGTTTGCACTTTATTAACTTATTTATTATTATATATATTAATATTTGCATATACTAATAAAAAAATAAGGAGGTTTTTTAATGTCAAGAAGAGCTGCATTTTTTGATATAGACGGAACAATATATAGAGAAGGACTTATTACTGAAGTATTTAAAAAAATAATTAAATATGATTTAGTCGATGAAAATAAGTGGTTTAAAGAAGTAAAACCTGCTTATATTAATTGGGATAAAAGACAAGGTGATTATGATACTTATCTTTTAAAAATGGTTGATGTATATATAGAAGCTATTAAAGGATTAGATAAATATCATATAGATTATATTGCTAAAAAAGTTATTGAACAAAAAGGAGACAGAGTTTATACATTCTCAAGAGAAAGAATTAAATGGCATAAAGAAAATGGAGATATTGTTATTGCTATTTCAGGTTCTCCTATAGAACTAGTTAGAGAAATGTCTTTAAAATATCATATGGATGACTATAGAGGGACAATATATGAATTAGATAAAGATAATAAATATAATGGATATATTACTCCTATGTGGGATTCTGAAAGTAAAAAGAAGGCTATTAAGGAATTATGCGAAAAGTATGACATTGATTTAAGTAAAAGCTATGCTTATGGTGATACTGCTGGTGATTTTACAATGTTCAAGTCTGTTGGAATACCTTATGCTATGAATCCAACAAGAGAACTTATAACAAAAATTATGGATGATGAAGAATTAAAAAAGAAAATTAATATTATTGTTGAAAGAAAAGATGTAACTTATCAACTTGATGTAAACTGTCTAAATCTTTTATAAAATTAATAATTAAATTTAATT
>NZ_CAKVJA010000038.1 GCF_934754925.1 uncultured Clostridium sp. | reverse complement strand
CCTTTTTTGTAAGATTAAATTAATAATATATTAATATTAATTTAAGAAATATGATATAAAATAGTTAAAAATATAAAATATGGAACTTTTCAGAATATTCTTCTGTTTAATTAGATAAGGAGAATAATATTATATAGTTTATTATTTTTAATGAAAAGTTCGTAAGAATTTATAATAGGGTTTTTGTGGAAAAATATAATAATAAATGATATTATGAAATAAAATGCAAATAATTTATAAATATTATGGAGGTAAGTATGAGAATAAGATTGAAAAAGATAATTTCAATAGCTTTAACATTAACGTTATCCTTAGGGATAGTAGGTTGTTCAAAGGATAGTGGAAAATCATCAATGGGGAGATATGTTGAAGAGAGATATCAAGTTCCAGAAGGAGTTGAGGTCAAAAATTTAAGTTTATTAGATAATGATAAAATAGGTATGATTGGATATTCAACAGAGGATTTCACTCCAGTAGCTTTTGTTTCTGAAGATGGAGGAAAAACATGGACGGAAGAAGCTATAGAGTTACCTAAAGAAGAAGGAAAGGAAACATATACTAATAATATAGGATATTTAAGTGATGGAACAATACTATTATCTTATTATTTTCAAGAACCCGTTACAGAAATGGAAGAAGGAGTAGTAGATGACTCTATGTCAGTAGACAGTGATGATGGAGCAATATCAGAAGAATTTACTTATGAAGAACCTGAATATAAGTATGCTACAGTAGATACAGATGGAAATTTAACTGATATTGATTTAGACCTTTCAATATATAACGACGATGATTCAATGGAAATGGGTTATAATAACTTCAAATGTAGTTTAAATGGAGATGTATTCTTTACTGCAGGTAGTAATAATGAAAAAATAGTTCAATTTGATGGTAAAACTTTTGAAGAAAAGAATATATATGAAGCTGAAGAATGGATAAATGACTTTTTCTTAGTAGGTGATTCATTAATTATATATGAATTGGATTCATTGGTAGAATATGATACTACTAATGGGAAAGAAAAAGGTAATTTAGAAGCTTTAGAAAAGGCAACAATATCTGAAAACTCTAATTATTATCCAAATTTCGTTAATTCAGGAAGTAAAGATAAAATATATTATTATAATACTTTAGGCTTATATGAGTATGATATGAAAAGTAAAAAAGTAAATCAATTAGTTGATTCTGCAATTTCATCTTTTGGTGATAGCGAAATGTATTTAATGGCATTTATTGAAAAAAGTAATGGTGAATTCTTAACTGCATTTAGTGATTGGTCTAATACTCAATCTGGAGCTTCAATTATTAATTTTGCTTATGATGCAAATATACCATCAGTTCCAGAAAATCAACTTGTGGTATATTCAATGTTAGAAAATTATTCAATTAGACAAGCTATTTCAAGCTATGCAAAAGAACATCCAGATACTTATGTTAAGTATGAAATTGGTTTAACTTATGGTGATGGAACAACTCAATCAGATGCACTTAAAAATTTAAATACTGAAATAATGGCTGGAAATGGACCAGATATAATAATATTAGATGGATTATCAGCAGAGTCATATATTGAAAAAGGTTTATTAGAAGATATAAGTGATGTTATAAATCCTTTAGTAGAAGATGGAACAATATTCAAGAATATTGTAGATGCATACACTAATGATGGAAAGATATATCAAATACCTACATCATTTAAATATCCAATATTATTAGGTAATAAAGAAGATATTAATTCAGTTTCTGATTTAGATTCATTAGTTGAGTTAACAAAAAAATTATCAACTCAAAGTGAAAAAAGGATATTTGATAATTACTTTACTGGAAGTTCTTTAGTTTATTCATTATACTACTTGTATGGAAATGATTGGTTAAACGAAGATGATACTATAAATGAAGATGCATTAAGAAATTTCTTTGAAAAAGCTAATGAAATGTACGCTGCACTTCAAGCTAATGAGGAATCATATATGGCAACTATGGAAGATAAATACTCTCAATTAGAGGGATATGATCAAGATAATTCTGTAAGTAGTGATATTGAAGAGGATATTGATGAAGAATATAGCGAAGAAGACTATGAAGTATATGATTTACAATATTATTTAAATCCATCTATTTATGCAGATTCATTTTTATTTGAAAGAAATTCATTATTATCTTTAGGTGGACTTGCAGGGACTTATGATTATGGGTCTATGGTTACCCTTTTAAATAATTCACCTGAAATGGATTATAAGGTTTTAACTAGAGGAGATGAGAATATATTTATTCCGTCAAACTTAGTTGGAATTAATGCAAAGGGAAAAAATAAAGACCAAGCTAAAGAAATCATAGTATCATTAATAAATGCTAATTCTAATGTAATGTATTCTGATGGAGGATTTAGTATAAATACTAATACGTTTGAAAATGCTTTTTCTACAGAAAAAATGAAGGAAGAAGGAAATGAGTTAGAATTTGATGAAGCAACAAATCACTATATTCAAGGTACTTGGGGATGGGGAGATGAATTTGGAAATTCAAAAGAAGTAAATATGTTACTTCCTAATGGTGAAGATGTAAATAGATTAAAGGGTGAAATAGAAAGTTTAAATGTTGCGGCAACAGTAAATACAGTATTATTAACAGAAGTTGCAAAGCAATTTAATTTATATGCACAGGGTGAAATATCTTTAGAGGAGGCTATAAATACGGTTGTAGATAACTTAGATTTATACTTATCGGAGTAATATGGTAGAGTTAAAGGTTAATAAATTAAAACAAATAAGAAAAGTAAAAACAGATAAACTAGAGAAAGAAAAAGTAAAGAAAAAAACAAAATATACTGGATTATATTTTGTATTGCCAAGTTTAATAGGGGTAGCAGTGTTTACATTGCTTCCCTTCTTGGATGTAATTTTAAGATCTTTTCAAAGTGCCATTTCAAGAGAATTTATAGGAGTTAACAATTATATAGATATATTTAATAATTCAGCTTTTAAATTGGCAGCTAGTAATACTATAAGATTTGTTCTTATATGTATACCATTGTTATTATCATTATCCTTAGTAATAGCTGTAGTATTAAATAAATTTACAGAAGCATCAAAGGTATTAAGAACAGCATTTTTAATACCTATGGCAGTGCCAATAGCTTCAGTAGTATTAATATGGAATATTATTTTTAATGAGCAAGGATTCTTAAGCGCTATGTTAGATAAATTTAATATAGCAGGTCAAGATTGGATGAGTACGGGATGGGCGTTTTGGATATTAGTATTCAGTTATATATGGAAGAATTTGGGGTATAATATTATTTTATGGTTAGCTGGATTGAACTCTATATCTAAAGAAATATATGAATCAGCTAAGGTAGATGGAGCAAATAATTTTCAATGTTTTACGAAGATAACATTACCTTGTTTAAAGCCTACATTATATACGGTAGCAGTCTTATCTCTTCTTAATTCATTTAAGGTATTTAGAGAAGCGTATTTAGTTGCAGGTGATTATCCAGATAAGAGTATGTACTTATTGCAACACCTATTTAATAATTGGTTCAGAGAATTAGATTTTAGTAAAATGGCAGCTGCATCTGTACTTATGGCAGCAATAATATTTATATTGATTATGCTATTACAAAGGGCATGGGAAAACCAAGATTAAGTTGAGGAGATTTATACAATGAAGAAAAAAATAGTATTTATTATATTAGTTGCAATATCTATATTTATGTGTTTTCCAGTTATATTTCTATTAGCAGGATCATTCATGGGTGCAGATGAATTAAACACTTATCTTGCTCCAGTATTAGCTGAAAAAAGTAAAGGATATGTAAGTTGGGGATTATTACCTAGTTATCCTACCTTGCGTGCATATGTAGAATTATTATTTGATACTCCAGAATTTTTTGTAATGTTTTGGAACTCTGTAAAAATAGTATTTTTATCAGTTGGTGGACAACTTATAGTCGGTATTCCAGCAGCTTGGGGATTTGCAAGATATAAGTTTCCTTTTAAGAAAGTGTTATTTACTATTTATATAGTAGTAATGTTAATGCCTTTCCAAGTTACTATGTTATCCAGTTATTTAGTGTTAGATAAATTACACCTTCTTAATACTCATGGAAGCATAATATTACCTGCTATATTTTCAACATTTTCAGTGTTTATAATGTATAGATTCTTTTGTAATATACCAGAGTCAATTATTGAATCAGCAAGAATAGATGGAGCTAGTGAATTTATTATTTTTGTTAAGATAGGAATACCTTTAGGAATGCCAGGTATAATGTCAGCTGTTGTATTGCAGTTTTTAGAATATTGGAATTTAATAGAGCAGCCACTAACATTTTTAAAGGATAAAGCTTTATGGCCATTATCGATTTATTTACCAAATATTACATTAGAAAATGCAGATATAGCATTTACAGCATCTGCTGTAACATTAATAGCTGCTATAATAGTATTTTTTGCAGGTCAAAGCTATTTAGAGCAAGGTATTGCAGCATCAGCAGTAAAGGAATGATAATTTATGAATAAAAAAGAAAAAATAAAAAAAGTTATAAATTTTAAATATGAAAAAAAGGGTAAAGATACATTGCAGAAAAAAGCAGTAAAAGCCCTATTTGCCTTTTTAATATTAATGATAGGATGCACCATGTTATCCAGGGCTGCAGATTCTATGACTATACCAAGAGTTAAAGTTGATAAGCCAAAAACTAAAACAATAGTAGATGAGGTTACGGCTAAAGGGGTAGTTGTTAAAAATAGAGAAGAAAAAATTTCTGTAGTAGAAGGTCTTAAAATTAATTATGTAAATATAAGTGAAGGTTCAAATATTAAAGTTGGTGATACATTAGTTGAGCTTGATACTGAAGATTTAGAAAAAAAGGTTAATGAAATTAAGGAAAGTATAGCACAAGAGCAAAAGACTTTAACACGTGCTACAGAGGATTATAATAAGGCTATAAATGCTAAAAAACAAGCAGTACAAGGTGCCTTAAATGAAATGAATACAGCAAAGCAAGCATTAGATAATTATTCAAAATTAAGTGATGAAGAGAAGGATCCAGGAATAGAAGAAAGTTTATATTCTGATTATCAATCAAAGAAATCTATGTATGATGCAGCTGTTTCTGAATCAAATGATACTGTTGATTTAGATAGAGCGCTTCAGGACACAAAGGATTCTCTTAAAATTGATGAATATAATAAAGAACTTGCAAAACTTCAACCTCTGCTAGAGGCTGGTGGAAAAATCACTTCAGAAAAGGAGGGAATAATTACTAGTGTCTTTGCAGAAAATGGTGGAGTTACAACTGATACTATAGCGTCAATTGCAGATAAGAATGAAGGGTATAAGTTTATTGGAGAAATTGATAAAGAAAATAGAACTTCAATAAAACAAGGACAAGTAGTTGCCTTAAATTTAGGTACTTATGGTATTATTGAAAACTTAACTATAGCTTCTATTTCTAAAAATCAAGATAATAATGAAACTTTAAATGTAACAGTTGTTTTACCTGTAGGAATAGGAGAAATTGATGATAGTGGAGAAATTGTGGTTTCAAGTAAATCAAGAAAATATGGTACATGTGTTCCGTTAGCAGCATTAAGACAAGGTGATGGTAATAGTTATTATGTATTAGTTGTTACTGAAAAGGAAACTGTATTAGGTAAAGAATTAATAGCTAAAAAAGTTGATGTAAAAATTGAAAAAAGAGATGGTGAATATGCAGCTGTAACTGAAGGTGCATTAGGAAGAAATGATAAAATAATAATTGATAGCAATAAAACAATAGAAGATGGCGATAGAGTTCGCCTGGAGACTGAATGATAAGGTATTTAAAGCACATAGTTAGAATAATTATTGTATTTGCTTTAATTATGTGCTGGGGAATATCTTTAGGTTATGCAAATAATATAGGAAGTGAAAATAAAACTTTAAATTTCTATTTTGAAAATGAAAATTATAATACAGAGCTCATTAAGACTATAAAAGAAGCAGAGCCAGAGTTAGCTGTAGTAGGATGGGCTGAAGAGTCATTACAATCTGCTAATAATCTTGATTTAGGGAAAATAGCAAGTGATTTAGATGTTTTAATTATAAAGGGCTCATCTAATTTATTAGTTAAGGGATCAAACCTATTTGCTGATGATTTAGAGGGGTGTTTAATAGATAATGATACATCTTATAAATTGTTTGGAAGTAGTAATTGTGTAGGTAGAGAGATTGTTTATAATGATAGAAATTTAATTGTAAGGGGAATTTTAAAAGGTTCTAAAGCAAATATTATGATTCAAGCTACTGAAGATTCCTCGCAGGTTCTAGATGGATTAACAATAGATGGTACAGGATTAACATTAAATAAGATTGAAGATTTTAAAATGAAATTTGGAATTAATGAAATGGCTATTAGCGGAAATATCTATTATATAATAGCAAAGTTTATAGCACTAATATTTCCAATTATCACTTTAGTATTGATTTTAATTAAAATAATAACTAGTTTATTTAAATCAAGAAATAAGCCAGTTTTAGTAAGTCTATATATTTTAATGGCTATTGCTTCCGTATTTATATTTTTTAAGATTACAAATATTAAAATTTCTATTCCATTAGATATGATTCCAAATAAGTGGTCTGACTTTGATTTTTGGAGTAAGATGGGGAAAGAGTACAAGGAAAAGTTTGAGTATGTACTTTATATGAAAAAGTATGGAGTTGATATTTATAATATAGAAAACTTATTAAAATCAGTATTATACTCAATATTTACAATAATATTATTTGTAATTAACTTAAGGATAATAAAAGTAAATAATATTAAAACATTAATAATTAATAATGGAGTTTCAATAATTTGTTCATTTGTTGCTATATTAATGATTTGGGATAAGTACAATTTTGATGTAAACATAACTATGATATGGTTAATATATCCTTTATATCTTTGTGGAGATTATTTTGTAAAGGTTCATGGAAAGTATTTAATTTATGAAGAAGAAGTAAATACTAAAGTGGAAAATAATGATATAATAGATGAAGCAGTTTGTTAATAGCAAACTGTTTCTTTTTTTAATACAATATTATTAACGGAGGAAAAATTATGAGAGATATATCTAATTCTAAAGGAAAGATTTTCAGACATTTTAAGGGAGATTTATATTTAGTTGAAGATTTTGTTAAGCATTCAGAAACTCAAGAAACCATGGTTCTTTATAGAGCTTTATATGGGGATTGTGGACTTTTTGTAAGACCTTATGATATGTTTGTTGAAGAAGTTCCAGAAGGAAAGGTTAATCCAACTGGACAAAAATATAGATTCCAAGAATTCGAAGTCAAAAGCGTAAAATAACTAAATTGCGCACTAATAATAGTGCGCAATATTTTAGCTAATGTATTTTCTCTTTTTAAATAATGATACTCCAAGTATTGCTATTATTAATAATGCAATTGATGAAAGTGTGATTATTAAAGAGGTATTATTAGAAGAAGTATTATTTGGAGCCATTGCTAAATTATTATTTTTAAAATCTTGCATATTACTGTCTTGATTAGGAAGTTCCATAGATGAAAGTTGAGTAATATCATCTTCCGTTAATCCTAGATTTAATAATTCATCTTTAATTGAGTCTGTAATAGTACCATCTTCAGAACTTTGAATAATTTGCATTGCTTGCATCATAACTGTTGGATCTAAGTTTGAAGAATTACCTCCCATGTTTCCAGGAGAATTATTCATTGGAGCACTAGCATTTTCAGGTGTATCATTTGATGTTGGAGTAAAGCTATCTGTATTAGTAGCATTACTATTATCAGTTGTAGTAGTATTATTATCTGGTTTATTTACCATGTTATTCATACCACCTTTATCATTTCCACCACCTTGTTGTCCCATAGCAGTTAAATCAACAGTAGTTTCAATAGTTCCAGTACTTGTTGAAGGTTGAGTACCATCAAGTTGAGCTGCGATACTAGTTGCTCTATCATATCCAAATGTTAATAAGTTACTAACAGCCTCTTCATATTGATCAAAGGTATAAAAATCAGTAGCATCATTTTTTACATAATTACTAATTAATGAATCTGTTTTATGAATAAGGGTTTCGTAAGTTCCATTGTTAACAAAACTAATTACTATTTCATTTAAATATTGATGATATAATTCTTTATATTCATCTATTTCTAAAAGTTTAGCAATTAAGGGGCTTCCTTCTAAACTCCCAGAAACAGGAGAATCAATAGGGAAGTTTATTGCATTTGATGATGAACCAGCTTGGAAGCCTGCAAATGATAAATTGTAGTCCCATGGTAAAATGCTAACTATACCATCATCTTCATATAAATAATAATTATGTTTCATATTAGATGCATAGCTATCAAGATTAACTAAGAACGTATTTGCAGCGAAATATCTTAGTACTTCATCTACATCTAAATATGATTCAATATCCTCCATAGTATCAAGATGTTTAATCATGTCTAAAATTTTAATATAATCATCACTATCTGTAGTTTTAAAGATAGCATTATCAAAGATAGCAGAGTAATTAGATATATCATCACCATTCCATACTAGATCGGCGCCATTAGAGTTTCCTCCCATTCCTCCACCCATCATATCTCCACCCATTCCATTAGGTATATTTGAAGGTAATTCATTAGAGGTATTACCAGTGCTATCAGGTGATTGTGATTCATATGAAAAATCTTTATTACTCATGTCAGAAGGTATTTGCATTTCTCCAGAAGCATCTCCATTATTCATATTAGGAGGAGCTTGCATTTGCCAAGAAGCATCTCCATTATTCATATTAGGAGGAGCTTGCATTTGCCAAGAAGCATCTCTGTTGTTCATTTTATCTTTCATATCATTTTGATTATCCTTATTTCCCATAGCAACACTATCACTTTCAGGTTTATATAAGTTACCATCTGTAGAACCATAGTTTCTTGCAATAAACTCTTCTTCAATGGGCTCAACTGCAAGATATAAGCCCCATTCTTCTCCATTAACAGTTATATGTGCATATGCACATTCTGGAGTTGGAACACCTAATGACTCAAGTAATTTATAAGAAAGATATTCTTTCATATAAGTAGCATCAGCCATATTGTTATTTAATACTAATTTACTAAGACCATCTAAGGTTTGTCCATCTACATATTCATCAAATTTAACTTTAAAGCTATATCTATCTGTAGTATTATCCATAGCAATTTGAGACAAGCTAGAATTTCCCTTAGGTCTAATAGCAACATTGTTATAAGTAACTCCGTTAATAGTAATATTGGCAGCAGTATATTCTTCAGACATAGCATTATCAAGCATTTCTTTCCAAGCAGTTTCATCTATTTCTATATTTATATCCATAACATTTTCATCATTAAAAATTGTTGTTACATAATTAGGTTGTTCAATATAAGTTGGAGTTGATGAGCTTTTAGGTAACACTATAATTATCAATGAAAAACTTACAGCTATGGTAATTAATATAGCAACAAGTTTATTGAAGTGTTTATTTGAAATCATTTTTTCACCACCTATTGATTAGCTCATATATTCACCATTGTAGCTTACTAAAACAACATTATTTACTCCTGATATATGACTAAGGTCATTTACAAATTTAGTTGACATTTCTTTTAATCTAATTTCTACAGTTAATTCAATTCCAGAACCAGCAGAAACAGTTTTTGATTTAACAACATGTTTTTTAACAGAACTAGAGATAAACTTAATAGCTTCATTTTCGCTATTATCATTTGAACAGTTTACAACTAATATATAAGGGTTATCAGTACTTTTTTTGTTAACAAATATAAGCATTATAATTCCTATAAATACAGAACCTAATATACCTAAAGGAATAAGACCAGCTCCCATAACTATACCAGCAGATATTGACCAAAATAAGAATGCAATATCAAGGGGTTCTTTTATAGCAGATCTAAATCTTACTATAGATAATGCACCAACCATACCAAGTGATAAAATTACATTAGAAGTTATTGCTAGAATAATTAATGTAGTTATTAAAGTCATAGCAACTAAAGACATACCAAAACTTTCTGAATACATAACGCCTTTAAATGTCTTTTTGTAAATTAAAAATATAAATAATCCAATTGCAAGAGCAAGAGCTAATGCTAAAAAAGTATCTGTAATTGAAAAACTACTAGTCTTTTCTAAAAAACTTGATTTAAAAATATCAGAAAAGTTAATTTGTGAATTCATCTATAATCCCTCCAAAGTTTATGTGTTTAATTTATCCAAACATTCTACTGCTAGCATATTTAGAAATAGAAGTTGACTTTCGTGTATTAGTTTGTATTGTATCTTTTATTATGTCAGGTAAAAATTCATCGAATTTTACTTCTAAAATTATTGTGTCATTATTATGAATCTTCATTGTTGGAAGATCTGTGTTAAACGTATCTTGAGAGCATATACCTGTTCTGACATTACTATCAATAGTAATTCGAACATTTCCAGGTTTATAAATATAAGCTTTTCGTGTATAGTCAACTACTGTTTTAGGCTTTAACATTTGAGATTTCATTTTAAAATATAATTCTTGAATTAATGATTCATCAGAAGCAAGCATCCAATCAATATCATTATTTAATAGCTTTTCACATTGTTCTTTTGTTAGCGGTGCCGAAAATTTAGTACATAGACCATTAATTTTACTTTTCTTTTCTAGTCTAATAAAATCAAAATTATCATTATAATACCTAATTCTAAATTTTTCACGCTTACTATAACCATTAATTTTCTCAAGTAATGCTTTGTCATTAAAATTATCAAAATATAAGCTTCTTATATGATAAGTTCCAGATGAACCGGAATTTTTATCAATGGAAGCTATATGTTTAATTCTATTTTTTATTGCGAAATAATCAGAAATATTAATGAAGAATTTTAATTCATGTCTTGGTTTATTCATAGAATAATCACCTCCAATTTTATCTAATATTAAATTAAAGTTAACTTACAAATTAATAATAGTACTACAACCTTAAAATAATCTTAAAAACGCCCTAAATATTTACTTTCTATGTTAAAATTTTGGTAAAGAATTAGATATATAGTAAGTGAGGAGGATGAGATTAGTGAGGTTATTACTTGTAGAAGATGAAATACAGCTTTCAGAAGCGCTTAATCAAATATTAAGTAAAAATAAATATGTAGTTGATGCTGTATATAATGGTGAAGATGGACTAGATTATGGATTAACAGATATATATGATGTAATAGTATTAGATATTATGCTACCTAAACTTAATGGATTAGAAGTTCTTAGAAGATTAAGAAAAGAGAATATAAAGACCCCGGTTATTCTATTAACAGCTAAAGGAGAAATTGAAGATAAAGTTAAGGGATTAGATAGTGGTGCTGATGATTATTTAGCAAAGCCATTTTCAATAGATGAATTATTGGCTAGATTAAGAGCCTTAACTAGAAGACAAGGAGAAATTATAAATGATAATGTTTTAGAATTTGGAGATATTAAATTGAATATTTCTACTTATGAATTAGAAGGACCTTACAATAGCATTAAACTTTCTTTAAAGGAATTTGAGATTATAAGATGTTTTATGCAAAGGCCAAAAACAATAGTAACTAAGGATGAGTTAATAAGTAAAATATGGGGATATGATTCAGATGCAGAGTATAACAACATAGAGGTATATATTTCTTTTTTAAGAAAAAAACTTGGGTATGTTGCATCTACTACCAATATAACTACAGTGAGAGGTGTTGGTTATAAGTTGGAGGAAAGTTAGAGATGTTTAAAAAACTAAAAATAAAATTTGTATTAATTAATATGGGACTTTTAACAGCAGTATTTATAGGTATATTTGGAACCATATATTTAAGTACGGCTTATAGTATGGAAAAGGATATGCATATGCAATTATGGAATAATATGATGGTTGCTCCACAACAAAAGCCAATGCCTAAGGATCACAGAATGGATATGACAATAAAGATAGACTTAGACAATATCAATCAAATAGTTTCTATCTCCTCTAGATTGAATATTGATGACTTAGATATAAATAATATTGTTACAAAGATTATCGATAGTAGCAAAGAGATGGATACAATAAAAATTAATGGTGAAAGTTTTGCGTATTTAAAGCACGATATAGGAAATGGTAAAAGAATAGTATTAATGAGCAAATCATTTCAACAAGAGATGTTATTTAGTTTATTAAAAATATTTATTGGGGTTGGATCATTGAGTTTAGTTTTATTATTTTTTATAAGTATATATTTTACTAATAAGGCCATAAACCCATTAGAAGAAACCTTTAAAAAGCAAAAACAATTTATAGCAGATGCTTCCCATGAGCTTAGAACGCCATTAACTATTATTAAGACTAATGTTTCATTATTAAGGGAAAATGAGTTAGAAACTATACAGAGTCAGAAAAAATGGATTAATTATATAGACTCCCAAGCCAGTAGAATGTCAACATTAATTAATGAGATGCTATCATTAGCAAATTTAGATGCAAATAGGAAGAAGGAAGAAAGAGTTAATATTAATTTTAGTAAGATAGTGAGTGATTCTTTATTAGTATTCGAAGTAGTGATATTTGAAAAAGGACTAATATTAGAGGAAGATGTAGCTGATAATATTTTTATAAAGGGTGAACAAGATCAAATAAAAAAGCTTATAAGTATATTAATGGATAATGCTATTAAATATACAAATAAGAATGGAAAGATAGGTGTATCACTTGTTTCTGAAAGAAATAAAGCTAAATTAATAATTAAAAACACTGGAGAAGGTATAAAAAAAGAACACTTGGAAAAAATATTTGAAAGATTTTATAGAGTTGATGATTCAAGGGATAGAGGAACTGGTGGATATGGACTTGGGCTTTCTATAGCCAAAGCTATAGTTGATGATCACAAAGGTAAAATACATGCTGAAAGTATAATTAATAATGAAACATCATTTATTATTGAGTTACCTTTAAGTATGGGATAAGTTAAAAGTAAAAGATAATTTAATAATTAATTTGTTAGTAAGACTATTGTAAACTAGGTTGTAATAGTCTTTTCTTATACTAAATCTTAAGAATTTCTTTAGATTTAGTATAATATCTTCTTTATTTATTAGAGATATTGTAAAATTATAGTGAGTAATAAAAAGGATAAATTTGGAGGAAGGAATATGAATGCTAATAGTATTTTAAATTATTTGTCACAGTATGGTGTGTTGTTTATATTTATAATTGTATTTCTGGAGTATTTAAACTTACCAGGACTTCCGGCAGGAATAATAATGCCATTGGCAGGTTTATGGATATCAAGAGGAGAGATGAATTTTCTTTTTGTTTTAATATTATCAGTTATAGCTGGTGTAATTGGAAGTTGGGCTTTATATTTTTTAGGGTTTTATGGTGGAAACTTTTTATTAGATAAATATATTAATAAGTTTCCGAAGCAAAAAAAGTACATAGATGAAAAGTTAGAATATTTAAGAAGCAAAGGTCATATTGGTGTATTTGTAAGTAGGCTTATTCCTGTTGCAAGAACTATAATTGCAATACCAGCAGGAGTACTTAAAATGAATTTTTTTAAATATACAGTATATTCAGCCTTTGGAATATTAATATGGAATGGTGTATTTATTTCAGCAGGATATATTTTAGGTGAAGGTATTTTAAAATATATAGCTTAGTTAGAGATATGTATCCTCAGTGGAAAGAAAATTTGTTTTTTTCTTCTGAGGAATTTTTTTAGAAAATCTTTAGAATTATATATAGTTATTGTTTAGTTTTTAGAATTATTATTGATAATATATTAAGCAAACATGTTTGTAAAATAAAAAAAAAGAGGGGGAAATAAAGATGGATAAAATGAGCTCATATAATGTTTTAGTTGTTGAAGATGAAAATGATATAGCAATTGCTATAGAAGCATATCTAACAAATCAAGGGTACAATGTTTTTATAGCGAATAATGGAATTGAAGGTTTAGAAGTATTAAAAAAAGAAGCTATTCACCTAGCAATAGTTGATGTAATGATGCCTAAAATGGATGGTATAACTTTTGTTATGAAGCTTAGAGAAAATTATGATTTCCCTGTAATAATGTTATCTGCAAAATCAGAAGAAGTTGATAAGATAATGGGACTTAATATAGGGGCAGATGATTATGTAACTAAGCCATTTAGACCACTTGAATTATTAGCAAGGGTTAATTCACAACTTAGAAGATATTCAAAATTTTTAAATATGGTAAAAAAACCTGAGGTTAAAGAAAATATCTATAGTGTTGGTGGATTAGAGTTAAACTTTGATACTAAAGAAGTTACAGTTGATGAAAAACCAGTTAAACTAACACCCATTGAGTTTAAAATATTAGCATTGCTTATAAAAAATCCAGGAAGGGTATTTGCTGCTGATGAAATATACGAAAGAGTATGGAATGAACAAGCGATAAATACTGATACTATAATGGTTCATATAAGAAAAATAAGAGAAAAGATTGAGATTAATCCTAAAAATCCGAAATATTTGAAGGTGGTGTGGGGAGTTGGATATAAAATTGAAAAGCAATAAAGAAATATATAAAAGTAAAGGTATTATAGCTATATTAGTAATGATAGCTATAATAGTTACTTCTGCTTTAGGAATGTGTAGTTCGTATAAGATAATAGATAAATCAGCTAAAAGTAAAAAAGTAAACTATTTTAATGAATATGGATTTGCCAATCTTATAGCTGAGTCAAGCTATGCATTATATTATGATTCTATGAAGGAAAATGAAAATCAAAGTGCAAGTGATTTTTTATTAGATATAAAAAAGAATATAACAGAAGAAGCAGATGAATATTCTAGTTATATACAAGAAGCTTTAAATAACAATATAGATCAATTTAATAGAGAAACTTTAGGATGGAATAATGATGCAAACTTAAAATATTACTATTATAATACTATAAATAATAAAACTAATACAACTTTAAATGAAAATGTAAAATTTGAAAATAATAATATTGATTTATCAGAAGTAAATAAAGATAAATATCAATTTTATGCTGTAGTTAATTTTGATAATAATGGTAATTTAAGTGTTGGTGAAATTATTGGTGGTGATAAAGAGAGATTAAAGTCAAATATAGAAGGAGCTTTAATTGATATTAGAAATGAATATGATATTTCTAATAGTGATTATGAAGAAGGATATTATAATATAGATATTAAACCAATTAAGAATATGACATTTGTTTATGCAGTACCTAAAGTTCTAAATGCTTATGATAATATAAGATGGGGGATAGAAAATGCTGATATTAGTATGTATGAATCTATGGGGGCAGGTGGTGCATTTATAATAGCGGGAATCGTAGCATTAATAGCATTGATATTTCCTATTAAGAAAGCTAAATCTACAATATTATTTAGAAAGATAAGTAAGATTCCATTTGAAGTTTGGATAATTATTATTGGGCTTGCAATTGCAGCATTAGGACCATTAGCAGGTCAGCTTATTAAAGCTACTTTAAACGGAGATTTACAAGTAATATTTACAGAAGTAATACCTAGTTTAATTATTCCAGAGAGGGTAATATGGATATTTAACTTTATAATATGGGTATTAAGCTATGCAGCAGTATTTTTCTTTGTATTAGTTATTAAATATGTATTTAATGTTGGAGTTATAGATTATATAAAGAAAAGAACTATTTTTGGAATGGTAATAATGTTCTGTGTTAGAATTATAAAAAGAACATTAGATGAAATAACAAAAGTAGATTTAAGAGAAAAGAATAATAAATTAATAATAAAGCTATTAGCAATAAATGCAGTAATATTATTAATAATAACTTCTATTTGGTTCTTTGGAATTCCTGTAGTTATACTTTATTCAGTTATTTTATTTTTTATAATAAGAAAGTATGTGGATAAAATAAGCGAAAAGTATAGTAAACTTAGAGAAGCAACAAGTAAAATTGCAAAAGGTAATTTAGATGTAAAGATAGAAGAAGATTTAGGATTATTTGAACCATTTAAGAATGATTTAGAAAAGATTCAAGATGGATTTAAAAAGGCTGTTGATGAAGAGGTTAAGAGTCAAAAAATGAAGACTGACTTAATATCAAATGTATCACATGATTTAAAAACTCCTTTAACAGCAATAATTACTTACGCAGATCTTTTAAAAGATGAAAATCTATCAGAGGAAAAACGTAAGCAATATATTGAAACGTTAGACAGGAAGGCGCAAAGGCTTCAAGTTTTAATAGAAGATTTATTTGAAATGAGTAAAGCAACTAGTGGAAATATAACATTAAATATAGAAAATATTGATGTTATAGCTTTAATGAAGCAAACTTTACTTGAATTAGAGGATAAACTTGAAGAAGCAAATCTATCAGTTAGAAAGAATATGCCAGAAGGAAAAGTTATATTACCTTTAGATAGTCAACGTACATTTAGAGTATTTGAAAACTTAATAATTAATATAACTAAATATGCAATGCCTAATACAAGAGTATTTATTGATATTATTGAAAATGAAGATGATGTTGCGATAATAATGAAAAACATGGCAGCAGAAGAAATAACATTTAATGTAGATACAATAGCAGAAAGATTTGTAAGGGGAGATGAATCAAGAAATACTGAGGGTTCAGGATTAGGACTTGCAATTGCCAAGAGCTTTGTTGAACTTCAAGGTGGGACCTTTAACATCAGCGTAGATGGAGATTTATTTAAAGTAAAAATAGTATTTGTAAAATAAAGTAAGGACCTCTGAGGTGCAGGTATATTTTGTAAATTAAAAGAGTTATATACAGATGAATTTAATAAATTCAATCTGACAAATAACTCTTTTTTTCTATTAATAAAAGAAGTATAAATTTTAAACTGAATAAATATATATAAATATGCTATATACATAATAGATTTAATAAATTCCCATACCGAAGGAGTAGTGATTATGTCATATAAATATTTATTAGATATTGCATTAATATTATTAAGTACAAAGATTTTAGGATTAATAACAAGAAGATTTAATTTACCACAAGTTGTTGGAGCATTGCTTGCAGGAGTAATTTTAGGCCCATCAGTATTAAATATTTTAAAGGAAACTGATTTTTTAAGTATGCTTGCAGAATTGGGAGTTATTGTTTTGATGTTTACTGCAGGTCTTGAAAGTGATATTAAAAAACTTAAAAGTGTAGGAAAATCTGCATTTGTAGTTGCTACAATGGGAGTTATTATTCCACTTATTGGTGGTACTATAGTAGCTTATATATTTAATGATGGAAGTTTACCAAATGTAAGTGAATTTTTACAAAATGTATTTGTGGGAGCTGTATTAACCGCAACATCAGTTAGTATTACCGTAGAAACATTAAGAGAACTTGGAAAGATGAGTGAAAGATCAGCTAATGTAATCTTAGGAGCAGCAATAATAGATGATATTTTAGGAATATTAGTTTTAACAATAATAACAAGTATGGTAGATAATAGTGTAAAAATTGGGTTAGTATTATTGAAGATTTTAGGCTTCTTAGTATTTGCAGCAATAATTGGATATTTAGTTTATTTAATTTTTGGAAAATGGATATCAATGCATAATGTTGATAAAAGAAGATTTGTTATAGGAGCCTTTGTAATTTGTTTATTAATGGCATTCTCAGCAGAAGAATTTTTTGGAGTTGCAGATATTACTGGAGCATTTGTAGCTGGAGTAGTTTTATCTCAAAATAAAGAAACAGCATATATATCTAGAAGATTTGATATTATTTCATATATGCTATTATCACCAATATTTTTTGCAAGTATAGGAATTGAAATGGAAATACCTAGTATAAATACTGAAATTATCTCAATGACAATAGTATTAGTTTTAGTAGCAATGTTAAGTAAAGTTATAGGTTGCGGATTAGGAGCTAAGATATGTAGGTATAATAAAAATGAAATTATTCAAATTGGAACCGGTATGATGGCAAGAGGTGAAGTAGCTCTTATAATTGCAAATAAAGGACTTAAAATGGGGGTTATGAATATGTACTTTTTACCCGCAATTATTATAATGGTAGTTATATGTGCAATAACAACACCAATTATATTAAAGAAAGCATATTCACCTAAAAATATAAAAGAAAATTTGTAATATTTTTCATTAAGGTATCATTTGTTACAGAATGAAATAAATATTTATTATATAATTTAAATAACATAAATATATAGATATATAAAAGGAGCAAATTTAATTATGATAAATAAAGATAATACAATTGGTGAAATATTAGAAATGCACCCAAAAGCAGCTGATATATTAACTGAATTTGGAATGGGTTGCTTAGGATGCCCATCAGCTACAATGGAAACATTAGAACAAGCTTGCTATGTTCATGGATTAGAATTAGAAGAAGTAATGGCAAAATTAAATGAAAAATAATTATTAATATATAAAGTGATTATATAAAAGACAAATAAAAATTTTATATAATCACTTTTTTATGAATATATTTTAATTATTAATATGTAACATATGATACGTAATGTAATTAAGGTTTAATGTATAATAAAAACATAAATTAAAATAATATTGAGAAAAATATAAGGGGAGTACAATTGATGAAAGCTATAGAAATAATGAATGAAGAACATAAATATATTATTAGAATGTTACAGGTAATAAGAATGTGCTGTTTTAAAATATTAAATGGTGAAGAGGTTATGTATGAAGATTTTGATAAGATAATAGATTTTGTAAGAAATTATGCAGATAACCATCACCATAAAAAGGAAGAAAAGATTCTTTTTGTTAAAATGGTAGAAGAATTAGGTGAGCCAGCAGAAAAGGCAGTTAAGCAAGGTATGCTTGTAGAACATGATCTAGGAAGATTACATATTAGAGAATTAATAGAAGCATTAGATAAATTAAAAGCTGGTGAAGAAGAATCAAAACTGGATGTAATAGCAAATGCAATTTCATATAGTCATTTATTAACAAGACATATAGATAAGGAAGATAGAGTTATTTATAAGTTTGCAGAGAGAAACTTAAAAAGGGAAACAATTGAGTTTATAAATGTAGAATGTGAAAATTATGAACTTAATAATAAGGAAGTAAAAAATAAATATATATTAATACTAGAAGAATTAGAAGAGAAGTATAATTAAAAAATAAAATATAAGTCTTAAGGTAGGTATACAATTATTGTTAGATATTATTATAATTGTATACCTACCTTTTGATTAAAATTTTATACATTATATAGATGAAAAATTAATAATTTAAAAAGTATATTTTAAAAGTTTTAGCAAAATATATGATAGTATAGAAAGATATATTGGAGGTGTAATTATGGAAAATAACATGGCTATGGAATATCCTATGTTTTGTTATCAATGTGAGCAAACAGCGGGGGGAAAGGGTTGCACTAAAATGGGGGTCTGTGGAAAGACACCAGAAATTGCAGCACTTCAAGATTTGCTTATATATCAAATAAAGGGAATAAGTTGTTATGCAAAAGAAATAGTTGAAAAAGGGGAAAATGTAGATAAGAGTATAGTAAGTTTTATAGAAAATTCATTATTTACAACCTTAACAAATGTAAATTTTGATGCCGATTTTCATGTGGAGATATTAAAAGAATCTCAAAGAATAAAGGAAAAAGTAAGAAAACAAGTAGGAAAAATTAAAAATGATACTGATCATGCAACTTATAATTTAAGTGAAACAAAATCTGAAATGTTAGAAGATGCTAAAAAGGCAGGAATAATGTATGATCAAAAATTAGATCCAGATATTCGTTCATTAAGACAAACAATAATTTATGGATTAAAAGGAATATCAGCATATGGTCATCAAGCAAGAGAATTAGGATATTATGATGATCAAGTTGATAACTTTTATATAAGAGCATTAGAAGCAACAACTGATGATACTTTATCTGTTGAAGAACTAATAAGGTGGACTATGAGAACTGGAGATATGAGTGTTGCAGTAATGAAAAAATTAGATGAAGCAAATACTACAGTTTATGATAATCCATCACCACATAATGTAAATGTACATATTAAAAAGGGACCATTTATTATAGTATCTGGACATGATTTAAAAGATCTTGAAATGTTATTAGAACAAACAGAAGGAAAGGGAATAAATATTTATACTCATGGAGAAATGATACCAAGTCATGGATATCCAGGACTTAAGAAATATCCTCATCTAGTAGGAAACTTTGGTAGTGCTTGGCAAAATCAACAAAAAGAATTTGACAATATTCCAGGTTGTATTTTGATGACTACAAATTGTCTTATGAGACCAAGAGAAACTTATAAGGATAGAATTTTTACAACTAGTGTTGTTGGTTGGGATGGAGTAAAACACATTCCTAAGGGTAAGGATGGAAAGAAAGATTTTACTGAAATAATAAATAAGGCATTAGAACTTGGAGGATATGAAGAAGACCAAGAGCCACATGAAATTTTAGTAGGATTTGGACATAATGCTACATTAAGTAATGCAGAAACTATAGTAAATGCGGTTAAGGATGGAAAGATAAGACACTTCTTTTTAATTGGTGGATGTGATGGAGCAAGACCAGGTAGAAGTTATTATACTGAATTTGCAAAAATGGTTCCAGATGATTGTATAATACTTACTTTAGCTTGTGGTAAATACAGATTTAACAAATTAGAGTTTGGAGAAGTTGCAGGATTACCAAGATTACTAGATGTAGGTCAATGTAATGATGCTTATTCAGCTGTTAGAATAGCAACAGCATTAGCAGATGCTTTTGGAACTGATGTTAATGGATTACCATTATCATTAATAATATCATGGTATGAACAAAAAGCGGTAGCTGATCTTTTAGCATTATTATCACTTGGAATAAAAGGAATATTTTTAGGTCCAACACTTCCAGCATTTCTAAGTCCAAATGTACTTCAATATTTAGTTGATACATTTAATTTAAGACTTATAAGTACACCAGAAGATGATTTAAAGACTTGTTTACAACAAGAAGTTTAATTTAAAATGTATATTTTTATATAAAATTAAAAATAAAAAATTTATTATAAATAAGGAGGATATATGAATTTTAAGGATGATGGAATTATAAAAATTGCTAATATAGATAAGATTGGTGAAAGTAAAGAAGTTGTGGTTTTTAATCCAAAGTTTAAGGTTGTATATTTTGATTTTGAAGTAGGAAAAGGATTGCCTAATCATACTCATAATGGATATGCAAGCATTCTTATTTATGAAGGAAGCGTATCCATAGAATTTGTAGATGGTGAAAAATATGAATTAAATAAGGGTGATTTAATGCAATTCGATGCAAGAATAGAGCATAATGTAATTGCAAAGGTTAAGAGTAAAGTATTAGTAACAATATCTGAAAGATTAACGGAATAATTTTAGTAAATTAAATAGAACAATAAAAATACTTAAATGATATTAATTTATTATTTAAGTATTTTTTATTTAAAGAATGGAGAAAAGTTTTATATGAGAAATTGTTGTGATAATTGTAGGAAGGATGTCTGTACCAAAAAGGTACCTATTTTTACTGTTTTAAATTCTTGTGAACTAATAGATGTTCTTGAGAAAATAGTACACAAAAATTTTAAAAAAAATGAAATTATATTTTTAGAGGGAGGAGTAGCTAAAACTTTATATTTTATAAACGAAGGAAGAATAAAATTATATAAATATACAAGGGATGGGAAGGAACAAATAATGCATATTTTATCAGAAGGTGATTTTTTTGGTGAGTTAAACTTATTAAAAGAATCAAAATATGGATTTAATGCAAAAGCAATTGAGGATTGTAAAATATGTACTTTAACTAATGATAATTTTAAGGAAATATTGTTAGGTAAACCTGAAATAGCAATAAAGATACTAGAAGTTATGGGTGAAAGATTATCAAGAATTGAAAATCTTGCACAAAATCTTGCTACTAATGATATGGATGCAAGAATGACATATTTATTACTAGAGTTATCTCAAAAGTATGGAAGAAAAAAATATAACAATATAAATATAGATTTACCTATAAATAGAGAAGACATGGCAAGCTATATTGGAGTAACAAGAGAAACTATAAGTAGAAAACTTAAGAAGTTTGAAGAAGAGGGATTAATAAAAATAGTTGGTACAAAGAAGATAGTAATATTAGATAAAGAAAAATTAAGTGAATATATTTAATTGAAACTACAGTAAATTAGTATAAAAAGACTGAATTAAATTTAAAAAAATTTAATTCAGTCTTTTTTTAGAATTTGATTTGAATCACATTTTAATTTAATAAATACATTTATACTAAGCTCATAAGTTAAGTTGAAAAAATTTCAAAACAAAAAATAAATAGTAGAAATTAAAAATATATAAATAAAATAATTCAAGAAAATTATTAAAAGCGAGGTAGTAAAATGAAAATAATATATTGGAGTCAAACAGGAAGTACAAAAAGAGTAGCTGAGCTAATCAAACAAGGAATTGAATCAGAGGGAAAAAGCTCTAAATTAGTACAAGTTTCAGATGTAAATGTAGATGATATTAAAAATGAAGAAGTAATAATTATAGGATGCCCAGCTTGTGGTGTTGAAACTTTAGATGAAACTGAAATGGAACCATTTGTGAATTCATTACAAGGGCAAATAGAAGGTAAGAAGGTAGCCTTATTTGGAACATATGGTTGGGGAACTGGTGAATGGATGGAAGAGTGGCAAGCTAGAATGGAATCTTATGGAGCTGTTTTAGTAAGTGATGGATTAATAGTGAATGAATTAGAAATAGATGATAATAATGATGAATGTGTGGAATTTGGTAAATTTATTGCAAGACAATAGAAAAAGGCAATGGAGGAAAACAAATGATAAACAAGATAAGAAATGAGAAAAATGAATTTAAAAGATTATTAAAAGGACAATGGATTGAAGGTAATGACAATAATTATATAGAGATTAAATCTCCTATAAATAATGAAGTATTAGGAAAAGTTCCTGCTATGAGCAAGGAAGAAGTTAATTTAGTAATAGAAAATAGTAAACAAGCTCAAAAGGAGTGGAAGTTAACTCCAATAAATAAAAGAGTTGAAATATTATATAAAGTAGCTGAAATATTAGAAAAAGAAGCTGATAAATTATCAGAATTACTTATGATGGAAGTTGCAAAAGATAGAAAAAGTGCAAAATCAGAAGTAGTTAGAACATGTGATTTTATAAGATTTACTGCAGATACAGCTAAGAGCCTTCACGGTGAAGGGCTTCAAGGGGATAGTTTCCCAGGGGGAAAAAGAAATAAGATAGGAATAATTAATAGGGAGCCGTTAGGAGTAATATTAGCAATATCACCATTTAATTATCCTGTAAACTTAGCAGCATCAAAGATAGCACCAGCAATAGTTTCAGGAAATTCAGTTGTATTTAAGCCAGCGACGCAAGGTAGTTTAAGTGGATTATATTTAGTTAAGATATTTGAAGAAGCAGGAGTACCAGCAGGAGTGGTTAATACAATTACAGGTAGAGGAAGTGAAATTGGTGATTATGTTGTCGCACATTCAGATATAAATTTCATAAACTTTACAGGAAGTTCTCAAATTGGAGAAAGAATTTCACAATTATCAAAGATGGTACCCGTATTAATGGAATTAGGTGGTAAAGATGCTGCCATAGTATTAAAAGATGCAAATTTAGATTTAGCAGCTAAAAATATAGTAGCAGGAGCTTATTCATATTCAGGTCAAAGATGTACAGCAATAAAAAGAGTTTTAGTTGTTGATGAAGTAGCAGATCAATTAGTTGAAAAAATTAAGTTAGAAATTAAAAGTTTAAAGGTTGGAAATCCATTAGAAATAGATGCAGATGTTGTTCCATTAATTGATTCAAAGAGTGCAGATTTTGTTGAAGGATTAATTAATGATGCAATTGATTTAGGTGGAAAAGTAATTGTAGGTGGAAATAGAGAAGAAAATTTAATTTACCCAATACTTATTGACAATGTTACAGAAGAAATGAGAATAGCTTGGGAAGAACCATTTGGGCCAATATTACCAGTAGTTAGGGTGAAAGATGTAGAACAAGCAATTGAAATTGCTAATAAATCAGAATATGGCTTACAATCATCAGTATTTACAGAAAACATAAATGATGCATTTTATATTGCTGATAAATTAGAAGTTGGAACAGTTCAAGTAAATAATAAAACAGAAAGAGGACCAGATCATTTTCCATTCTTAGGTGTTAAAAATTCTGGAATAGGTGTTCAAGGAATAAGATATTCAATTGAAGCTATGACTAGACTTAAGGCAACTGTAATAAATTTAAATAAGTAAAATAATGTAAGAAGAACAAATGATAAGGAGATAATTAATATGAATAATAATGTTTGGAAGGGTTTCAAAGATTTTATAGTATATGATAAAGTTCAAGAAGATAGGGTAGTAACATCTTTTTATTTAAAAGCAGCAGATGATATGCCTTTACCTAAGGCTCTTCCTGGGCAATTTATAGCTGTGAGAATTCAAAAGGGAGAAAAAGAATATAGTACAGTAAGACAATATACTTTATCTATGGACTCAAAGGAAGATTTTTACAGAATAAGTGTTAAAATTGAAGAAGATGGTAATTTAAGTAAACAATTATGTAGAGATATTAAAGTTGGAGATAAGGTTCAAGCAACAATTCCTATGGGAAGATTCGTTTTAAAAGAAGGAAATGAGCCTGTAGTTTTAATTGGTGGAGGAATAGGAATAACTCCAATGCTATCAATGGCATATGCAACTAAGGGTACTGATAGGAAAGTTAAATTAGTATATAGTACTAAAAATTCTGAATATCATGCTTTTAAGGATGAATTAAGTAAACTAAATATTGAAGAAAATATTGATTTAATACAAATATATACAAGACCATTAGAAGAAGATAAGGAAAATGTAGATTTCGATTTTAAAGGTAGAATAAATAAAGATTGGATAGCAAATAATTTACCTATGGATGGAGAATTTTATTTCTGTGGACCGATAGAATTTATGAGAACAGTTTATAAAAGTTTAGAAAGCTTAGGTATAGAAAAATCAAGAATAAACTTTGAATTATTTGCAGCAGGTGAGGATATAACTAAGTAAAATCAACAAGAGAGGAGCGATAGTCGTGAAGAAACTGAATAAAATTTTTAGATATTTTTCAAGATTAGATAAGAAAGATTATAGTAAAAGTAATTATATTGAACATAGAGAACCATTAGGCATTATGATATCTAGAATGAATGGATTGCAATAGAGTTATATAAAATTGTTACAATTAAATTATTTTAAAAGTTTGTAACCTGTGTTACTTAATATGATTAAAACTTGGTGTATAGTAATAATATAATTTAGATAATACATTTTAAGAAATTAAAATATTATTATGCAAAAGATAGGAGAAGAGAATATGAGTTTATTTTTAGGAAAGATACATTATTGGTTATTTAATAAAGTATTATGGTTTGAAGGTTTAGAAGGTGAAATTATAAAGCTTGCTAAAGACAAAGGAATAGATGTAGAGAAATTAGAAGCTGAAATAAATTCAAAGTATGGAGCAAAAACACCTAATAAAAATCTTGAAGATATGATTGATACAAGTAATATTCATGGATGGTTACAAGAAAAAATTCATAGTGCTGAAGGAAGAATGGCTTCTTGGACAAAGGTTATATTAGAAAATAATGAAGATTATATTTTAGATATGAGAAAAGTATACGAAAAGCAAGGTGTTAGTGCTGCAAATGAAGCTAAAGAAAGTCTAGAAAATATAAATGCAGAAACTATTTTTAATAGTATGAATGATTATATTTTAGATGGAATGCCATGTGATAGAGTAAATGAAGTAATTGATTCAAGTGAAGAAAGCATAATGTGGAAGAGAAGAGTATGTGTACATAAGGACATCTGGGAAAATGAAGGAATATCAGTAGATGTATTTTATGAATTAAGAGAACATTGGATAAATGCTTTTGTAAATACAATGAATAATAATTATGAATATTGTAAGTTAGAAGATAGTATACAATCTATTAGAAAAAAGATATAAAATATATAGTTATAAGTGGAGGAATTAAATTATGATAACAAAAGATATGACAGTAGGTGAAATTGTAAATACATATCCAAAGGCAGCAGAAATATTAATGTCATTTGGTATGGGATGCTTAGGATGCCCATCAGCAACTATGGAATCTTTA
>NZ_CAKVJA010000037.1 GCF_934754925.1 uncultured Clostridium sp. | reverse complement strand
TTACTGGAAAATAAATATTTCATTTTTTCGCTTCCACGTAACGAACAATTTAGCAGTTTTAGTGTAAAAGTAGCAGATATGTTTTATTGTTTGTAAAAAAAAACTTATGTATAATTTCATTATCAAGTATAACTTAGTAAAAGAAGGGGAAAAGAAATGTATAAGTATGGAAGAGGAATGTGGAAAACAATAGAAGATGGTAATGAATTATTATGGGTAGTTGGTAATGGAATTGGCGGATATGCTAACCATACTGTTGCTGGTGGAGGTGCACAAGCTTTTCATGGATATTTAATAGCTTCATTAAATGCACCAGTAAATAGAAAGCTTATACTTACAAGAGTACAAGAGCAAATTATTATTGAAGATAGAGAGTATGATTTAACATCTCAGCAATATATAGGAACTTCAAAAAATGGACAAGAATATTTAGAGCAATTTATTTTGGATACGATTCCAGAGTATAGATATAGAGTTGAAGATATTTCAATAAATAAAAGCATAGCTATGGAATATGGGCATAATACAGTGGCTATATGCTATGAAATTGAAAATGGTAGTGAAGAAGCTAAGTTAAATTTAGTTCCGTTATTTAATTATAGAGAAGCTGGAGAAACAAGTGAGAGATCAGAATTAAAATTTGATGTTAATGTAGATGAAAAAACTTTAATGTTAATACCAGATAAGAATAAGGATATAAAAATAGAGTTTTATACATCAGAGGGTGAGTATTATGACAGAAGTTTAATTCCTACAAGTATGGCAACACCAAATTATTTAATAGAAGAAAATCATTTTTATATGATGGATCATAGAACTGGGTTCCTAGGTGTTGATAATCATTATACACCATATGAAATCCATGTTAAATTAAAGCCTTTTGAAAAGAAAAGCTTTTATATTAAATGTACAATAGAAGGATTAAATGAAAAATCAGGATTTGATATTGTAAGAGAGTACAAGGAAAGAGCAGAAGGGTTAGTTAATAATGCAGATTTAAAAGATGATTTTGCTAATAATTTAGTTAAGGCAGGAGATCATTTTATTGTAAGCAGAGAAAGCACAGGATTAAAAACTATATTAGCAGGTTTACCTTGGTTTACAGATTGGGGTAGAGATACAATGATTGCATTTGAAGGTCTTACTTTGGTAACAAAAAGATTTAGCGATGCTAGAGAAATATTAGAATCATTTGCTAAATATATAAAGAATGGATTAGTTCCAAATGTATTTCCAGATGCTAACACTGAACCAGGATATAATACTGTAGATGCATCTTTATGGTATTTCCAAGCTGTTTATAAATATCTAAAGTATACTGGTGATTTAAATGATTATAGATTTATAGAGGAAAAAATATATCCAAAATTAAAAGAGATATATAAAGCTTATTCAAGTAAAACAGACTTTTCAATTGGAATGGATACTGATGGATTAATATTTGCAGGTGGAGGACTTGATCAAGTTACTTGGATGGATGTGAGAGTTGGTGATTATGTTGTAACACCGAGACATGGAAAGCCAGTTGAAATAAATGCATTATGGTATAATGCACTAAAAATAATGGAGGATTTAGCTAATAAGTTTGGCGATGATAATAGTGAATATATAAATCTTTCTGAAAGAGTTAAGAAGTCATTTAATGATAAGTTTTGGAATGAAGAAAAGAGCTGTCTTTATGATGTTGTAGATAAAAATGATGATAAGATAAGACCAAATCAAATTTGGGCAGTATCATTACCATTTTCTATTTTAGATAGAGAAAAAGAAAAAATGATAGTTAATACAGTATATAAACATTTATATTCAACTTATGGATTACGTTCACTTTCATTTATGGATAAAGATTATAAGAAAAAGTATATAGGAAAGTTATTTGATAGAGACTGTGCTTATCATATGGGAACAACATGGGGCTTCTTAATAGGAGGATTTATAACAGCTTATTGTAAAGTTAACGACTATTCTAAAGAAGCTATAGAGAAAGCTAATTATATGTGTAAAGTCTTTGAAGATACTATGAGAGATGGATGTATAAATGGTATAGCTGAAATTTTTGATGGAGATTTTGCTTCTACGGGAAGAGGATGCTATTCTCAAGCATGGAGTGTTGCAGAGGTTTTAAGAGCATATACTCAGGATGTAATGCCGTATTTAAATAAATAGTAATTTAATTTTATAGACCCTATTAAATTAGTGATATTTAATAGGGTCTTAATTTATATAAATATTATTAAATAATTGCAATTAAATAATATTATCAAAATATTAAACATATAAGTAATGTATATGTTCAAGTAAATAAATATATTGGAGGTAAGGTTAATGAATAAGAATGAAACAATTTTATTAGGAGCAGCATGTTTTTTTGCTGGCGCAGTAGCAGGTTTTTTAATAGCACCTATTAAAAAAGGAATATATTGTGGTAATAACAGTGGAAATAACTATGCAGATAAGAATGGTGATGATAATGAAGAAGGAGGAGATGAAATAGATAAGGTTTTAGATGAGGTTAATGAAGTGATAAATAATGTAACAAAAGGACAAGATGAAGAAGTAATAGATTCAGAAGGTGTATAGATAAAATAAATTACAGGAATGTAAATCATATATATAAATGTCTGGATTATTTATAAGTTAATCCAGACATTTATATATATTATTATAAAATCTATATGTTTTAAAACAAGGAATATCAACTAAATACATAGAAGGTTTATATAAAAGAGGAATAAATCAGGGGGTATTCATATATGAGATTATTAATAAAGAACGGGACTATAGTTACTGCTAGTGATATATATAAGGGAGATATTTTTATTGAAAATGAAATTATAAAAGAAATAGGTTTAAATATTAATAAAACAGCAGATGAAGTAATTGATGCTAATGAAAAGTATGTTATACCAGGAGGGGTAGATATACATACTCACTTTAATTTACATGTAGGTAATAATGTTGCAAATGATGATTTTTATAGTGGTACTATTGCAGCTGCTTGTGGAGGTACAACAACTATTGTTGATCATATGGGATTTGGACCAATAGGGTGTAACTTAAAGCATCAGATTAATGTATATCATGAATATGCAGATAATAATGCTGTAGTAGATTATGGATTCCATGGTGTTATTCAACATGTAAACGATGAAATAATAAATGAAATGGAGGAAATTGTTTGTGATTATGGAATTCAAAGCTTTAAGGGATATTTAACTTATGATTACAAAATAGATGATGATAAAATAATAAAAGTTTTTGAGCGACTAAAAGAGTTAGGTGGTATAACAACAATACATTGCGAAAATCATGGAAGTATTCAATACTTAAGAAAAAAGTTTATTGATAAAGGATTAAAGAGTCCGAAATATCATTATTTAAGTAGGCCAGTAGAAGCAGAGGCAGAAGCTGTAAATAGAATGATTAAACTTGCTAAAATAGTTGATTATGAAGACTTATATGTAGTTCATTTATCAACTAAAGATGGACTAGAATATATAAAAAATGCAAGAGAATGTGGACAAAAAGTTTATGCAGAAACATGTCCTCAGTATTTATTATTAGATAAAAGTAAATATGAATTACAAAATAATGAGGGACTAAAATATATAATGAGTCCGCCACTTAGAAGTATTGAAAATTGTGAAGCCTTATGGAAAGGAATTAAAGATGGATATATACAAACTATAGGAACAGATCATTGTCCCTTTTCATTTAATAGAGATAAGCAGTTAGGGAAAGAAGACTTTACTAAATGTCCTAATGGTGCACCTGGAGTTGAAGAAAGAATTCCTTTGATTTTTTCTGAGGGAGTAATGAAAAATAAAATAGATTTAAATAAATTTGTAGAAGTGTGTTGTACAAATCCAGCTAAAATATTTGGATTATATCCTAAAAAAGGAACAATATCAGTAGGGAGTGATGCAGATATTACAATAATAGATCCTAATAAGGAAGTTGTTTTAACTACTGATAAACTTCATTCTAATGTGGATTATACAGCATATGAAGGATTTAAATTAAAAGGCTATCCTATATTTACAATATTAAGAGGAAAAGTAGTTTCTAAAGATGGAGAGTTTGTAGGGGAAAAGGGGTATGGAAAGTATATAAAAAGAAAAAGAATATAATCAAATAATTGACATATAAATGATATAATATTATAATAGATTAGTTCTATGAGGGAGTAGTTAGCATGAAAATGTAATTAGGTCAACATAATGGTTTTCAATAAAACCTGGCTTAATTTTAAATAACGAGACTCATGGATGCTTTTTTAGCATCCATGAATCTCGTTATTTTTTTGTATATAAAAAAAGTGAGAGAATAATAATAAGTAAGGAGAATGAGTATGAACATTACTACAATTGTACTTACAGCATTTGCTTTAGCAATGGATGCATTTGCTGTATCAGTTACTAAGGGAATGACTTTAAAAAATTTAACTAAGGCAATAGCTATAAAAATAGCTTTATTTTTTGGAGTTTTCCAAGCAGCTATGCCATTAATTGGATGGTTGTTGGGAATAAGTTTTCAAGGATATATAAAGGCTATAGATCATTGGATTGCCCTAATACTATTATCTATTTTAGGTGGGAAAATGATTTATGAATTTTATGAGAGTCGTAAAGAAGGAACTTCTGAAAATGAAGATACTGAAAGTGAAGTAAGTACTACTTTAGAAGGCGAAGAAAATAATAAATATGAAATATCTAATAAAGAATTAACTACTCTTGCTATTGCTACAAGTATAGATGCTTTAGCTGTTGGAATAAGTTTTGCATTTTTAAATGTTAATATAGTTTCTTCATCATTAATTATTGGAATAATAACATTTATAGTCTGCTTTATTGGTGTTATTGCAGGTAAAAAAATTGGAGCAATATTTAAAGATTATGCTGAACTTATAGGGGGAATTATTCTTATTCTTATAGGTATAAATATTTTCAATGAACATACAGGTTTTATAATGAATTTAATACACGGTATATTTTAGAAAAAAGTTGTCTCATTATGAGGCAACTTTTTTTATAAGATTAAATAGAAATATGTGAAAATTTTTATAATGTATTTATAAATAGGTTCACTAATGAAGATTAAGGCATATATTAATTATAATTAATTACTGATGGTGGTATTTTGAGGAATAGAAAAAGACCAATGCGTTACATTCCAGGTTTAAGAAGTTATATAAGAAAAGAACATAAAACTGATAATTATAAAAGAAGATATAGATATAGCTTTCAAAATAACAATAATAGAAATAATAATAATAAATTAAGTAGATTATTAATTATCAGTGGAATAATATTAATAGCTGTAGGAGTTATAGAAATATTTCAAAATACTATTGTATATTCTCCAATAAAATTTTTTGGGACAAGTAAAGGTGGAGTAAGTTTTGTAGCAAGTACAATACTATTATTTATAGGTATTGTTACAATAGTATTTGAAAGAAAACATATATTAGGAGTAATTTTAATATTACTAGGTATAATAATTATAGTGCTTTCCATATTTTTCTCCTTAAAAATAAGTTTATTACCAATTTCTCTTTTTAAAGCAATATTAATTTTTGGATTTATTTTTCTTGGAGTTGCATTAGTAGCTAAAGGCATTTTGAAATTTATAGGAAAATAATTTTGGAATATAACTTATTAAAGCGCTTTATATATATTACAAATATTGAAAAAAAAATATAACTTAGGTATAATAGAAAAGATATAACAGTTTAAAAAAGATATTAACGTAAGAATTTATAGAGGATAACAGATGAAGGAAATATTTGACAATATAAATGATTATATTATTTTTTTTAATAAAGAGAAAAAAATAGTACATTGTAATATAAAATTATTAAACAAGTTAGGCTATGAATTAACAGATGTTGTTAATGAATATATTGATGATAAAATAATAAAAAATAATGATAAATTAATAGTAGAAGAGTTTGAAAACTTAAATAAAAATTATAGTAAGTATAAAGTAGTAAATAAAAATAATAATATAGTAAATTTAACAGGAAAAGTATTTAAAACAACTTTTGAAAGAGAAGAAGTATATTGTTTAATTTTAAAAGAATATGAAGAAACAGATGCAGAGAATAGTAAAGAAAATATAAATGATTTAAATAAACAATTAAATGATATTAAAGATAAGTATATTGATGCAGAAGAAGAAATATCTTTATTACTAAATACTACTACAGATTTATTGTCATTTATAGATAAAGATGGAACTATAATTAAATCTAGTGATGTATGGAATGAGTATCTAGGATGGAGTGAAGCAGAACTCAAAAATCTAAAATGGCAGGAGTTATTTCATAAAGATGAAGTAGAAGAGGTTTTAGAACTAGCTAGAAGATGTAGAGCTAAAAAGCCACATTTTACAAGTCATGTTAATAGATGTATATGTAAAAATGGTGAGTATAAGTTAATATTTTGGAGATGCATATATGTAGAGAAGAAAGGCTTATATGTAGGTGCAGGAACAGATATAACAATGGAAAGATGGTTAGAAAAGGAAAAAATAAAATATGAAGAGGCTTTTTATTCGGAATACATAAAAAATGAATTTTTAGCCAATATATCTCATGAGCTTAAAACACCATTAAATATAACATTGTCCGCAGTACAATTAATTAATAATATACTAGAAAATAATAATGATATAATTAATAATAAATTAGATGTTATAAAATATACTAATTCAATTAAACAAAATTCTTATAGATTATTAAGATTAGTAAATAATATACTAGATGTTAGCAGTATTGATATGGGAAACTGTAATATCAATTTAGAAAATTGTAATATAGTATATTTAATAGAAGATATAGTAACTTCTGTTGCTAATTATCTTGAAGGAAAAGATGTAGATATTACATTTGATACAGACATTGAAGAAATAATAATAGCTTGTGATAGAGAAAAAATCGAGAAAATAGTATTAAATTTAATTTCTAATGCAATTAAGTATACCCAAAATCATAACCAAAGTATTGGAAAGATTAATATACATATATCTCTGGAAAAAAATGAGGTTAAAATATCTATAAAAGATAATGGAATAGGAATTCCTAAAGAAGAGTGGAATTGCATATTTGAAAAATTTAAAAGAGTAGATACAAAGTTAAATAGACAAGTAGAAGGTAGTGGAATTGGCTTGTCACTGGTAAAATCCTTAGTAGAATTACATGATGGAAAAATATATGTAGAGAGTCAAGTAGGAGAAGGAACAGAATTTATTTTTACTTTACCAATTAGATGTATTGATAGTAAAAATAAAATTGATTTAGGTATGAAAGCACATTCAGATATAAAAAAATGTGATGTAGAGTTTTCAGATATATATGCAATTTAAAACTAAAATATAAATAAAAAACTACAATGATATTAGATAAATAATATTATTGTAGTTTTTTTTATAAAAATTTATAGACTGTGGTCTGTTATGATTAAAAGTTTATATTATAGCAAAAAATAATAAAAATGTTGTTATAAAAATTAATTTTAAAAAGGTGTTTTATAATTTGAAGGAGTATTAATTATGATGAAAATAAATTTAAAAGAGGAAAGAAATTTAAGTATGCTAGTAGATTTTTATGAATTTACAATGGCTAATGGGTATTTTGAAAATGATTTAAAAGATAAAATAGTTTGTTTTGATATGTTTTTTAGGAGAAATCCTGATAATGCAGGATTTGCAATTACAGCTGGATTAGAACAGTTAATCCAGTATATAAAGGGATTAAGGTTTGATAAAGAAGATATTGAATATTTAAGAAAAAGGGAGCTGTTTAGTGAGGGATTTTTAGAGTATTTATTGAATTTTAAGTTTACAGGAGATATTTATGCTATAGAAGAAGGAACGCCTGTGTTTCCAAATGAACCATTAATAACGGTTAAAGCAAAGGTTATGGAAGCACAATTAATAGAAACAATGTTACTTTTAACTATCAATCATCAAAGTTTAATAGCAACAAAAGCTAATAGAATAAGAAGAGCCGCTAAGGGAAGAGTAGTATTAGAATTAGGAGCAAGACGTAGTCAAGGGTATGATGCAGCTATATATGGGGCTAGAGCTGCCTATATAGGTGGAGTAGATGGAACTGCAAATACTATTGCAGATGAAATTTTTGGAGTTAAGGCTGTAGGGACTATGGCTCACGCATGGATACAATTGTTTGGTGATGAATATAAGGCTTTTGAGACATATGCAAAAACATATCCAGATAATTGTATTTTATTAATAGATACATATAATGTCTTAAAATCAGGTATTATTAATGCTATTAAAGTTTCTAAAAATGTATTAGAACCACAAGGAAAAATGCTTAAGGGTGTTAGATTAGATAGTGGAGACTTGGCATACCTTTCAAAGGAAGTAAGAAAAATATTAAATATAAATGGATTAGAGAAGTGCAAGATAATTGCATCTAATAGTCTAGATGAATATATAATATCAGATCTTATGACACAAGGAGCTTGCATTGATACATTTGGTGTTGGGGAGAGATTAATAACTGCAAAGTCAGAACCAGTTTTTGGAGGAGTATATAAATTAGTTGCAGTTGAAGAAAATGGTGATTTAATTCCAAGAATTAAGCTGTCAGAAAACATAGAAAAGGTTACTAATCCTGGATATAAAACAATTTGGAGATTATTTGATAAAGAGAATAATAAGGCTATAGCAGATGTGTTAACATTAGCAGATGAAATTATAGATGATTCAAAAGAGTATGAGATATTCGATCCTATTCATACATGGAAGAGAAAAGTTGTAACAAATTATTATGCAAAAAAGATACAAGTACCAATTTTTATTCAAGGAAAATGTGTTTATAAAACACCAAAGCTAGATGAAATTCGAAAATATTCTTTAGAACAAGTTTCATCATTATGGGATGAAGTAAAGAGGTTTAATAATCCACAGGTATATTACGTTGATTTATCAGAAAAATTATGGAATCTAAAAAACCACATGATAAAAAGCTTTAGATAATATAAAGTGAGTTTTTATAGTTATAAAAATTAAGAGTAACATGATTTTAGTTTATTTAATAATCAAGTTACTCTTAATTTTCGTCTATTTTATATATAAGAATAAAAAAGTCAACAGTTTTAAATAATAATTGGTAAAAATAATAAAAACAATTAATAATATGCTAAAAAATATGGAAAATTAAAGTGAAAAAATATATAATTAGTATGTCAAAATATATATTAAAATAGGTGGGAGATGTAAAAAAATATGCAGAGAAAAAAGCTGAAAAAGATTATTGCTATTTCGAGTGTTGTTGGAACAATTTTAGTAGCCAAAACTGTACCAGCTAGTGCTACAGAATTAAATAGTGGAATATCAGTAGCTTCAATAAGTAAGGGACAAGTTATTAATGTAACTTCAACTTTAAGAATTAGAAAGTCAGCAAGTACAAGTTCAGCAGTATTAGGAACTATTAGAAATGGTAGTACATTTGATATAATCTCTAAGAGTGGGAGTTGGTATCAAATTAACTACAATGGAGTAACTGGTTACGTTCATGGAGATTATGTAAAAGAAATAACAACATCTTCAACAGTATCACAAAAGGGTAAGGTATATAATGTATCTAGTAATTTAAGAGTAAGAAGTGGAGCATCTACAAGTGCATCGGTATTAGGATACCTTACAAATAATGCTGAAGTAACTATCCTTGGAACAGAAGGTGAATGGTATAAAATACAGTATAACAGTGGATATGGTTATGTAAGTAAGGAATATATTACAACTAATGGTAATACAACTAATAATACAGGAAGTAATAATACAGGAAACACTGGTTCTTCAGAAACAGAAGTTAATAAAACAGGATATGTTTATAATGTAAGCAGTGGGGGACTTAGAGTTCGTAAAGAAGCATCTACTAGTTCAACTGTTTTAGGTACTTTATATTCAGGTAACTCTGTAAATATAGTAGGTGAAACAGGAAGTTGGTATAAAATTAAGTATAATTCATCATATGCTTATGTTCATAAGGATTATATAACTGAAACTAAACCATCTTCAGGATCAAATTCAAGTACTGGAAATAGTAATTCAACAACTGATAGCAATAACTCATCTCAAACAATGAATGCTGTAGGTGTTATTACAAATGTTTCTTCTAATTTAAGAGTAAGAAAGCAACCATCTTCAGATGCAGTTGTATTAGGATATTTACTAAATAATGAAAGTGTTAATATAACTGGAAAAGAAGGAAATTGGTATAAAATTAACTTTAAAGGTTCAGTAGGATATGTAAGTGCGGATTATGTAAAAATATCTACTGGAAGTAATAATAGTACTGGAAGTAATAGTAGTTCAGGAAGTAGCAATAATAATGCTTCTGTTTCTAATGCATATAACATTATATTAGAGGAATTAAAATCTCATATTGGTTCTCCATATGCTTATGGTGGTTCAGGGGAGTTAGTTACTAACGCATCAATACAAACATTAAAGAATAGGTTCCCAGATTATGCTTCTGCAGGTAAGTATGATACTTTATATCAATACGTTAATAGTGGAGCAAGAATGTTTGATTGTTCTGGATTTATGCAATGGGGATTTAGTAAAGCTAATATAAGCATTGGAAGAACAACTTATGACCAAATAAAAAGTGGAGTAGAAGTATCATTAGATAGTCTACAGCCTGGAGACTTATTATTCTATAGTAATTTAGGACATGTTGGTATGTATATAGGAAATAATCAATGGATAGAATCACCAAACTCTGGTAAGACTATAAGAATAACTAGTGTTCCATGGAGTTCAATTGGAAGAGCTAGAAGGGTTCTATAAAAATAGGACAAGTATATTCTAAATCATTGTAATTATAGTTATCTATCAATATTTGTTTAAAATAGAGCTAAATTAATAAAAACTGTATCAAATTTGATACAGCTTTTATTAATTCTATTTGTCATTAATTCTATCTATATATTCTTTCATTAAGTTAGCCGATGATATAAATTTTTCTTGTTCACTTGGTGATAATTGAATATTTAATACTTTTTCTATACCATTTCTTCCAAGAATAGTTGGAACACTTAGATAAGCATCGTTAACACCATAATAGTCATTTAATAATGTTGAAACAGTTAAAATAGTTTTTTCATCTCTAATAATTGCCTCAACTATTCTTTCAAGAGCTATTGCAACAGCAAATGCAGTAGCACCCTTTCTTTTAATAACTTCATAAGCAGAATTTTTAACATCTTCAGCTATAACACTTTCAGTTTCTTTATCCCATTCTATAGAGTTTTGCTCAGAGAAACTTTTTACAGGTATGCTACCAATCATTAATGATGACCAAGTTACAAATTCGCTATCGCCATGTTCACCTAGTACATATCCTTCTACATTTCTTCCATCAATTCCAAAATACTTTCCAAGTAAACTTCTAAGTCTTGCTGTATCTAAAACAGTACCTGAACCTATTACTCTTTCTTTAGGGAAACCAGAAAGTTTATATGTCATATATGAAAGAACATCTACAGGATTAGATACAACTAATAATATTGAATTTGGGCTTAGTTCTGCAAGTTTTGGGATAAAACTTTTAAATATTGAATAGTTTTTATCTACTAAGTCTAATCTAGTTTCACCAGGTTTTTGTGGTGAACCAGCAGTTATTATAATTATATCTGAATCCTTAGTATCTTCTAAAGTACCTAAAGTAACATTACATGGTCTAGATAAAGAACTACCATGCATTAAGTCCAATACTTCTCCTAGTGCCTTTTCTTGATTTATATCATTAATTACAATTTCTCTTGCTATTCCTTTTTGTAGTAATGCAAATGCTGTTGTAGCACCAATTGAACCTGCACCTATTATTGATATTTTACTCATAACTTCACCTCGTTTATTTAATATATATAGTATTTTCTATTTATAAAAAATATAATTATTATTAAAAAAGAAATAATAATTATTATTTAATACATATTATATCAATTTATAAAGTAAAAATAAACATAATAGGATAATATTTTTTATTCTTTAATATATCTACTATTTGAGGGTTTATAGTAAAATTGATATAATCAATAATATGTATAAAATAAGGAGTTTTATATATTAAATAATAAACAATTATAGGAGGATATTAGGTGAATTATTATAAGGTTCTAGGTATTGAAGATAATGCTACTCAAGAAGAAATTAAACAAGCTTATGATAAGCAAGTTCAAAAATTTAGAGATGAAGTAAAAGATGAAAAAATGTTAGAAAAATTCCTAGATTTGTTTAAAGAAGCATATAATGCACTAAATTATCAGGAAAATATAATACAAGAACAGCAGGAAGAAATATTTGATGAAGAAGTAAGTTCTTTATTTAAAAATAATAAAATTAAAGAGAAGCCAGCAGAGGTATTACAAGAGCAAGAAGTTAATAAAGTTCAAAGTAAAGATATAGAAAATAGCTATGCTGCTACTGTTTTAATGAGCAGAGAGGAAATATTGAGGGAGTCTTTAATACAACATCATGAACCAGAACAAGAAAGAATTATATTTAGATCAAAGGAAGACTTTGAGGATTGTGAAGGGTTTTTTGATAATGAAGAGGAAGAAGATGATTTTGAAGAAAAAATTATAAAAAAAATAAAGCAAAAAAGCACTTCTAAGAATAAAAAGAGTAAAAGTAAAAAAAGTAATGGTTCAAGTAAAAAAAGTAATGTAAGTAAAAATGATAAAGAGTATAATACTAGAGACACAGACAGAGACAGAGACAGAGACAATGATAGTACTAATAAATATGAAGATAAAAGCAAAAGTGTTAGAGTAAAAAAAGAAAAAAGCTCTAATGGAATATTAAATTTATTATTGATACCATTAAAAATAATAGCATTACCAATAATAGCAATATTAACAATATTAATTTTTATATGTAGGATAATAAGTTTATCATCTTGGTTAGTATCTAAAGTTATAATAGTTGGAGTTATTGCTATTGCAGCTATACAAGGCTATAGAATTTATATTGGACAAGTACCTAAGGAATATAGTATTTTTATTGCTTGTGGTATAGGTTTTGTGGTTTCTATATTTTTACCAAGTATAGTTAGAATAATACCTAATACTTTACAAGGAGTTAATAATACTTTAAAGGAATTTACATTTAAAAATTAATTTAAGAGGGGTAAGTAATTATCCCTCTTTTGTTATATAATAAAATAATAATTATAGTAAAATTTAATATTATTTATTGAGGTGTACTTATGAAGTTTAGAAAGACAACTATAGAAGATATAAAAAGTATAATGCAAATAATAGATGAAGCAAAAGAGTATTTTAGAAAAATGGGGATAGATCAATGGCAAAATGGATATCCCAATAGTGATGTTATATATAATGATATAAAAAATAATAGTAGCTACGTATTAGAAAGTGAAAATAAGATATTAGCAACGGCAATGGTTTCATTTGAAGCGGATAAATCCTATAAAAATATATATAATGGACAGTGGTTAAACAATGAGGAATATGCTGTTATACATAGAATTGCAGTTAGTGAAAAGATTAAGGGAAATGGAATTGCATCTAATATAATTAAAGAAGTAGAAAAATTATGTAAAGAAAATAAAGTGAATAGTATAAAAATAGATACTCATAAAGATAATATTTCAATGCAAAAATTACTTGAGAAAAATGGCTTTAAGTATTGTGGAATAATATACTTAGAAGATGGAAATGAGAGAGTAGCATTTGAAAAAATAGTATAAAGTTAAAAGAAATATGTGAAATATGTAACTATTTTGTAACTTTATAGTAGAATTTAGTGTTATAATATATTTATAAAATATATTATAACAAAAAAGATAGTAGGATAAAGTATGGAGAGAGAGAAAATTAAATTAGATGAAAAAATAAAAAATAAAAAAGATTTATTAAAAATAATTGAAGAAAAAGAAATTGAAATAGAAAATCAAAAAATAAAATTACAATTAGCTAATGAAGAAATAGAAAAGATAAAATTAGAATTAAAAGAGTTGAAAAAGAATATTAGTGATTCTATTGTAGATAGAATTGATAATGAATTAGAAGAAAAAAGAGTAAATAATTTTATAGGAGATAAAGAAAAAAAGAAAAGCAATATTTCTATAGAGCTTGTTGAATTAAATAAAGATGAAAGTACAGAGGAAGATGATTTTCTAGAAGGATATATAAACAAGATTATAGATGAAGTAACAAATTATGAGAAAAAACAAAATACTGATGAAAGAGTAGTTAAAGAAGTAGCATTAGATATTATTGAAGAAAAAAATGAGGATGAATTAACATTAATAGAAAGATTAAAATTATCATTTATACAAAATAAAAATTATGATGCTATAGAAGTTTTAAATGAAATATTAGATAAAATAAATGATGTAGAAGACACTATAACAAATGAAGAAAAAATATTGATGTTATATCTGGGGTATTTTTATAATAAATTAGAAGAGTTACTTAATAAGAGTAAAGTAATAAATGAATATTACGATTCAGATGTTAATGAATTAAAATTATTAAGAATGCTAATAAAAGAAAAAGAATATCCTATATATCAACAAGAAAAAGAAATAGTTTTAATGGAAATAAAATATGATAAAAAGTTATTTAAGAAATTAGATACCATTGTAAGAGTTAAAATAATTGATAAAATTAATGACATTGCATATAAAGTTTTTGATGGAGTATATTCTATTAAAGATTTAAAATACGGAGAAGAGAATATAACTTTAAAGGCTTGGGTTAAAGAAAGAGAAAATGATAATTATAGATTAGTTGAAGGATTATATTGTAAAAATACAGAAAAACTATATATGTTAGATAGTGCTATATGTGTATTAGGTCTTAATATTAAAAAGTTAACAGATGAAGAAATTAAAGCTGTAATTACACAAAAGAAAGAAGAAAAAGTTAGTCCAATTAGTGATTTGAAAGAAACTTGTAAAATTGATAATTTTAAAGAAGAGTATGATATAGATGAAGAAGATGGTGATTCAAATATATGGACAAGGCTCAAAGAAAAGTTTGGATTAAAATTAAAAAAATAAAATTATAGTAAAATAAAAATTGCCTAATTAAGAATATTAATTAGGCAATAAAGTTATATAAAAAGTTTAAGTAAAGGTTTACAAAAGTTAATTAATACTGTATAATAAAATTGAAAAACCTTTTAATGATAATTAATACAATTTATGTAAAAAAACAAAGTTAATAGAAATATTTCAAATATTTAAGAATAAATTAAGATTATTGTAACAAATTTGACAAATTAATAAAGTAAAATATTTATAGAGGTGATTTTATATGGAAATAAATTTACAATTTGTAGATTCATATCATGAAAAAAATTATATTGAAGTAGTTCAAAATTTTATTGGAAAATTAAATAAAGATTTATATATAGTATTAAAATTATTAAGTATTAAGGAAGTTTATGTAGTTGCTAAGGAATATATCAACGGAACTAATATAATGTTTAAAGAATTATTAAATGATCCAAGAATAATAAATACATCAAGATTTTTAGTTGAATTAGCATATAGCTTTTTTACAAGGAATTTTTCAGTAAAAGAGATTTCAAGTACAAAGAAATTAAATTCTGATACTAGAAATTTTATAATAAATATAATAAATTATTATTCAGAATCAGATAAGAAAGAAAATTATTGTGCATAATAAATTAAAATAAGTTAATAAGAAAATAAATATATTAAAAAATAAAAATAAAAAACATTGAACTTATTTACAAAATATGGTAATATTATAAAAAGAAACAGTTGATATGGAAATAAAAATAGATCCTGCACTTACAGAGAGTTTGGATAGGTGAGAGCCAAGCAGAAAGTAGCCTATTAAATGGACCATTGAGGGCATAGCGAAAAGAACCTTAGGTTCTTAGTATTCTATGACCTTTGACATACGTTAGTTGTCTAGGATATGTTAGTATCTGAATAAAGTGTACGATATTTTGTAAATCAAGATGGCACCGCGGGTGTAGTATATTCTACCCGTCCTTGACAGTGAACTTTACTGTCAAGGACGGGTTTTTATTTTTCTTGGCAGAATATATTAAATTTTTAGGAGGGAAGTATGATTTATGCCAAGTTAAAAGAAGTAAAAAATGAAAATATAAGGGGGCAATTTTAATGATTAGAGAGGCTATTAAAAAATTAAGTAATAAGCAAGATATTGGATATGAAATGGCAAAAGAGGTAATGAATGAAATTATGAGTGGAGTAGCAAGTGATGTTCAAAAAAGTGCTTATTTAACTGCATTAAGTATGAAAGGAGAAACTATAGAAGAAATTACTGGATCTGCAGAAGAAATGAGACATCATTGTATAAAGCTTTTACATGATAAAAATGTTCTTGAAATAGTAGGAACAGGCAGGGATGGTTCTAATTCATTTAATATTTCAACAACAGCATCTATTGTTATTGCAGCAGCTGGAGTACCTGTAGCAAAGCATGGAAGTAGAGCTGCAAGTAGTAAATGTGGGTCAGCTGATGTTCTAGAAGCTTTAGGGGTAAGAATAGATATATCTCCAGAAAAAAGCACGGAGTTATTAAATAAGATAGGAATATGTTTTTTATTTACACAAAATTATCATATTTCAATGAAGTATGTAGCACAAATAAGAGAGGAACTTGGAATAAAAACAGTTTTTAATATTTTAGGTCCATTAAGTAACCCTGCAGGAGCAAATATTGAGCTTATGGGAGTATATGATAAAGAATTAGTAGAACCACTTGCAAAAGTTTTATATAACTTAGGTGTTAAGAGGGCATTAGTTGTGTATGGAGAAGATAAATTAGATGAAATATCTATGAGTTCACATACAACTGTTTGTGAAGTAAGGGGTGGAGAGTTTTATTCATATGTTATAATTCCAGAACAGTTTGGTTTAGAAAGATGTAAAAGGGAAGATTTAGAGGGTGGAACTCCAAGGGAAAATGCAGAAATAACATTATCTATATTAAATGGTGAAGAGGGACCAAAAAGAAATGCAGTGGTCTTAAATGCAGGGGCAGCATTATATTTAGCTGGAAGGGTTAACACTATACTAGATGGAGTAAGGTTAGCTGAAGAGGTAATTGATAGTGGAGAAGCAAAGAATAAGTTAGAAGAGTTTATTAAATATTCTAATGAGTAGGTGAATTTATGATATTAGATGAAATAGTAGCAAGAACTAAAATAAGAATAGGGGAAATCAAAGGGGTAAAGCTATTAAGTATAGTAAAAGAAGAAGTCTTATTAAATAAAAATAGGATTTATATTACATTATGAAAAAATAAAAGAAATAATGAAAATATTAGGAAGGTAGGTATAGGAATGAGTAGGGGAAGATTTGGAGATTATGGAGGTCAATATATATCAGAGACATTAATGAATGAGCTTATTAATCTTGAAGAAAAGTATGAATACTATAAAAAAGACAAGAAATTTAATGATGAGCTAAATAATTTATTAAACAAGTATGCAGGAAGACCTTCTCTCTTGTATTATGCAGAAAAAATGACTAATGACTTAGGTGGAGCAAGGATTTATTTAAAGAGAGAAGATTTAAATCATACGGGATCTCATAAAATCAATAATGTTCTTGGACAGGTATTATTGGCCAAAAAACTAGGAAAAACAAGAGTAATTGCAGAAACAGGAGCAGGTCAACATGGAGTAGCAACAGCAACAGCAGCAGCACTTTTAGGATTAGAATGTGAAATTTTTATGGGAAAGGAAGATACAGATAGACAAGCTTTAAATGTATATAGAATGAAGCTTTTGGGAGCTAAAGTTAATGCTGTAACTAGTGGAACCATGACTTTAAAAGATGCTGTTAATGAAACTATGAGAGAATGGGTAAGTAGAGTTGAAGATACTCATTATGTTTTAGGTTCAGTAATGGGCCCACATCCATTTCCAACTATAGTAAGAGATTTTCAAAGTATAATAAGTAAAGAAGCTAGAGAGCAAATACTTAGGTTAGAACATAAATTACCATCAGCCGTTATTGCTTGTGTTGGTGGTGGAAGTAATGCCATGGGAATGTTCTATGATTTTATAAAAGATAAAGATGTACAGCTTATTGGGTGTGAAGCAGCAGGAAAAGGTGTAGACACAGCCTTAAATGCAGCAACAATAGCAAATGGTACTGTTGGAATATTTCATGGAATGAAGTCTTATTTTTGCCAAGATGAAAATGGACAAATAGCACCAGTATATTCAATTTCGGCGGGGCTAGATTATCCGGGAATAGGTCCAGAGCATGCTTATCTAAATGATATAAAAAGAGCAAAATATGTACCTATAATGGATGATGAAGCAGTTGAAGCTTTTGAGTATTTAGCTAAAACAGAGGGAATTATTTGTGCAATAGAAAGTGCACACGCTGTAGCTTATGCAAAAAAAATAGCAAAAGACTTTAGCAAGGATGAAAGTATTATAATTTGTCTTTCAGGAAGAGGCGATAAAGATGTTGCAGCAATAGCTAGATATAAGGGGGAAGAAATTTATGAGTAATATATACAAAGCTTTTAAAAATAAAAAAGCCTTTATAGGATTTTTAACTGCAGGAGATCCAAGTGAAGAAAAAACTGTAGAGTATATTTTAGAAATGGAGAGAGCAGGAGCTGATTTAATATGTTGTATCATCGATGGGAGTTACAGGTGCAAGAAGTGAAATTAATACTGATATAGGAAATATGGTTCAATCTATTAAGGAAGTTACGAATGTTCCTTGTGCTGTTGATTTTGGAATTAATAATACTAATAAAGCAAGAGAAATATCAGAAGTAGCTGATGGAGTAATTGTTGGAAGTGCTATAGTTAAAATTATTGAAAATAATGGGGAAAATACTAAGGAAGAATTGTTTAAGTATGTTAGTGAGATGAAACATGCAATAGAATAGGTATATAGAATTTTAAAATATATTTTATATTTTTAGATAGTTACTTATAATTAAATTAAGTGTGTTATAAAAGGAGAGAGACAAATGAAAAAATATTTATTGGATACTAATATAATAATTAAACTTTGGAATTTAAATGAGAAAAGTTTAGATAAAATTCTAAAGGAAAATAAGGTATTTATATTAAGGGAAGTATTAAATGAATTATCAGTAAAAGAAACAAAAGAGTATAGAAGAAAAGAAGTTTTAAGTGAACGTTTTTGTAATTTATTGCCTTATAGTATGGAAGTTGAAAAAGAAGATATTAGTGGGTTTTATATGATATTTGATTATAAAATTAAGGATAAATTTAATAGTAATAATTTATCTCAAAATGATTTATTGCAGCTATATGCTTGTTATGTTAATGATGATTTAAATTTAGTAACAGAGGATAAGGAATTGTTTAACATTGCTAAATATATTTTAGGAGATAATAGAGTATTATCATTAGAGCAAATAAAAGATATTAAAATATAATAAATATGCCTCTTGAAGTATAAACATGGATATATTATAATTTACAAGTATTTCGTTGAAAAATTTGGGAGATGCTGTTTAAATACAGAGCCGAAGGGGAAAGTGCGGCAAACTCTCAGGCAAAAGGACCAAATTTTGAGAAAACTCTGGAAAGTCTATTAAAAGGCACCGACGAAGCAATCTTAAGTATAGTAAGAGAATCTTTCAGGTAAAAAGACAGAGGCGCAATTATTTTAATAATTAGTCTTAAGGTATTACTAAAAAGGAGGACTTTTCTTGGACTATATTACAGTTTTGGAGTATATCGGTGTTTTTGCTTTTGCCGTATCAGGAGCAATAGTAGCTATTGAAGAGGAATTTGATATTTTTGGAATATATATAATAGCTATAATTACAGCTATGGGTGGGGGAGTACTTAGAGATATTGTTACAAATTCAGGTATTCCAGTATTTTTTACAAGTTATATGACAATTCCATTTATTATTGCAGGAACTTTATTAGCTATATTTTTAAAAGGTAATTTAAAGTATAAGAATTTATTTGTATTCATCGATGCAATTGGACTAGCTGCCTTTTTCGTATCAGCAGCTGTTAAAGCAATCAATAGTAATTATAATTTTATGTTATTTATATTTGCAGCTAGTATAACTGGTGTTGGTGGAGGAGTTCTAAGAGATATAATAACTAATAGAAAACCACAAATTTTTAAAAATGATATTTATTGTGTTGCAGGAGTTATAGGTGTAACTATATTTTGGTTTATATATCCTATAATTGGAATAGAATCAGCACAATTTATAACTTTGGTAATTATAGTACTTATTAGAATGATAAGTTATTATAAGACTATAAATTTACCAGTAGTATGTAAAGAAAGAGTATAAAATTTAAGAAAAAGACTAATATTAAAATGATGTAAGGTATGAGAAAAAATTCTCATATCTTTTTGTTTTAGTACTCGATAATAAAAGGGTTAGAAGCTAATATGAAGAATATTAATATAGAGATTATTTTTATGAAAGAATAACTTACTATAAAATTTAATATAAATTATATAGTAGTATAAATTGGGGGTATAACATGGATAGTACAAAAGCAATGGAGCATGTTCATAAAAGTGATAATGGTAAGACATTTACTCATACTCATAAAAATACAGAGGGGCACACACATACACATTCTCACGAAAGTACAAAAGCTATATTGAATCGTTTATCTCGTGCAGCTGGACATTTAGAATCCGTAAAACGCATGGTTGAAGATGAGAGGGATTGTAGTGAAGTATTAATTCAGTTAGCAGCAGTTATATCAGCATTAAATGGAGTAAGTAAAATAATATTGCAGGAGCATATAGAAGGATGCATAGTAGAAGCTATAGAATGTGGTGATAAAAGACCTATAGAAGATTTAAATAAAGCAATAGCCCAATTTATTAAATAAATACTTAATAATATCACGTTAAAAAAGAGGATTCGCATCGAAATCCTCTTTTTTCATATAATATTTTTTATGAAAACTAAAATTTATTTATTATAAAAAAATATAAAATTAATCCCCCTACCGAGGTTGTTGAGGGTTGGTAAAGATGATAAAATTCTGGTATAAAGTGGAAAAAGAGATTAGGGGGAAGTTTATGAAAAAAAAATCGTTGATTGTATCACTAATAGTAAGTATGTCATTACTCATGGTAGGATGTAATAATGGAAAAAGTACAAGTGTGAAAAATAACTCTAAAGATGATAATAGTATTTCAACATCTGCTAATAATGAGAATAATGTTAGTAAGGACAGTATTACAGCATATGTTGGAAATAATATTTTTGAAAGTAGCTTAGATCCAATTAAAGGAGCTATGAGTTACGGATATTCATTTACTAATAATGCTTTAACAAGAGTAAATCCAAATTCAGAATATGAAGGTGATTTAGCAGAAAGTTGGAGTATAAGTGAAGATTCATTAACTTATACTTTTAATTTAAAAAAAGGTATTAAGTTTCAAGATGGATCAGATTTTACTGCTGAAGATGTAGTGTTCACTTATGAAACAGTAAAGAGTAATCAAGCAGATAATGAAAGTGTTGATCTTACAAGATTAGAAAATGTAGAAGCTGTAGATGATTATACAGTTAAATTTACATTATCAGAGCCATATTCGCCATTTTTTGATTCCATTGCATTGTTAGGAATTGTTCCAAGTGACGCATATGATAGCGAAGTTTTTGATAAATCACCAATAGGAACAGGGCCATGGAAAGTTATTCAATATAATACAGATCAACAAATTATAGTACAAGCTTATGAAGATTATTACGAAGGAACTCCAGAAATTAAGCAAGTAACATTTGTAAAAATGGATAGTAAATCAGCTTTTTCTAATGCTAAGTCTGGTCAATTAGATATAGTTATGGTAGATCCAAACTATTCTACAGAAACAATAAATGGAATGCATTTAGAGAATCTTGAGACTATGGATGTCCGTAATATTAGCTTACCATGCTTACCGGAGCAGAAAATGACAGATAAAGAGGGCAATGAAATAGTAGTAGGTAATAATGTTACATCTGATATAGCTGTACGTAAAGCTTTAAGTATAGGGATAAATCGTGAACAAATAATTGAAAATGCCTTAAATGGTGTAGGTAAAAAGGCTACTGGTTTTACAACTAATTTAGTTTGGGGAAATCCTTTAGTTTATGATGATAATCAAAAAGATGAAGCAGAAAAAATACTTGAAAAAGCTGGATGGATAGATAGTAATGGCGATGGCATTCGTGAAAAAGATGGGGTAGTTTGTGAATTTGATGTTTATGCACCATCTAATGATCAGCAACGATATTTATTAGGAAGTGCTGTTGCAGAAGATGCAAAAGAGTTAGGAATAAAAATAAATGTTAAACAAGGAACATGGGATGAACTTACAGTTAAAGCTAAAACATGTGGTATTGTATGGGGATGGGGACAATATAGCCCTACAGTATTAAAGTCATTGCTTTATTCTGATTTATTTTTGACAGGTGATTACGATAATACAATTGGATATTCAAATAAGGAAGTAGATAAATTAATAGATGAAGCTATAGATTCTAATAATCAAGAAGAGGCAGTAGAAAAGTGGAAAGAAGTACAAACAGTTTCAAGTGAAGATTATCCATATTTATATATTGTAAATATTGAGCATAGCTACTTTATAAATGACTCTCTTGATATTTCTATAAATACACAAATACCACATCCACACGGACATGGTGCACCAATTATTTGTAATATGAAGGATTGGAAGAGTAATGAATAGAGTAAAATATATAAGTTCAACATTTTTTAGAATGTTATCCTTGTTAATAGGGGTTAGTATTATTTCATTTATCTTAGTTACAAATTCACCTATAGATCCATTAACTTCGTATATTGGAGCAGAATCTACCCTTTCAGTAGAGGCAAAGGAGAAAATTGCAGAACATTGGGGATTAAATGATCCACCATTAGAAAGGTTTGCATCTTGGGGTAAAAATGTATTAAGAGGTGACTTTGGAACATCAATAACATATAAGCAGCCAGTTAGTACAGTTATATTAGAGAGATTTAAGTATTCAATAGTATTAATGTTAGTAGCTTGGTGTTTTTCAGGAATAGTAGGATTTGCAATTGGCGTTTTAGCAGGTGTATATAAAGGAAGTTTATTTGATAAGATTATAAAAATATTTTGTCTTGCATTACAATCAGCACCAACTTTTTGGATAGGTTTATTAATTTTAAGCTTATTTTCAGTATATTTAGGATGGTTTCCTATAGGATTTGCAGTACCAATGGGGAAGTTAGCTTCAGAAATTACAATTTGGGATAGAATATATCATCTTGTATTACCAGCATTAACCCTTAGCATATTAGGTATTAGTAGAGTAACATTATTTACAAGACAAAAGTTAATAGAAATATTAAATAGTGACTTTATACTTTTTGCAAAGGCAAGAGGTGAAAATACTAGACAACTAGTAATTAGACATGGGTTAAGAAATATAGCATTACCAGCTATAACAGAACAATTTGCTTCATTTAGTGAACTTTTTGGAGGAATAGCATTAGCTGAAACAGTTTTTTCTTATCCAGGCTTAGGTACAGCAACAACAGCAGCAGGATTAAATGGAGATGTTCCTTTATTACTAGGCATTGCAATATTTAGTGCCATATTTGTATTTGTAGGTAATTTTATTGCAAATATATTATATGGAGTATTGGATCCAAGGTTAAAGGAGGGAAAATATAATGGTTAATAGCCCCTTAAGAGTGATAAAAAAAGATAGGTTTAATATTTTTCCTAATACAAGGGCTAAGATAATATTTTATGTAGCAATTTCTACTGCGTATTTATTAGTAGTATTTATTTTAGGAATTACAATGAATTCAGATAAATATGCAGTGAATTATTCATCAAAATTTATAAGTCCATGTTTAGACCATTTGTTTGGAACAGATTTTATGGGAAGAGATATGTTTTGGAGATGTATAAAAGGGTTATCTAATAGTATTTTAATAGGAATACTTGCATCTATAATAAGCTCTTTTATTGCTCTTGTGTTTGGAGTTTCTTCAGCTATTATTGGTGGAAAATATGATAAATTTATTAATTGGTGTGTTGACCTTTGTATGGGGATTCCACATCTTATTTTGCTAATTTTAATATCATTTATGCTTGGAAGAGGTACAGTAGGAGTTACAGTAGCAGTAGCAGTTACCCATTGGCCTTCACTTACAAGGCTTGTTCGTGCAGAAGTTCTTCAAGTTCGATCATCTCAATATGTCCAAGCAGCCTATAAAATGGGAAAAAGTAAGTTTGAAGTTGCAGTTAATCATATTATTCCACATGTATTACCAGTATATCTAATTGGTGTTGTACTATTATTTCCACATGCTATTATGCATGAAGCATCAATAACATTTTTAGGATTTGGAATTCCAGCAGAGGTTCCTGCAATTGGAGTTATCTTATCAGAAGCAATGAATCATATTACAACAGGAAAGTGGTGGCTTGCAGTTTTTCCAGGAGTAATGCTTTTAAGTGTTGTAATCTTATTTGATGTAATTGGTGAGAATCTTAAGCTTTTAATTAATCCAAATAGCGGAAATCAATAAATAAGGAGAAAGTCTATGAATGAGAAAGTATCAGTATTACAAGTAGATAATTTATCAATAGCCTTTAGTATGTATAATAGGGGATTAAGTAAAAGAGATTTAGAAGTTATACATGAACTTAGTATTGATGTAAAAAAAGGTGAAATTGTAGCTGTAGTTGGATCAAGTGGATCAGGAAAGAGTCTTTTAGCTCATGCAATTATGGGAATATTGCCTGAAAATGCAAAAATAAAAGGTAGTATAAAATATTATAATGATGAATTAAATGAGAAGTATTTAAGAAAAGTAAGAGGAAAAGATATAGCATTTATACCACAATCAGTAGATTTTTTAGATCCATTAATGAAGGTAGGAAAGCAGGTTGTTGGAATTAATGGTAATAAAGAAAAACAAAAAGAAGTTTTTAAAAAATATAATTTAGATGATAAAGTTGCAGAAATGTATCCTTTTCAATTATCAGGTGGAATGGCAAGAAGAGTTTTAATAGCAACAGCTGTAATGAATGAAGCAAAATTAATTATAGCTGATGAGCCAACACCAGGTTTAAATTTAGAGCTTGCAATGGAAACATTAAATAATTTTAGAGAGATTGCAGATAATGGATGTGGAGTATTGTTAATTACTCATGATGTAGATTTAGCTTTAAATGTAGCTGATAGAATTGCAGTTTTTTATTCTGGTACTATAGTTGAAATTGCGCAAGTTGAAGATTTTATAAAGGGAAAAGATGCATTAAGACATCCTTATAGTAAAGCATTTATAGATGCACTACCACAAAATAAATTTAAGGAACTACCAGGATATCAACCTTATGCAGGCAATCTTCCAAAGGGCTGTTTGTTTAGAGATAGATGTTCATTAAAAACAGATGAATGTTGTATGGAGATTAAGATGAGAAAAGTAAGAGATGGAGAGGTGAGGTGTATTAATGCTACTTGAGGTTAAAAATATAAGCTATAGATATAGTAAAAGTTCTAGATGGATACTTAAAGATGTTAGTTTTACAGTTGATTCTAAAGAAAGAGTAGCATTAGTTGGACCATCAGGTTATGGAAAAAGTACATTATCAAAAATAATATCAGGATACATAAAGCCTGATAAAGGAGAAGTTTTATGGGATGGAAAGCCAATTCCTGAAAAATGTTATTGTCCAATTCAAATGATTTATCAGCATCCAGAGCAATCAGTTAATCCAAGGTGGAAGATGGGTAAGACACTAAATGAGGGGTGGAATGTAGATAATAATTTGTTAGATGAGATGGGAATAGAAAGATCCTGGTTGAATAGATGGCCTAATGAGCTATCTGGGGGAGAATTACAAAGATTCTGTATAGCAAGGGTATTAGGTCCAGAAACTAAATTTTTAGTTTGTGATGAAATAAGCACTATGCTTGATGTTATTACTCAAGCGCAAATTTGGAATTTACTATTGAAAATATCTAATAAAAATAAATTAGGTATGTTAGTAGTTACTCATAATATAGAATTAGCTAAAAAAGTATGTAATAGAATTATAGAATTGCCTAAAATTAATAATGAATTCAGTAGTTAATAAGTAAAGGGAGCTAATTTTCTGGCTCCTTTTATAATTTATAATATAAAATATAAAAAAAGTGTAGACATTTTGAATGATATTATATATAATAATAAATATACGGCGCCATAGCCAAGCGGTAAGGCAGAGGTCTGCAAAACCTTTATTCCCCAGTTCAAATCTGGGTGGCGCCTCCAATAAGATTATTTAAAAAAGGAATTCAGATTTGAATTCCTTTTTTTGTATGTGTGCCCAGCATGGGTAACAACTTGACGGTGAAAGTCCGTTGTGGGCTTGGTAGTGGGAACCACTAGCCAATGACAAGGGTGTCCACCGTGAGGTGGAATCTGAAGGAAGTCGGAGGCAAAGTCTCGGTCTGAGGAATACGAACTACATACAAGGCTTACTAAGGTCGGACGAGTTTGCATAACAAAACAAAGTCCAACACTACCCGAAACCTTAGGAGTAAATGTAGCAGATATATGAGATGAAGGTTGTTGTTCTTACCTGGGGAGGTCTGATAGATATATTACTAATAAAGATGAATTTCTAAAGTAATAACCTACATAGTGATATGTAGCTGAACTATCAGAAGTCAGCAGAGGTCATAGTAACTCCGCTAATCGCGATAGCGGACGAAGGACTGAACTTTAAGGAGGTTTTGAAATTTGAAAGTTTCGCAGAATAATCAAAGATTGCAGAAAACTAAATATTTAGGCTCTAATGCCCAAGATAGAGTGGAACTCGAACATAAGCAAAGAGTGCATAGAAAATTCTCGGCAACTTTAAAAGGAGAAACCGATGAATTTGAATATGGCTCATTAGAAAGAATATTATCTAGGGAAAACTTACTCCTAGCAATGAAGAGAGTAATATCTA
>NZ_CAKVJA010000036.1 GCF_934754925.1 uncultured Clostridium sp. | reverse complement strand
TTTTAACCTATCTATACTAATTTTTGCTCAAATATATTATCTAAATTAACCTTCTTAATCCTATCATTAATTTCATCCTTATCAGTGGTATAAAGACCTAACTCTTGCATTCTCTTAAAATAACTAGCTCCAGCAAAAGTATACCTATCCTTTCTGCCCTCCCTAGTTTCAGCCTTTTCATTAGCAAAAGAAATCAAATCACCTATAGCTATAGAAGAAGGTAAAATCAATAGTGGCATTCCCATCATTAGCCTTACAGCATTATGACCTGCTAAGCTACCTGTACATATAGCTTCAGTATGACCAACAAAAAGTCCAGCCTTTTCACCTGCTATTATACTACAAGATATGGAATTAGATACATTTGCTCAAAAATTAAGATATCTTAGACTTCAGAGAAATCTAAATCAACATGAATTTGCTAATTTGTTGAATAGGATCTTTACTAGTTTATGTAATTGGGAACAAGGAAATCGAATCCCCAAAACAGAAACTATAAAAGAAATAGCTGAAGTTCTTAATGTTAATTATACATATTTTAAAGACCAGGAATAATGATTACTGGTCTTTGGAAATTTACAATGATTAATTTAACTCAAAGTAACACTTAAATTTATTATACCAATCGGTCTTCCATCCTTTTTCCTTACATAATATTAATAATTCATCTTCATCATTAATTCCCTCTTTAGTTATTATTTCATGAGTACTTTTATTAACTATTAAACCGTTTTCAATGTCATCTGCAATATCCTTAAAAATTGCAAAGCTCCTAATATGAGAAAACTCTGCTCTATGTTTAATTAAAGCATTATCTGTTAACTCATCCTTTTTAATTTTATACTTTTTAATTCTTTTATTTTTAAGTTTTTTTCTTTCTTCTTTAAGGGTAATTTGATACTTAGTTCTTAATACTTGAGCTTCTGGAGTATCTCTTATTGCTTTATATATAGCTTCTGAAAATCTTAGATATATTGTTCTTTTTCCTGTTGCTTCACCTTGAATAAATTTATCTATTATTTTAATAATTTCATACCCTAATATATAAACTTCATTATTAAAATAAAGCTTACTTTCATCACTGATTCTATCTATATAAAATTTGGCATTTATCTTTGTAGTTCTTAAAATGGAATGAAGCTTTTCAGCCTCAAACCAAACTTGTCCAATTTCATCTAAAAAACAACATTTATTATAGGAGTTTTGTAATTCTTTTATTACCTTTGCACTAGCTTCCTTTGGTTTATCTGGCATTATAAAATTTATATCTCTTATAGGATAACTATATGGAACTATTTCATTATTTTTCATTGCTTATCATACCAGAATATAATTGATTCAATTTTGCTATTGCTTTTTCTGCATCCTTTATTTTACATACATCTGGATGAATCTCTTTAGCAATATTGTCTCTCCATTCTTTTGCTACTTTCTTATTTGAATAATGTTTTCTAGTAACTTTAAGCTTCTCCATTCTTTCTTTACCATCTAATTCAACTAAATAAAAAATATATTCAGATGCTTTTGATATAAAATATTTATTATCCTTATAATTATTATTTATATTACCTTCATTTATCTCTCCCTCAAATTCATGTATTAATTGTTTTAATTCAATAATACTATTATAAAGATTCTTCCAACTTCCCAATTTTACATTTATTATCTTCCCACAATCATTTTTAACTATTTTAGAAACCTCTCTAAATTTTCCAATACTCTTTAATTGTTCTACTGTTTCAACATTATACCACTTCAAAATTATACCTCCTAAGTATTATTTACTTATCATTATATATATACTATTATTACAACCCCAAATATAACAATAATATTAAGAATGATAAAGCTTTAATATCATTTAAAATCATATATTTATAATCTTTTTATACTTTATTAAATTTGATTAATTCACAAACATAATGTTGAATTTTTTTATAATTTTATCATCATTTACGAGTATATTATTTAAAAGTATTAACTTTTTATAAAAACCCTAAATCATTGTATATAACAACCATTTAGGGCATCTATTTCTATACTAATTTTTGTTCAAAAATATTATCTAAATTAAGCTTTTTAAATTTCTCATTAGTAAATTTAATTTTTCTATCTAATCTTTATAATCTTTTTAAAACTATTTATAGATAAAACTGCTAATAATCCAAAAATTAAAATACAAACTAAAAGGCTTATTAAATAAAAACTAAATAAATTTTCACTCATAAAATCACTTAGAACTTTTATTGCAAAGAAACTATGAATTCCTCCTACAATAAACGGTAATATATAAAACATCATTACTTCTTTATTTATTACCTTACTTATATCTTTTTTATCAGCTCCTATCTTTGATAAAGTATTATATTTTTCTTTATCTTCATTAGCATCACTATATATTTTCATATAAATTATACTTCTATCAACTACTACTTTCCTTATATTCTAATAACACTTTTTACAAGGCTCATAATTCTTTTGAGCTTCTTCTAAAGTTATTTGTCTTGCATTTGCTGGATTAGTATTACCACAATTATTAGTTCTATGATATTTTTTACCTGTTGCAGTTATCCAAACCATTTCACTAACATTGTTTTGTATCTGTGCAGCTTCTTCTTGTTCAAGCCTCTCCTGTTCTGCTATTCTTTGTTCCTCTGCAACTCTTGACTCTTCAGCTAACCTAGCTTCCTCTGCTAATCTAGCTTCTTCAGCTAACCTAGCCTCCTCAGCTGCTTTTGCTTCTGAAGCAATTCTTTCTTCTTCAGCTTTTCTTTCCGCCTCTTCTCTAGACTCTTTATCATTTGCTAAGTAACTACCTTCTTTACATCCAGTAAAAACACCTTCTCCTGTTGATTTAAATATTATATCTCCACATTCATCTGATCTATGAATTTCAATATTTGCACTTTCTAGCTTAGATAAAACCTCTGCATGTGGATGTCCATAACTGTTTTTTCCAGTTAGAATTACAGCATATTCCGGATTAACTTTATCTAAAAAACTTTGAGTTGTACTATTGTTAGAGCCATGATGTCCTATTTTTAATACATCAACATCTTGCATCTTTAATAAAATTTTATTTTCTGTTTCAGCTCCAGCATCTCCAGTTAATAAAAATTTATCTTCTCCATTTACAAATAAAGTTACTAATGAACTTTCATTACTATCACTTCCACCAGCTGTATTAAAAAATTGAATATAACTGCTATTTGTTAATTCAAACTTAGATTCTTCTAGTGGCACTGATGGATTAATACCTCTATTAGCCGCAGTATTAATTACATCAGTATATGTTTGAGAATCCGCATTTCCATTACCAATAAAAAATGTTCCAATTTCAAAATTGTTTATTACTGAATCTAATCCCCCACAGTGATCTGAATCTGGATGAGTATTTACTAAATAATCTATTTTCTTTATTTCTAAATCATTTAGATAATTTACTATTAATGATTCATCATCATTATCACCAGCATCAATTAAAACTGACTTATCATCTTGTACAATTAATATTGAATCTGAATCACCAGTATTAATGAAATGTACAGTTGCTTCAGTAAACTCTTCTTCCTTTATTACTGTAGTTGCAGTTTCTTCTACTACATCATTCTTTTCAACTACATTTTTATTTGTTGCTTGATCCTCACAACTTACTAGATTAACTCCAATCAATATAAATGTGACAACAAATAATGCTATTAATCCCTTATAGCAATTTCTTTGTCTTAGATTTATATACTTGTTAAAAGAACAGACACATACTGGAGCAATTACGAATGATGCTATGAATAATAATGGTGAATCTAATCTTAAAGTAGTAAAAGCTAATGCAAAGAACAGTATAATTGTTCCAATAATAAATCTAAGTAAATTAAACTTATTATTTACCATTTGATAATCCCCCTTTATTTAATTAATTATTAATTATATTTTTTGTATAAATATATGTAAAATACAGGGTAATATTCAAGATAAAACGTTAATACTTTATTTTACTCTCCTTAGTTTTCACACTATTAAAGTATTAGATTGTATTAATTTTGTAGAAAGCTACAATGTAAATTAATTAAAATAATATAAGATAATAATATAAAAACCCCAAGTCTGCCATAATAGCTCCTTGAGGTTTTAACCTATCTATACTAATTTTTGCTCAAATATATTATCTAAATTAACCTTCTTAATCCTATCATTAATTTCATCAATATCAACACTATAAAGTCCTAACTCTTGCATCCTCTTAAAATAACTAGCTCCTGCAAAAGTATATCTATCCTTTCTACCTTCTCTAGTTTCAACCTTTTCATTAGCAAAAGAAATTAAATCACCTATTGCTATTGAAGAAGGTAAAATCAATAATGGCATTCCCATCATTAATCTTACAGCATTATGACCTGCTAAACTACCTGTACATATAGCTTCAGTATGACCAACAAAAAGTCCAGCCTTTTCACCAGCACATAAAAGATTATCAACACCAACAACTCTCATATCATTCGTCCTTGGTGCCACAGATAAATACCTTATAGAGTTACCCTTACTTCCTGCATAAGGATCAACATACTTAGCATATTCAAGTCCTGGAATCTTTCTTAGCTTTTCAAGTGGATAATAAGTTGTCATAAGCTTAGCATGACCAGTATCAAGTAAAACTATATTCTCTGCAAACTCTTTAAGTGCATATTGTTGACATACCTTTGTACTAAGCTTACCATAGTTTACATCCTCTGCAGGAACCTTTAAAACAACAACACCTGTTTTGTCTAATTGCTCCCTAATTTCCTTAGATAAACTTTCCTTTGCAAGCTTACAAGATCCTGAAAATGCTCCAAGTGCATCTCCATTTCTTTCACCTTGAATATCAGAAACTCCACACCTAGCACTTATACTTAATCTTGGTCCAAAAGCAGGACAACGTAAAATACACATAGAACATCCATTACCATATCTTAAACAATTACCCATAGGCCCTGTTGAGCCCGTTGTTTCAATAAATACATCACCTTTAACATAAGTGTCATCACTTAATAATATTCCCCTTATTTTTTTATTTTCAACATCAACATCTTTAACACGACTCTCTAAATGAAGATGTATTCCTAATGATTTTAAATGATCCCTTACTACACCTTCAATAATATTTACATCATAAAGAGTTGCATGTTTATGACCAGGGAATTCTATATTAGCATGCCTTGCACACTTATCTGTTAATTTTATTAAATCTCCTCCACCTAAAGCTATAAGTTCTTCTGATGCAGTATAACGACCATTATTCCTCATTATACCGCCAACATTACCAAGCCCAAGTAAAAGGTCCGTCTTTTCATATAAATGAACTTCTGCTCCAGCTTTCTTTGCTGTTATTGCAGCAGCACAGCCTGACCAGCCCCCACCAACAACTACTACCTTCATATTAATCTCCTCCCCTCAAAAATACCTCTTGGACTAGCTTGTACTTTACAAAATCTCTTTACTCTATGACCTGCAAATCTAGCTGTACAACTTCCACATACACCTTCACCACAACACATCTTAAAATTGTTACAACATGATAAATCTATATCTTGTCTATCTAAAGAATCTAAAAAATCAATAACACTATAAGTTAATATATCTGCTCCAGCTATATGGATTAAAGATATATTATTATATTTGACAATAGATTTTATAGCAACCTTACCCTCTGGTGATAACTCTCCTTTTTCTATCAAATTCATCTCCTGAGGTACTATATTTAATTTATCTAACCACTCCGAAACATATATATCCCTAAAAGGTTGCTTATCTAATATAAGTGTTACTGTATTACCATTTTCCACCAACCTGTCAATTACCGGCATCATAGGTGCCATACCAATACCTCTAGCAATAACTAAAGTCTCATTATTTTTTTGTTTTCTTATGTTTTTTAATCCAAATACTCCGTTCCAATAAGGACCTCTTATTGTTATACTTCCTCCAGATTCTATATTTAATAACTGCTTAGTTTTAATTCCTCTTACTTCTATCATTATTGAAATTATATTAGTTTCAATATTTGACTCTAAAATAGAAATAGGGACATCAAAATACACATTTTCTTCGCTTCTGATAAAAATGAAGCTACCAGGTCTTGCTAAATCTATTACAAGCTTATGTGGCGCTTCAAATTTAATTAATAATACATCATCTGGATATAATACTTTTTCACATACTTTACAAGTATAAGTTTTTCTTTGTTCCTTTGCCTTATTTCCATTGTCATGGAGTTCTTGATATATACATACTCCCTTCCAATTTAAACAATCACAAAAATGACTTCCTTGCAATTGTGAACAAAGAATACATTCACCGCTTTCAGCTAAATGACATGGGCAAAACTCAGTTCCTGCATCTATACAATCAATTGTCTCCTTAAACATTTAGACTCCTAAAGTAATACTATACACTATATAGATTATTTCAAAAATTTCTTTTTGTTACTATAAGTCGCCCAATATATAAAATATTCTACTATTTTTTAATGATCAAAATTACTATATTTAATAACAACTTATATAGAAAATAAATATACTTTAGAAATATAAAAAACACATCATATATAAAATAGTTTCCTATCTATATATGATGTGTTTAAGACCTATATTTTAATCTTCAATTAAATTTCCAGCAATTACTCTTTCTTTACTTTTCCAGAATACTACTGCAGATATTATTACTAATAAGCAGAATCCTGCATATACCCAGAATAACTGGTTCCCCATACTACCAAATAGAATTATTAATGATCCTATTATAGCTAGTGCTGGATTTATTATAGAATTCCAAATTCCTTTTATTTCTCCACTTCTTCCTAATTGGAATACCTTGAAGTATAAAATAATATATAAAGTGTAACTCATTGTAATTGATATTTCTGATATATCAGAATTTGGAAGAACTCCAAACTTAGTTGTTATATAATGAACAACAAACCATACTGTACATATTGTAAATGCAACTAAAGCAGAATTTACAGGCATTAGTACTTTTTCATTTACTTTAGAAACAAACTCTGAATTAGGGAACATATTTCTTTCTGCTAAAGAATGTGGTAATCTTATCATCCCTAAAGTTAATCCATTAATTGTTCCTATTATAGATATTACTACAAATACTACTACTATTTTAGCTCCCCATGGACCTAATAAGTTAGTAGCTGCTAAATCAACGTGAGCATCACCAAGAGCCATAATTGTTTCTGGTCCTATGTAAATGCTTATTCCAACAAAGTATAATACGTACACAATTAAAATAAATATAGGTGCTATTATTAAAGCCTTTGGTAAATTTCTTTTTGAATCTTTTATTTCATGACCTATAGATGTAGCAACTACCCATCCATCAAATGAAAAAGCAATTGGTGCTATAGCAGCAATCCAACCTACTGATTGCATTGATGTCACATGGCTTAATGAGATATTACTTACATCACCAAAAATTAAACCTGCAATTGCAATTAAAGCTAATGGTATTAATTTTATAATAGTAGATGCATTTTGGAATAATCCACCTAACTTTGCAGATAAAGTATTCATTACAAATAAGAATGCCATAACAGCAAATCCTATTAACATTTGTACTTCTAATGTACCTTCCACTCCAAATAACATACATATGTATATTCCTGCAACCCAAGAAACAACTGCTATTAGAGTAGGGAAATATAAAAATGTTTGGAACCATCCAAATGCACATGCTAATGATTTATTATAATTTTCTTCAGCATATGCTATTAATCCACCTGATTGTGAACTTCTAGAAGCAAGTTGTGATATTGTTAAACTTCCAAATATTATTGCAATAGCCGCTATACAGAATACTAATACTCCTAGAGCAATACTTCCCCCTGTGGCCACTAGTATATTGTCACTTTTAAAGAATATTCCAGATCCTATAACTATTCCAACTATCATAGTTATGGCTGTAAATAATCCATATTCATTTTTTTTCATTCTTTTCCCCCCAATGTTCTTTCATAATTTTTTCTTAAGATTAAAAATTAGACTTTCCTTTTACTTAATTGAAAATAAAGGTTAATCTTTCTATTATCTGCTAAGTTTTTATTAATATATCATGAAATTATACTTTAGTAAATATTACATTGTATTTTTTTTTATTTTATTGCTTTTTTAAGATAATTTTTAACAAACTATCATTGACATTATCTAAAAATCTCTTCTCCCATTTGCACAAAACTTTGTAGTGCCATAAAGAATTTTATATCACATCTTTCACTACTATTTAATATTTTAATAGCATCTTCTTTAGATAATAATATTGTTTCTATATCTTCATCTTCTTCTAAATTTTCATCGGATATTTTTCCTGAACATGTACAATAAACTAAAGAAACTGATTCATCTGTCATACCTGGTGATAAGTATAATTTTTGTCCAATTTTATCTTCTATAACTTCTTCTAAATCTAATCCTGTTTCTTCCTTTAACTCTCTTTTTACTGTTGATATAATATCATCATTGTTATCTATTAAACCAGCTGGTAATTCATACACATAATTATTTAAAGGTATTCTAAATTGTTTTATTGCAACTAATTTCTTTTCATCTTTATGATATGCTAATATCACAACTGCATCAACTTTGTCTTCTTTTCCATTAAAGAATTGTTCCTCTAATGCTTCTTTACTTTTTCTAGTAGCAATAGTCCATGTTTTTTTATTTCCACCTTTATTAGTATAATTTGCATTATAAAGGCTTAAAAATTTAGTTTGTGCTAATGTTTCTAAATTTTTTACTTTATTTTTCATTCTAATATTATCCTCCATTTTATCCTATATTAATATTTTTATAATACTACTCTAAAAGCTTTTTTGTCCTTATAGCTTATATATTATATTTTATAACATAAATTTATACATTTAAAGAAAAAAGCACTAATAATTAGTGCTTCTTTCATTAATAACCTCATTAAATTCATTTTGGGATACATCTTTTCCACAAATCAGTGCTTTTTTCAATAATTCTTCTCCCTGATGGTTTAATGCAACTTTACCTATTATATCTCCTGAATTTTTATTTATTGTATTAAAAACCTCTAATTCTATAGAGCCTTCACCTTTAAATCCATATTCAAAATCACAATCTTCAATAATACTTCCTAAGCTTATGAACTCTGATGATTTTGTAATATCATTTATATTATCACTTTTAAAACAATAATTATCTGTAACATACTTATATATCTTCTCTGTAACATTCCATCTATCGCTACAATTTAAAACAACTATAATTATATTCCTTCCTTCATGTTTTATTGAAGATACTAAACATTTTCCTGCTTGACCTGTATATCCTGTTTTAACTCCATTTGCTTCAGGAATTTTATATAAAATTTTATTTATATTATTATAATCCCTTGTAAAATTAGAAGTATCTTTAGTTATAGTTTTTGTTCCACAAATTTGGCAAAACAAATCATTTTCCATTGCTTTTGTAGTTAAAAGAGCTAAATCATATGCACATGTATAATGTTTAGGACTATCTAAACCATGTGGACTTTCAAAGTGTGAATTTATTAATCCTAAGCTAATAGCATAATCATTCATTATCTTTGCAAATCCCTCAATACTTCCTCCTATATCTTCAGCAATTGCTATTGCTGCATCATTACCTGATTTATACATTAATCCATATAGTAACTCTCTTAATTTTATTTTTTCTCCTGCTACATATCCTACTTTTGATCCTCTAATAGATGCTGCATTTTTACTTATGGTAACTTCTCTTTCTAAGTCTCCATGCGTTATTGCAACTAAAGCTGTAAGGATTTTTGTTGTGCTGGCCATTGGTACTATTTCGTCAGCATTTTGTTCAAACAAAACTTGCTTTGTTTTGCTATCTAATGCTATTGCATTTCTTGCTGAGACTCTAATACTATTTATTATATTATTCATATCTACATCATCTATTTCATTATCTTCAAGTATTGCTATGTTATTATCATCTTCTTCATCTTCAAAGCATTGAGCATATACAGAATTACTTAATAATTGGGAAATTATTAAAAATAGACTCAAAGTTATTCCCATAATTTTATATTTCATCATTAGTATCACTCCTATTTTCTCCTTACACATGTAGTATTTTCATTTATAAAAATTTTAAACCTAAATAATAAATTTTTATGACTTATATTTTATTTTTATGGCAATACTATAAAAAGCTAGGGGAGGTTAATTATGCTTTTTTTTATAATTATTGTTGCTTTAATATTTATTTTATTTATACCTATCCCTTTAAAGTTTAATCTTCATTATTCTAAAGATAGGTATTATATAAAATTTTATAATATTAATATTATATCTAATGACGATGGTATTTTAAAAAAGTTTCTAAACAAAAAAGATAACATTATAAAAGAGTCAAAAATAAACTACTCAAAAACTAAGGATGATATTGAGATTGATTATAAAGGAAAAAATTTAAATTTAAAACCATTTTTAAAAACTCTTTATATAAATCTAAAAAGAAATAAATTTAAACCATCAATTAGATTTTCTAGTAATTCTAGCTATTCTCTAGGAGATGCTAGTAGAACTGCCATATGTTTAGGTCTATTTTATAACATTAACCCAATTTTACTTTATATTTTTTCTATATTATTTAAAGTTAAATTATTAAAGACTGATTTTAATCCAATATTTAAAGATGAACTACTATTTGAACTTACAATACGTAGTATAATTACTTTTAATTTAGCTCAAATTATTTATATATTATTTATTATTTATAAATCTATTCGTAAAAATAGGAGGTGATTCCCTAGATATAGGGATTATTATGACTGATAAACATGAATTAGAAAATTTAATGAGAAGCACTATGGAAAACTTGCGTGATATGATAGATGTTAATACTGTAATTGGAGATGTTGTAGAAACTAGTGATGGTACTTCAATTGTTCCAATATCTAAAGTTTCCTTTGGTTTTGCATCTGGTGGAAGTGAATTTGGTAACCATACATCTCTAAGAAAAGAAGAGGAAAAATATCCTTTTGGTGGCGGATCTGGAGCTGGAGTTAGTGTTAGGCCTATTGCTTTCCTAATTGTTAAAGATGGAATTGTAAAGTTACAACCAGTTGATTATGATAATACTATTGATAGAGTGGTTGATTCTATTCCTCAATTTATTGAAATATTAAAAGGATTCTTCAATGATAAAAAAGTTGATAAGAACGATAACCTATAAAAAGATATAGCTACTGAAAAATTATTCAGTAGCTATATCTTTTTGTATTAATTTTTAAACTTCTTCATCTGATGCAACTTCTGCATCATCTATATTGATTTCACTATCTTTAATCTTTGATTTCTCACTAGCCTCTTCATAATTAATATCTTGAAGAGCTTGATTTAGAACCTCCATGGAGCTTTTAGCCTCTTTATCACTATATAAATCAAGTGATGGTAATTCTTTTAATGTTTCTAGTCCAAATTGTCTTAAAAATTCATCTGTAGTTCCATAAAGGATAGGTCTTCCTGGAACCTCTAATCTTCCTATATCCTTTATTAGTCCCTTTTCAACAAGCTTTTGAATTGCTGATTCTGACTTAACCCCTCTTATTTCATCTATATCAATACGCGTAATTGGTTGTTTATATGCTATAATAGCTAAACTTTCTATAGAAGCTTGTGAGAGTGAATGTCTTTTATTTTTCTTTAATAGCTTTTGAATATAATCTGAATTTTCACTTTTAGTAACTAATTGATAAGCTCCATTTATGCTTATTAATCTAATTCCTCTGCTTTTTTCTTCATATTCATTCATCATTTCCTTTATTATTTCTTCAATAATATTATCTTTAATCTCTAAATTATTACTTAAATCTCTTAATGATAAAGGTTCACCACTTACAAATAGCATTGATTCTATAGCTGATTTTATATTAGACTTTCTAGATAGTTCTTTAAATTCATACTGTTTAACATCAATGTTACTCACTATCTCTCCTCCTCTTGATAAGTATATTTCCAAAACTCTCATCTTGATAAACGCTAATAGTTCTAATTTTTATAAGTTCAAGTAATGCTAAAAATGTGACTACAGTTTCAAGCTTACAAGAACTTTCTTTCATTAGGTCTTCAAATTCAATTACTTTATTTGAATTAACTCTTTCTAAAAGTTCATTCATTTTGTCTTCAACTTTATACTTATCTACGTATATTTTCTTTTGTACTATATTAAATTTATTTTGTTTTTCTCTATAGTTCTCTAATATTCTATTATAAATATTATATAAATCTAACAATGTTATATTTTTAAATATGTCAACATTATTAACTGGTTCACCTTTAACTTCTTCAATTATTTCCGGCTTCTTACTATAAACATCACCTTGATTTATATATCGCTCTTTAAAGAATTCAGATACTGACTTTATCTTCTTATATTCAATTAATTTTTCCATTAATCTTTTTTCAATATCTTCTTCATTTTCTTCCTCTTCCACTTTTATCTTTGGAAGAAGATTTTTTGATTTTATCTCTATTAATGTAGCTGCAACAACAATAAATTCTGATGTTATTTCAAGATCCATAACCTTTCTTGTATTAAGATACTCTAAATATTGATTTGTAACTTTATATATCTCTACATTATATATATCCATCTTATTCTTCTTTATAAGATGCAGTAATAAATCAAAAGGTCCTTCAAAATCTGCCACTTTTATCTTTGGCAATTCCATTAATTCATCCCGCCTTTGTGTTTTTATTATGCTCCTTTTAAGGGTTTCATAACTTATATAATAACAATTTTCTTTTAAAAGAACAAGCCTTAAAGATGGTCATGAAAATATATATCATTAGGCTCATCTTGCATTTTATATTCTTCTACTAAAATATAAAAATCATCGTCAAAGCATATCCTTCCATAAATATTAATCCATTGTCCTTCCTCTAAGTCATCTTTTATTCCCTTTGCTTTTATTTGTATTTTTTCTTTATCAGCTTGACAACATTTTATCATTTGTCTAGATATAACTATAAAATCTGAACTTTCCTTAGTATTATCAATATATCCTAAAAATAATATAGCTTTTCCTTCATATTCATCCTTATGTTGTATAATTTCATTTACTATATCATAATTATCATTATTTATAATTATTGCATCTGTATGATTTTTAAATAATAAATTCTCATTTGTATTTTCATTTTGCTTTAATAATGGAAATATATATAATAAAATTACTCCAATACATAATGTAAATGTTAAAGGAATAAATTTATTGGTAGTTTCTATTCTTCTTTTTATTGTAAAAATTCTACTAAATTGAAATAAAGCAAAGATAGTTAATATTATTATGCTCAAATAAAAATAAATAATCATATCACTACTTACAAAGTTAGTTATATTTCCACTTCTTATTAAAAATATTACAGATAAATCTAATAATATTAATATAATAAACCATATTAACTCATCAATATTAAATTTCTTCATATACACCTCTTATATTAGTAAAAAGTAAAAGACTCAAATATTCACTAATTTTATAAAATTATACTAATGCTAAACATACTCCAAATACAACTATGCAAATTATTAAAAGCAATTTTAATACAAAGACTCTTTTGAAAAATCCAAAAGATAATATTAAATTTTTCAAGTCCATCATTGGCCCTAATATTAAAAATGCTATAACTCCTGGCGCTCCAAAGTTGTCCATAAATCCTTTGGCAACAAATGCATCTGCCTCTGAACATAATGACAATAAAAAACCTAATAGCATCATTATTGCAATTCCTACTACCTTTCCTGATGTGATATTATTAATTAAACTATCTTGAAGAAATACTACAAATATACTTGAAAGAAATGCACCAAAAATAAAATAAATACTAATATTTAAAAACTCATTAGATGCATTTAATACTAAATTCTTTATTTTTCCCTTTAATGAAATATAATAATTATTACTAAAAGTACAACAATCACAATAAAGAGCAACTTCTTCCCTTTTTAAAACTTCTGTATTTTTCTTTTTATCATAAATAAATCCAATAATTATTCCAACTATTAAAGCACCTATTACACCACCTACTGTTCTATATATAACCATATTTAGATCATTAGGAAATGCATAATATGTAGACATAATTACAATAGGATTAACTATAGGAACTGATAACATAAATGTTATTCCAACACCAATAGGCAATCCCTTTTTTATTAAACTTCTCGTAATTGGAACTATTGCACACTCACATACAGGAAAAAGTACTCCTGATATAGCTGCTATAAAATATCCTATGATACTATTCTTAGGAATTATTTTTTTTATTAATTCATCTGATACGTAAATTTGAATTAAAGCTGATAACACTGCTCCTATTAGTAGAAACGGTATTGCTTCAACAATAATCCCTAGGTAACTCCACATCCATGCTTCAAATTTACTTATACTCACTTTATCACCCGCTATCTTACTTTCTCATATAATCTATTAATTTTACCCTCATATTTCTTACTAATTTATCTTCTAATAAATTACTATTCTCTAATGCTAAATTAAAACTACTATTATTCTCAGATTTTATTATTTGAGCTTTATGGTTTAAGCTTTCTAATAATTTAATACCTTGATCCACTTCCAATTTTTTATCCATATTATAATTATTAATTACAATTACATCACTATTTTGTATAAATGGTAATAATATTTCTCCCATATTCTTAATATAAAACTCAATATTTCTCCCATCACAAACAAAATACATTGTGGAAAGTTTTATTAGTTTTCCTGTTTCATTATCAAATACGCATTTATATAAATGTTCTAATGTATCTGTTCCGTTATACTCTATAATTATTCTATGAGGTTTATATTTCTTTACTATTTTACATATCTCATTATTAAGTTCTAGATTTTCTCCCATAAAACTAATATGATTTACACTTTGTCCATTTTCATTGAACTTATTTATTTGAGTATTTCCGCTTTCACAAGTAACAACAACTATTCTTTCTTTATATGCAATAGTTTTATTTATTAATGAATTAATAAAGGCTGACTTACCAGCCCCTAAAAATCCAGTAACTACTTCTACGTCAACCTTCATCTTTTCACCTTCTTAACTAAAAAACTTTTTAATTTTCTCTTTATTTAAATTAGTTCCAATAAATGAAATAACAGCATCTCCTCTATATGCTATCTTTTGCATATTTATTTCAGATAAAGTGTAATCAAATTGTTCTTTTCCATTTTTAGTATTAACAATACCTTTTGCTCTAATTATTTCACCAAATTCAAAACTATTTTTTATAAAATTAAACTTGCTTAATAGTTCTTCTTTAGATACATCTCTATCTATTTTTAAAGCAAAACTTTCAAATAAACTTTCTTCATTTCTTTCCTTTTTTATACTCCGAGTACTAGGATTACTCTTTCTAAAATTAATTTTTTCCTTTAAAATACCTCTATCTTTTGTTAAAAATACCTTTGGAATTAATTCCTCTGATTTTGTATTACTCCATTGTCTTCCCATTATTATTGCTCTAGAATTTAATTTACTAATTTCTTCTTCTAATCTTTTTACTTCTTCAATACTAATATTTTGTGTTCTACTTAAAATTATAATATCTGCATTTTTTATTTGATTAATAAAAAAACTCTTAAAATTCGTTAAGTACAAATCAAATTTCTCTGCATCTACCACAGTTATAGCTTTTTCTACTTCGGCTATATCCTTTAATTCTTTTTCATTAAATACTTTTTTTATGTCACTTAATTTTGCCACTCCTGTTGGTTCAACTAAAAGTCTATCTACATTACAGTTTTCCACAACATCTATTATTGACTCTTTAAAATCTCCGGTAACTTGACAACAAATACACCCAGCATTTATTTCCTTTACTAAAGTATTCGTTCTTTTTAAAACTTCACCATCAATACTTACTTCTCCAAATTCATTTTCAATAATAGCAATTTTATCTTTATAGTAACCTTCTTCTATAAGTTTTTTAATTAACTGTGTCTTTCCAGCTCCAAGAAATCCAGAAAAAATCTCTACTTTAACACTCATAATCTATTACTTTCCCTTATTATTCTTCTCAAAAAATTCTATGATTTATATATAACATTTATGCAAATTTTATTTTCTAAGTACTTTTGAATATTATTATAATTTATACATATAATAATATTGTAAATGTATCACTAAATTGTGAACGTTATACAACAAAAAGGAGCTGCCATTTAGCAACTCCTTTTTAAGTTATCTTTTATTATTTTTACTTGTGTAATGCATCTAAAACTAATTGAGCTGTAGAAACATTTGTTGCAAGTGGTATTTCATATACATCACATAATCTTAACAATGCATTGATATCTGGTTCATGTGGTTGTGATGTTAATGGGTCTCTTAAAAATATAACTAAATCTAATTTTTGTTCAGAAACTAATGCACCTATTTGTTGATCTCCACCAAGTGGACCACTTTTTAGTCTATGAATTTCTAAATTAGTATTTTCCATTATTCTTAAACCAGTTGTTCCTGTTGCATAAAGCTCTAATTTAGATAGTCTATCTTCATTTGCTTTTGCAAAATTAACCATCTCATCTTTTTTCTTATCATGTGCAATTAATGCTACTCTCATCTGTATTCTCTCCCTTTTCTATTAAACTTTATATAAATTAAAATTTATAACTAAATTATTTTTTAGAAACATATATATTATCTTTTATATAGAATCTCCATAAAAAATCTTTTGCCTCTTCAGCATAATCTATTCCTATTCTCTTACTTTCAACAATTTCAAAATCATTACTATTTTCATCAATAATATATACAGGCCCCTTCTCATAAAGCTTTACTGCATTTAAATCCTTATTTAATAGATAAGCTAAGCATAACTTTGAAGGACCATTAGTTAAATTTTTTGATTGTGTTTTTGTAAGTTCATCATAATTCTTATTATACCTAATCATAGAAATATAATCTAGCTGGTTAATTGGTTCAAGAGCCCTAATTAAAACTGCTTCAGCTACATCTTTTTTATTAGTTACAACATTAAAACAATGATATAATCCATATATAAAATAAATATATGAAACCCCTGCATCCTCATATAATACTTCTGTACGTTTAGTTCTACGCCCATTATATGCATGACAGGCTTTATCTATAGTTCCTATATAGGCTTCCGTTTCAACAATTCTTCCTTTTAAAATTTTTCCATCAACTTCTCTAACTAATACTTTTCCAAGTAAGTCTTTGGCAACATCTAGGGCACTTCTATTATAAAACTCTTTACTTATAATCATTTGTATCTCCTAAATCTAAATAAGTATATTCTAATAATATTATTTCTTATAATAGTCATTAAAATACTTCCTTATTTAACCTTTGCCCCACATTCTCCACAGAACTTTGAATCACTTTTAATTATTGCACCGCATTCACTGCAAAATTTATTTTTCTTTTCTGTATTTTCGCTAACCAAAACCTTTGTTCCACAATTACTACAGAATTTTGCTCCTTCACTTAAAGCTTCTCCACAGTTTTTACAAGTATTCTTACTAGTATTATTTGATGATGAACTTTGCTCCATATTTTTCTTCATTTCATTCATCATATTTATTCCCATTTGCATTCCCATACCAGCTTGAGCCATATTAGCCATACTACTATTAGGATTTTTCTCCATAGCTTCAGTCATGGCTACATTTTGATAATTCCCTATATTACCTACCATTCCATACGCAGCATTTTTATTAATCATATTTTGTACTGAATCAGGATAGCTAAAGTTTTCAATATTTAATGTTGTTACAGTTAGACCTATCTTAATCATTTCCATATCTAAATCTGTTTTTATACCTTTTGCTATTTCAAAGGAATTTGCTTGTAAATTAAACATATCCTTTCCTTCTTTAACAATCCATTTCATTAAAAGCTGATCAACTACAGCTAAAGCTCTTTGTTTTACATCATCTACAGTAAATTGACTCTTAATTCCTGCAATTTTATCAATTAAAACCATATGATCACTTAGTTTAACGTTAAATGAACCAAAAGCTCTTATTGGCATTCCTCCAGGCATTCCTGGTGCTTGTATATTAATTGGACTTTTAGTACCCCATTTTACTAAAAATTCTTTAGTATTTACAAATAGAACTTCGGCCTTAAGCCCTGTTTTAAATCCAAATTTAAACCCTTTTAATGTTGATAAAAATGGAATAATTTCTGTTTCAATTTCGTAATTACCCTCTTCAGTAAACACACCTTCAACTTTTCCATTATGCAAGAATATAGCATCTTGACCTGGCCTTATAATCAATCTACTATTCTTTTTTATTTCACTATTTTTCCACTTCCAAAAAATAACGTCATTTCTTGTTTCATTCCATTCAATTACGTCTAAAAATTGGTTACCGAATAAACCCATTATCTTTCCTCCCGCTATTTATACTAGCATTCTTTTATTGTTTATTTTCTTTTAATTTATCTAATTCATTTTCAATTGCACTACTAGAACCTTTTAAAGCTGCTAATTCATCCTCTATTGAAGAATTCTTATTATCATATTTACTCATTAAATCATCTATACTATCAGTTGGTTTTGAATTTAATTCAGCCATTGCATTAGCTTCATCTAACATTCTATTAGCCTTTTCTTCCATTCTACTAAAAGAATCTATACTTGAAGCAGAACTATTAATTGAAGAACCCATCTTATTAATTCTTTCTTGCATTTTTGCTGTTGCCATTTTTGCTTTAATTGTACTTCTTCTTTCATTAAGCTCTTCTATTTGCATATTTAATTTATTATACATTTGCTTCATCTTTTCAGAGTTAGCTTTTGCTGCTTCATATTTAGTATTAAGTGCTGTTAGTTTCTCTGTTAATGTTGCCTTTTTAGCTAAGAATTGTCTTGCATCATCATCATTTCCTGCCTCTACAGCTCTTTTTGCATAGTCTAACATTTTATTTACATTGCTTTGACACTCATCAACTTCTCTTTTTGCTCTAGTCTCATCTGCCATAATTGATGCTGTTTCTGCTTTAACCTTATTTAAATCATCATTTAAATTTCTCATTAATTGATCTATCATTTTAACGGGATCTTCAGCCTTATCTAATAAAGCATTAATGTTAGACGACATTATATCAGTAAATCTTTTTAATATTGACATATATATTCCTCCTAAATTTATTACCCTTATTTATACAACTATATTCTACCATTATTTATTTTAAAACAAAATCTATTATTTTTTATTATATATAATTTCTAAATATATTCTAATAAAAAAAGAGCTATTTTTTTATAGCTCCTATAATATTGATCCATATAATTTATCTTCTTTTGTATATACAGTAACAGTAAATGTTCCTAAGGGTCTAAAATTTCCATTGGTAGCAGATAAATATCCTCTAAACTCTAATATTACTTGATCCTCTAATTTTTGTTGTAAAATTACTTTATCTATTTTAAAGTAAATAGGATCATCTTCACCCACTTCAAATTGCTCTCCTAAGAAATATACATTTTGCATAATACTTTCTTTTTCTTCACCTGAAATTAGTTGAACTGTATCACTTGTACTATCCCAACTACTTACAATGAAATCATATACACCTTGATTTTTAGCTAAATATTCTGTTAGTAAATTTAATCCAAAATCAACTTCTTTATATTCACCTTCAACATATGGAATATCCCCATAATCATGATATATTAAATCTCCATCATTTAATGTATTTATATCCTTACTAGATTCATATGTTTTCCCAAGTGCTGTAAACTGTGTATAAACTTTAGGCTGTTCTACTATATTTTCAACTTCTATAACTCCATTATTTGTATCATTATTTACATCATTATTATTACTTGAACAACCAGTTAATAATCCTAAAATAATAATAGCGCATATTATATTTTTATTCAAAATACTCACCTTCCCCACTTTACATTTTAATATAAAAAAAGAGATTAATCCATTATATAAATGTTTTAATCTCTTTAAATATATTAATTTTCTTTAAACACCTTTTTTAAATAAATTTTTCATATTATCTTTCAAGTTGTCTATGAATCCACCCTTTTCAACATCTCTATCGCAATATAACTCAACTTCTCCAACCTTTTGATCATCTAAATATACTTCACATTTTCCTATAACTTCGCCCTCTGTGTAGCTATCTTTAATTTCATCTAATACTATTTTATTTATTGGATCTCCATCACTACCCTTTAAAGTAACAATAATTAAATCATCTTTTGCCTTAGCTATAAAGAATCTATCATTACTTTTTCCTAAATAAACAGTTTCTACATCATCATCTTTATTAAATAATTTCTTACCTTCATATTTAGAAAATCCATAATTCATTAGCATACTTGCATCACGGTTTCTAACTTTATATGTTGGTGCACCCATTATTACTGCAAGCATTCTAACATTATTTCTAACTGCTGTAGCACTTATACAGTACTTAGCTTCTTGTGTAAATCCTGTTTTTAATCCATCACAACCATCAAAGAAACGAACTAATTTATTATGATTTACTAATTCTATTGGACTTTTTCTTCCTTCAGATATAGTTTCCATATATGTACCACTATATTTTAATATTTTAGGATGTTTTAGTAACTCTAGTGACATTATAGAAATATCTCTTGCAGTTGTTAGATGTCCCTCTTCTGGTAGGCCATTACAATTTTTAAATGTTGTATTTGTCATTCCTAATTCTTTAGCACGTTCATTCATAAGTTTTACAAACTCATCTGTAGAACCAGCTAAAAATTCTGCCATAGCAACAGCTGCATCATTCCCTGAAGCAATAGCTATACCTTTTAGTATTTCTTCTACAGTTCTTACTTCACCTATATCAAGAAGCATAGTGCTTCCACCCATTTTTTTAGCATTTTCACTACAAATAATTTTATCATCTAAACTTATTTTTCCACTATCTACTGCTTCCATTGCAAGTAACATGGTCATTATCTTTGTAACAGATGCTGGCGCAAATTTTTCATCTGGATTTTTTTCATACAATACCGCTCCACTTATAGGCTCAATAAGTAATGCAGATTTTGCATCTACATTCATTCCTTCCTCTAAACATGCTGTATAAACTTCACTTGGATATAATTCTTCTGAACTTTCTTTAACTGCAGCAATTGGAATAACTGTATTTAAACATAATAAACATAAAAGAATAATAGAGATTTTGTTAAATATTTTCTTTTTCATTTGTTCTCCTCCTTTTAAGCTTATTATTTCCTAAAAAAATAAAAATATGATAAAGAGAATATTAAATTCTTTTTATCATATTTTATAAACATTAAGTTACTTTACAACTTACTTGCATCACCATAATCTGCTCTAATAATATCAAGCTAAACTTAAAGTAAATTAATAAAATTATCTTACTATATCATATATTAATGGTATATTTAAATCATAGCTATCTTCAATAACTATATTTTCTAAGATGCTCTTTCTAGCCCTTTCAATTTTCTCTTCATTATTTGAGTGTATGTATGCTAGAACATCTCCCTTCTTTACTTTTTCGCCTCTTTTTTTATTTAAAACAATTCCTACAGCTAAATCAATTTCACTTTCTTTAGTTGCACGACCTGCACCTAATTCCATTGCTATAAGCCCAAAAGCTTCTGCATGAATTTTTGTTATATACCCATCTACAGGTGAAGTAACTTTCTCTACATACTTAGCTTGAGGGAACTTGCTATAATCATCAATAGGAGTAATATCTCCACCTTGTGCCTTAACAAACTCCTTAAGCTTTTCTAATCCCTTTCCATTTTCTATATTTTCTATAAGCATTTTTCTTGCTTCTTCTTCACTTTCTGCCACTTTAGCACAAAGTAACATATTTGATCCAATTGTTAATGTTAACTCTAAAAGGTCTTTAGGTCCATTACCTTTTAATAATTCTATAGCTTCTATAACTTCTAAGCTATTTCCAATAGCATATCCTAAAGGTTGATCCATATCAGATATAACTCCAATAGTTTCTCTTCCTAAATGCTTTCCTATATCAACCATTTCTTGTGCTAATTCTTTAGCTGTTTCTGGTGTTTTCATAAATGCACCATCACCAACTTTAACATCTAAAACTATTGCATCTGCTCCTGAAGCTAATTTTTTGCTCATTATGCTTGATGCAATTAAAGACATATTATCAACAGTTGCTGTAACATCTCTTAATGCATATAATTTCTTATCTGCTGGAACTAAGTTTCCACTTTGACCCATTATAGCAATATTAATTTTATTAACATTTTCCATAAACTGCTCTTCTGTTAGTTCAACTGAAAAACCTTTAAATGTTTCTAGCTTATCAATAGTTCCTCCAGTATGTCCAAGTCCTCTTCCTGACATTTTAGCTACTGGAATTCCAACTGATGCCACTAAAGGAGTTAAACAAATTGAAGTTTTATCTCCAACTCCACCTGTAGAATGTTTATCTACCTTTATACCTTTTATATTACTTAAATCTATTTTATCTCCTGATTCAACCATAGCATTAGTTAAATCTGCTGTTTCTCTCTTATTCATCTTATTGAAGAAAATTGCCATAAGCATTGCTGATGCTTGATAATCTGGTATCTCTCCTTTAGTAAATCCATCAACAAAAAAGTTTATTTCTTCTGTAGTTAATTCTTCACCTTTTCTTTTCTTCATAATTAGATCATACATTCTCATAAGTCTTTCCTCCTCTAGCTACTTTACTATATCATTCAAGAAACTTTTACCTACTAATTCATTTTCTACATTAAAGAAGTCTAATATAGTTTTTCCTATGTCAGCAAATGTTTCTCTTGTACCAATGTTAACACCAGCTTTAACATTCTTACCATATACAAGAACTGGTATGTGTTCTCTTGAGTGATCTGTGCTGCTAGTAGTTGGATCGCAGCCGTGGTCTGCTGTTATTATAAGGATATCCTCATCACTCATTTTGCCATAGACTTCTTGTAATCTATTATCAAAATCTTCAAGTGCTTTTCCATATCCAGCAGGATCATTTCTATGTCCATACAACATATCAAAGTCAACTAGATTTGTAAAGATAAGTCCTTCTTTTACAGTATCCATATATTCTAAAGTCTTATCTACACCATCCATATTACTCTTAGTATGAACTGCACTTGTAATTCCCTTTTTATTATAAATGTCTTCTATCTTCCCAACAGCTGCAACTTCATAATTTGCATCCTTTAAATATTCAAGCATAGTTTTATTAAATGGATCTAATGCATAATCCCTTCTATTAGAAGTTCTTTTAAAGTTTGGAGCTTCACCAATGAAAGGTCTTGCAATAACTCTTCCTACTGCCCACTTATCAACAAGCATATTTCTTGCTATTTCACACATTTCATATAGTCTTTCAAGAGAAATAACATCTTCATGTGCAGCAATTTGGAATACACTATCCGCTGAAGTATATATAATAGGATAGCCAGTTTTCACATGTTCTTCTCCTAAATCTTCAATTATTTGAGTTCCTGATGCTACTATATTTCCTAATATACCTTCAACATTTGCTCTTTTCTTAAATTCATTTATTATATCATCAGAAAATCCTTGTGGATAAGTATTTAAAGGTTCTTCAAGTATAACTCCACTTATTTCCCAGTGTCCTGTTACTGTATCTTTTCCTTTTGATGCTTCTTCACATCTACCAAAGGCCCCTATTGCCTTATCACACTTTTTAGGACCATTTACACCTTCTATATTACCTATTCCTAATTTTTCTAATTCATTTATTTCAAGACCCTTGCATGACTTATATACATTGTCTAATGTATGACTTCCTTCATCACCATAAAGCTTTGCATCTTTTAATTCTCCAACTCCAACACTATCTAATACTACTAATATAGCTCTTTTCATATTTATTTTCTCCTTTCGTATATAAAGCCCCTTTTCAAAGCCCTTAAGCTCTTGGATGGGAGTTCTTGTAAACTAAGTTTATTTTATCATTATTTATTATCTCATAGTAAGTATCCATATAAGTTAATACTTGATTTCCTAAAAGCTTTTGTACTGCCCTTACATTTGCTCCATTTTGTAATAAATGTACGGCAAAAGAGTGTCTAAAGGTATTTAAATTAACATCCTTATTTATTCCAGCTTTATGAGAATACTCTTTTACTATTCTCCAAACCCCTTGTCTAGTTAATTGATTACCATTTAAATTTACAAATAAATTTGGCACTCCAGCTGAAGCAATTATATCTCTTATAGCTAAATAATCCTTTAATGCAGCTTCTGCACTTCTACCTATTGGTATAAGTCTTTCATAATTTTTATTATCATGACATCTAACATAGAGTAAATCAAGATTTACATCTTCAACAGATAGATTAATTATTTCTGAAACTTTCATACCAGTTGCATACATTAACTCTAATAAAGCATTGTCTCTTATACCTTTATTACAATCTTTATCAACTATCTTAATTATCTTATCTACTTCTTCTACAGTTAGTATTTCTGGAAGTTTTTTAGACTGATCCGTGCTCTTATAATATATCTTTGGTATATCTCTAATTATTTTTTGCTCTTTTAAATAATTATAAAAACTTCTTAAACTAATAACAATTCTACTTATAGATCTTTCAGATTTTCCTTCTTCTAAAAGATGATCTATATAATTTTTTACAGTTTCATTGTCAGTTTCATCTAAATATATATCTTTACTATTTAGATATTTAATATACAAATTAACATCAGTTACATAAGCATAAACAGTGTTATCACTTTTATGACTTTCAAGTAATGACTCCCTATATTCATTTACTATTTCCTTCATAATTCTCCCCATTCCCACCTTATTTATTATTATTCGACACTTGCTTTTAATTTCCTTTTATAATTATCTATTTATTAAACAACTTTATAAACATTTGTTACTACGAATTTAATGATATTTGGACAAATATATGCTTCAATAAAAGTACCGATAATAAATACACATGCAAATACCCCTATCTTTAAAATTAGTTCTCTCTCTACTATTGTATTTACTTTACCTTTATTAAAGAACCTATCTTTAAGTTTTGTTGAAGAAAATTCAATTCCAACTATACTTAATGCAATAAAACAAGGAATATAAATAATATTCTGTGGTATTGTAGAAGCTAAAGCCAGCCATAATCCTCTTCCTTCAAAGGTTGAAATTAGAAAACTAAAGGTATACCCTAATGTAAATCCTTTAATAAGATCTACAAGTAAAATTACAGGTGTACCAAATACCGTAAATGATAATGCTATTATTATTGTTATTAGTATTAAATTTTTCTTAAGTACATTTAATAACAATGCTTTACTATTTACCGGCTCTTTAACAATGCTCTCTGTAAATGTAGAAAAATAGCTTGTAAGATCACTTGCATCATTTGCATTCATATATTTCACTATATATGTACCTAATGCTATTCCTACGCAGAAAAATATAAAAACCATCAAATAAAAAAATTTATTTTCTTTTTTATTTAAATTTAATTTACTTATTATATTCACTGAAAACACCTCCATATTGTTATATGTTAATAATATGATGGAATTTTCAAGTATATTCATAATTGAATATATGTAAATTATACTTTTATATAATTTTTTTTATTTTTTTAATTTTTTCTTTTATTTCATTTAAATCTAAACTATAATTTCTCTCTAATATTCTTATAACCTGTTGAATATCTTCAATTTCACTTAACTTGTTTTCTTTTTCAACTTGACCTCTTCCTAATCTATCGCTTACGAACATTAAAATCATATCATTTAAATCTACCTCTTTTACTAATTCACTTGTTCTAGCAAATGGTAAATTTTTAATTATATAAAGATGATGCATATGATATTTTACTAAATTTAAAATTCTTTGTTTTTCACACTTTTCATAACCATAATATGTTAATATTTTATCTACTATTTTTTCTCCTTCAATATCATGATTATATGATATTATTCTACCTTGTTTATTTTTTTTAGTTGTAGTTCCTTTTCCTAAATCATGTAATAAAGCCCCTAACATAAAAGTTCCTTTATCATTAGCATATTCTTTTACTTTAGCTGCTATATCAACAACTTGTTTTAAATGATTCCATACATTGCCCTCTGGATGATACTTTTTATTTTGTTCTACTTTCTCTAAATTTATTAATGGTTCTAAGGGAGTATTTTTTAGAGAAGGTTTTATTTCTTCTAAATATGTTGATGGTTTATTATAGATAAGTAAATTGTCTTGTATTTTTCTTAATCTATTTACCTCCATGGTTTCCTCCTTTTTTTATTTTTTTAATATTTTATTTTATAATTAGTTTCCCTACATTGTACTATTTTAAAACAAATTATTTTTATAATACTTTATTATTTTATTTGTAATAATATATTTAATTTTAGGGTAACTTAAATATATTATTTATTTGAGGTGTAGTTGTTTTGGAAGAATTATTTAATAAATATTTACCTATACTTATTCATTTATTTGAACTTATGGGAATTTTAATATTAACATTGGGGGTTTTTACAGCCTTTTATCATTATATTCAAAAAAGATTCTTTAAAAAGGATATTAATATTAAATATGAATTTGCAGATGTTATGATTACCACTTTAGATTTTAAATTAGCTGCAGAAATATTAAAAACTGTTACTATAAAAAGTATGGATGAACTTGTAATACTAGCCTCTGTATTTATTATAAGAATAATTATGACATTTGTATTAGAGAAGGAAATGAAAATAGAAGAAAGTAAAAAAAATACTACTTCTTAATATGAAATTCTGATAATTATTTACAAATTTATACACCATTTTTATTCCAATATATTACTATTTCATACTTTTCACTACATTTTTTTCACTGTTCATTACAAAGTACTTTTTTTTGTATATAAAATTATGTTATATGTTAATCAGTTGAATTTATTTTATTCATCTAAATATAAAACAAGTAAACGACATAATAAAAAAAGTAATCACATACTTTTATAATTAGTGATTACTTTTTTTATTTTAAATTTAGTTTATATTCTTTATAGATCATATAATAATATCTTTTACTTTTATCTCTTTGGCTTCCATCTCATAACACTCTATAAACTTTATACAATCCAAAGCCTTTACTGTATGAA
>NZ_CAKVJA010000035.1 GCF_934754925.1 uncultured Clostridium sp. | reverse complement strand
CTATGGATGTAGAAGCAGTTATGAACTTAAATCCAGACTTAATAGTTATATCAACAGTTCAAGAAAAAATGTATGATCAATTAAGTGAAATTGCTCCAACAGTTATGATTCAATTAGAAGCTTTAAACTGGAAAGATGATGTTAGAGCTTTAGGAAAAGTATTTGGTAAAGAAGATGTTGCTAATGAATGGATAGCTAATTATGAAGCTAAAGCAAAAGAAGCTGGAGATAAAATCAAAGCGGAATACGGTGAAGATACAACATATCTTTCATTCTTAGCAAGTGGTGGACAATTCTTTGTTTTTGATGGTGCAGGATTTGGTGATGTATTATATAACGATATGGGATTAGCTAAGCCAGAAGGAATGCCAGAACAAACTGACATTAGTTTACCAGTTGTAACTTATGAAGGATTAGCAGCAATTAAAGCTGACTATATATTTGCAATAGCAACAGATGAAGATTTAGCTCAATTAGAAGCAAACAGCATTTGGAACAACTTACCTGCAGTTAAAAATGGTAATGTAGTAATATTAGAATCATCACCATACTTTAACCAAGGATATAGCCCAATTGGAAGAGAAATATTAGTAGATGAAATAGGTGACATGTTAAATGAAACAAAGTAATAAACGTACAATAATATTTGTAATTTGTAGTTTGTTACTCTTAATAGGAGGATTGACTTTAGCCATTAGGCTAGGGTCAGTCCATATTACGTTTTCAGATATTTGGGATAGTATCTTTAACTATAGTGAAACTTTAGAACTTATGTTAGTTAGGGATGTACGTATTCCAAGGGCTCTGGCTGTATTATTTACAGGTGGAGTATTAGGAGTAACAGGAGCGATGATTCAAGGTGTTACTAGAAATCCAATAGCTGAACCATCCATATTAGGTATAAGCCAAGGAGCAACTTTAGTAATAGCTATTTTTTATGCAGCAGGAATAGGAATAACTACTCAAAATGTAATGATAGCTTCTTTTATAGGAGCATTAATAACAGGAATAATAGTTTTAGGATTTATATCAAAAAAAGCAAATAATAACTCAATTGCAAAGATACTTTTAGCGGGAACAGCAATGAGTACATTTTTTATTTCTTTAACTACAGTAATTGGTCTTTTATCAAATCAATCTCAAATGATAGGATTTTGGGTATCAGGTGGTTTTAGAAATGCAAGTTGGGCAGATTTTAGATTAATATTTATAGTAGGAGTTATAGGGCTTATTATAGCCATATTCTTATCACCAAAGATAAATATATTAAATTTAGGTGATGATGTTGCAATTGGACTTGGAGAAAATCCAGAAAAAATAAGATTTATTACTCTTATGGTTATGATACCAATGTGTGCAGCAGCTGTTGCAGTTGGTAAAAATATAGCTTTTGTGGGGCTTATAGTTCCTCAAATAGTTAGAAAGTTATTAGGTGAAGATTATAGAAGAAATATTCCATGTTCATTTTTACTTGGAGCAGTTCTTTTAACATTTGCAGATGTTGCAGCAAGAATGATATTTAATCCTTATGAAACACCAATTGGAGTTTTTACAGCATTAATAGGAATACCATTCTTTATATCAGTGGCTAGAAAGGAGAGAGGATAATGAATAAGAAAAAGTTTAAATTAGTTATATCGGTTTTGCTTATTTTATTAGTAGTCTCTTTTATGGTTACACTATGTTGGGGTACATATAAGATTTCACCTGGAGAGGTTATTAATACTCTTTTAGGAAATGGAACAAAACTTCAAAACACAGCAATATTAACTATTAGACTTCCAAGACTTTTAGTTGGTATATTTGTGGCAATTGCATTATCAACAGCAGGAGCAATTCTTCAAACTATAACAAAAAATGATTTAGCAGATACAGGAATAATAGGTATAAATGCTGGAGCAGCAGTTGCAGCAGTATTATTCATTACATATTCAACTGGAGCATATTATAGTGAGCTTGGACAATTATCTATTTTTGTATTACCTGCTATGGCTATAATAGGAGCTGCAGTTACAGCATTCATAATATATATGATGTCTAGTAGAAAAGGAATAAAGCCTAAAAGACTTTTATTAATTGGAATTGGGTTAAATGCAGGACTTAATGCTTTTATAACATTCTTTACTTTTAGAGGTGGAGTTGGAGATTATAATAGAGTATTAGTTTGGACATCTGGAAGCCTTTGGGGGTCAGGATGGAGTTATGCAAAGGTAATAATTCCAATAGTAGCTTTAATGTTTATAGTAGTTTTATTAAATCATAAAAAGTTAGATGTTTTAAACCTTTCAGATGAATTAGCAATATCATTAGGTTTAAATTTAGAAAAGGAAAGAAAAAAATTCTTAACTTTTGCAGTTATTTTAGCTGGAACAGCAACAGCTTTTGCGGGTAATATAGGGTTTTTAGGTCTTATATCTCCTCATATTGCAAGAAAGTTAGTTGGTCCTTATCATAAAAAGTTTATTACTGTTTCAGCAATGATAAGTATTATTATAGTTATTCTTGCAGATGCTGTTTCAAGAAACTTATTCTCTCCAATTGAAATTCCAGTAGGAATAACAGTATCAATATTTGGAGTACCATATTTTATTTATTTAATGATGAAGGAGAAATAATCATGGAAGCTATTAGTGTAAAGAACTTAAGCGTAGCATATGAAAACAATACTATAATTGAAGATATGAGCTTATCTATACCAAAGGGAAAAATAAGCATAATAATTGGTGCTAATGGATGTGGTAAATCAACTTTACTTAAAACTATAGCTAGAATTAATAAGCCCAAAAGTGGTGATATCTTTATTAATAATAAAAATATAAAAAAGGTGAAAGAAAAGAATATAGCGAAAGAAGTTGCATTCTTGCCACAAGGACCAGTTTGTCCAGATGGGCTTACAGTAAGGGAACTTGTTGCATTTGGTAGATTTCCTCATCAAAAAATGATTGGAGGCCTTACTAGTCATGATAAGAAGGTTATTGATTGGGCAATAGAAGAAACAGGTCTTAGTGAATTTGCTGATAGAGGAGTTGAAAATTTATCTGGTGGGCAAAGACAAAGAGCTTGGATTGCAATGACCTTAGCTCAAGAAACTGAAATAATAATGCTTGATGAACCGACAACTTATCTTGATATGTCTTATCAACTAGAAGTATTAGAAGTGCTTCAAAAGCTTAATAAAGAAAAGAATATTACAGTAGTTATAGTTCTTCATGAGCTTAATAATGCTTGTAGATTTGCAGATAATATTATTGGTCTTAAAAAGGGAAAAATTATTTGTCAAGGAAGACCATTAGATGTAATTAATAAAGAAAATTTAAATACTATATATGGAATAGATGCCAACCTTACAATAAGTGAAGATGGAGAATATCCAATATGTATGGAATATGATCTATTTAGGGGGACAGATGAAAAATAAAAACTTTATAATAATAGTTATAGGGCAAATTATTTCTCTTTTTGGAAATGCAATTCAAAGATTTAGTATGTCACTATATTTATTAGAATTTACAGGTAGTACAGCTACCTTTGCTAATATATTAGCAATATCAACAATACCATATATTTTATTCGCACCAATTGCAGGTAGATTATCTGATAATATAAATAGAAAAAAGATAATGGTATATTTAGATTTATTCTGTTCTATATTAATTGGAGGTTATGCTTTTATATTACTTAAGGGAAATGATAATGCTTTAATAGTTGGAACTGTTATGTTTATATTATCAATATGTGCTACTTTATATGGACCAGCAGTAACAGCTTCAATACCACAAATAGTAGAAGAAGAAAAATTAACTTCAGCAAATGGAATAATAAATCAAGTGGGATCAATAGTTAATTTTGTTGGACCTATACTAGCTGGGATTCTTTATGGGTTATTAGGAATAAAAATAATAGTAATAATAAATGCAATAAGTTTTTTCGTTTCAGCGATAATGGAGTTATTTTTAGATATTCCAGATGTAGCTAGGGAAAATGTATCTACTAAAAATGAAATAGCAGCAACTAAGGAAAATGAAAAGATATTATCTATGGATTTTATTAAAAGATCATTTTCAGATATGAAAGAAAGTTTTATTTATTTAAAAAATGAAAAGAAAATTGTACTTGGAATTATAGCATCATATGCTTTATGCAATATTTTTCTAGTGCCAATATTATCAATAGTTGCACCATATTTTATAAATGTATTTTTAGGACTTTCTTCAGAAATATATGGAATAGTTGAGGGAATTTGCGTTTTAGGAATGATATTAGGTGGATTTTGGATTAGTGTGAAACCAAATATGTTTTCTATGAAAAAGGTACATTATACATATTTCCCAATGATAGCAGGTGTTATTGTAATGTCTACTTTAGGGTTTATAAAGTTAAATAATTATGCCCTAGCAGGAATATTTGCGCTTGGAGGACTTGCAATAATGTTATCTTTATCATTATCAAATGTATTAACTTTAACATTTATACAAAAGCAAGTGCCAGGAGAAATGCTTGGACGTGTATCAGCATTTTCAACGGCAGTAGCAACTATAAGTGTTGCACCAGGGCAGTTATTATTTGGACAAGTTATAGATATGGGAATACCAATAGGAATTATATTATTAGTTTCAGCTATATTTAATATTGGACTTATGTTATTTATTAAGTGGAACGTAAGAGGATTAAAAAATACTTAATTTTATTTTTCTAATTAACTAAAAAAGAGATTGTGCATTTTTTGCACAATCTCTTTAATATTATTAAGCAGCTTTTTTAGAAGCTTCTAATTCATTCTTTTTTACTATGTTATATCTTATGTTAACTATAAGTGCTAATACAACACCTAAAGCTGTAATTCCAATATCGAATAATATTACGTGACTTAAGTTGATATCTGCTAATATACCAGTGATACTTGGTACCACAGTAGAAGCAATACTTGAAGCTGTAAATACTATACCAGTAATTTTACCCTTGTTTGCTGGGAATAATTCTGACATTGAAGTTAAAGCTAATTGTAGAACTCCACCAGCAGCAGAGAATCCAATTACAAATGCAGCAACTACACAAGTTATAGTGCTTGGGAACATCCAAAGTACTATTAACATTACTAAAGATATTAGAGGGTAAACAAAAGTAAATCTAACTTGTTTAATCCATTTAGCAACTAATATTGAAGTAACAAATACAGATACTATTGAACCAGTACTGTATATACTTATAAGTTTAAGAGAAACTGTTTGTTCAACACCAGCAACTTCTCTTGCAAATGATGGTAACCAGTTTGCAATTATTTGGAATGTCGCAGTAGCAGTAAATCCGATTAATATTAAGCAGATACCTTCAATCCAGAAGTTAGCTTTAACGTTAGATTCAACTTTTTCTTCAGTAGTAGCTTCAGCTCTTTCAACTGGCTTAAATTCTGGAAATTTAAGTTTAAATATAAATAATCCATTGATTACAAATACTGCGATACAGAATATGAATGACCATCCGTAGTAAAGGTTGTTAGCAATTAAGAAGCTGATTATCCAAGGTAATACAAATTGACCAGCTGAAATAAATGCTTTAATTGCAACATTAGCACTTCCTGATGCTTTAGGGAAACATTCAGTTAATGCAGGATATGTACCAGCATCCATAAATGAGTTAGCCATACCAGCTAATAATGCAAAGAAGAATGCCACAGTAACATTAGTACTTACTAATATACCACCCATGAATAATACATAAGTTATCATACCTAAAAGTACGAAGGGCTTTCTACCATATTTATCAGATAATATACCTGATACAAATAATACAATTAATCTACCTAATCCAAGTGCTGAGATAACATAAGATACACCAGCGTTGTTAGTATTAAATTGTTCCATTAAGAAATCAATATTTTGGGCTAATATTATACAACCCATACCATGTATAAAGTAGTTAATATACATAGATAATGCCGTAGGCATATACTTATTTTTTGTAAGTGTATTTTGCATTTTTAATACTCCTTTTGATAAAAATTTAACGTAATTGTGTATAAAGTTCTCTTTTTACTTACGAAATAAATTTTAATATATTATTTTTGATTATTCTAATACATATTATTGTGTTTATTTATAGAAAATATCTATAGATATGCTATAATGTTTAAGAATATTAAAAAACAATAGAAAAATAGTAAGTTCAATTTATAACAAAGTTATGGTTTTCTATACAAAATTAATTATTACATTTAATAAATAGGAGGGATGTTATATATGAATTTAAATCACTTAAGTTATTTTAGAGTTTTAGCAAAATTAGAACACTATACACAGGCTGCTGAAGAATTATCAATAACACAACCAAGTTTAAGTCATGCAATGTCAACATTAGAGAAAGATTTAGGAACTTATTTATTTGAAAAGCAAGGAAGAAATATTAAATTAACTAAATACGGAAAGATATATTTTGAATATGTAGATAGAGCATTAAGTGAGTTAGAAAAGGGAGAAAAAAAGATTAGAGAATTAACTAATGTGTCTACAGGAACTATAGAGTTAGGATATATTTATACATTAGGTCCAAGGTTTATACCACATCTTATTAAGGATTTTACAGAGATTGATAAAAATAAAGATATAAAATTTTTATTTGGGCAGGGCACTACAAAGGCCCTTATTGAGGGATTAAAACAAGAAAGGTTTGATATGGTATTCTGTTCAATGGTAGAAGATGAGCCAGATATAGACTTTATTCCAGTTGCTAATGAGGAGTTAGTACTTATTGTATCAAATGAACATCCTTTAGCAAAAAATGAATCTGTAGATTTAACAGAAGTTGCTAGTTATCCATTTATAGGTTTTAGTGAAAAAAGTGGAATTAGATCGATTATACAGGATTTATTTAAGGAGGTAAATATTGTTCCAAATACTATATGTGAGGTAGAAGAAGATAATGCTGTTGCAGGATTAGTTGAAATAAATTATGGAATTGCAGTTGTTCCAAGAATATCATCTTTAAAATATTATAATGTTAAAGTATTACCAATAATAAATCCTGAGCATGAAAGATTTATTTATTTGGCAACTTTAAAAAATAGATATCTTACTCCATCTGTAAATCTATTTAAAAAATATAGTTTAGAGTATAGTAAAAAGCTTTTAAATAAGTAATTTAATAAGTGTTATAATGTTTCGGTAGAAAATATTAATAACGTTAGTATAATACATATAGAGGTGATATTTTGGAATACATAAATGATATAAATATTCAGGAAGCAGTAATACATATTCTTGATAGTAACTCAACAGAGCCAATTTTAAATGAATACACATTAGAGTTAAGTGAAGATATTTATAAGTTTTTACATAAGCATATTGAAAAATGTCTAAAGGATGAGGAATTAAAAACAGCAATTTTTAATTCAGAAAGAAATATTGTAAAGGAGATAGTACAAGATTATTTAAATGGAGTAGATAGTGACTTTCTAGGATTATCTAAGGAGCTATCAAGACAACTTTTTTCTATTATGAAAGGAAATGTTAATATTCCAGCCTGTGACCTAATAGTAGTATCTTTAGTTACAGATGTTGGTCCAATGATAGGTATACTAAAAATGGATTATGTTAAGAATTTTACTCATTCTGTAGAATTTGTTAATGATAAAATTGGTATAGGAATAGTTCCACAAGCAGCAGGTTTACCGGGTAGCAGCCAAAGAATTCAAAAAGCAGCATTTATAAAACCTATTAGGGAGGGGCAATCATTTGATTTATATGTAATTGATAAACAGAAGAAATCTAATGAAGATGATGAATATGGAGCTAATTATTTTATGAATAGCTTTTTAGGTTGTAGCATTGTTGCTAATAAAAGGGATATGACAAAGACTTTCTTAAAGGCTGCAGAAACTTGGACTAGAAGTAATATTACTGAAAATGCAGATGAAGCAGAAAAAATAAGAAGTACTGTTAAGAGTAAGCTAAGGGAAGAGGATTCTATTAATATTCAAGAGATTTCTAATGAATTATTCAAGGAAGATCTAACCAAAAAACAGGACTTTGAAATTTTTATGAAAGGGAATGGATTAGAAGAAGAGGTTGCTGTTGATAAGGCTTGGGTTGAAAAGAAGCTTAAGAGAATTAGACTTAAAATAGATAAGGATATTGATCTATACATAAATGAAGATGCTTACCATGATAATAGTAAATTTGAAATTCAACGTAATGGTGATGGAAGCATTAATATGATTATAAAACATGTAATTAACTATATTGAAAAATAAGATAGTAAATTGAATTAGTTATTAGAGATAGTAAAAAAATAAAATAAATAAATTTAAATACCAATAGATATAATTTATAAAGTATAATGAGTAGCAGGATAATCCGTATCAAAATATTATTGATACGGATTATTCTTTTTATAGAAGTAGTATACAAAAGTTATTATTATATGGTAATACTATTTTATTTAAGAGTAGAGTGCATATTTAGAAGAAATGGAAAAGTTGGGATTATCTAAAGCTTTAGAAATTAAACAAAAATATTTTGATGAATATTATAAATAATTAGGAAAATGGAGTATATATTGAAATCTAAATATGAAATTAATATATCCTCTATAATGTTACAACAGTATGGGAGAAATGTTTATGAAAAATAAATCAATCTTGGAAAGAGCAAGAGAATATGAAGATAATAATATAAAAAATATACTTAAAGAAGAAAAGCAAGAATTTCACTTATGTGCACCTATAGGGTGGATAAATGATCCAAATGGGTTTTCAAGCTTCAAAGGAGAGTATCATTTATTTTATCAATATCACCCATATGGAACATATTGGGGACCGATGCATTGGGGACATAGTAAGTCTAAAGATTTTATTAAGTGGGAACAGTTACCTGTTGCTATTGCTCCAGATGAAAAATACGATGAGTCAGGATGCTTTTCAGGGAGTGCAGTAGAAGACAATGGGAAGCATATACTTATGTATACGGGAGTATCAGAAAAGGAAGATAATAGTGGAAATAAAATTGTTAGACAAACTCAATGTATAGCAATTGGAGATGGAATAAATTACGAAAAGTTAGATTGTAATCCAGTAATAACTCATGAACAATTACCAGAAGGAAGCAGTAAAGAAGATTTTAGGGATCCAAAAATTTGGAAAGAAGGTGAATGGTTTTACTCAGTTATTGCAAGTAGAGCTGCTGATAATGGTGGTCAAATCCTTATGTATAAGTCAAGGGATTTAAAAGTATGGGAATTTGTTACTGTACTTGATAAGAGCGAAAATAAGATAGGAACTATGTGGGAATGCCCAGACTTTTTTAAGCTTGATGAAGAACATGTTCTTATAATTTCACCAATGGAAGTTAGAGCGAATGAAAAAGGATATCATAATGGTCATAATTCTATTTTCTTAAAAGGTAATTATGATAAGAAAAATTGTAGATTTGAAAGAACTTCAGAAGAACTTATAGATGGCGGATTAGATTTTTATGCGCCACAAACATTAGAGTCTAAAGATGGAAGACGTATAATGATAGGGTGGATGCAGAATTGGGAGAATAAAATTATACCAGAAGAGTTTAAATGGTGTGGGATGATGACTATACCAAGAGAACTTAATATAAAAGATGGAGTAGTTGTTCAAAAGCCTGTTAGAGAATTAGAAAATTATCGTAAGAATATGGTTAAATATAAGGATATAAAAGTTGAAAACGAAATGTCATTAGCTGGTATTGAGGGTAGAACATTAGATTTGATAGTGGAAGTTGATGCTAAGGATAGTAAAGAGTTTATAATTACCTTAGCAAAAGATGCAAAAAATAAAACTTTATTAATCTATAATCCTGTTAATAATATTCTTACTTTTGATAGAAGTTATTCTGGTAAACTTAAAAATATGGTTCATAAGCGTGATATGAAGGTTAAAAAAGAGGGCACTAATATTAAATTAAGAATATTATTAGATAGATATTCAGTAGAGGTATTTGTAAATGATGGTGAGCAAGCTATGACATCAACATTCTATACATCGCTAAGTGCTAAGGATATTACTTTTGAATCAATAGGAGAATCTATAATTAATATTGAAAAGTATGATATAGCAATTTTATAGTGAGGTGATGAGTGTATTATGAAGAAAGTTATATGTCCAGGTGAGGCGCTAATAGATTTTGTATCAATGGATATAGGTAAAACATTAAAAGCAACAGATGGTTTTATAAAAAAAGCTGGTGGTGCTCCAGCAAATGTAGCAGCAGCTATTTCAAAATTAGGTGCAGAAGCATATTTTTGCGGGACCGTAGGTGATGATGCTTTCGGTGGTTTTCTAGAGGATACATTAAATAATAATAATATAAATACGGAGCTTTTATTTAAGATTAAGAATAACACAACATTTGCTAATATCATTCGATGCTAATTATAGAGAAAGTTTATTTGGAAACAATAAAGAAGAATTTATTAAATGTTGTAAAGAATTTATTGTAGATAGTAATATAGTTAAGTTAAGTGAAGAAGAAGCAAAGTTAATTAGTGGCATAGAGGATATCAAGGAAGCAAGCCAATATATAGTTAATTTAGGTTGTGAAAATCTTATGGTTACATTAGGAAAAGAAGGTACTCTTTTAAGTAACAGAGAAAAACAAATATTAATCAAAACTAAAGAAGTAAAGATGAAAGATGCTACAGGGGCTGGTGATGCATTTATCGGAGCCGTTATTGCACAAATTTTGAATGAACCTGGAAAGAGTATGGAGAAGATTGTGGAAATGGCAAATTTAGTTGGAGGAATAACAACAACTAAGCTAGGAGCACTTGAATCAATTCCAACATGGGATGAAGTTTTTGCGTATAATTAATAAATGAATATATAGATTAGCTTAAAATGAAGTACTTTTCATATAAATATGAATAAAGTACTTAATGAAGGACAAGTAATACCATATTCTAAAAATACTCAAGATCAAGATTTGGCATTGGGAACTGGTTCAGTTATAAAGGATAATAATGGTGTATTTCATGCATTTTATACAGGTCATAATCCTAAGAAGATGCCTAAAGAAGCCATTATGCATGCTACAAGCATGGATATGAAAGAGTGGACAAAGATATCCGAAGATACATTTTTTGCAGACGAACAATATAGTGGTGATGATTTTAGAGATCCTTATGTAATTTATAATGAAGACTATAATGAATATTGGATGTTAATAACTACAAGAAAAAATAATAGTGGGGTAATAGCATTATACACTTCAGATGATTTAAGAGTATGGAAAGATCAAGGTATATTATTTAAAAATGATATGGGGACAGATTCCAATCTAGAATGTCCAACATTAATTAAGTATGGAGAATATTGGTATTTGTCTTTTTCAGATCAATGGCCAGATAGGGTAACTCATTATAGAATTGCGAGTGATTCAAAAGGAGAGTTTATTATTCCACAAAAGGATCATTTTGATGGCAATGGATTCTATGCAGGTAGAATGGAAAAGGATTTAGAACATTTATATATCTTTGGATGGACTCCAACTAAAGTGATGTATAGTGATTCAGAAAATTATGATTGGGCAGGGAATTTAGTTGTTCATCAACTTAAACAGGATGAAAATGGAGAATTACATCCGGTACCAATAGATAATGTTATAGAAAAAATAAAAAAAGATACTAAAATTAAGTTGATAGAATATACAAAAACTATAAATAAAAATAAAAATACTTATAAATTTAGTGGAAAAAATTATGAGTTTGCAAAATTTGATGCTATTAATGGTATAAGTAAGATTAAAGGAAAAATAAATTTAAATTCAGATAGTGGTAAATTTGGATTTATGTTTAATGTTGATGAAGATAATTTGGGAAGCTTAAATATTGTATTTGATATAGATAAACAAGAGATTCAATTTTATAATACATCAATAAATAATATATCAAATTTACAACCACAATCAAATATACCATTTGAATTTAATGAAAAAAGTTCACTAGATTTTACTATTATAATTGATGATAGTGTTGTAGTTATTTATGTAAATGATGAGATTGTTTTAAGCAGTAGAATGTTTTTAGTTCAGGGGTCAGAATGGGGAATATTTTCAATTGATAATGATGTCATATTTGAAAATATAACATTAAATAAATAGTAAAGTATATTTAAAATTTATAAGTATTTATAATAGTATTTTAAATTATCTATAGATTATTTTGATATAAAAACTACCTCAGTTGAATTTAACTGGGGTAGTTTTTCGTTTGATTTAAGTAGTTTTTAATATAAAAGAGCTACAGTTAAATAAACTTATATCCAAGAATTAAAGGAAATAATTCATTTTATCATTGGGTATAAATTATTTAGATAAAAGTTTTACGAGGACTGCTTTTTGTGCATGGAGCCTATTTTCTGCTTCTTCAAATATTATATCAGCATGAGCTTCAAGAATTTCTTCGGTAATTTCTTCTTCTCTATGAGCAGGAAGGCAGTGAAGAACTATAGCATCGTCATTTGCTAATTTCATCACTTTTGAATTAACCTGATAACCTTTGAAAGCGACTTGACGCTTTTTAACTTCGTCTTCTTGTCCCATACTAGCCCAAACATCCGTTATAATTACATCTGCATTTTTTATAGCTTCAGCTGGATTTTCAGTCATTTCGAAAGAAACTTTATTTTCATTAGCTAATTCAATCCCCTTTTCAATATAATATTTAGGTGGTTTATATCCAATAGGATTAGCAATTGCTATGTTCATACCTAGAGTTAAGCAACCAATAATTAAAGAGTTACACATATTATTACCGTCACCAATATATGCAACTTTTAAGCCTTCAAGGATAAGCTTTTTTTCTCTTATAGTCATTAAATCTGCTAAGACCTGGCAAGGATGTTCATCGTCAGTTAATCCATTAATTATAGGAATAGAAGAACATTCAGCTAAGGTTTCAATGCCCTTTTGAGAAAATGTTCTTATCATAATTCCATCTAAGTATCTAGATAAAACTCTAGCTGTATCTTGAATAGGTTCTCCACGACCTATTTGCAAATCTTTAGAGCTTAAGAATAGAGGATGTCCACCAAGCTGATACATTCCAACTTCAAAAGAAACCCTTGTACGAGTTGATGCTTTTTCAAAAATCATTCCTAAAGATTTGCCTTTTAGTAAATGATGTTCTATGCCATGTTTTTGTTCATATTTTAATTGATCAGCAAGATTTAATATATCTAAAATTTCTTCTTTTGAAAGATTATCCATACGTAATAAATCTTTATTCATAAATAAGGCCCCCTTTTTAATTTACTTATATTCTTTTAATACTTTTACTAAGATGTTTAAACCAGCTTTAACATCATCTACAGGGATGTTTAGTGGAGGTAATAATCTTACTACGTTTTTGCCAGCTGTTAAGAGTAGTAGGCCATTCTCAAGAGATTTTTTCTGAACAATAGATGAATCACCATCTATTTCTATTCCAAGCATTAGACCTGATCCACGAACATCTTTTACTATTTCTAAATTTTCATTTAAAATAGTTTCTTTTATTAGTTCACCTTTGAATATAATTTCGCTATAAGAATTACTATTACAAAGTTGATTTAATACTGAAGTTGCACCTGCACATATAACTGGATTTCCACCAAATGTTGAGCCATGATCTCCAGGCTTAAAAGTTGATGAAAGATTTTTATTACATAAAACTGCACCTATAGGAAGACCTGCCCCTAGACCTTTAGCACAAGTCACTATATCAGGTTCAACATTGAAACTATTATATCCAAAGAGATTTCCTGTTCTAGCTATTCCGCATTGAACTTCATCAAAAATTATTAATACATCTTTTTCTTTAGCTAATTTACAAGCAGCTAAAACAAAATCTTTATCTAGTGGATGAACACCCCCTTCACCTTGAATAGCTTCCATAATTATTGCACAAACATCAGAAGTAAGTTTTTCTTTTAGATCATCAATAGAATTAGCAGTTACATAATTAAATCCTGCAGGGAATGGAAAGAAGTAATTATGAAATTTATCTTGTCCAGTTGCAGTTAATGTAGCTAAGGTTCTACCGTGGAAAGATTGCTTTAGTGAAAGAATAGTACCTCTACCTTCACCATATTTATTAAAGCTATACTTTCTAGCAAGTTTAATAGCACATTCATTTGCTTCGGCACCAGAATTAGCAAAAAAAACTTTATCCATTCCGGATAATTCACAAAGCTTTTTTGCAAGTGATACAGTAGAATCATTAGTGAAAATATTAGATAAGTGTTGGAATTTGTTTAGTTGAGATATTATTGAGTTTTTCCAATCAGCATTGTTATAACCTAAAGAATTAACTCCAATTCCACTAGTAAAATCTATATATTTATTATTGTTTTTATCAAATAAATAAGAACCCTGACCATATGATATTTCGATGGGTAAGGTAGCATAAGTATTCATTAAATATTTACTTTCTTGTTCAAATAAAGTCATTTTAAACACCCCATTTAATTAGTTAATAAATTTCTGTTCCGATTCCTTTTTCAGATAATAATTCAAGTAAGATAGAGTGCCTAATTCTGCCATCAATTATGTGAGCTTTTTTAACTCCCATTCTTACAGATTCAACACAGCAGTTTATTTTAGGAATCATGCCACCTCTAATTATTTTATCTACAGTTAGTTTTGGAATTTGATGTAACCTTAAAGTTGAAATTAAAGTAGAAGGGTCATTTGGATCTGTCATTACACCAGGTACATCGGTTAAAAGAATTAGTTTTTCAGCTTTTAAAGCAGATGCAATTTTTGAAGCACAGGTATCAGCATTTATGTTATAGCTATTAGTATCATTTTCGCCTATTGCAATAGAAGAGACTATAGGAATATATCCAGAGTTCATTGCTAAGTTTAGAAGCTCTGTATTTACAGAAGTTATTTCACCTACAAATCCTAAATCAGTACCATTAGCAAGTTTTTTAGCTTTTATTAATGAACCATCAATTCCAGATAAGCCAATAGCTTTACCTCCATTCTTTTCAATAAGTTTAACTAAATCCTTATTTACTTTTCCTGCTAATACCATTTGAGCAACTATTATTGTAGTTTCATCAGTGTATCTTAATCCATTTATAAATTTACTTTCATGATTCATTTCATTTAAAGTATTACTAATATCAGGACCACCACCATGAACTATTATTGGATTAATTCCAATACATTTCATAAGGATAATATCATTTATTACTGTTTTAGTTAATTCATCATTAATCATAGCATTTCCACCATATTTAATTACGATAGTTTTACCGTAATATTCCTGGATATAAGGTAATGCTTGAATTAATATATTTGCATGTTGAGCATAGTTCAATTGTTACACCTCCAAAAAATGGGTGGACCTCCGGGGTTAATCCAATATATGGATTAACCCCGGAGGTCCACCCATATATTGTTAACTGCGGTAATCACCATTTATTTTTACGTAATCATAGGTTAAATCACAGCCCCATGTTGTAGCTTCTGATGAAGCTAATTTCATATCTATTAAAATTTTAATTTCATCTTGTAACAAAATTTCCTTTGCTTTAGATTCATCAAAGTTTACAGAAGCACCATTTTGGCAAACGAGAATTTCACCGGCTGTACTTGCAAAAGAAACATCAACTTTTTCAGGATCAAAGTCAATATCAGAATAGCCTAATGCACAAAGGATTCTTCCCCAGTTAGCATCACTACCAAATATTGCAGCTTTAACAAGGCTTGAAGTAACTACACTTTTTGAAAGAGTTTCAGCATCTTTAATAGAATTAGCATTTTTTACAGTACATTCGATAAGTTTGGTGGCTCCTTCACCGTCCTTTGCAATCTTTTTAGATATATGAATATTTAAAGCAGTTAATGCATCTAAAAATAAATTATAATCATTATTTTTTTCAGTTATTGTTTCATTTGAGGCAAGGCCATTTGCCATTATTAAAACCATATCGTTAGTACTAGAATCACCATCAACACTTATTCTATTATAAGAAATATTAACACTTTCTTTTAATGCTTCTTTTAATAATGATGGAGAGATTGAAATATCAGTAGTTATAAAAGAAAGCATTGTAGCCATATTTGGATGAATCATACCAGAACCTTTAGCCATAGCAGCAAGTGTAATTTTTTTACCACCAATTTCAAATTGAATTCCAGCTTGTTTTTCAATTGTGTCAGTAGTCATAATAGCCATAGAGGCATTTTTGGCACCTTCAATATCACTAGATAAATTACCTACTAATTTAGGAATTCCATCTTTTATTGCATCTATATTAAGAGGAACACCTATTACTCCAGTTGAAGCAACAAGAACATCATCATTTTTAATATTTAATGCTTTAGCACAAAGTTGTGTCATTGTATTTGCTTTTGATAGACCATCATCACCATTACAAGTATTGGCATTTCCACTATTAATAATTATTGCTTGAGCTTTTTTATTAATTAAATGTTTCTTAGTTACTGTAAGTGGAGCACCTTTTACTTTATTTTTCGTATAAACACCACAAGAATTAGCTATAACATCAGAATATATTAAAGCTAAATCCTTTTTTAATAAGCTTTTTTTTAATCCACAATGAATTCCTGATGCTTTAAATCCAATAGGAGAGATCACTGTTAAGTTTTCATCTATTTTAATCATAAATTACACATCCTTTATTTAAAAGCTAGGAGCTATTAGCTTAAGACCAGTATTTTCAGGTAATCCAAGTAAAAGGTTCATGTTTTGAATAGCTTGCCCTGCAGCTCCTTTAACCATATTATCTATAACGCTAATAATTATTATTTTATTTTTTCTATAATTTTGATGAATAGAAATATGACAATTATTTGTATATTTAACGTGCTTTATTTCAGCAGTTTGGCCTAGTGGTAGTATGTGGACAAACTCTTCATTTTCATATTGTTTTTCATATATTTCGTGAATTTCTTCTAAGGTAAGTTGCGCTTTAGATTCGCAATAAATTGTAGAAAGTATTCCTCTATTTACAGGCAATAGGTGAGGAGTAAATGTTACTTCTACATTTTCATTTGCCATATATGATAGGGTTTGTTCAATTTCAGGTGTATGTCTGTGACTACCAATACTGTATGCAGCAAAATTTTCATTAGCTTCTGCAAAATGAGTTTTTAAGGAAAGTCCTCTTCCAGCGCCAGTAATTCCTGACTTTGAGTCACAAATTATATTTTTAGTATTAATTAGATTATTCTTTAATAGTGGCATAAGTCCAAGTGAAATACTTGTTGGATAACATCCAGGATTAGCAACTATATTAAATTCTTTAACTTTAGAACCATTAAACTCTGGTAGTCCATATATTCTATTCTTATGAATGTCTTTACATGTAAACTTTTTTCCATACCATTCTTCATAAGAATCTTCACATTCTAATCTAAAATCAGCCCCAAGATCTATTATCTTTTTATTTTTACTTATTGCTTCAGCTGCTATTTCTTCACTTAAACCATGAGGAAGAGCAGTAAATATAACATCACATTTATCAATAACATCACTTTTATCTTTACAAACTAGTGTTGTTTTATTGAAAAAACTTTTATATACAGAGCTTATCTCCTCATCTTTAAAAGTAGAGGAGGAGATAGCAGTAACTGTAACACTATCATGATTAAGTAAAAGTCTTAACAATTCAACTCCAACGTATCCTGTTGCCCCAATAATACCTACTTTAAACATGATAAATTCTCCTTATTTTCTTTTATAAATTTTTCTAAAATTTCTATTTGCATTTTAACTGATGAAGAGCTAGGTCCCCCAATGACACTTCTTTCTTCAACACAAGTTAATAAATCTATTGCCTTATATATATCTTCTTCAAAAATAGGAGAGAAGTTTTTAAATTCTTCCATACTTAAGTCATCTATAGCAATATCTTTATCAATACAATAAAGAACTATCTTACCTACAACTTCATGAGCATTTCTAAATGCCATACCTTTTTTAACAAGATAATCAGCAACATCAGTAGCATTTGTAAATCCACCAGATGCAGATTTTTTCATATTAGCTTTTTTTACTTTCATAGTTTTAATCATTCCATTAAAGGTTTGAAGTGAAAGAAGAGCAGTATCTAAACCATCAAATAAAGCTTCTTTATCTTCTTGCATGTCTTTATTGTAAGCTAGAGGAATACCTTTCATAACAGTAAGTAAAGTCATTAAATCACCATAAACTCTTCCCGTTTTACCTCTAACTAATTCTGCTACATCAGGGTTTTTCTTTTGAGGCATTATACTACTTCCTGTACTGTAACTATCATCAAGTTCGATAAAGTTAAACTCACCAGTACACCATAGGATAATTTCCTCTGAAAATCTTGATAAATGCATCATTATTAATGATAATGCAGATAAGGTTTCTATAGCATAGTCTCTATCTGAAACAGAATCTAAGCTATTAAGTGTTATTTTAGAAAAACCAAGCTCAGAAGCTACAAACTCTCTATCAATAGGGTATGTAGATGTAGCTAAGGCACCACTTCCAAGTGGCATTTCATCAAGTCTTTTATAGGCATCAAAAAGTCTACCTATATCTCTTTTAAACATTTCACAATATGCTAAGATGTGATGTGCAAAGGTAATTGGTTGAGCTTTTTGCATATGAGTATATCCTGGCATAATAGTATTAATATTTTCATTAGCCTTTTTAAGTAAGGTTTCATGAAGATTTAGTATCTCATTTATTAAAATTTTAATATATTTCTTTAAGTAAAGTTTAGTATCTAAAGTAACTTGATCATTTCTACTTCTACCAGTATGAAGCTTTTTGCCTTCATCACCAATATAGTAGGTTAATATACTTTCAATAAAGCTGTGAATATCTTCAGAATCTTTATCTATTTCTATAGTTCCATTGTTAATTCTTATTAATATTTCTTTTAAACCATCAACTATTTTTTTGCTATCCTCTGATGGGATAATTCCTTGCTTTCCAAGCATTTTAACGTGAGCAAGGCTTCCTTCGATATCTTCCTTATACATTCTTGAATCAATTGAAATTGAGGAGTTAAAGGTATTAACTAACTCATTAACTCCCTCAGTAAATCTTCCACCCCAAAGTTTCATTTTATTTCTCCTGTTTCTTTAAAGAATCTTTCATCTTTGCATTTACCACAGTTGGTAAACCATAAAGATTAATAAATCCTTCAGAATCCTTTTGATTATATACACCATCTTCACCGAAAGTAGCATATTCTTCACTGTATAATGAATAAGGAGATGTCATTCCGGCATTAATAATATTGCCTTTATATAGTTTAAGCTTAACTTCGCCAGTAACAGTTTCTTGAGTTTTATCAACAAAAGCTGAAAGGCTTTCTCTAAGTGGAGTGAACCATTCGCCATTATAAACTAAATCAGCAAATTTTAATGAAATTGATTGTTTAAAATGATGAGTTGCCTTATCTAAGCAAATTTCTTCTAAATCAGCATGAGCTTTATAGAGAATAGTTCCACCTGGAGTTTCATAGACACCTCTTGATTTCATACCAACAAGTCTATTTTCTACCATATCCATAATGCCAATAGCATTTTCTCCACCAATTTTATTTAATTTTTCAATTAATTTCACACCATCCATTTTTTCGCCGTTAAGAGCAACTGGTATACCTTTTTCAAAAGTTAAAGTAATATAAGTTGCTTCGTTAGGTGCATTTTCTAAGGTGTTACAAAGTTCTAATATTTTATCGTATTTAGGTTCATTTTCAGGAAATTCTAAGTCTAAGCCTTCATGACTTAAGTGCCATAAGTTTTTATCTTTACTATAGTTAGTTTCATAAGTGATTTTTATTGGGATTTCTCTATCTAAGGCATATTGAATTTCTTCTTCACGTGATTTAATATCCCAAATTCTCCAAGGTGCTATAATTGGCATTTCAGGTGCAAAGTTTTTAACTGCAAGTTCAAAACGAACTTGGTCATTTCCTTTACCAGTACAACCATGACAAATTGCATCAGCCCCTTCTTTTTTTGCAATTTCTACAAGTCTTTTTCCTATTAAAGGTCTAGCAAAAGAAGTTCCTAATAGATATTTACCTTCGTATACAGCTCCAGCTTGAAGTGTAGGGAAGATATAATCGTAAACAAATTCCTTTGTTAAATCTTCAATATAAATTTTTGATGCACCAGTTTTTAATGCCTTTTCCTCTAATCCTTCTAGCTCATCAGTTTGTCCAACGTTACCAACTACTGCGATAACTTCGCAACCATAAGTTTCTTTAAGCCATGAAATTATAATTGATGTATCTAAACCTCCTGAATAAGCTAAGACTACTTTATTAAATTTTTTCATATATAAAAGCCCCCTTTAAATTAGTTAGGAGTTAGTAGGGTGAAATTATTAGTTTAGTAAAAACTCAGAGACAAGTTTATTTCAAATTTGCCTCTAAACTTATAATGTATAACGTAACGCTACTGACTACCTATTATTTCTATAATTTGGTATAATTACTTTATGTTTATAATTATACAAAACTATGTATAAATATTCAATAGTTAATTTAAAATTTGTATAAAATAACAATGTTTAGTATATAAGGCAAGGCGAATGAGTGTGCTAAGCAAATAGATAAAAATGTTTATGCAAAAATAAAGTGATTTATGCATAAATATAATTGAGAATGTAAAAATGTAAGCAAAAGAAATTATATCTTTTGCTTACTGTTTTAAAAAATGTTTTCCATTTTGGGAACTTGGAGTTCTTTCATGTGTTCAGTACTATATTTTAATAAATGAAGAGAGGCTTCAGCTTCGCTAGAATCATCTTTTTCAATATATACAGTTAATTTTAAAGCTTCATTTAACATTACGTCATAATCTACATGATTTATATAGATGGCAGCAATCTTACCTTTATCTTGAATTAGATTAAAAATTTCCATAGCATTTTCAAAATTTTCTTCTTTAGTAGAATAATTTAAGCTTTCTTCCATTTCATCACACATTTCTATAACGTCAGAGCAAAGATTTTTAAAGCTTATATCGGTATAAGTTAGAAAGCCTAATAATAATACAAATAGAAAAATAGAAAATAATGAGTTTTTCATTTTTTAGCTCCTTTGTCTTTTTCGTTTTTATCATATAATTGATAAAAAAATTCTCCTTGAGTATCAATCATGGCAATTAAAACATCTTTAATTGAATCAATATGATATTTTTTTAATTCATGTTCAATCCAATTTTTATTTTTACCGCTAGTAGTAAGGGCGTTTTTATTAACGTGACCATCTAATACATAAATTATAGGTAGTTTAGGTGGTTTAGTAGAATTATTATTGTCAGAACTATTAGAAGAAGTAGAGCTAGCAGAGTTACTTTTTTTATTATTTTTAGAAGAACTTTCGCTTCCAGAAGCATTACTATTAGTATTTTGACTACAACTAGAGTTACTTTGAGAAGATGGTGAATTTGGGCTTCCTGATGATAAAGGTTGTGTACTAGAGTCACAAGAAGTATTACAAGAACCACCACTACTACTTTGAGAGGTTAAAAATGATAGTTGACCATTATTTTCTAAAATAGCATATTGAATTTCATTTAAATCAAAATAGCCCGCAAGCCTAAGTTCTTCCATAAGTTCATCTAAATTAATTTGTTGTCTTTTTAGAGCTTGGTAGTTTATTTTACCTTTACAAACTAGAATACAAGGTTCACCTTCTAATATTTTTCTAGTAAACTGACTTTTAAGTTGTAATTGAGTTAGTATTGTTTTAATAAACAATAAAGTAATAATTGGAATAATACCAAGAATTAAAGGCAGTCTAGTATCTTGCATTGGAAGAGCTGCTAAGTCAGATATCATTATTGTTATAACAAATTCATATGGTTGTAATTCTCCAATTTGTCTCTTACCCATTAATCTCATTACAAGTATCACTAGGAAATATAAAAAAATAGTTCTTATTAGAACAATAAACATAATTAAATCACCTCTAATAAAAGTATTTGTATAAAAAATACTTTTATTCTAACTGAGAGTCTAAATTTTATATTTGGTTACTCGAAGTTACTCATTCGACGTTAGGAGAAGGAGTTTCCTTTGAAAGAATAATATTAGTCTAAATTTTATATTTGGTTATTCGAAGTTGCCTGAAACTCCAAATTTAAATTTGGCAAGTTGAAGGTACACTTTAGTGTACTCAGCAATTGAAGGGAGTCGAGTTTCCTTTGAAAATAATAATAAAAGGTCAAATTTTACGATAAAATAATAGAATAATTTTTAGAACAGTATATAATAAGAGTATAAAGAATTAATTAAAAAAAACTTATAATGAAACAAAATTTCGCACTAATTTTTATAATATGATTTTTAAATTAAGCAATGGTATTATAAGGGTTTAGAAGGGTGGAGTAAGGATGAAAGAAAATTTTAATTTAGTAAACAATAAAAATGAATCCATTGAGAACGATTATACTAGAACACTACAATTTATCTTTATTAAAGCTACATTGGATTTGTTTCCTGATGCTAAAATAACAATTCAACATAGTGTTGGTAAGGGGATATTTGGTGAAGTATTTAAAAATAGAGATCTTAATGAAAAGGATATCGAAGATATAAAAGCAAAAATGCAAGAATTAATAGATAAGGATTTACCTATTAATAAAATTAAGGTATCAAAGGAATATGCTATTAATATTTTTAAATCTTATAATATGGATGATAAGGTACTTTTATTAGAGCAAGTAGATTTTAAAACGGTTAATTTATATGAATTAGATGGAAGATACGATTATTTTTATGGGCATATGACTAAAAGAACAAGTGATATAAAAGCCTTTGATTTAATTTATTATGAAAATGGATTTATATTAAGAAGACCAAATGATTATAAAAATTTTACACTAACAGAATTTGTAGAGCAAAGAAAAATGAGTAAAATATTTAGAGAAACTGAAAAATGGTTAGATATTTTAGATGTTGGAAATGTTGGAGCACTTAATAATAAGATTGATAAAGGCGAATTAATTAATTTAGTAATGATTTCTGAAGCTTTACATGAAAAGAAAATTGCTGAAATAGCAGATAAAATTAATTTAAGGAATGAAGTTAAATTAATATTAATAGCAGGGCCAAGTTCTTCGGGAAAAACAACATTTGCTAATAGATTAGGAATTCAGTTAAGAGTTAATGGTATTACACCAGTACCAATATCTTTAGATGATTATTTTGTAAATAGAGACAAAACACCAATAGATGAAAATGGAGAATATGATTTTGAAACTATTGGCTCAGTAGATATAGAATTATTTAATAAGCATTTAAATTTAATATTACAAGGTGAAGAAGTTGAAATACCAGAATTCAACTTTATAAAAGGAGAGAGAGAATGGGTAGGTAAAAAAGTTAAATTGCCTACAAATGGAGTTATTATAGTAGAAGGAATTCATGGATTAAATCCTATATTAACTTCTCATATTGACGAAAAGTATAAGTTTAGAATATATATTTCAGCGTTAACTCAATTAAATTTAGATAATCATAATAGAATAACTACTACAGATGTAAGAAAGGTTAGGAGAATTGTAAGAGACCAATTATCAAGAGGTCATGGTGCCGAAGATACTTTGAAAATGTGGCATAAAATAAAGAGAGGCGAGCAAAAAAATATTTTTGTTTATCAAGAAGAAGCAGATGTAATGTTTAATTCTACTTTAGTTTATGAACTATGTGTATTAAAGAAATATGCACTTCAAGAGCTTGATAAAATTAAAGAAGATAGTGTAGTTTATGATGAAGCTAAAAGATTAAAGGGATTATTAAACTTTTTTAGAGAAATTGATAAAGATATAGTTCCACAAAATTCAATTTTAAGAGAATTTATTGGAGGAAGCATTTTTTATAAATACTAAAATATTTATTTTAAGAGAACTATGAAATTTTAAATTAGAATTTATATAATTGATTCTGTAAAGTTTGCTAAAGTTTTTAAACTTGTTATAACTGAAATAGTAAAAATTTTCAGCACTAACTTTACTCAATCAATTATTAAATTCTAGAGAAATGAGTAGAAAACTATATTTTTTATATTAAAAACTACTGATAGAGAAAAATTAAGCTTAATGAATAGTTTAGTTATTTAACATAAGAAATTTGGAGGTTACATAATGAAAAGTGTAGGAGTTTTTGACATATTAGGACCTATAATGGTTGGGCCATCATCATCTCATACAGCAGGAGCTGCAAGACTTGGAAAAGTTGCAAGAGCTGTAGCTGGTGCTGATATAGAGGATGTAACATTTTATTTACATGGATCATTTGCTAAAACATATAAAGGTCATGGAACAGATAGAGCTTTAGTGGCTGGAATATTAGGGATGGAGCCAAGTGATTTAAGACTTAGAAATTCTTTAGATATAGCTAGAGAAATGGGATTAAAAATAAGGTTCAGAGAAGCAGATTTAGGTGATGTTCATCCTAATACTGTTAAATTTGTTATAAAGGGAAGAGAAGGTATATATGAGCTTATAGGTTCATCTATTGGAGGAGGAAGTATAGAGGTTACTTCTGTTAATGGAAATTCAGTTAATTTCACTGGAGCTTATCCTACTATTATTGTTTCAAATAGAGATGTTCCAGGTGTATTATCTAAAGTAGCATCAATACTTTATGATAATGATATAAATATTGCCTTTATGAAAGTATTTAGGAATCAAAAGGGTAGAGATGCGACAATGGTATTTGAGGTTGATCATGAGGTGACATCAGAAATAATAGGTAATGTTAAAGCTATTGAAGGTATAAATAAAGTAATAATGATTAATCCAATTAAGGACGGTGAATAGTATGTTAGCAAGATCAGGTGAAGAGTTATTAAGAATATGTGAGGAAGAAAATATATCATTAAGTGAATATGCAATAAGAGTTGAAATGGAAGATAAGGGGCTATCTAGAGAAGAAGTATACGAAAAGATGGCTAAGAATTTAAAGGTAATGAAAGATGGAGCTACTGAAGGTAGAGAGAAGGAAGTATATTCATTAAGTGGTCTTATTGGTGGAGATGGATATAAAATTCAAAAGTATTTAGAAAAAGGAGATACTTTAACTGGAGATGTAACAGTAAAAGCTATGGCCATGGCATTATCATCATCAGAAGTTAATGCTGGAATGGGAAGAATAGTAGCATGTCCAACAGCAGGATCTTGTGGGATATTACCGGCTGTAATTTTATCAGCAGGTGAGAAGTTAGGAAAAACAGATGAAGAACTTATAGATGGATTATTTGCTTCAGCAGCAGTAGGTATGATAATTGGAATGAATGCTACACTTTCAGGAGCAGAAGGTGGATGTCAAGCAGAATGTGGTTCAGCAGCAGCTATGGGATCGGCAGCAGTTGTTGAAATGATGGGTGGAACTCCTAAAATGAGTTTAGATGCAGCTGCTATAGTTATTAAAAATGTACTTGGTCTTGTTTGTGACCCAGTAGCAGGATTAGTTGAAATCCCATGTGCAAAGAGAAATGCAGCGGGAGCTATAAGTGCACTTTGTACAGCGGATATGGTTATGGCTGGGGTAGGTAGCAAAATACCATTTGATGATACTGTATCAGCTATGTATAAGGTGGGAAAGAGTCTTCCATCAGCACTTAGAGAAACAGCCATGGGGGGAGTAGCTGTAACAAAAGCGGGACTTCAATTACGTAAGAAGGTCTTTGGAGAAGAATAGAAAAATATTGCTCACATTGTAGATTTTGTCGAATATTATATTGGTAGGCAAGGGTTGCACTATAGATAATAAAGTGAGGAAGTGCTATGAGGCTTAATGGAGAGTCTATAAAATATATATTAGACTTGCAAAAGAGTATGCTACCTCTTATTTATTGTTGTGCTAATAATGAAAGATTGAGAATTTTAGAAACTACAATTAATCATTATAATGGTAGATTAAGTTATAAAGATAGCAAGCAGTATAAAGAGCTTGATTTAATAAATACATTACTGATTTTTTTGGATGAAATAAATTCAGAAGGTGTATTAGATATAGAAAAATCTTTAATATCCATGAATAAGAGAGAGATAGTATTATTAGAAGCCAATGGAATAGATTCGATAATTAACAAAAGAAATTTGGCATTAAGTATTCTAAATAGATATAATATTAATGTTATTAAAGGAACAAAGAGCGAAGTAGAAACTTTGATAAAATTTCAAGAGAGTGATGAAGATAATAGTAAAAATCATGAGAATGACAAATTCAAATTTAGAAATTTTTCAAAGAAGAATAATAGTATAATAATTATAAAAAGTGATAATTATTATATAACTGATGGATACAGCGAATTTATTATAAAAAATAATATTAATTATTTATATGATAAAGATATATTAGATGATATATATACAGGAATGATAGCTGTTAGTATTGGAGTATGCAAAAATAAAAGTGAAATAGTTCAGGCTATATTAATTGCAACAATAGCTTTTTATATTGGAGAACAAAGAGCTATAAATAATCTTAAAATTAGCAAAAGTATAAAAAGTAAGGATATAGAAGCCTATATATTGAATGAAATATATAAAATTGATATAGATAAAATAAAATCATATGGAGATATATATTATTCCTTTAAAAGAGGCTAAATATAAAAAGAGCACAAATGTGCTCTTTTTATATTTAAAGGAATTAAGCTTTGTTGATTGATCCGAATAATTCCATTTTTTCTTTAACTGTAGCTTTGATAGCTTCGAATCCAGGATTTAATAATTTTCTTGGGTCAAATCCTTTTCCTTCTTTATCTTTTCCAGCTTCAATGTAAGCTCTTGTAGCTTCTTGGAATGCTAATTGACATTCAGTATTAACGTTGATCTTAGAAACTCCTAAAGATATAGCTTTCTTGATCATTTCTTCTGGAATTCCAGTACCACCGTGTAATACTAATGGCATGTTTCCACAAGCGTTATTGATTTCTTCTAAAGCATCAAAAGCAAGTCCTTGCCAGTTTGATGGGTATTTTCCGTGAATGTTTCCGATACCAGCAGCTAACATAGTAACTCCTAAATCAGCTATTGATTTACATTCTTGAGCATCAGCAACTTCACCTTTACCAACAACTCCGTCTTCTTCTCCACCGATTGATCCAACTTCTGCTTCTAAAGATAATCCTTTTTCAGAAGTAACTTTAACTAATTCAGTAGTTTTTTCGATGTTTTCAGCGATTGGATAGTGAGATCCATCAAACATAACTGATGAGAATCCAGCTTCCATAGCTTTGTAGCATCCTTCATAGCTACCGTGGTCTAAGTGTAGAGCAACTGGTACAGTTATGTTTAATTCTTCTAACATACCGTTAACCATTCCTACGATAGTTTTGTATCCGCACATATATTTTCCAGCACCTTCAGATACTCCTAAGATTACTGGTGAGTTATTTTCTTGTGCAGTTAATAAAATAGCTTTAGTCCATTCTAAGTTGTTGATGTTGAATTGACCAACAGCGTATTTTCCTTCTCTTGCTTTGTTTAACATTTCTTTAGCTGAAACTAACATGGCAATACCTCCGTACATTTTAAAATATTATAGAGAATTCATTAAGTTTTACTTAATGTTATAAAATTAACAATTATGTATATCAATTTATTCTCCATTGGTTATTATACCTTAAAATAATAAGAATGAAAACAAAAAAATAAGTAAATTAACTT
>NZ_CAKVJA010000034.1 GCF_934754925.1 uncultured Clostridium sp. | reverse complement strand
AATGGAACAAAGATATAAATTCTAGGCGAAAATTTCACCGTTCCCGGAAAATAAATATTTCATTTTTTCGCTACATGTAATGCGTAATTTAGTTATAGTGTGTGTTGCGAAATTCTGAAGGAGACATTCCCTCAAATGATTTAAATGTTTTTGAAAAATGGCTTTGATCATAAAAACCTAATGATAGTGCTATATCAAGCATGCTTTTATTTGTTGTAAGTAATAAAACCTTCGCTCTATCTATTTTAATTTTCTTAGAATACTTCATTAGAGATATTCCCATATGCTTTTTAAAACAAGTTGATGCATATTCCGGTGTTATTCCAAGATGCTCAGATATTTTTTCTAGTGACATAAAACTTTCAATATTCATATGAAGATGTTGAAGAAGCTTGTTCACTATGAAGTTATCTTTAACTTCTACATCACTAATTAAAAATTCAAGATATGCTTCGGCCATTTCTACTTCTAACTCCTGAAGGGATTTTAAATCATTAAGAGTTGGTATTTTAACATAATATTTATTGTAAAGAGTATGAAGATATTTTTTAGAAATACCATGTCTTATAATCTCTTTGGAAAATATTGCATTCCATATATATAAATCAATTTTTTTATCTTCTATATTTAAATCATCCTCTAATTCTCCAATATGTTTTTGTTTAATTTTATGAAGAATAGCAGGTCTATTACTGGTATCAATAAAAGAAGAAAATTCATTACTAAAAATATTTAAATCAGAAATAAAACTTTCATACATAACAATTAACCCCCATAATATAGAAAAGTTATATTAATTATATATATATTATATTATAAATATACAATCAAGAGTATGAAAAATTTTTATAATAATTATGTAAATGTTTTAAATGGTAGAGGTGAGTTTTATGAATAAATATGCTGTTTTTCATATTTTAGATACTCCTTATTCATATGGAAAAAATAAGGATACTTTGATTGTTAGAGTAAGAGTAGCAAGAGATGATGTTAAGGAATGTTACATTTATTATAAAGATAGATATGATTGGGAAAATCCATATAATAAAAAGTCCATGAATATAGTTGCAGAGACGGAACTTTTTACGTATTATCAAACAGAAATATCAGTTTTTAGAAATAGATATAGATATTATTTTGAATTTATTGATATGAATGAGGAAAGCTTTAAATATAACGAGAGAGGATTTGTAAATCCGGAATTTGGGTATAATGATATGAATTCTTTTCAATTTCCTTATATAGCAGAAGAAGATTTATATAAAGAAGTTAAGTGGTTACAGGAATCAGTTGTATATCAAATATTCCCAGATAGATTCTATAATGGTAATCCTTCAATAAATATTGAAGGTACTGGACAATGGGGGAAAGGTAAAATTCATAGGAGAAGTGTTTATGGTGGAGATTTACGTGGAATAATAGAGAAATTGCCCCATTTAGAAGAATTAGGCGTTAATTTAATTTATCTTACACCTATATTTAAATCTGATACCAACCATAAATATAATACTGAAGATTATTTTAATATAGATCCACAGTTTGGGACATTGGAAGAAGCAAAAGAGCTGGTAGAAAAAGCACATAACTTAGGAATAAAAATAGTTTTTGATGCTGTATTCAATCATTCAGGTGCAGATTTCTTTGCATTTAAAGATTTAATAGAAAATCAGGAAAAATCAAAATATAAGGAATGGTATTTTATAGATTCATGGCCAGTAAAAAAATCAAAAAATAAGTATTATACTTTTGCTAATGGTTGTGATAATATGCCTAAACTTAATACAAATAATAAAGAAGTTAGAGAGTATTTGTTAAATGTAGGAGAGTTTTGGATTAAGGAAGTTGGAATAGATGGATGGAGACTTGATGTCTGTGATGAAGTTGGACATGAGTTTTGGAGAGAATTTAGAAAAAAAGTTAAAGGTGCTAAAAGTGATGCAATAATAATTGGAGAGATAATGCATGAGGCTAACTCTTTTTTAAAGGGAGATCAGTTAGATGGAATAATGAATTATCCTTTTAAAAATGCTATTATAGATTTTTTTGCTAAAGGAATTATAAATGGAAGAGAGTTTTTAGATATAATGGCAGAAAATAGAGTGTTATATATGGATAGTATTACTAAGCAAATGTGGAACTTGATAGGAAGTCATGATACTAAAAGAATTTATAATGAATGTGATGGAAATATTAATAGAATTAAGCTTGCTATAGCATATCAATTTTTATATATAGGTGTTCCATATATATATTATGGCGATGAGATTGGAATAGATGGTGGAGATGACCCTGAAAATAGAAAGTGTATGGTTTGGGATAAGGAAAAGCAAAATATAGATCTGTTTAACTTTTATAAAAGCATGATTAATATTAGAAAAAGCAATAAAATTTTTATAGACGGTGACTTTGAAGAGGTTTATTGTAGAGCCAATATTATAGCCTTTAAGAGAGTTTTAGAGGATGAAGAAGTTTTATGTGTATTTAATAATAGTGATAGTAGTGCTTCGATAAGTATAAATTCACAATTAAAGGCAATAAATTTAATTACTAAGAATGTTGAGAATTTAGCTAAAATAAACATAGAAGGTTTTTCTTTTAAAGTATATAAGATAATTAAATAATTATTATAGATTATTAACAGGAGAAAGAAGCTAGTACAATTTTGTGCTAGCTTTTAGATAAATTTGATTTAAATTATATTGACAAAAAATAAAGATATGTTAACATTAAAGTAAGAAAACAATTTCAGGAGTCTTTAAAAGTAAAAGGAAAAAAATTTTTTTGAGGGCTTTATTAAAATAATTAATAAAGAAGTGATAAAATGAATAAAATATTAAAAGGTAGCTTTGAGTTAATGAAACAATTAAATGTTTCAGCTGTTCTTAAGGTTATAAGGGATAATGGAAGCCTATCACGTGCAGAAATTGCAAAATTAACAGGATTAACTCCAGCTAGTGTTACGAATATAACAAAAATCTTAATTGAGGACAAATTTCTTATAGAAAGCAAAATTGGTGAATCTAGTGGAGGAAGACCACCAATAATATTGGAGCTAAATCCAAATGCTAGATATGTAATAGGTATAGGTATAGGTGTTGGAGTTATAGATGTAGTTATAACAAATCTTTCAGCACAGATAATCACTAAGAAATCTATAATAATAGATAATGAAAGATATAATTATGATTTAGTTTTTAAAAAGTTAATTAATTTAATTAATGAAGTCTTGGAATCAAGTGAGCTAGATAAGGAAAAGATATTAGGAGTAGGTGTAGCACTGCATGGTATAGTAAATGCAAGGACAGGGGAATCAATACATTCTTTATATTATGGTTGGAAGAATAAAAATATAAAGGAAGATTTAGAAGAAGAACTTGAATTAACTGTGTATGTAGACAATGATGTGAGAGCTATGGCATTAGGAGAAAGTTGGTTTGGGGTAACAAAGGACATAGCTAATTTTGTAACTTTAAATATTTCAAATGGTATAGGTGCGGGAATTATTATAAATAATACACCTTATTATGGAGTTGATTTTAGTGCTGGGGAAATAGGTCATATAGTAGTGGAAGCAGATGGTGATAAGTGTAACTGTGGAAATTATGGTTGTTTAGAAACTGTTTCATCTAATAATAACATAATTAGAAAAGCTATTAAGCTTATAAAACAAGGGGTTAGTACTTCTCTTAGTAGAGATGTGGAGGATATAAATAAACTATCAATACAAGATATATGTGATGCAGCTAAAAATGGTGATGAGATGTCTATAACAATATTAAAGGAAGCAGCCAGATATATTGGAATAGCTATTACAAATTTAATAAATATATTAAATCCAACGGCAATAGTAGTTGTTGGAGAGATATTTGAGAATACAACATATGCCATTGAAACTTTAAATGAGATAGTAAAAAACAGAGGATTAAAATTATCAATTGAAAATGTGAGAATAATTAGAAGTTTATTAGGAAGAGATGCTGCAGTAATAGGGGCTGCAACATTAGTTATTCAAGAAATATTTAATGGTATTAATAGAAAGTAAGTTATAGAAAAAATTTAAAATATTTTTTAATAGTATTAAATTAAGAGTGGATGGTGAAAATTATGAGTAATATTGGGTATGAAATTGAAAGGCTTTTAAAATTTGCACTGAAAAAAGAAATGATTTCTAAGTGGGATGTTATTCCAACGAGAAATGCATTGATAGATTTATTAAAGATAGAAGAGCCCTTTGAAGGAGAGGTAGATGAAAATATAGAAGAGAGTGCAGTTAAAATATTAGAGAATATTTTAGACTATGCAGTTGAAATAGGATTAATAGAAGAAGATACTACTACTTTTAGAGATTTATTTAATGCAAGGATAATGGGCCTATTGATGCCAAGAGAAGGTGAAGTTGTTAAAACTTTTTATGATAAGTATGAAAATGAATCTAAGGAAAAGGCTACAGATTGGTTTTATGATTTAAGTAAGGCTTCAAATTATATAATGACTGATAGAATAGCTAAAAATCTTTGGTGGCCAACTACAACTGAATATGGTGATTTAGAGATTACAGTTAATTTATCAAAACCAGAAAAAGATCCAAAAGAAATAGCTAAAGCGAAGCTTATGAAACAATCCACATATCCAAAGTGTTTACTTTGTAAAGAAAATGTAGGATATGCAGGAAGAATAAATCATCCAGCAAGACAAAATCATAGAATTATTCCTATGACATTAACTAATAAAGAGTGGTTCTTACAATACTCTCCATATGTTTACTATAATGAACATTGTATTGTGTTTAGTGGGGAGCACGAGCCAATGAGATTAACAAGAGATTCAATTGAAAGATTAGTTGAATTTACAGAGTTTTTACCACATTATTTTATAGGTTCTAATGCAGACTTACCTATTGTAGGTGGATCAATATTAACTCATGATCATTACCAAGGAGGAAGACATGAGTTTCCTATGGAAAAAGCTTGTATAGAGAAATATTATGAGAGCAGAAAATATGAAGATGTTGAAATCGGAACTGTTAAATGGCCAATGTCTGTAGTTAGAATAAAAGGAAATGATAAAAATAAGGTTATAGATTTAGCTATGGAAATATTTGAAGCATGGAAAAATTATTCTGATGAAGAAAATGATATAGTAGCATTTAGTGGAGATACACCACATAATACGGTAACTCCAATTGCAAGAAGAAAAGGTGAAGCCTTTGAATTAGATATAGTTTTAAGAAATAATAGAACTTCAAAAGAGCATCCAGATGGTATATTCCATCCCCATAAAGAACTTCATCATATAAAGAAAGAGAATATAGGATTAATTGAAGTTATGGGACTTGCTGTTTTACCAGGAAGATTAGAAAAGGAATTAGATATTATAGCTAAAATTCTTTGCGGTGAAGTAATATACAATAGATTAGAAGCAGAAAATAATAGTGAAATTAATAAGCATATACCATGGATAGAAAGAATGCTTTCTGAAACTTCTTTATTAACTTATGATGAAGCTAAGGAGTTATTAAAGAATGAAGTGGGTAATATATTTGCAAATGTTCTTGAAGATGCAGGAGTATTTAAGAGAAATGAGAAAGGACAAGCTGGGCTAGAAAAATTCTTAAGCACAGTGATTTAAATATAATAGATTTTAAGAGAGGTTGGGAAAGATTATGAATAGAGAGAAAATGATAGAATTATTTAAAAATGAATATGGAGTAGATAATAGAGAGATAAAAACCTTTTTATCACCAGGAAGAGTTAATTTAATTGGAGAACATATAGATTATAATGGTGGATTTGTGTTTCCAGGAGCATTAACAGTTGGAATTTATGCAGCACTATCATTAAGAGATGATAATAAAATAAGAATGAGATCAAAGAATGTTGCTGGAGAAGTAATTGTTGATTTAGATGAAGATTTAGTTTATAAGAAAGAAGATGATTGGGGTAATTATCCAAAGGGAGTTATAAAAGCACTTAAGGATTTAGGACATGAAGTGCCAGGAATGGATATAGTTTTATATAGCAATATTCCAGATGGAGCGGGTCTTTCATCTTCAGCAGCACTTGAAGTACTAATGGCATATATAATACTGTATCTAGAGAATCCAGAGCAAATTGATAGAGTTGAAATAGCAAAACTTTGTCAAAAAGTTGAGAATGAATTTGTTGGTGTTAACTGTGGAATTATGGATCAATTTGCTGTTGCAGTAGGAAAGAAGGACCATGCAATACTTTTAGATTGTGATTCTCTTTATTATGAATATGCCCCTTTAAACTTAGGAGAATACAGTTTGGTTATAATGAGTACTAATAAGAGAAGGGAACTTGCTGATTCAAAATATAATGAAAGAAGATCAGAATGTGAAAAGGCTCTTGAAATAATAAATGAAAATAAAACTGAAAAATTATCAAATCTTTGTCAAGCAACGATTGATGATATTGAATCATTTATCTCTGATGAAACTATAAAGAAAAGAGCTATGCATGTTGTTACTGAAAATGAAAGAGTTAAAAAAAGCATGGAAATGTTAAAAAATAATGATATATTAGGATTTGGTAAATTATTAACAGCATCTCATATGTCTCTTGAAAATTATTATGAAGTTACAGGTCTTCATCTTGATACTTTAGTACATGAGGCTTTAAAGATAGGTGGATGTATTGGTGCTAGAATGACTGGTGCTGGATTTGGAGGATGTGCTATTGCTTTGGTAGATAATACTAAGGTAGAAGAATTTAAAGAAAAGGTATCAGTGGCATACAAAAAAGTTACAGGAATTACACCATCATTCTATACAAGTAATATAGGTGAAGGAACTCATGTATTATAAAATTAATTAAAAAATAAAAAGGACTGTCTTATAATGAATTGTTTTCAAAAAGGTAAATTGAAAATGAGGTAATTATAGGCAGTCATTTTATATTAAGGATATTTTTATGGTTTTAGATAGTAATATAAAGATATTGACTATAAATTAATATAAAAGTATAATTTTAAAGTATTGCTAAAAAAGAGAATGAAATTAACATTCGCTAATTAACGAATAAAAAAAATGTTGATTAACACATTGTTCGCACTGTGCTTTATTAGCCAGAAGGCAGTGTGTTTGTTTCAGTTGTTGATCCTGGAGTTGGATCACATAGAAAAAGTATAGCAGTTAAGATAGCAAAGGGTCAGTACATAATTACACCGGATAACGGAACACTTACTCCCATAAAACGTATGTGTAGAATTACCAGTAGTTGAATCAACTAAAGATAAGGATATAGTAAGTGGAACAATTGATTAGATAATTTAGCTGTTGCTATAAATCAAGGTTCATTCTCTAAGGCGTATAACATACAAACGGGAACTAATTGGAGAATTTCTATTAGAAAGGCACCAAAAGTAGTTTACGAATAAAATTAATTTTAATTAATCATAATGTATATGAAAAGGAGGAGACGTAATGGGTAACAAATTATATATTAAGACTATTGTTGCAATTGGTATTGGAGCGGCTGTATTTATGATATTAGGTCGTTTCGGTTCTATTCCATCAGGAATACCAAATACTAATATTGAAACATGTTATGCATTTTTAGCTTTAATGGCAGTTTTATATGGACCATTTGCTGGAGTTGCTATTGGATTTATAGGACATGCGTTGAAGGATTTGGTGTTTTATGGTTCGCCTTGGTTTAGTTGGTTTATTGCATCAGCAACTGTTGGATTAATTATAGGATTAGCTTGGAAGAGGTTAAAAGTTAATGAAGGTGAGTTTGATAAAAAGGAAATGATAATTTTCAATATTTATCAAATAATTGCTAATGTTGTAGCATGGCTTTTAGTTGCACCAACATTAGATATACTTATATATGCAGAACCGGTTAAAAAGGTCTATTTACAAGGGGCTGTAGCTGGAACTTCAAATGCAATTACAGTTGGAGTATTAGGTACTATATTATTATATACTTATTCTAAGACTAGAGTAAAAAAAGGAAGCTTAGATAGAGAGTAATATCTGTTTTAAATACCGGAGTCTTTACGTCTCTGGTATTTTTAACGATTAAATAAAATTTTACGTCATAAATTTTTTTTCAGAATATACATATGATTAAAAATATAGTATTATTTTTAATGAGGTTATTAATTAATATTTTGTTAATACTAAAATATTGCTAATACAACTTAAAAAAGTGCTTAATAGAGTATCTATTAAGCTTTAAGGTGATTAATAAAAACTAGATTAACATTATTGAAGTTTATATAGAAAAAGACGAGGAGATTTGCTATGAAAAAACCTGTAATTGAGTTCGTGGATTTTACTTTTCAATACAGAGCTCAGGCAAAGCCAACATTAAATAATATAAATTTAACTATATATGAAGGAGAAAAGGTACTTATAGTAGGACCATCAGGTTCAGGAAAAAGTACTCTTTCAAATTGTATAAATGGACTTGTACCCTTTTCTAATGAAGGTGAAATTTCTGGTAGCTTAAAAGTTAAAGGAAAAGAAACTAAAGAAATGAGTATATTTGAATTATCAAATTCAGTAGGTACTGTACTTCAAGACCCAGATGGTCAGTTTATAGGATTAACAGTTGGTGAAGATATAGCTTTTAAATTAGAAAATGATTGTGTATCACAAAAAGAAATGAAAGAAAAAGTTAAAATTGTTTCTGAAATTGTAGGGATAGATACTCATTTAGACTCTGCACCGTATAGTTTATCAGGAGGCCAAAAGCAACGTGTAACATTAGCAGGTGTTATGGTTGGAGAAGTAGATATTCTTTTATTTGATGAACCTTTAGCAAGTTTAGATCCTGCAACAGGAAAAAGTGCTATTGAGTTAATAGATCAAATTCAAAAGAAAACTAACAAGACTATATTAATAATAGAACATAGATTAGAGGATGTATTACATTGTCCAGTAGATAGAATAATAGTTGTTGATAACGGTAGAATAGCAGCAGATATAAATCCAGCAGAGTTATTAAGTTCAAATTTGTTAATTGAAACAGGAATACGTGAGCCGTTATATATTACTGCATTAAAATATGCCGGCTGCGATATTAAACCAGAAATGCATCCAGAACATATTGATACACTAAATGTAGATAGTTGTAGGGAAAAGTTAAAAGAGTGGTATGAAGATACAATAGAAGATGAGCAGAAGGTAAATAATGAACCTATTCTTGAAATGAAGAATGTAAAATTCTCTTATGAATCTGGAAAGGAAATATTACATGGCGTTTCTTTTAAAGTTAATAAGGGGGAAATGGTTAGTATTGTAGGTAGAAATGGAGCCGGTAAATCAACTATTTCTAAGTTAATATGCGGATTTTATAAGCCAACGGAAGGGCAGATACTATTTAATGGTAGGGATCTAATTAATGATACTATTAAAGAGCGTGCTGAAAAAATAGGTATAGTAATGCAAAATCCAAACCAAATGATATCAAAGACTATGATTTTTGACGAAGTAGCTTTAGGGCTTAAAGTTAGAGGGGTTTCTGAAGAGGAAATTAAGAATAGAGTTTTTGAGACATTAAAGATATGCGGATTATATGAATTCCGTAATTGGCCAATTTCAGCATTAAGTTTTGGGCAAAAGAAACGTGTAACAATTGCATCAATATTGGTATTAAATCCTGAAATTATTATTTTAGATGAACCTACAGCTGGTCAGGACTTTAAACATTACACTGAAATTATGGAGTTCTTAAAAGAGTTAAATCAAAAAGGTGTAACAATAATAATGATAACTCACGATATGCATTTAATGCTTGAATATACTAATAGAGCAATTGTATTATCAAATGGATTAAAATTAGCTGATGATATAGCAGCTAATGTTCTTACAGATGAGGAAGTAATAAATAAAGCAAATTTAAAGGAAACATCACTATATGAATTAGCTATAAAAGCTAAGTTAGATAATCCAAGAATATTTGTTAAGAAATTTATTGATTATGATAGGAGGATTAGAAGTATATGAGCACGATGATTGGATATTCAGATATAGATTCACCTATTCATAGATTAACAGGGGCATCAAAGTTAATTGCCTTAATTATTTGGGCTTTAGCTTCGATGATTACATATGATACTCGTGTGCTTTTAGGAATGTTTGTTATAAGCATAATTGTGTTTAAAATTTCAAGGGTAGAATTTAAACAAATTTCATTTGTTCTTTACTTTATATTAATATTCTTATTATTAAATAATGTAGCTATATTCATATTTTCACCATATGAGGGTGTTCAAATATATGGAAGTAGAACAGATTTATTTAAGATTGCTGGTCCGTATACTATAACAAGTCAGCAATTATTTTATCAGTTTAATATAACTTTAAAGTATTTTTCAATAATACCTATGGCATTATTATTTATGGTTGCTACTAATCCAAGTGAATTTGCAGCATCATTAAATAAAATAGGCGTAAGTTATAAAATAGCATATTCAGTTTCGATAGCTTTAAGATATATACCTGATGTTCAGCGTGACTATCAAGATATATCATTTGCACAACAAGCTAGAGGAATAGATATGTCTAAAAAGGAAAAAATAACAAAAAGAATTAAAAACTCAGCTTCTATTTTAATGCCTCTAATATTCTCAAGTTTAGATAGAATAGAAACTATAAGTTCTGCTATGGAACTTAGAGCATTTGGAAGTAATAAAAAGCGTACTTGGTATAATGGAAGGCCATTTAAAAAAGGTGATTATATAGCTGTAGCTATAGTTAGTATTATATTAATAATTGCTATAATTGCAACAATAGTAAATGGTGGACGTTTCTATAATCCGTTTATTTAATAAAATAAATATAAGTTAGCATTATAAAAATTTATAGTGCTAACTTATTTTATATATAGATTAATCTATATATAAAATAAGCAACTTCCATCAATTACAAATATATTGTAATACTTTTGTAAATTAATTTCATTCTATATAGGTATAATATAAAGTATAGAAATATATAAGAAGTAGTTAGGGGAATTTGTAAATGGATAAATTAACTAAGGATAAAAATAGATGTAGTAGATTTAGAAAACATATAATAAAGAATAATTGCAAGGTAGTAGGTTTATTAATAATTACTATATTCTGTATAGGAGTCTTAGACGATAAAAATGTTATAGCTAATACAAATATAGATATAAACTATGGTGATTTTATGATAGACACTAGTAATTTTAATGATGATAATAATAAGAAAAGCTCTCAGGAAGGAGAAAATATTCACGCTGCTACAAATAAAGAAAATTTATTATATACATCTTATGAAAATGACTTATATGCAGATAATGCTAAAGATATAGAGAATATGCTTAATAAATGGAATTACTTAAGAGAGGATGGGAAAAAGATTGCATACTTAACTTTTGATGATGGACCCTCTACTGAAGTAACACAACAAATACTAGAAACCCTTAAAGTTAATAATGTCAAAGCTACCTTTTTTATACTAGGTAGTAATGTTGAAAAAAGTGATATACAAAAAGAATTGTTAAAGGAAATGGTTAACGAAGGACACGCTATTGGAAATCATGGATATTGTCATGATTACAGTATTTTATATCCAGGGAGAATTGCTAATCCAACAGTATTAGTAAATGATATGAAAAAATCTGAAGATGTAATGAAATCTGTTTTAGGAGATAACTTTACTACCAAGGTTATTAGATTGCCAGGAGGACATATGTCATGGAATACTAAAGCATTAGATCCTATTCTTGAAAGAAATGGATATTGCTATATAGATTGGAATGTTCTTAATGGAGATGCTGAAAGTAATGATAGAACAGTTGAACAGTTAGTAAATAGATTAAAAGGAACTGTGAATGATTTAGCTGGAAATGATGATGTTTTAGTTATATTAATGCATGATACAAATGCAAAGAAGACAACAGCACAATCGCTACAGCAAATTATAGATTACTTAAAGTCTTTAGGATATGAATTTAGAACATTAAAGTAGAGGAATTTATAAATACTGAATAAATAAGTGTGTTTATTCAGTATTTTATTTGTATACATTAGAAAATATAAATAGAGAGTATTGTTATAACTTTGAAAGGAATTTTATATGGAGAAAATATTAATAATTGAAGATGAAGATAGTATAAGAGGGTTTTTAAAAATAAATTTAAATAGGAATGGCTTTGAGGTTTTAGAAACGGATAATGGAGAAGAAGGGCTAAATATATTAGAATTACAAAATCCAGTACTTGTAATATTAGATGTTATGCTACCAGGTATGAATGGATTTGAAGTGTGCAAGAAGATTAGAGAGAAAAAAGATAAGATAGGTATTATAATGTTAACGGCTAAGGGCCAAGATATGGACAAAATAATGGGACTCGAATATGGAGCAGATGACTATATGGTGAAACCATTTAATCCAATGGAGTTATTGCTTAGAATAAAAGCTATATTAAGAAGGATTGGTGGGAATAAAGAAAATAATATTATAAGAAATGGAATATTTACTATAGATAGCTATGGGAAAAAGGTATTTAAAGGAGGTAAAGAGATTGACTTAACACCAAAAGAATATTCACTTATAAAACTATTTATAGAAAATCCTAATAAGGCTTTTTCAAGGGATGAATTATTAGACTTGGTTTGGGGAAAGGATTATTTTGCTGACTCTAAAATTATAGATGTGAACATAAGAAGACTTAGAAGCAAAATAGAAGATTCATCATCTAAGGAAGGATACATAGAAACTATATGGGGGCTTGGATATAGATGGAGAGGCGAAGTTTGTGAAAAGTATACGAAGTAAGTTATTGAGGAATTTTCTTATAGTAATAATATCAACAGTTCTAATATTAGACATATTAACTTTATTATGCTTAAGGGGATATTATTACAAGAATACTCAAGATACCTTAATTAATCAGTTAGAATCATCTATTAATTTTTATCAAAAATATTTTTCAAATAATGAATTAATGGAAAATATATATGATAATGTAGATGTTTTTTGGAACATGAAACAAGGACAAGTGGAAATATTAGATCCAAGTGGTGAGTTATTAATGGATTCATATGGTATAAGAGATTCTGAAATTTTAAGGACTCCTGATATATCAAAAGCCAAAAATGGTGAGGTTGGAGTGTGGATTGGAAAGGTAGATCGTTATAATGATAAGGTAATGATAGTTTCTAAGGAGATCACCTCGAAAATAAATCAAAATGATATGATAGGTATAGTTAGGATTATTTTTTCTTTAGAAGAAGTACATAAAATAATAGACATTTTTAGCGTACTATTTTTATTTATTTCTATAATAGTAATAGCTTTAGGAATAATAATGAGTTTAATAATAGCAAAAGATATAGTCTCTCCAATAAAGAAAATAACGGCAGTTGCAAAAGAGATGGCAAAGGGAAATTTAAATATTAGAAGTGATGTTGCTGACAATATTGAAATTGCTCAATTATCAAGGACATTGAATTATATGGGATGTGAAGTTGAAAAAAGGGAAAAGTTAAAAAATGAATTTATATCTTCAGTTTCACATGAATTAAGAACGCCATTAACATCAATTAAGGGGTGGGCTATAACTTTAAAGTATGACTGTAGTGATATGGATACAGTAGCTTTAGGACTTGATATTATTGAAAAAGAAAGTGATAGATTAACAGAGATGGTAGAAGAGTTATTAGATTTCTCTAAGCTTATAAATGGTGTTGTTTCTTTAAATATAAAAGAACATGATGTAAGAGATTTTGTTGAATATATTGAAAATTATATGAGGCCTAGAGCTGATAGAGAAGGAAAAAAATTTATTATAACGATAGATAAAAGTGTTACAAAAGGTTATTTTGATGAAAATAGAATTAAACAAGTTTTAAGTAATATTATAGACAATGCCTTTAAATTTACTGAAGAGAATGGAATAATAAGTTTAAACGCTGAAGCTGAAGAAAAATACTTGGTATTTATAGTAAGAGATAATGGAAGTGGAATAAGTAGTAAGGATTTACTAAGGGTAAAGGATAAATTTTATAAGGGGAAAAATAGTAAGTCGAGAAATGGGATAGGCTTATCTATATGTGATGAAATAATAACTTTGCATAGAGGAATTCTAGAGATTAAAAGTAATGAAGGTACAGGAACAGAAGTAACAATTAAGATTCCTTTAAATAAAGGAGAATTATAATATGAATAAGAAGCTTTTGATAATATTTTGCTTATCTATAATATTATTATTTTGTGGGTGTAAATCTAATATTGTAAAGGAGAAAGGTAGTAATATTTTTAATTTTACTGGAACTTGGAGAATTGATTCAGTCGAGCAATTAGGAGAAGAGGACGATAATGAAGAGGAAGATACTTATTTAGTTGGAGATAAAATAGAGTTAGATAATAGTAAAGTTAATATTGTAGGTAATTATAAAGAAAATATTCACTATAAATTAAGAGCAGTTGAAGGAAATTATATTCTTTCATATGAAAGCAACTTAACGATGAATGATTTTATGAATGGTAGAGAGAGGGTAGATTTAATATCTATTATTGATAAAAATCAGATAATAGGTGACTTCTTTTTAAACTCTGATACAGAGATGATATTACTATATAAAAGTAATTTAATTAAATTAAGTAAAGTAAATAATGTTGCTAATTTTAATGATATTAAAGATGACGATGGAATAATAAATATAACTAAAGAGGAAAAGGGCAATATAAAGGAAGGTGTTATGTTAGGAATTAAAACGCCTGGTAAAAGAATTGATGATGGAATATATAGCAATGATGAATATAGAACTATATGGATAGCTCATGATAATTGTGAAATAAGAAATATATATGAAAGACCTAGTATTATTTTTCCAAGGTTAAATGGAATATGGAAGTTAGAAGTAAATCAAAAGAGCATTAATAGTTTTGAATATGATGAATTTAAAGTAGGTAAATATGATGAAAAATTAAAAAGTGATATGGCTGAAAATATAATTTTAGATAAAAATGAATATAAAACTATAAAATTTGTTGGAAATGATTATATTGCTATAGGAAAATATCAAGGGGATTCCTTTGAAGGAAATTATCCAATTTATCAAATAATACCTGTAAATAATATTAATATTGAAAATGGATTACAAGCAGATGAAATATTTATTGGAAATGAAAAAGAAAAGTATTTAGAAGAGCTACAAAATGAAATTAATAGTTTATCTAAAGAACAAATAGATAATCTAAATATTTCGTCTATAAATTATAACAACTTGGCTATTGAACGAGGATTAGGTAAATGGAGATTTGTTTTTAATTTATTACCTAAGAATATGAATGAATCAGGACAAAGTTTTAAACTATCAATTTTACCAGATAGTAGATTTATAAATTACAACTCTCTTTATATATCATGGAGATCATTAAAACAGCAGTTGGGTTTTTTTAAAGATGCATTTACATCACCATTAGGTAAGATTATATTAATTCAATTTGATACTTATATAGCTGTTTATAAAATAGAAAATGAAAATTTAATAACAGAACCATTAGTAACTGTACCTATAAATGAAAATGATGAAGTAATAATGTCAGAATGGTGTAGTGGTGGTTATGTAGAGCAGTGGGAAAGAGCTTTTATTGGTGGAGAGTTAATAGTAGGAGAGCAGAAGTAGTTAAAGAAATAAGTAACTATAAAAACAATATATTACAAAATGAGAAAAAATTTTTAATAAACTTTATAAAAGTATTGTAAAAAAATATATATGTGTTATAATTAAAATACAAGTCAAGTTAATTGACTATTTACAAGATTTAAAGTAGATTAATAAAATTTCTCCTATTCAAGAGATATGTTATTAACCATGATAAATCTTAAGAAAATGGAGGAATTTATAATGGCAGATAAGACTATTGTATGCAGAGACTGCGGAAAAGAATTTTTATTCACAGAAGGAGAGCAAGCTTTCTACAAAGAAAAAGGATTCGATAACGAACCAGTAAGATGTGTTGAATGTAGAAGAGCAAGAAAAGCTCAACAAAACAACAGAAAGTAATTAAAATTATGAGATTGTAAGAAATTTTCTTACAATCTTTTTTATTGCGTAAAAATAAATTTTAGATTATATCTATAAATACATGAGTAAAAATATATATGTAGTTTACTATAAATTAATAACTATATTGAAAAAAAATGCTATATAAATTATAACAAATATGGTAAAATAATAAAGTTAGGATAGGTGGTAAACAAAAGGGGGCAATAAAGGTGAGTAAAGATAAAAAAAGATATTCCTTAAGAAGTAAAATAATAATTTCAGCTATATGTATGATGCTTGCTATTATTGTTGGATGTGCTGTAGGGTATTATAGTTATATAAAGAGTAAAATATATACTAAATCGAATGAACTGGAGATTAAAACTATAGAGAAAAAAAGTGAAGATGATGTCGATTATAAAGAAGTAGAGGGTATTACTAATGTATTATTAGTGGGTACTGATGGTAGAGACTTGAAGGAAAGTGCAAGAGCGGACTCTATTATAATCGCTACTTTAGATAATAATAATAAGGAAATAAGATTAACATCATTATTTAGGGATACCTTAGTTGATATTGAGGGATATGGTCCATATAAATTAAATGCAGCAATGGCTTTTGGTGGAATAGAGTTGTTGAAAGATACAATACAGAAAACATATGATATAAGTATAGATAAGTATATAATAATAAACTTTTGGGGATTTGAAGCTATAATTGATCAAATAGGTGGACTAGAAATTGATGTTAAAGAATATCAGTTGGATGAATTAAATAAGTATATAGGTGAATCTACTGGAGGAAATGATTGCCCAGTTACAGAGCCTGGATTACAATTACTAAATGGAAAGCAGGCTTTATCTTATGCTAGAATAAGAAAAGGCGTTGGAGATGAATTTGAAAGAACTGAAAGGCAAAGAGAGGTATTATTTAAGGTTGCTGCAAAATTAAGGGAGACAAAGCCTACAAAGTATTTAGGTATAGTAAATAGTATGCTTGATTATATAAATACAAATATAGAACTCTTAGATGCTTTAAATATGGCATATACAATTTATAAATTTCCTACTTTAGAAACAAAACAAATTCATATACCCCTTACAGAGTTAGCTGATGATATGAATTATGGTGGAGAAGTTGGATGGGTATTTATAATGGATAGGAAACAAAATACAGAGGTTTTACATGATTTCGTATTTTATGGTATAGAACCTGATGAAAGTAAATTTGATTATGACTGTTTAAGAAAAGCACTTAATGAATACAGAACTGGTGAATGGATGAGTGATTCTATCAGTGAAGATCTAAAATGTGGTATTAGTGATGAAATAGAGGATAATCAGAATGATGAAGAATATATTTATGATGAGTGGGATTAAACAAGTATTATAAATTTAAATGAATATAAATAGTATAAGTAAGTTATTTTAGTTATAGATAAGAAGGATTAATGATATAACCATAAAGAAGAGTTAATTTATAAATAAAATATTCTTTTTGGTGATATCATTAAAATTTCTATTCTATTACCTAAGATTAAAAAACAAAAAAAGTAAAAATATTTTTATAGATATAAGAATAAATTTATTATAAAATTATAATAAGCATATCGTCGGTAACGATTCCATGAGTATGCTTAAATAAAATGGTCTTAAATGAATGGGAGATGAAAAAATGGGTAGAGAACTAATATTTAATGATGAATTCGAGAAATTATATAATTATGATGGAGAGCTAGGAGTAGTTTATTCAAAAGATAAAAGTAAATTTATTTTATGGGCGCCAACAGCAGATAATGTTGATTTACTATTATATGGGGATGATGGATATAACTATAATTGTAAACCAATTCAAACCTATAATATGAATAAAGGTATTAATGGGACTTGGATAATAGAGATTAATAAAGATTTAAATGGACAATATTATAATTATTTAGTTACTATAGATGGGAAAGTTAATGAGGTTGTTGATCCATATGCTAAAGCAGTAGGGGTTAATGGTAAACGTGGAATGGTAATTGATTTAGATACTACTAATCCGGAAGGGTGGGAGGAAGATAAAAAGCCAGAGTTAAAGTCTCCTACAGATTCTATAATATATGAGGCACATGTAAGAGATTTAACTATAGATGAGACTTCCGGTATAAAAGAAGAATTTAAAGGTAAATTTAAGGGGCTTACAGAGAGTAATAGCTGTATTCCTGGAACTAACATCAAGACTGTAGTAAATCATATAAAGGACATGGGATTTACACATATTCACTTATTACCTTCTTTTGACTATGGCTCAGTAGACGAAACAAAACTTGATGAACCTCAATTTAACTGGGGATATGATCCTGAAAATTATAATGTTCCTGAAGGATCTTACTCAACGAATCCTTATTTAGGTGATGTTAGAATAAGAGAATTTAAAGAGATGGTGAAGGCACTACATCAGTCAGGAATAAGAGTAGTTATGGATGTTGTTTATAATCATACCTTCAATTTAGATTCATGTTTAAATAAAGCTGTTCCTAAATATTATTATAGACAAGATGAAGAAGGTAATTATAGTGATGCTTCAGCTTGTGGTAATGAAACGGCATCTGATAGATATATGTTTAGAAGATATATGATAGATTCAGTAGTATATTGGGCCAAGGAATATCATGTTGATGGATTTAGATTTGATTTAATGGGAATACATGATATAGAAACTATGAAGCTAATAAGAGAAGAGTTAAATAAAATAGATCCTACTATAATTATGTATGGTGAAGGATGGATGGGAGGACCGAGTCCTTTAAAAGAGGGTGGTGCAGCATTAAAGAAAAATACCCATAAATTTGGTGATTTACAAATAGCAGCATTTAGCGATGATTGTAGAGATGGAGTTAAAGGACATGTTTTCTATGAAGAAGAGGCTGGTTTTGCAAATGGAAAAGATGGACTTGAGGAAACAATAAAGTTTGCTGTTGTTGCATCAACACCACATGAGCAAATTGATAAAACTAATATAGTATATTCAGAAGAGTTTTGGGCTAATGAACCTTATCAAACAGTAACTTATGCATCTGCACATGATAATTACACTTTATGGGACAAACTACAGATAGTATCACCAGAATCTAGTAAAGAGGAATTAATAAAAATTAATAAATTAATAGCTGGAATAATATTAACTTCACAAGGAATAAGTTTTGTGCATGCTGGAGAAGAAATGGCAAGAACTAAAGTTGATGAGCATGGTAAATTAGTAGAAAACAGTTTTTCTTCTTCTGATAAGGTTAATAAAATTTGTTGGGATAGAAAAATCGAATATAAGGATTTAGTTGAATATTATAAGGGATTAATTTCATTAAGAAAAGAATATAAATCATTTAGAATGAATAGCAATAAAGATATACAAAAAAATATTCATTTCTTAGAAAAGGGAAAAGATTTTGAATCTGATAATTTAGTTGCATATATAATAGATTCTAAGAATATAGATGATAAGTGTTCTAAAATAGCAGTTATAATAAATGCAAGTGAGACAGAGGAAGTAGTAAAACTTAGTGAAGAAAATTGGGGAGTATTTGTTAATGATAAAAGAGCAGGAAAAGATCTTATCGAAAAAGTTAATAGTGGTATAGTAAATATTTCTGCAAAATCAATAAAGGTACTAATAAAATAATAAACTAAAAATATAAGCAATATAAAAAAAGTATGGAATGTAACTTATATAAATTAAATAGTTACATTCTATATTATATTTAAATTAATAAAAAGGGGTGAGCTTTATGGGAATGAATATGATAGTTTATCAAATAGTTAATGAATTTAAAAGGTTAGATGAAGTGGTTGCAATAACTTTAGCTGGATCATGTGCAAGTGGGAGAAAGGATAATTATTCAGATATTGATATAGATATAATTACAGAAAGAGATATACCAGTTGAAAAAAGAGAAAGTATTGCAAAAAAATTTTCAGACTTAATGGAAATAAATAATACCTTTTGGGGTCCATCTGATGAATTTGTATTAAGAAATTCATCAATACAAGTTGATATAGCTTATTTTGATTTTAAATGGTTAAAAGAGAAATTAGAAAATATTTTAGAAAATCATATAGCATCTATTGGATATACAACTTGTTTTTGGAATAATGTAATTAATTCATTAGTAGTTTTTGATAAAAATAATAAATTCAATGATCTTAAAGAAAAGTATACTATAGAGTATCCAGAGGAGCTCAAAAGAAATATAGTTAACAAAAATTATCCCATATTAAAAAAGAACTTCTCAGCATATTATAATCAAGTAGAGAAGGCTATAAATAGAAAAGATATAGTGAATTTAAATAACAGAATAACAGCATTTTTAGATAGTTATTTTGATATTATATTTGCTATAAATGAAATTCCACATCCGGGAGAGAAAAGGCTTTTAAGTATAATTAATACTATGTGTGAAAAACTACCTAAAAATTCAGTAAAAGATATTGAGAAGTTAATTAAAGATATTTCAAATTGTGATTTTACAATATTAGAGGATATTGATGAGATTGTTAATCAATTAGATGTAATTCTTAAGAATGAAAGTTTGATAAGTTGCAGTGATAATGTTTACGGTAGTGATGATCATTGTTATAATTAATATGGTGTATAAAAATATTATATAGGTGTATTAATGGAGGGGATAACAATGAGAATACAAAGAGATAAACTATTAAACAAAGTTAATGGTAAAGAAATTTATATTTATACATTAGCTAATAAGGATACAACTATAAAAATTACAAACTATGGAGGTATTATATTATCACTATTTACAAGCGATAAATTCGGAAAACAAGATGATATTGTTTTGGGATATGATAATTTTGAAGATTATAAGACTACTACAACATATTTTGGTGCTGTTATTGGACGCTGTGCTAATAGAATTGGAAAAGCTGAAATTGAAGTAGATGGAGTAAGATATAACCTTGCAAAAAATGATGGTAATAATCATCTTCATGGTGGAGTTAATGGATTTAATACAGTAGTATGGGATTCAGAGATTTTAGCAGATGAAGATGGAGAGTACTTAAAGTTATCATATTTAAGTAAAGATGGTGAAGAGAATTATCCAGGAAATTTACAAGTTATAGTAGAGTACAAACTAACAAATAAAAATGAGTTAGTTATTAATTACTATGGTAAATCTGACAAAAGTACAGTTTTAAATTTGACCAATCATTCATATTTTAACTTAAAAGGACATGATTCTGGAGATATATTAGATCACAAAGTTAGAATTCATTCAAAAAATATAACTGCAACAGATTCTGAAAGTATACCAACTGGTGAAATAAGAAGTGTAATAGGAACACCAATGGATTTTAGTAAGTTAAAATATATTGGATTGGATATAGAAAAAGAATATGATCAATTAATTAATGGAAAAGGATATGATCATAATTGGATTGTTGATGATTATACAGGCGAGTTAAAGAAGGTTGCAGAAGTTGTAGAGGAAAAGAGTGGAAGAACGCTAGAAGTATTTACCACAAAGCCTGGAATACAATTCTATACAGGTAACTTTTTAAATGAAAATGAAATTGGAAAGGGTGGAGTAAGATATAAGAAGAGACAAGGCTTATGCCTTGAAACACAATACTTTCCAGATAGTTTACATCATTCGGGATTTTCTAATGTTATATTAGAAGCTGGACAAGAGTATAATCATACTACTATTTATAAAATGGGAATTATAAAAGAATAGTAAATGAAAAATGACTAAGAGAGGTTTTACTCCTTAGTCATTTTTTTGCAATTTTTACAATAACCATATATTTCTAATCGGTGTTCGGTCACATCAAAATCCATATCATCTCTAAGATGTTTTTCATAAATACATAGAGGACAATCAGTTATAGGAAACACTTCTCTGCATTGTTTACAAATTAAGTGATGTCTATGTTCGGAAGTATTCATTTCATATGAAGTTTTATTATCGTCACCTAAAATACATTTAGAAATTACATTTTTATTAGAGAGAGAATCTAATATTTTATAAATTGATGACAAATTTATAGAAATTGAGTTTTCTTTTAATTTTGAATAAATTTCTTCAGCACTAAGAGGCTGTGTACTTTCAGATAATATCTGAAGTACAGAAGTTCTGTGTTTAGTTACTTTCAATCCTTTTGATTTAAGTATATCACTAAAGTTGATTTCATTATCCAATTTATTACCTCCAGGCATTATTTATTTATATTATACAAATTTACGCCTAATAATTAAAGTGATAAAGAATATTACTGATGAAACAAGAACAATTGTTGCACCTGTAACTGTATTTAAATAATAGGAAATTATTAATCCTGTAATACCAGAGAATATAGCAATTAATACTGAAAATAAATGATATTGGCGAACATTTTTAGAAATATTACGAGCTGCAGCAGCAGGTAAAACTAAAAGGGAATTTATTATTAATAAACCTACCCATCTTACTGTTAAAGTAACTATAACAGCTATAGTGCAAGTAAATATAATTTCTATTAATAATGTGTTCATTCCACGGCTATTTGCAAGAGAGGGATTTAAACTTGTTATAAGTAATTTATTAAATATTAAAGCCCAAAGTATGATAACCACAATGAATACAACAAATAGTAAAATAATCTCCTTTTGAGTTATGCTAAGTAAATCTCCTACTAAGTACGATGAAAATTTATTTAAGCTACTAGAAAAACTCATAAGTACTAAACCTAAGGCTATTGCAGTAGATGAGAAAACACCTATTATTGTATCAGTAGATGAAGTTCCTTTATTTTTTATGATTGTTATAGATACTGCAAAGCAAATTGAAAACAACGTTGCTCCCCACATTGGATCAAGACCACCTAAAAGAATTCCAATAGCTATTCCTGTAAAAGCTCCATGACCTAAAGAATCAGCAAAGAAAGACATCTTATTGCTAACAACCATAGTACTTAAAATTCCGAAAAGAGGAGTAACTATTAAAATAGCTAAAAAAGCATTTTTCATAAAATCAAAGGATAGCCATTGGAATGGCAGTATTAAATGAATAAAATTATATATAGAATCAAACATATCTTAAATGCCTCCTGTTTTAGATGAGTCTTCGTTAGAATGATTTAATGATAATCCAAATATTTTTTGTGTAGCAGGGTTGTTAAAAACTTGTTTTGGAGTACCGGAACAAACTATTGTACCATTTACAAGTGCTACACGATCAGAATATTTATAAACTAAATCTAAATCATGAGAGACTAAGATAATTGATAAATCATAATTTTTTTTGATATCCATAAGTATTTCATAAAACAATTCTAATCCGTTTTGATCCACTCCTGATACAGGTTCGTCTAATAGTAATATATTAGGAATTGGATCAAGTGCTAATGCAAGTAAAACTCTTTGTAGTTCCCCACCAGATAAAGCTCCAAGACGTCTATCTATTAAATGAGGAACTTTTACTCTTTTCAGACTTTCTAAGACATCTTCACGAATTTTCTTTCTAGGTTTTAACCATGAAGGCATTGAAGTCTTACAACAGACAAATAAATCAAGTACACTAATAGGAGTGTCTTTATCGAAGGTTAAATATTGAGGAACATACCCAATTATAGGTTGATGATATTTATCATCATTTTGACCAATAAAACTTAAGTTCCCAGAATGCTTAACTTCTCCAAGTAAGGCCTTAAGTAGTGTGCTTTTACCAGCACCATTTGGCCCAATTATAGATGTAAGTTCTCCACAATGAATGTGGAGATTTACATCTTTAAGTATTTTATTATTACCAATAGTGACAGAAAAGTTTTCTATTTTTGTGCAACAAAAGTTATTACAACTATTATTTTTATTAAAGTTAGCCTTTTTTATCATTTTAACGCCTCTTTTAATACATCAAGATTTTTTTTCATTTTATTTATATAGTCATCATAAGCATTAGGAGTAGAATCCCCTGTTACTATAGGATCTAATTCATAGACTGTAGCACCAGTTTCAACAGCGATAGTTTCTGCAACCTTAGAAGAGTATTGAGGTTCGGTAAATAAAGCTTTGATATTTTTTTCTTTTACAGTATTAATTATATTTTCAATTTCTTTTGCTGATGGTTCAGAATCAGGTTCTATTTCAATAACACCAGCTATGTTTAAGTTGAATTCTTCAGCAAAGTAAGGAAATGCTTCATGGAACGTGATAATGTCCCTATTTGGTAAATTATCTAGTTCTTCATGCATTTCACTTTTTAAATCTTCTAATTTAGCAATATAAGTATTAGCATTTGCTTCATAAGAAGCTTTATTTTCAGGATCTAAGTTTTCAAGTTGAGAAGAAATATTTTTAACCTCTTCTATATTACCAGTTACGCTAACCCATACATGAGCATTATACTCATGATCATGATCGTGTTCATCATGATCGTGTTCATCGTGATCGTGTTCATCATGATCGTGTTCATCGTGATCATGACTATGGGTATCGTCTTCTAAGAGATCAAGACCTTCCGTTGCATTAATTATTTTAAGATTAGGGTATTGTGAAATTATACTATCTAGGAAAGATTCCATTCCAGCACCATTTACAACTAGAATATCAGCATTTTCTAATGTTTTTAGATCTTGAGGGGTAAGCTGATAATCATGAAGACAACCTGTTTGAGATTTAGTCATGTTTGTAACATTAACGTTTGGGATATCTTTTGTAATATTAATTGTTGATATGTATAGTGGATAAAAAGAAGTTACTATATTTAAAGTATCATCATCGGTAATTACATTTGAATCTGAATTATTATTACATCCTATGAACAATAAAGATGTTGAAATAAGTAATATTAGTAATTTTGTAAATTTGAATTTCATAACTTGTCCTCCTAAAGTCAAATGATAATAATTTGCAATTATAATAGATATTATACCACTTTTAAAAAAAAAGTAAATTAAAAAGTTTCTTCTTATTTTTAATGAATATTATATATATCGACAACCAAATATAAAAAATATATTTCATATAGATAATAAAAAGTAAAAAATATGTGGAAAAGTAATTAAATATGAACGAAAAAATAAAAAAAATAAAAAATGTTCGTAAAAACTATTGGCTTTTTAAAAATTTCTGATATTATATAAAAGTAAACTCGTTACTTAGGTGAGGAGTTAGTAGATTTAAATTACAAGAGATAAAAAGGAGATTGTATTAATGAATAGTTTTTTAGATAATTTCTTTAAACTTAAAGAAAATAATACAAATGTTAAAACAGAACTTATAGCTGGGATTACTACATTTATGACTATGGCATATATATTAATAGTAAATCCTTCGATTTTATCAGCTGCAGGAATGGATTCAGGAGCTGTATTTACAGCAACTGCAGTATCAGCAATAATTGCAACATTAATAATGGGGTTATATGCTAAATTACCTTTTGCCCAAGCTCCGGGTATGGGATTAAATGCATTCTTTGCATATACTGTAGTTTTATCAATGGGATATTCATATCAATTTGCATTAACTGCAGTTTTATTAGAAGGATTAATATTTGTGTTATTAACAGTGTTTAATATAAGGGAAGCTATTGTTGATTCAATTCCAATAAATATTAAACGAGCTATTTCTGTTGGAATAGGACTATTTATAGCATTACTTGGTCTTGAAGGAGCTGGAATAGTTGTTCACCCAGCAGATGGAGGAACAATAGTAGCATTAGGGAATATTACATCAGGTGCAGGGCTTTTGGCAATAATAGGAATAGTTATTACAGGTATATTAGTAGCAAGAAAAGTTAAAGGTGCTTTATTCTTAGGGATGATACTAACAGCAGCAATAGGAATACCAATGGGAGTAATAGATATTCCGCATAAAATATTTAGTATGCCACCATCAATTAGTTCAACATTTATGCAATTTGAATGGCATAATATATTCTCATGGGATATGGTAATAGTATTATTTACATTATTATTTATGGATATGTTTGACACCATAGGAACTTTAGTAGGTGTAGCGACAAAGGCAAACATGTTAGATAAAGATGGTAAGGTGCCAAATATTAAAAAAGCTCTTTTAGCAGATGCAGTAGGAACTACAGTAGGTGCATGCCTTGGAACGAGTACAGTTAGTACTTTTGTTGAAAGTGCTTCAGGTGTAGCAGAAGGTGGAAGAACTGGATTAACAGCAGTATCTACAGCATTTATGTTTTTCTTAGCATTATTCTTATCACCTATATTTGGAGTAATTACTTCAGCAGTTACAGCTTCAGTTTTAGTTATTGTAGGATTATTTATGATTGAGAATATAAAGGAATTAAACTTAGAAGATTATACAGAAGCAATTCCAGCATTCTTAACAATAATAATGATGCCATTTTCATATTCAATATCAGATGGTATAGTATTTGGTGTTGTATCATACATACTATTAAAATTATTTACTGGTAAATGGAAAGAAATCGGTTGGGGAACAGTAGCAGTTGGAATAGTATTTATATTAAAATTTGTATTTATATAAGTTTTAGAAAAGTTCACTTTGATAGAAATATCAAGGTGAACTTTTATTTTTTAACAATTTTTTTAATTTTAAAACATAGTATAATAGGAATGTTAAAATTTCTTTATTATAGTTAACAACGTATCTAAGGATGATGACAATGTACTTATATCTTCTTCATTTAAAGGAGCAAGTTTTTCTTTTATTACTTCTTTAATATATTCTTGACCACTCCTTAAGAATTCAAGAGCTTTGGGTGTAGTTTGTATTAAGATAACTCTCCTATCCGTAGGATCATAATCTCTAGTAACTAGTCCTTCTTCTACTAATTTATCAATTACAGGTGTCATATTAGGCTTAGAGATACAAAGTTCTTTTGCCATTTTAGAAATAGAAATAGGTCCATTATGAATTAAATAAAATAATACCTTTATATGTGAATGTGGAATATTAAATTTTTTTGTAAGAGCATTAGGATTAAAAATATGCTTATTGAGAGAGAATAATAATAAATATAAATTATCTGATATATCATTTAAATTTAAAGTAGTCATGTTAACCTCCTTACAATAATAATCGATAATATTATAATCTATTAAAAAATAGTTTACAATATGTAGTTATAAAAATATAATTATTATAAAAAAATAACATTTTGTATTGACAGAAAATAGTTATAAAAATATAATTATTATAAAAATAGAAATATATTAAATTAAAATAAGGAGAGGAGAGCTTATGCGTAATTTATTAAAACACTTAAAGCCTTTTGTTGGTTCAATGATAATTGCCATAGCATTTTTATTTGTTCAAGCTATATGTGATTTGTCATTACCAGACTATATGTCTAATATAGTTAATGTGGGAATACAACAAGGCGGAGTAGAAAATGCTGTTCCTAAAGTTATTAAATCATCAGAAATGGAAAAGTTATTTATTTTCATGAAAGATGATGAAAAAAAAGTTGTAGAGGAGAATTATACTTTATTAGATAAAAATAATCTTAATCAAGATGAGTATAATAAGTATTTAAAAGATTATCCTGAATTAAAAAATGAAAGTATCTATAAGCTAGATACTAAGAAAGAAGAAAATTTAGACAAGTTAAATGATATATTTGGAAAACCAATGCTTATTGTTTCAATGTTGGAATTACAAGGAGTGAGTGCGGTTCCAGGTATTGATAATACAGTTCCTCAAGGTGTTGACTTATCTAC
>NZ_CAKVJA010000033.1 GCF_934754925.1 uncultured Clostridium sp. | reverse complement strand
TGCTATATCTTCACTTTCTGCCACAACTAATGCAATGGTATCACCTACATATCTAGTTTCTTCTCCTATTGCTATTAGAGCTGGCCAATCCTTTTTTAAATGTCCACAGAATCTATTTCCTGGTACATCAGCAGCAGTTACAACCTTAACTACCCCTTTTAAATTCAAAGCTTCACTATAATCAATATTTTTTATTAATATTCTTGGATATTCTGGTCTAAGTGCAACTCCATAAAGCATTCCATCTATCTTTAAATCATCACAGTATCCATCTATAGCTAATACCTTATCCTCTGCATCAATTCTTCCCAAAGGCTCGCCAACTAGCCCTTTGCACTTTACTAATGGTATATCTTTATTATCTCTTATAATTTCAGCTGCCATTAATATGGCCTCTTCAATTTTTTTATATCCTGTGCATCTACATATATTTCCTATAAGTGCTTTTTTTACGTCTTCCAAAGTTGGAGTTAATGTTTTATTAAATAATCCTGTAGCACTTATAACCATTCCCGGTATACAAAAACCACATTGAACTGCTCCAACCTTTGTAAATGAATAAGCAAAAGCTCTTTTATACTTATCATCTAAACCTTCAACTGTAATAATTTTTTTATCTTTAACTTTTTCTCCTTTTAATATACAAGCTTTAGTTGCCCGTCCATCAACTAGAATCATACAAGCTCCACAAGCTCCCTCACCACAGCCATTTTTTACTGATATTAAATCTTCCGTATCTCTCAAAAACCTTATTAAAGATTCCTCTTCCCCTATACTACATACCTTTCCATTTAGTAAAAAATTGACCATATCCCCTTCTCCTCACTACTTTAATTGTATTGTATTGTTAGGGCATTTTTAGGACATTTAGTTACACAAAGACCACATCCAAAGCATTTACTATTATCTATGTGCAACTTATCTTTTATATCAATAGCTTCATATACACAACTTACTTTACATTGTCCACATTTTATACATTTATCTAAATTAACCTTAGGTGGAATAGAAGTTGTTCTAAATTTTCTTTCCTCTGCCTTCTTATGAGAAATACCTATTATTTCATTTACGTTACTATATCCATGGCTATCTAAAAAGTCATTTAACTCTTTAGCAATTTTTCCATAAACACCTGGTCCCTTTAATATAGCTTCAGTACATACTTGTACTGCTCTTGCACCAGCCATTAACATTTCAGCAGCATCTTTTCCTGAGGTAACTCCTCCAACTCCTATAATAGGAATATTAACAACTCTTGATGCATCATATATATTTCTTACAGCTAATGGCCTTATTGGTGATCCTGAAAGCCATCCATAACCTTTTTCACTTCCCATAATCGGATATCCAGTTTCAATATCAATTGCCATACAAGGTCCAAAGGAATTAATCATAACTAATCCGTCTGCTCCTGCATCCTCTAATGCTTTTGCTATACCTTGAATATCGGTATGAGGACTTAACTTCATAAAAACAGGACAATCCAATGCTGATTTTGCAGCCTTCATAGCATTTACTATTGGTCCAATATCTGTTCCAACATAATGTGTAGAAAGTTCTACTGCATCTGCATAAGGTTTAACTAAAGGTGCAACCTTTGAAATTTGATCTGCTGTATATCCCATACTTACTATCATTGGAACTCCAGCTTCCTTTGCTCTCTTATACTCTTTCGCTGCCCATTGTTCTTTTGGTAACTCTGACCATAACTCTGTATTTAAAAAACCTGAATTAGTTTTTGCCATACAAGGTCTTGGTACATCTGCCGGGTTTTCTGATATAGTTTTAGTAACTATTCCTCGAGCTCCCCCTTGTACTGCCTTTACACAAAGTTCTCCATCCTTTGCACCTGGTCCAGCTGCAGTAAAAATCGGATTACTAAATTTCATTCCTAATATATCAATATTTAAACTTGCCATTCCCATATCCCCCCTCTTTATTCTTATTTAAAGTTTCTTCCACAACTTCTCTGCTACTTGTCGTGCTTTCTTATAAATAAGCTCCTCATCAATGTTAACTATTACTCTATCTTTCATTACAACTTTTCCATTAATAACAGTTGTATCAACACTTCTACCTGAAACACCAAATAAAATATGTCCAAAGTAATTATTTTTATCCATAGGAGTCATAGGATTATAGTCTACTACTATAACATCAGCATATGCTCCTTCCTCTAAAACACCTAATGGTTTATTATAATATTTTGAAGCAATCTCTTTATTATTAAATATCATTTTCGCTGTTTCCATAAATCCAACATTAGAATTACATAAATTATGTTTATTAATAATATTCTCAACCTTCATTGATTCAAACATATCATTTGTATATCCATCTGTTCCTAGACCTATTCTAATTCCTTTATCTATCATTTTAATTACAGGTGCAACACCTACTGCATTAGCCATATTAGATTCCGGATTATTAACAACACTTGTATTAGTTTCCTTTAAGATATCTAACTCATATTTATTAACATGTATACAATGAGATGCAATTGTCTTTTCACCTAATATTCCATAATCAAATAGTCTTTCAACAGTTCTTTTTCCACTACATATTAAACTATTTTTTAAATCTTCTATTCCCTCTGATACATGAATATGATATCCTGCATCAATTCCATCCATAGCTTCTCTACACTTTTCTAAACTTTCATTACTTAAAGTAAATGATGCATGCATTCCAAACATACCTTTAGTCATATCATCTTCCTTTTCATTAGCATATTTTATAAAATCAATATTTTCATTAATTCCTTGTTTAAGTATTCTTTGTCCATCTCTATCTGAAACTTCATAGCAATAACACCCTCTTATTCCTAATTCATCAGCTACATTAGATATTGCAAATAAACTTCCTTCTACTGACATAGGACTTGAATGATGATCAAAAACAGTTGTTACACCATTTTTTATACATTCAATTAAAGTTGTGTATGCACTATATCTTATGTCTTCTAGTGAAAGCTTTTTATCAATTCTCCACCAGACATTCTTTAAAATATCAGTAAAGGTTTCTGCTGGCGGATTTTTTAAATCTAATCCTCTAGCAAAAGCACTATATATATGATGATGAGTATTTATCATTCCTGGCATTATAAGCTTCTCTTTAGCATCTATAAACTCATCATACTTATTAGCATATTTATATTTAATTTTTGAAGTTTCCCCAACTTCTTTAATCATATTGCCTTCTATGGCTATACATCCATTTTCTATAAAAGTATTATTATTATCATTAGTAATAACTCGTCCATTTCCAATTAAAATCATAATCCCACCTACTTTTTGATATTTTTAATTTTAACTACAATATATTAATTTTACCAAAAATTTCAATTTTAAACAGATAGGTGCTATTTTTTATTTTTTAATATTCATTTTTCCAAACAATTTTTCTATACTTATCCGGATCAGTATCGCCTTCTGTACTAAATAAAAGAATCTTTGAACTTTCATCTAAGCCTAATTTTTCTTTTAACTCTGAATACTCTTTATTAGTCATTATTTCATATAACAATCCTAGTGTTACAGCTCCTGACTCACCTGAAACTACCTTCTTATCTCCTTGAATTGGATTTCCAAGTATTCTCATCCCATTTGCAGAAATATAATCTGGTGCAGAAATAAACATCTTTGAATGATTTTTAAGAATATCCCACCCAATAATATTTGCCTCACCGCAGGCTAATCCTGCCATAATAGTAGGCATATCACCATCTACAATTCTTAAATTACCATCATTAGCAACAGCAGATTTATAAATACAAGCAGCTTCACTAGCTTCTACAATTGTAGTTATAGGACAATCCTCCTTATATACCGATGCAAAAAATCCTTGAATTGCACCTGCTAAAGACCCAACCCCTGCTTGTATAAATATATGTGTTGGTCTTTCAATTCCAAAATCTTTAAGTTGATTTAATGCCTCTAATCCCATAGTTCCATAACCTTGCATTATCCAAGCTGGAATATCCTCATAACCTTCCCATGCAGTATCTTGAATAATAACCCCATTATGTTCATCTGCATATTTAGCAGCTAACCTAACAGCTTCATCATAATTCATATCAGTTATTGATGCATCAGCACCTTCTTTTCTTATATTCTCAAGTCTAGTTTGAGAAGAACCCTTAGGCATATAAACTACTGATTTTTGCTTTAATTTATTAGCAGTCCACGCTACACCTCTTCCATGATTTCCATCTGTAGCAGTTACAAATGTTATATCACCAAGCTTCTCTCTTACTTCATTAGATATTAACTTTTCATATGGTAATTCAGAAATATCCTTACCTAACTTTTGAGCTAAGTATTTTGCCATAGCAAAAGATCCACCTAATACCTTAAATGCATTTAATCCAAATCTATATGATTCATCCTTAATATATATTCCTCCAACACCTATTTGCTTACTTAAATTATCTAAATTAACTAATGGTGTTTCTTTATATTGTGGAAAACTACTATGAAATTGTTTTGTCTTTTCAATTTCTTCTTTACTTAAAAACTTTAATCTATTTGCATCCTCTACCTTTGGCAAAGTATTTTCTTTCCATTCTATTCTTTCTTTCATATTCACCCACTCTCCCCTTTAAACTCTATCTATTTATATATTTTAGTTCCTGTCTTTCCTTCTATACCATATTTAGCCTTTTCTAATAAAGTAATCAATGAATACCTACCTTCCTTAGATTCTGCAAACTCTATTGCGGCTTCTACCTTAGGCTTCATCGATCCTGGTGCAAAATGCCCTTGACTAACATATTCTCTCATTTCTTTTGTAGTAACTTCATCAAGCCACTTTTCATTTTCTTTTCCAAAGTTTATAGCTACCTTTTCTATCGATGTTAAAATTATAAAGCAATCTGCATCTATAAATTTTGCTAATACACAGCTAGCATAATCCTTATCTATTACTGCACCAACACCTTTTAAGTGATTTCCTTCACTAACTACAGGAATTCCACCACCACCACAAGCTATAACTACTTGCCCACTTTCAACTAAAGCTTTTATAGTTTCAACTTCAACTATTCCAATAGGTTTAGGGGATGCAACGACTCTCCTATAACCTCTACCGCTATCCTCTATTACCTTTTTACCTTCTTTAATTATACTGTCGGCCTCTTCCTTAGTCATAAATGCACCTATAGGTTTAGTTGGATTATCAAAGGCACTATCCTTGGAATCTACTTCAACTTGAGTTATTATTGTTGATACTCCTTTATTTATATTTCTATTTAACAATTCTTCTCTTATCGCATTTTGTAAATCATAGCCTATATATCCTTGGCTCATTGCAACACATACAGACATAGGGCATATTGAATATTTTTTATTTGTTTTATGAAATTCTGTCATAGCACTATTAATCATTCCTACTTGAGGCCCATTTCCATGAGATATAATAACATCATTGCCTTGCTCTATTAAGTCAACTATAGCCTTTGCTGTTGATTTTACAGCTACCATTTGCTCTGCTAGTGTATTACCTAAAGCATTTCCACCTAAAGCAATTACTATTTTTCTTTTCATTTCGACCCCCATTTTCTATAAATATTATCAATAGAGATTTATCTAAGAGCTAAGAGTATATCTTTCTCTTATTTCTTAATCACTCTTTATTATTTCTTATTTATTCATTAAGCCATTATTTACTTTGGCGTTCTTTTCCTTTATCTTGAAGATTTTTTAAAGTTTCTTGTGGATTCTTAATTTTGCTTAAGAAAATCATTGCTGCAATAACATATGGTTTAAAACTAGCCTCTTTATATAATGATGTTCTATATCTATTAAATACAGAAGCCTCTACTTCCCCTTTTTCACAACTTACTCCCGTTATATCTGCTGGTAAGCAATGTAGATATATTGCCTTACCATCTTTTGTTGTCTTCATTAACTCTTCTGTACATTCCCAATCTTTATATTTTGCATTTTGTGCTAATAATTCCTTTTCTAAATCCTTAATTCCCTCGGTATCTCCCTTTGCATATAAATCAGTACGCTTTTCCATAGCACTAAATGGTGCCCAACTCTTTGGATATACTATATCTGCATCTTTAAATGCTTCTGCCATAGAATTTGTCTTTGTAAATGATCCACCTGACTCTTTTGCATTTTTCACTGCTATTTCTTCTACTTCACTCATTACTTCATATCCTTCTGGATGAGCAAGTACAACATCCATTCCAAATCTAGTTAATAATCCTATTACTCCTTGTGGTACTGATAATGGCTTTCCATATGAAGGAGAATATGCCCAAGTCATAGCAACTTTCTTTCCCTTTAAATTTTCTATTCCGCCAAATTCATTTATCAAATGTAATGTATCTGCCATTACTTGAGTTGGATGATCTATATCACATTGTAAATTAACTAAAGTTGGAATTTGTTCTAAACATCCATCTTTATATCCTTCCCTAACAGCCTTAGAAACTTCTCTCATATATGCATTACCTTTTCCTATATACATGTCATCTCTGATTCCAATTATATCTGCCATAAATGAAATCATATTTGCAGTTTCTCTTACTGTTTCCCCATGAGCTATTTGAGATTTTCCTTCATCTAAATCTTGAACTTCAAGTCCAAGTAAATTACAAGCTGATGCAAAACTAAATCTAGTTCTAGTAGAATTATCTCTAAATAATGAAATTCCAAGTCCGCTATCAAATATCTTTGAAGATATATTATTCTTTCTTAATTCTCTTAAAGCTTCAGCAACTGTAAATACAGCTTTTAATTCATCATCTGACTTCTCCCAAGTTAATAAAAAATCATTATTATACATATCCTTAAAGTTTAATCCATCTAATATTTCAATATATTTATCCATTAATCCCATTTTATATCTCTCCCTTTATTCTCATTATTTTAAAATATTACTGCTTAATATTTATTATTTATTCTTACAGTAAATAGTTGGCATAGCAGCATAAACCGCAGCACATCTTACTAAATCAGCTTTCCAAGTCTTTTCATTTGGTGCATGGGCTTCTTCTTCTTTTCCTGGTCCAAATCCTATACAAGGTATTCCGAATCTACCCATTATAGAAACTCCGTTAGTTGAGAATGTCCATTTATCAACCTTTGGTTCTCCATACATTCCCTTATAGGCTTCAACCATAGCTTTAGTTTCTGGTGCATCTTCTGGAATTACCCATGTCGGGAAATAACAATCTGTTGGATATACAAGTTCTGTATAGCTTGGCCTTTCATATTTATACATTGATACTTCAGCTTTATATTTCTTTACAAATGGTAAATTGCTTACTTCTTCTAAAGCTGATTGATATGTTTCTCCATCTGTTAAACGTCTATCTAATGATATTGCACACATATCTGCAACTGCACAACGTGATGGTGAATTAAAGAATATTTCAGAAACAGTAACAGTTCCCTTTCCTAAGAATTCATCATAATGAAGATTATCATTTAAAACTCTTATTTCTTGAAGTATATCTGCCATTTTATATATGGCATTATCTCCACGTTCCGGAGCAGAACCATGGCAAGAAATTCCCTTAACTTCTACTCTTATTTCCATACGTCCACGTTGACCTCTATAAATATTTCCATTTGTAGGTTCTGTAATTACTACAAATTCAGGCTTTACTTTATCTTCGTTATATATATATTGCCAACATAATCCATCACAATCTTCTTCTTGAACAGTGCCTGTTACTAATACAGTATATTTATCACTTAAAAGGCCTAAATCTTTCATTATTTTAGCTCCATAAGTCGCTGATACAATTCCACCAAGTTGGTCTGATGCTCCACGCCCACCTATCTCTTCTTCTGTTTCATAACCTTTATATGGATCAAAGTCCCAGTTGCTTAATTCTCCAAGTCCAACTGTATCAATATGAGCATCATACCCTATTAATGTTTCTCCAGTTCCCATATATCCTAAAATATTACCCATTCCATCAATCTCAACTTTATCAAATCGTAACATTTCCATTTCTTCAGCAATTCTACTTATAACATCTTTTTCTCCACAACTTTCTCCTGGTATTGCTATTAAGTCCCTTAAGAACTTAGTCATATTCTTTTCATATCCCTCTGCTTGTAATTTAATTGCTTTAAAATCCATAATAGCCTCCCAATACTCCAAACAAAATTTTTATTAAATAATTACACTAATATATATATAGCAATAATAGCGCCAAAATATTTGTTTAATATTACCTTTAATATAAAAAAACTATGCAAAGTAAAAAAAGGTATAAGAAAACTATTTAATAGTTTCCTTATACCTTTTAAACATAAACTTATTAAAACGCTAATACCTTATAATTTTCAAATAATTTAAAGCCTTCTAATAAATCTTTAGTAATTATTATCTCATCATTATTGGTAATCATTACTCCACTAATATTATGCTTTTTCATAAATTCATAAGCCTTATCTTTTCCCATAATAAATAAAGGAGTTGAAAGTGCATCTCCATCTATAGATTCACTACTTACTACTGTTATTGATTTCAAGTCTGATTTTATAGGATAGCCAGTTTTAGGATTTAATATATGACAATATAATTCATCTTTATATATAAATGCTCTTTCATAAGCCCCTGATGTAACTACAGATTTATCTTCAACCTCAATAGAACAAATACATTTTTCACTGTGTTTTTTAGGTTCATATATTCCAACACTCCATAATGAATCATGGTCTTTCTTTCCTAAAACCTTTATGTTTCCACCTATATTTATTATTGCTGAATTTATATTATTCTCTTTATAAAACTCAATTATTTTATCTGCAATATACCCTTTAGCTATTCCACCTAAGTCTATCTTTTGATTTTCTCTTAATAACATAACAGATAAGTTATTTTCATTTAGAATAACATCTTCATAATCTACTAAAGTTTTTAGTTCTTTAACTTTTTTCTCACTTAAAACTTTAGGGTTATTGCTATTAATCTCCCATTCTTCAACTAATGGAGCAATAGTTATGTCAAATATACCATTAGTTAATTTAGAATAATAAGTAGAATTTTTTAAGATTTCAAAAGTATCAAGGGAAACTTTAGTAAAGCCTTTAGCAGCATTTCTATTTACTTTACTTATCTCACTATTTTCTTTAAAAAAACTTAATTTCTCTTCATAGTCTCTCATAATTAAAGTTGCCTTTTCTGCTATATCCTCTATTTTAAATAATATATCTTCTTTATTATTATATACTATCTTTTGATAAACTCTTGTATTAAATATAAAATCTTCTTTTTCAAAAAAACTTTTCATATAACCATCTCCCCTATAGAGCTAATTTTATTTTTCTCTTTTTATAGTTCCCTACTTATTATAATTTATCTTATATTTTTTTCTTGATAGCTTTTAAAAGATTAATAAATACTATTTTCTATATATAAAAAATTATCATATATAAATTACATAAAAAATAAGTTACCATATGGTAACTTATTTATAAAGCCTAAACAGTTAATAATTATTGTGCCTTACTTAAAGCATTACTAACTGCATTTATTATTCCGTTACTAGTATATGTTGCACCTGAAACTACATCAACACTAGTACTTTGACTTGATATTATTTTACTAGGTATTTCTTCTATAGCTCTATCAGCAAATACTTCAGTATCATTATGACTAGTAACAGTAATACTTGTTATTACATCATTAGATATTTGTACACTAACTTGTAATGTTCCTGAAAAACCTGATGCTGATCCTGAATAAGTACCATCTTTATATTTAGATGTACTTTCTACACTATCTGTAACAGTTGAATTGGAATTTGAATTTCCATTACTTACTTCATTCTTTACTTCCTCAACTACATTACTTCCTGTTTGTGAATTACTTGCAGTATTATTTTGTGAATTTTCACTAGAGCTATTAGCACTAGAATTAGTTGCAGAATTTACACTTGCACTACTATCACTTGTGTTATTATTTGAAGATGAACTTTCATTAGTTACTACAGCTACCTCATCTTCAGCGTTATCTATTACTTCTTCTACTTCATTTTCAAGATTATCTTCAGCTGTTTCTATTTCTTCAACAACTTCTTCTGTTTCAACATTTTCAATTTCTTCTATATCTTTTGCTATATCAGCTTTAGCTTCTTCTTTAGGTTTATTTAATAAGAAGCCTGCTCCTATTGAGCTCACTATCACTCCACAAACTGCAGCTGTTAATACTTTATTTTTCTTATTCATATTATACTTCCTTTTTAAACTTTATAGTTTTAATGGAACAAATACTGTTTCTGTTTCCATTTCATTAATAAATCCACCAATTTTATATACATTATTAAGTAAATCCATATTTATAACTTCATTAGCTCTTCCGCTTGATATCACTTGTCCAGATTTCATTACTATAACATTATCACTATATTTTATAGCTTGATTAATATCATGTAATACCATAACAACTGTTAATTTACTTTCTTCATTTAACTCCTTAACAAGTTCTAATATCTCAACTTGATGATAAATATCTAAATATGTTGTAGGTTCATCTAAAAATAAAATTTCACTTTTTTGTGCTAAGGCCATTGCTATAAAAGCTCTTTGTCTTTCTCCTCCAGACATACTCATAACAGCTTTATCTTTTAACTTTTCAAGACCTGTCCTTTTCATAGCCCATTCAATGATTTCATCATCGCTTTCATTATTTCCTTGGAAATACTTTTTATGAGGAATTCTGCCATAAGACACCAATTCTTTAACAGTAATATCACTAGGAACTGTATTTTGTTGATGAACTGTGGCGATTTCTCTTGCTAATTCTTTTTGCTTTAAAGCCTTTACAGATTTTCCATTAATACTTACTTCTCCAGAAGTAGGCTTGTTCAATCCTGCAAATATACTTAATAGCGTAGATTTACCACTACCATTAGGTCCTAATATAGTCGTTATCTTTCCCTTTTCTATTTCAACACTTAAGTTAGTAATAAAGTTTTTATCTTTATTATAAGAGAAGTATAAGTCCTTTGCCTTTATCATTACTTTAAGTCACTCCTTCTTAAAAGATATAAGAAAAATGGTGCTCCCAATATAGCAGTTACTACTCCTACTGGTATTTCATTAGGTCTCATGGCCATTCTTCCAACAGTATCAGCAAATAATACTAAGAATCCTCCTACTATTCCGCTACAAGGAATTAAATACTTATGATCAGATCCTATAATAATTCTGCAAACATGTGGTACAACTAATCCAACAAAGGATATAATACCTGCAATTGCAGTTGATATACTAGCTAAAAATACAGCTACAGCAGTAACTATTATCATATATAGATCAGAGTTAAAACCTAAGCTTCTTGCATTTTTACTACCAAGAGCTAATATATTACAAACCTTGCTTAATAGTAATGCTGCAACTATTCCTATAACAGAATAAATTAATAGTATATGTACATTACTCCAATTAACCGTTGCTAGACTTCCCATCATCCACTTTTGAATATTACTTGCTCCAAGCCCTGCACTAACAGTAATCATAGATGAGAACCCACCTAATAATGCATTACATGCTGCACCTGCTAATACAATTCTTATTGGCGATAATCCATTTTTATATGCCATAAAATAAATAATCACACAGCATACTAATCCACCAAAGAATCCAAATATAGGTCTTAAATTAGTTACACTTGGTATAAATACCATAAAGAAAATTGTAACTACACAAGCCCCTGAAGATATACCTGTTATATATGGATCTGCTAGTGGATTTCTTATTACAGATTGTAATAAAACCCCTGCTATCGCTAAATTTGCTCCAACTAATACAGCTATTATCACTCTCGGCATTCTTAAATCTTTAATAATTCCAATATTTCCATCTGACTGGCCTGAAAACAACCCGCTTATAAGTTCTTTAAATGTTATATTTACACTACCTAACTTTAATGAAATTAATATAGTTGCTAATAACACTATTAAGGATATTACTATAAATGATAATTTAAATTTTTTATCTGAAACTCTCATAATTATTCTCCACTACCATGAACTATATCACTTAATATCTCTAATCCTTCAATAACCTTAAGGTTTGCACTCATTCCAAAATATTCACTATCTAGGTAAATTACATTTCCTTCTTTTACAGCATTTATATTTTGCCATGCAGAATCACTTGCCATTTCTGCTTGTAATGCTGCTTTTGTTTCTTCTGGTAAAGCATGCACCATAACTAAAATCTTTTCTGGATTAAGCATAGCTAAATCTTCTTTATTATAAGTTGTAAATGATGTACTATTATCTTCAATTATGTTTTTTCCACCAACAAGTTCAACTAAACTTCCGATATAAGATTTTGACGTTGCTATCATTGTTGAACCTGGTGCCGCAAATAAAACTAGAACTTCTGGATTTTCTAAAGACTCCGCTTTTTCTTTAACTTCTAATTCCTTTGATTCTATTTCTTCTAATAAGGCCTTAGCTTCCTCATTTTTATCAAATTTTTCTCCTAAATTAGTTATTGCTTCTTTTAATCCATCTAAGCTTTCTAAAGAAATAAATTCACTTGGAATGTTATTTTCTGTAAATAAATTCATATAATCAGACCCTAAAGTATCTACTGATACTACCATTGTTGGATTTAATGATTTAATTATTTCTAAATCCGGACTCATTGGATTTCCAACCTCTACCGCCCCTTTGGTGCTTTCTGGCAATTCATATACAGTACTTGGTACTCCTGAAACTTTAACTCCTAATGCATCTAATATTTCTGTTACTGCAACAGATGTAGCAACTACTACCTCTTCCCCGTTACCTATTGCAACAGTTTTATCTTCGCTACTTTCAGAACTACAACTTACCAATCCTAAAGTCATAATCCCTGCTGCTATCATAGATATAATTCTTTTATATTTCATAATGTATAACCTTCCTATAAATCTTTTAAGTTATTTGTTACTTCTTTTTTGCTTTTACAATTACTAATGCTCCAATTGCAACTATAACAACTACTCCAGCTATAATTAAAGCAACATTATTGTTATTTTCTTCTTTGTCTGCTGCTACTGCTAGACTTTCTTCTATTTGAACTTCTTCATTTTCATTTACTACTTCATCTTCTGCTGGCATTTCTTCAACTTCTTCTATTGCCTCTATTAAAGTTAAAGTTTCCATCTTAGGTATAACCTTAAACTCAACATCTCTTTCCATAGGACCAACATAAATAAGTGCATCCATATCTGCATCTACTTTATCAACTTCAACCTTTAATTTAACAGTTCCATCTTCATTGTTTTCTTCTACTAACTCTACTGGAACTTCTCCTCCATTAACCTTCATTCTATAGTTCTCCATATAATCGCTTCCTGAAAAACCAATAGTATAAATTATATGATCTTTTGTAACTTCTACACTCATTGATGGTAAAAGGTAAGTTCTTGACATTGCCATTCCAGTTTCTGATTCATGATAAACATCATTTTCAACTTCATATATTCCACTTGCAATATTATTTTCTGTTGCATATACATTTTTACTTCCTAAAGTAACCAATATTCCTAAAGCCATTATAGCCATTAACATACCTTTAAATTTATTTAATATTTTCATTTTTATCTTCTCCTTATTTTTTAAAACCTAAATTAGGAGGCAAATAAATAGATTTACTATTTTATTTACCCCCTCATATAATATTATTAGTTGTTTATATTACTTTCTTTTTTTTGCTAAAACAACACCTGCAGATGTTAAAATCATTCCTAAACTTGCAACTGCTCCTGAACCAATAGGTGCTCCTGTTTCTGGTAGCTTATCTACTGTGTATTCTTTGATGAATGTTAAAGTATCCTTTAATAATGTAACACCAAATTCAACCTCTCTAGACATTGGTACTACATAAGTTTTAACTTTTATGCTATCACTTAAACTTGAAACTGCAAATCTAACATTTGTTGTATCTCCACTTGTACTCTTAGTTACAGTAACTTTTTTACCATTTACATAAATTTCATGACTTTGCATAAATTCAGCTCCAGTGAAAGTTAAAGTAACATAGTATTTACCATCTATTTCTTCAACCTTTGAAGTAGAATTTAAGTATTTTCTAGCCATTGATCTTCCAGTTTCGCTTTCATGAGTTACACTATTTTGAATAGAATATAATTTACCTTTAGTTATCTTTGTTTCTTCAGTAGTTGTTGTATTTCCACTTGTTCCATTAGTTGTGCTACCAGTTGTTGAACCACTTGTTGTACCACCTGTTACTCCTCCAGTTGTTCCTCCATTATTAGTTGTCCCATCTGTAACTAATGTTAATGTATCTTCTAATATATCAACTCCGAATTCAACATTGCTTCCCATCATAGTAACATAAGCAGAAACTTTTATTGAATCTTCTAAGCTTCCAACAGCAAATCTTAAACTAACAATCTCACCATTTACTGATTTAGTTGCCTCTACTTTTGCTCCATTAACGTATACTGTATGATTATTCATCATTTTTGATCCCATAGGTGTAAATGTTAATGTAACATATTTTTTCCCGTTTACATCTTCAACTTTTAATGTTTCTTCTAAAGCTTTTCTTGCCATACTAAGCCCTGTCTCACTATCATGAGTTACGTTATTTTTACCTGTATAAACCTTAGCTCCTTGTTCTTCGGTTACTCCACTATTTGAACCGCCGTTATTAGAACCATTATTATTTGAACCACCATTGTTTGAACCTTCGTTTCCAGTGTTTCCACCGTTATTTTCATCACCTGGCTTGTTTGTTTCACCGTTATTGCCTGAATCTTCTGAAGAATCATCTTCTTTATATTCAGTTAATTCTCCTTCATGTAATAACTCAATATCAACTGTATGTATTTTCCCTGGGAAAATAAACTCTGGAAGATTCTCATCATGATAAGTTAAATTAACATTAATTCTTGTATATAATACATCTATTGATTCAATATCAAAACTTATTGATCCATCTTCATTTTTTGTTAAGTTAACCTTTTCTCCATCTACTATTATTTCATTTGTTGATTGTACAGTTTTTAATCCAGCTTCATTATATTTCATAGTTACAGTAATTTTTCCATCTTTAACTGTTACAATAGAATTTGCATCTATATAATTTCTTATTGCACTCTCACTATCTGTTCCTACTTTTAATGCCTTGTTAGCTATTTTATATATTCCATTAGCTAAAACATTATCTTGATTTTCATTGTCGCTACCTGAATCATTAGAAGAGTCCTTTACTAATTCACCTTCATGTAGTAAATCAACATCAACTGCATGCATTCCTCCTGGTGCAATAAACTCCGGAATCATAGCATTATAATATGTTAAGTTAATTTTTACTCTTGTATATAAAGTATCTATTGAACTTATTTCAAAACTTATTGAACCATCTTCATTGTTCTTAAATTCAATTTCTTGTCCGTCAACAGTTATTGAATTTGTTGATTTTACAGTTTCTAATCCATTTTCATTATACTTCATAGTTACTGTTATTTTTCCATCTTTAACTGTTACAATAGAATTTGTATCTATATAATTTCTTATTGCACTATTATTATCCGTTCCTTTTTGTAAGGTTTTATTTGTTATTTTATATGTTCCATCAGCTAAGACATTTCCTTGGTTTTCCCCTTCACTAGCTATAGTCTCAACTACTGTAGCTCCAACAGCTTGTACACTATTTCCTAATACTATTGTTGATACCATTAAAGCAGCTAACATCTTACAAAGTTTCTTTCTTAACATATCTCTATTCCCCCTAAGTGTATTTCTAAAATTTATTTATATCTTCTAATTGACATATTAATAATTATATTCGATAATTATTGATATTGATTCTCATTTACTTTAAGATGATATCATATATCTTCTTAATATGTTTTAACAATATTTATATTTTTTTTAACAATATTTTTATATTTTAAAAACATTAAAAAATTTTAAGGGAAGGATACTAAAATTAATGATTTCAAATATATTAACTAATTTCTTCAACTGCCTTACTATTCCAATATTAGTTTTAAACTATAAATTTGAAACTATATTTACTTATAATCATGATTCAAAAATAAATAATTCTTTTTATACTTCTAAAGCTATAGAGGAACTTAAGAAATCTGATTTTTGCTCTAATACTTTTTCGTTTAATATAAATACTGATATAGCTTTTACTTGTATTAGATTTAATCATTATGACAATACTAAAATATCTCTATTACTAGGACCATATATAATTAATGAAAATCCTAATGATACTAATGCTATTAATACACTAACAGAAGATGGATTGCAAAATATTATTAAATTACACTCTTACATTATCCATAATCATATTTGTAGTAATAAATCAAATATGATTAACTCTCCTGTTGTAAATCATGCTATTAAATATATTGAAAAAAATTATGCTAATGAAATATCAATAGATGATGTTTGTAAACAATTAAACGTAAATAAATGCTATTTTTGTAGCATATTCAAAAAAGAATCTGGCTCAACATTTATAAACTATTTAAACAACTATAGAATAGAAAAAAGCAAAGAACTATTAAAAAAGCCTAATATATCTCTACTTGATGTTTCACTTTCTGTAGGATATAACAATCAGAGTTATTTCAGTACAGTATTTAAAAAAATAACTTCAAAAACTCCGCTAGAATTTAGAGATGAATACCTAAAAACCAAAAACTAAAAATAAAAAAACAACTGCCTTATATTTTCCTTATGTAGACAGTTGTTTTTTAGTTTCTTATCTTTATTTCAAACTTATTATTTCTTTATTTTCAATTCCTATAAAGTCATCAATTTTTTCCTCTTTATAAAACCAATATACAATTCCAAAGGTTAAACAAGTAACTATTGTAACTATTATTCCTCCCTCAGGTCCAAAAGCACCTCCATTTATTATATTATTAGTTACATTTTCTACTTTATATAATCCATTAACACTTATTCCGCTTACTCCAAATCCCCAAATATATCCTTGAAAATAATTCCATGTTATATGATATCCTATTGGCATCCATATATTTTTAGATTTCATAAACATGTATGCAAATAATACACCTACTAAAAATAAATTAATAAATGCCAACACATCTATTCCTTCATTACCTAAATGTAAAGCTGCAAATATTAATGCTGGTCCAATTAATATTAGCCATTTATTTCTTGTTTGTTTTAATACAGACATAATATATCCTCTAGATAGTATCTCTTCACCAAAACCAACAAATATAAAACCTATTAACCCATATAATAAAGATATAGATACTTGTGGTTTACTAATAGGATTTACTAATTTAACATTCCCTGTAGCTATTATAATTACAGCTACTATACTCATTGTGATTGCTCCCAATATTAATCCTATACCTAACTCTTTATAACCTTTTTTAATAGACGTTATACCCATCTTATTAATTTTCTTCTTTTCAAACAATTTCCATATAATAATACAAGATATAATAAGTAAAATATTACTTATTGAAGTAGTAATCTGAAAAATCAATTCATATTCTGTAGTAGACTCTAAGTTAAAATTAATTAAATAATCACCATTCCCTTTAATTAAAAGAACAATACCCATTATTATCCCTATTAACATAGATAGTCCAAACATCAAAGCATATGAAAGCAAAAATACTAAAAGTATCTTCCATCCACTTCTTACCTCATTATACTTATTTTTAAATATAATTTTTTCCCCCTCCTTATCTTTATAATTAAATTTTATCATAGTGTTTTACTTTTTTAACAAAAAAAATACTAATAAGATAACGCCTCTTATTAGTATTTTAATAATATATTATTCTTCAATTTTATGTCCTGTATTTTCAATACAACTTCTTATTTCTTGCTCAGTTGCTGGCTTATTATAAATTACTTCAACACTTCCTCGTGCCATATCTACACAAACGTTATCTACACCATCTATTTTTTCAAGTGCATTTTTAATTTGTGTTTTCATATTTTCATTTACGATACCATTTACCATATAATGTTCTCTTTCCATTAATACTACTCCTTTAAAAAAATTATATAAATAGTATTCTCAAAAAACATTACTATTATTATCAAAAATTTTTTCTATTTTATACTCATTAATTCACTTCTTATTTCATTTAGATTATTAAAACTTTTATAAGCTTTACTTAAAATCTCTTCATCCGCTTCTTTTAAATCAACAACATGAATAGGAATCATACCAGCGTTAAATGCAGCTTCTATTCCTGCACTTGAATCTTCAATTACAATACATTGCTCTGGACTTATACTTAACTTATCCGCAGTCTTTAGAAATATATCAGGATTTGGTTTAGTTTCTTTTACCTCATCTCTGCACACTACTGCATTAAAAAAGTTTTTAATATTGGCTTGTTCTAATTGTTTAAATGCTCTTTCTGTAATAGCTGATGTTGCTAATGCAATTTTAAAATTATTTTCTTTTAAGTATTCTAAAATCTCATATACTCCAGGCTTTAAAGGAATACCCTTATCTACTTCTTTAGATAAATTTTCATCCTTTTCTATATACATATCATCTATTGGTAAATCATTTCCGAAACAACTTAGAAATACTTTTTTGACATTCTCACGGCCTGTTCCTAACACTGATGAATATATATCTTTTGTCATTTTATATCCATACTTTTCGAAAACTTTTGACCATACCTTTAAATATACCATTTCAGTATCAAATATTACCCCATCCATATCAAATATTACAGCTTTTATCTTATCAACATCTAAATTCATATAATTACACCGCCCTATTTTTTATTTTATCCGAAACTTTCATTACAACGTCTTTATATTAATTATATAATAACTTAAATCTAAACTTTTTCACTATATTATCCTATAAGAATATAACGAGCTAAATTAAATATACTCTCGCATAGAAAATGCTCCGCTAAAAGATTATTAGCTGAGCATTTTCTATATATATATATCTGATAATTCAGTCTTTACTTTATATCTTATATTCTTTACTTCTTCTATCCTACTTCTATCCTGTGATGACTTTTTTACATTCTCTTTGTAAGTACTACTTTCATTTATATTAGCTTCCTTAGGCAATCTAACTGTAAACTTCGTTCCCTTATTAATTTCAGATTCAACTATAATTTCGCCATTATGTAGTTCTACTAAAGATTTGGCTATTGATAAACCTATTCCACTCCCCTCATTTTTTCTATTTAATTTATTATCACCTTGAACAAATTTATCAAATATATTGAGTTTATCCATTTCGGATATTCCTATTCCATTATCCTCAACAGTAATCTCTAAATATTTATCTAAAGAATTTATTGTTACAAAAATATTTCCATTATCAGTTGAAAACTTAATTGCATTAGATACTAAATTTAAAATAACCCTTTCAATTTTACTAACATCAACTTTCATCATCACTACTTCTTCATTTGTATCAAAAATTAAATTTAAATTTTTCTTTTCTGCATATGGAATTACAGCCATTACTAATTCCTCTGTTAAACTAACTATATTAATATTATCTAAATTTAATTTTAAATCATTTAATTCAGCCTTTTCTACATCTATCATATTATTTATTAATCTAATTAATCTATAGCAATTATTCTTTACTATATTAATGGTATTAGCCTCTTTATCTTTTTCATACCTATTACTCTCCATAAGTTGCGCTGCACATAATATTACATTTATTGGCGTCTTAAGCTCATGACTTATATTTGCTATAAAATGAGCTTTAAGTTTATTGGCTTCTTCTGCTTTATTCTTTGCATTTATTATTTCTTTTTCATATTTTCCCTTATAGTATATATATTTTATTAATACTAATATTAAAAGTATTAATATAGTAAATATAATAGTAAGTACAATAAATACCGTTTTATATTGTCTAATCATATCCATCGGATTATTAATTATTCGTGAATTTTGGGGCAATTTTTTTATTTTTATATTAAAATTTTTCAATACATTATAATCAAATATATATTCATTAGCATCTTCACCATCACTATATAATTCTTCTTCATCTATCCCCTCTAATAATCCTAATACTATTTCTGCTGCTTTTTTCCCTTGATTAAAATGATTAATCACCTTACCGCCAACACTTCCAGTACCGATACTATACTCTAATACACTATATACTGGAATTCTCGGGTTTATTTCTGCTATTAATTTATTTATATCTAAAGTTTTTATCCATTCTCCATTTCTGAAATCATCAGGATAAAGTGAAATTATAACACTATTATTTTTTATATTCTTTATAGTCTCGTTAAATTCATCTATAGTTAATTCACTTGTGATTATTGTATCAAAATTTAAGTCAGAATGACTATTAACAATATTTTCATAAAACACTTCGCCAATATCATTTAGAAAAATTATATTTTCTGTTTCAGGGTGAAATTCTTTAATTAGCTTTAAATTTTCTTCTATAGATTCTATTTCTCGCACTCCTGAAACTTTTTCATATTTAAAAGCTTCTTCTAGTAGCTCTTCCTTTTGAATCCCTAAAAATGATATTGGAATATCTTTAAATATATCATTTCTATATCTTAAGCAAAATTCTAATGCTTCGTCATCTCCTACTATTATGCCATCATAACTTTCATAGTTCTCAAAACTAGATTTTAGTAAATTATAAAATTTCTCTTCATTTTCTCTATTATAATATCCATTTAGATCCATATATTCAACTCTTAAATTAACGTTATTTTCAAATCCAGCCTTTATCCCGTCAACTTGATCCGTAAAAGATATAAAATTTGAATTATATGAACTAATAAATAAGACACTTAACTTTTCCTCTTCATATTCATTTGCATAAACAATATTGTTACATAATGTAATATAAGTAATTATTAAAATACTTATTAAAACCCTTAATCTCCATCGTATCTTCTTCATCCCTTATCTCCTGTTCATTAAATCTCCCTACCAATATTATACTATTTTTAATTCCATTTTTGTACTTTTTTCCTATCTTTTTATTAATATTTTTCTTCATATTTTATACTTTTTACTTCCTGTACACTCCACATTGCCTATTAGAATGGCCTCTATAAATTATATTACTATAAAAACTTATCATATCTTTTATTCTTTCATTTAATCAATTTTCCTTTATGATATTCAAATATGACATTTCAACTTTTAGTATTTTTTTACATTTTTCTCCTTGATTTCTCATGTAATACTATTGCTTTCTATTATATTTAATCTTTTTCTTGTTTTCTCCTATTATTTACATTTAATTCTATTTTATCATGAAAATAATGTAATAATATTTGTGATTAAATGTTTTTACATTATTTTCTATTTAATATAAAATATGTATATACAATACTTTTTATATTTCTGCTATTTTTTTATAGCAAGAGATTTATTAAATAAAAATTTGATGAATAGGAGGGTAATTTAACCTTATGAGTTGCTGGACTGTTTTAAGAATAACACCAACTAGAAATATTGATAAAATTAACGAAGCTTATGTTGAATTAAGTAATTCTATATCTGAAAATAATAAAGATGCTGAAGAATTAGAGTTAGCATATAATAAAGCTATATCTTTAGCTACTGCATCTATTGGAGATTTAAATATAGCTTTATTAAATAATTCTAATTTCGATATTTTATCTGCTTTAATAAATTCATCCATAGATGATACAGCTATAGATTCAGTAGATAAATTTATTAATAAATTAAATGAAATCTATACTAATCCTAGCTTGAGATTTACTAAGGATTCTTGGATTAATTTACTAACATTGCCTATTTTAAAAGACCCTTCTATCAACCAAAAGTTAGAAATAGAATTTATTAAGTATATATATACACAAAAATATCTTCCTACAAATATTTATAATTTATTAAATTCTAGATTCAATTGGACTAGCAGAGAAATTGAATTAAAAACTAATATTTCAAGTGAAATAGTTGATTTTATAATAAATGAGATAAATAATCCATTGCCTTTAACTTATAATTATTTATCAAATATTAATGCAGATCAGTTAGATGAATATCTTTCTCTTAGAGAAAAAGCTTATTTATCTCTAAACTCTACTAAAGAAGAAACTGATAAAAGCTACTTATTTGACGCCTATTCTATATATACAAAAGATTTAGACTTATTAAAACTATTAGGAACCTATTATCTTAATAAAAATGATAATCTTATGGCCTTAAATTACTTTAGAGAAGCTATTAACATAAATTCTAACGATATGTTTTGTCTTTCAAATTTTGGACATTTACTAGCAAAAACTAATCAATATTCAAATGCAATCTATTATCTAGAAAAATATATTAAAAAGTTAAAAAATACACTTGATTTGGATCGCATTATAGATTTAGCCCACTGTTATCATCATTCATATGATTTACAAAAAGCTAAAGACTTATATACATTAATAATTAAATTAAGGCCTTGGGATATTTCAACAAAAGCTGAACTAGATACTATTAAAAATAAACTTTCTAATGATTCAGTATCTTTACCTTTAACAATTCCAATTTATAAAAAATATCTTAATCCATATATTGAACCATTTATGAATAAATTGAAAGAAATCTATAACAACTTCTCATTTAGAATAGATGAGAAAAGCTGGGAAGAATTATTTTCTTTACCTATAGCTTCAAATGAAATACTATTTTATTTAGTAGAACAAAATATTATAGAATTTATAACTAATAATAAAAATATTCCTAAAAATATTTTTACATTACTGAATGATAAATTTAACTGGCTATCTAGACATGATGAATTAATATCAATTTATCCTACTTTAAAAATTGATTATTTATTTGATAGATTATCTTTTAATGAAACATTAAGCTACGATTCTATAAAAGATATTAATTCTAATGTATTAGAAGAATATATAGAACTTCGTTCAATGGCTTATGATTTAGTTGCTAGTGGATCAAATGATGCAGAGTATTACTTAAATAAAGCTTTAAGTTTATACGATAAGGATTTTGAATTATATAAATTATTTGGTCAATATTATTCAAATAATAAATCTTATGACGTTGCAATTACAAATTTTAAGCTGGTTCTTTCTTTTAAAGATGACGATTATTACTCTATTTGTAGTTTAGCTTTATTACTAACTAAAATAGAAAATTATCAAGAAGCCCTTTACTATTTAAATAAAAGTGTTAATACTACTGCAGGTAGTATGTTGCTTGATAATGAAGATTTTTTAACTAAATATGGAATTAGCTTTTATTATACAAATGATTTAACTAATGCGAAAAAATACTTCAAAAAATTATCTAAGCTTAATTCAAATCTTACATTTGTAAATCTTTATTTAAAGAATATAAACGATAGATTATCAGGTAAGAAGAAATCACCTATTCCAGTAGATGTTATTACAAATCCTGATTATTATAAATCTAAAACAAAAACTAAATTAATAGATATTATCTCAAAACTTAAACAAACTATTTATAGCTAGATTAAATGCGGTGATGACGAAAATTAATGATATTAACTCTGGGAATATTATTAATTTTTCTTTATCACTGGATTTTAAGCTAAAAGATATAATTTTCTTCGTATTCTCCTTAGAAATTAATTTGTAGGGACTATTGAAATAATACTAGCCATTTTTAATTATAAGTATATAATATATATTATGACATTTTTTTAAGCGAGGTGATTATTATCACTATTGAACAAATACAGTATTTTTTGGCTGTAAAAAAATATAATGGCTTTTCAACTGCAGCCAATGAACTTTGTATCTCTCAATCATCTTTATCAAAACAAATTAAAGCTTTAGAGAAAGAAGTTGATACTACATTGTTTGATAGAAATTCAAGAGTAACGTCATTAACTGAAGCAGGGGAAGACTTCTACATATATGCCTTAAAGTTTTTAGATGATTATAATAATATTATTCAAGCAATGCGTAAACATTCTTCATCTAAAAACTGCACATTAAACATTGGAACAATTGCTGTTTTAACACAATACGGATTAACCTCAACAATTGCATCATTTAAAAATAATTATTCTAATATTGATATTAATATCTTTGAAGATGAAAATGATGCAATATTAAATATGTTAATTAAATCTGAAATTGACTTTGCAATTGTTAGAGATTTTAATTTACCTAGAGATTCATTTGATGTAACACCATTAGCTGAAGATGAACTAGTAGTAGTTACATCTAACAATCATCCTTTTACAAAAAAGAAATATATATCATTTAATGACTTAAAAAATGAAAACTTTATTATTTGTGCAAAATCTGGGGTTTTTGATATTTGTGTAAAGGAATGTAACAAGTTAGGCTTCACCCCTAACGTCGTTCATAATATTAATAAGATTGAAACTATTTTAGGCTTAGTTTCTGAAGGACTTGGTATTACATTAATTGTAAATAACGTTTTAAAGCCTTTTAGTAACTCTAATATATCTGTTCATCCACTGAAAAACCCTATTAATTCAAATCTTGCATTAGTTAGTAATAAAAATGCTAAAGAATCTAAAGAATTTATTCTTTTTAAAGATTTCATAATTAAAAATACTGTAAAATAACCGGCTCTATTTTTCTAAAAGATTTTTCTAATATTTGAGCTGCTACATCTTCTACTGTAGTTCCCATATAGTTTGCAACTACCTGCATTGCTCTTCTCGCTGAGTTGACATTTCCATAAGAAAATTGATCTGGCCTAACTAATCCTAATATATTTGCTGCACATGTATTAGTTACAGTAATTCTTTTACCACTTTTCAATTTTATTGCGATATAATCCTTAGGATCTCCTTCTTTTGGTGCGAAGAACTCTATCTCTGGTTCTACTATTTCTTCTTCTGGTGTAAATACTGCATAACTCATACCTGCAATATGTGCGCTTCTTGGTCCTGCATCTATTACACCATTTTTATTTCCACGAATCATACTTCCACCTGCAACCCCTAAAACTCTAACATCAATAGAAGTTACATAAGTTTTATGTCCATCTACTACAGAATAATCAATAGCTAGTCTTCCATTTTTAATTACACCAATATTAGTTGATGTTCCTCCAACTTCAAAATAAATTCCATTAGATACACGAAGATACATAAGTGAACCCATCACACTTGCAGCAGGTCCAGATAACATTTTAAGAATAGGTCTTTTTTCATTTCTTCAATTAACAGCGTATACAACTAATCCAGCAAATGATATTAATAGTAAAATACCAATAATAAATTCAATACTCATTTTAGCTTCTCCTTAACTTTTGTTTTTCTGCTTTATTTCGTTAATTTATTAATTAACAAACTGATTTAAATTTTTTAGCTTGCTTTGCTAATATACTCTTTAAGTAACTTATTAATAATATACGCTTCTTATTATATTAGCAATAGCTAGCTAAATTTTAATTAATATCTTTTTCTGTAATCTTCTAATATATCATCCATTACTTTTATAACGTGTGCTGCACTTTCTAAGTCAGCTGGTGATTTTTCTTTTCCAATTAACTCGTTAACTATAGTTTGAATGTAAGGTTGAGCTACATGTTCTGGCTCTTTATAATCAATAATTTCTTCTTGTCCATCAATAATAACCTTTATTGGTCCATAGAATAATCCTGTAGTACTTATTCTACCCTTATCACCTACTATTAGCATTTCTTCTTCATCATGGTCAGCAACGTAACACCATATTCCGTTACCCATTACTCCACTTTCAGTTTTGAAGATTGCATTTACTGTATCTTCAACTTCATAGTATCCACCATAGTTTTCAGCCATACCACTTACATTTTCGATCTTACCAAATAAATACTCAACTATATCTAAAACGTGAGCAACCATATCTACGAACTTACCGCCACCTGCAGCTTCCGGTCTTAATCTCCAAGGTAAATTATCTCTATCTAAATCAGCCTCTTCAACTTTCATAAATTGTCTTAAGTGAACAAAATTAATTTTTCCTAATGCTCCACTTTCAATTATTTCTTTAATTTTCATATACTTAGCCATACCTCTTCTGTAGAATGCTACGTATATTGGAAGATTAACTTCTTCTGATTTTGCAATCATTTCTAAACATTCAGCATAAGTTAATGCCATTGGCTTTTCAGTATAAGGAATTTTTCCAGCCTCTAAACATTTCATAGAATAATCTTTATGGAATTTTGGAGGTGTTGGAAGATATACTGCATTTATTTCTGGATCTGCAAGCATTTCTTCTACAGTTTTATAAACAACTGGTACTCCATGTCTTTTAGCATAATCACATGCTCTATCATAATCTAAATCAAATACTGCTCTTAACTCTGAATTTTCTGATTTGTATAGGCCTGGACCACTTTTCTTTTCTGTTACGGCACCGCAACCAACCATACCCCATACTACTTTATCGAATTTCTTCATTTTAATTTCTCCTTTTATTTAAAATTATAAAGTTGAAACTTTAACCTTTATAACTATCTTTCTAATCGTCATGGCTTCATCCTTCATTATTGCAGGAATATGAACATCATGTGGATAGAATACTGCATAAGAACCTTCTTCCATTTCTAAATGAGTTTCTCTTGCATTTTCATTGTTCTTATAAAATATAAGGTCTCTTGTTTCTAAAAGATTTTCATCTATTTCATTGTCTCCCATATCTGGATAACAACCTATCTTCTCTTTTCCTTTTGCTAAGAATTGAACATCAATATATGTTTCATGTACTTCCGGACGCAGATTACATCTTTCAGTAGTTTGTACATCAAGTACTTGTAAAATCATATTATCGCCATCTAATTCATATCTTCCTGGTTCCATTGCTACTAAATCATTTTCCTTAAGATAATTTATAGCTTTTTGAATAGGCATTGGATAGCTTGATATATTCTCATTACACTTTATATTTCCGAAAATCATCTTATACCTCCTCTAAAATTAGTGTTTAAATTCATCCTTGTTTTATTGTTATTTTTTCTACAATTTTCTACAAGGCTTTACACGCAAACTTTATATTTGTTATATTACAGACAATCAAATCTACTTTCAATTCATTTTAGGAATGATATTATTCCTTTTTTGAATAGTATTATTAAATTCACTTATAAACTTTGTTATTTTTTTATCACTTCTTATAGTTATTTCAATAGTTTAGCATAGTTTGTATCTATCAATATTAATCATATAAGATATTAATAATTTTCATTAAAAATATTAATATCTTATAAACTTATAAAAAAAATAAGAAGAATCATTATTTTATATGGATTCTTCTTATTTTTATAATATACTTTTTAACACTTAGATATTTATTTTTTATAACTATTTTTATAAAACTTTTCTTTTTTATATAAATTGCTATTTTAATTTAATATTAAAGCTTCTAAACTATTTAATTTTATTAATTATTTTCTTTATATCTCATTACACAATCCTTACAAATACAAGCTTTTCCTCTTAATTTTTCTGGTATTTCATCTCTTAATTCTTTAGGAACTTCAATTTTCTCACACCAGCAATTTCCATGCGATAATCCTTTTTCATATGCACAATTATTAGGCTTCCCACAAATAGGACAAATACTCTTGTCAACTTCCATCATATTTACCTTCCTTTTGAAATTATTTTGTTTTTCATCAAATATATCATATTCCCAATTTCTATTACAAATATAATTCTTTAATTTATAGGTAATACTATGGTAAACTTACTTCCCTTATTTAATTCACTTTCCAACTCTACATGTCCACCATGTAATTCTACAATATATTTAACTAACGTTAAACCTATTCCACTGCTACTAACCTGAGTGGAATTAACATTTCTACCTTGTTGAAATCTCTTAAATATAAATTCTTGATCATCCTTAGATATTCCTAAACCATTATCTTCTACAGAAATACTTACATTCTCATTATCTTCCTTAATTAAAACTTTAATCTTTCCACCTTCTTCTGTAAACTTAACGGCATTTCCAATAAGATTTACAACACACCTTGCTATTTCCTTAGAATCACAACATATTGATAATTCTTCAACTTCAGGATCAATAATCAAATCAATTCCTTTACTATTTATATAGTCACTCATATTCAATGCTGTTTCTTCTACTAGATATACTATATCAACACTTTCCTGTTTATCTATTTTATAAGTTCCTGATTCTATTTTAGAGCTATCTATAATATCATTTATTATATTTAACAAATTATTAGAACTCTTCTGTATAATTTCCATATAGTGTAAATTTTTTTCCTTTGTAGCTCTATCACTTTTTTCTAAGGAATTTAATAATTGAAGTGCTGATAAAATTATATTTATAGGAGTTCTTAATTCATGTGACAAATTAACAAAATAATCATTTTTAAATTTTTCATTCCTTATATTTTTCTCATAAAGTCTTTTATTTTCTTCCATTTGTTGTTTTATTTTCTTAGTTTGCTTAGCAACTAATTCATTTAAAAATTTCATACGATATATAATATATAAAACTATTAACAAAATAAATGCTACATAAATACAATAAGCTATATCTGATTGCCAAAATGATTTTTTTATTACGATATTTATAATTGATTCATCTGTAAATCCCCCATCGCTATTTACTGCTTTCACTCTAAATGTATAATTACCAGGCTTCAAGCTATTATAAACTGCATATCCATCTGTACTACCAATATTCCACTCTTGATTTATTCCATCCATTTTATATAAATATGTTATTGTACCTATTCTAGAGTAATTAGGAAGGAAATATTCAATTGCTATATTATTTTCATAATGTTTAAGTTCTATATTATTACTATCATTTACGACTAACTCTTTATTTATCCATAAGGTATCTAAAACCACATTTTCTTCTTTTATAGTTGTTTCTTCTATATCATTAGGATTAAATAAAACTACACCTTTCGTAGTTCCAAATATTAAAATTCCATTTTTTAATTTATATGAAGCCCTTTTATTAAATTCGCTTCCAACTAGCCCATCCATTTCTGTAAAATTTACAAATCTACTTTCATTAATAATAAACTTGCTTAAACCTTTACTTGTACCTAGCCATATATCACCATTATCATCTACAATTACACTATTTATATAATTACTTACTAATCCATCTTTATCATAATATTTAGTAAATGTCTCTGTTTCTATATTAAATTTATTTAATCCCACCTCAGTTCCTATCCATATATTTCCGAAGTCATCTCCTTGAATACAATTTATAGAATCATAACTTAATGAATTTTCTTCCGAACTGGATAAATAATTTTTTATTACTCCCTCTTTTTTATGGAATTTTATTAATCCACTATTCTTTCCTCCAGCTAACCAAAGAATATTTTCATCACTTTTATCTTGAAAAATATCAAATATTTTATAGTTAGTAATTCCTTTTTCAATGAAATTTTCTCTATAATTAATTGTTTCATTAGTTTCTCTATTATATCTATAAAGTCCCTGTTCAGTTGCAGTCCATACATATTTATCATCATTTATTATTTTTAAACCCTTATTGAAAAATAGATTTGGAGTTATTTCTTCATAAGGATATGATATTATTTCTTTTGTGTTTTTATTAATGATATTAA
>NZ_CAKVJA010000032.1 GCF_934754925.1 uncultured Clostridium sp. | reverse complement strand
GCTATGAAAAAAATTATTATATTGATTGGAATGGAAAAGGTCCATATATAATAGAAAATTCTAGTTTTATGGATTATCATCCAAGTAAGAATACATATAATTAAAATAAAGAGTAGTTTAATAATAAAGTCGGCTAAGGTCGACTTTATTATTGAAACTTCAATAAATTGGCAATATAATATAAAGGGTATTGAAGATACTATTTAGTGATAGGTAATATGATAAGGTTTTGTTTAGATTTAAGAATAAAGTTTGTATAAATAAAGAGTTAGTTAACATAATATTTAAATATATAATAAGGTAGTATTAAGTTATAAAGAAAGGATTGTTAAGTTTGAAGCCTTTTGATAAGAGCTATGTTTTAGAGAAGATAAATGAATATAATAATAAAATAAATAAAAATAAAATTGGTGACTATGAAATAAAATCAAGAGATGGATTACAGGGAATAGTTCAAGGATATTTATATAAAAAAGAAGATGAGTATGATATAGAAATACTTGAGTTACATGGTCCTAATCATATTTGGATGAGGTTAACACCGTTAGAGATACAAGCTTCCTATTTTGCTATAAGTATGGCAAGGGGAAAAGTAGGGGTTGTAGGATTAGGTCTTGGATACGTAGTAGAAGAGATGGCTAAAAAGCCGGAAGTAGAAGAAGTAGTAGTTTATGAAATCAGCCAAGAAGTAATAGAGTTATATTATAGAAATTTTCCTAAAAATCCAAAGATAAAAGTAGTCTGTTGTGATGCTTTTGAAACAGAAAGTAGAAAGTTTGATTTCTTCTATGCGGATATTTATGAGTATAAGATAACATCACAAATAGTTGAAGATTATAAAAAGTTTAATGAACTTCATGATATTGAAGAATATAGTTTTTTTGGAATGGAACATTTTTTATTAAGTTGTAGTTATACAGAAATAGTATGGGTTTATATACCTGAAAACTGGATGGAATCAAGTAGAAAGGCTTTTGAATTAATACAAGAATCTAATCTTTTAGAATACTATGAAAAATTAGATGAAAAGCTAGTATCTCAAGTATTAGAAGAATTCAAAAGTGTACTAAATGACATTTAATGTAAGCGCCTCCGGGGTCAATCCAATATTTGGATTGACCCCGGAGGTAGCTCCATTTATTTACAAAAAAAATTTTGATTTTATGTTTAAGATTTGAAGAAAGTGGCAATATTACTAATATCCCCTAATAATTTAAATATATATTTTACTAAAAAAAGTGCAGGTTCTCCCCCTATGCACTTTTTTTATTATAGTTTTATAAATTAATAAAAAAGAGAAATAAATATATTGACTTATTTACATAAAATGGAAATAATATATTTATAAGATATTTTAGGAACTAGTATATTGAGTTTGTTTGGGGTATGGGTTATGAAGTGCGCTGTAATAGATATAAGAGGAAATAGAAGAGAAAGGTTAGGAAGATTTTTAATTGCTATATATATATTAAATATTGTAGAGTTAATATTTACAAAGTTTTTATTATGGAAAGTACCAAAGTTATTTAATAATGTGAGTAAATTTTTAAATCCTTTAATATATGGATTAGAACCATATTTTCTTAAAATAGGATTAATGGCATTAATATTAATTTATTGGTATTGGAGAAGTGAAAAATCTAATATTACTCAAATAAAGAGATCAATATTAGTTGGACAGATATTAATTGGGGCATATGTTTTAATGAATGTAATTCATTTGGTGAATTTAGTAATATATCTAAAATGATATACTAGTAGTTACTTGATATGTTAATTAGAAATAATATGTAAAAGAAGTAAGCTAGCATTTTAGGCTAGCTTTTTCATGTATAGAACATAATTTAAGGATAGGTCAAAATATAATATTACAGAAATTATAAGATAATGGAACTATAGAATAGAAGGTTTTTTATTATTTCAAATTAAGTTTTGAAAATGGAATTATATCTTTAGGGGGAATATCATGCTTTCCAATAGATTTTTCCATCCATATCATATCAATCCATTGTCCGAATTTATATCCACATTTAGTAAAATGAGCAACAGTTTTGTATCCAAACTTTTTATGAAAGTTTTCGCTTTTTTCATTGGGATAAGTAATACAGGCATTTACGTTAATTATATTTTGAAGTTTAAGATATTTTTCAAGTTCATTATATAGTAAAGTACCAATACCACTTTTTAAGGTGTCATTTTGTACATAAATTGATGTTTCAACAGACCAATCATAAGCACGTCTACCTTTAAAAGCACTTGCATAAGCATATCCATAAATTTTATTATCTTCTTCAGCAATAATATAAGGATATTTTACTAAAGTGTTTTTAATTCTATTTTCAAATTCTTCTAATGTTGGCGTATCATATTCAAAGGTTATAGTTGTGTTTTCTACATAGTATTTATATATGTTAATAAGCTCTTTTGCATCTTCAGGTCTTGCAACTCTAATATTCATTACTAATCCTCCAATTTTTATATAATATAATTTAAAATTAACAGATTTTAAGTTATATTTCCAGTTATTTAAAGATGATTAATATATGAACGAATATTAATAAGTTAATTTTATTTATAGAAAATAGTGATTTTATTAAATTAAGGGAGCAAGGTTCAATTGGTTAATGGTAGTAGAGTAGTTAAAGTTATTAGAAGACTATAAAGAGTAGAGAATAGAATGCTTTGAATGTATTGATGAATTAGAAAGAGTAATTGAGAAGTTATTAAAATAGAGTTTATTTGTAATAATATCTTAAGAAAATTGAAAATTACTTTTAAATATTTAATGGAAGGAATTTAGAAAGTTTATACCTACAGTATTTGCAGGCTTAATATTTCACTTATTATTGAAGTTGGACAATTATTCACTATTCGCGCGACAGATGTTGATGATTTAATAATGAATACTTTAGGAACTATTTTAGGTTTTATTTTATTTAAAATACTTAGCATTATATTTAAGAAACTTTCAATAAAGCTATGTTAGAAGAGTATAATAAAAAATGTTCAATTATTAAGTATGGACCTTATTTATATATTGGAATTGCAATTATTAGTGTGTTTTTAAGTCAATAGAATAAAAAGAGACTATATCAAATATTGTGGGTGTGTAAATTAATTTGATATAGTCTCTTATTTATTTTATACTACTTTACAACTATATTAACAAGTCTTCCTTTAATAACGATAACTTTAACTATAGTTTTTCCTTCAGTAGCAGCTACAACAGCTTCATCAGCTAAAGCAGCAGCCTTAATTCCTTCTTCATCTAAATCAGAAGCAACATTGATTCTAGCTTTAATTTTACCATTAACTTGGATAGCTATTTCAATTTCATCTTTAACTAAAGCATTAGCATCATATGTTGGCCAAGCTTCATTAAATACTGAATACTTACCAGTTAATAATGACCATTGTTCTTCAGCAAAGTGAGGAGCAAATGGAGCTAAAATCTTAATAAAGCTTTCACATACAGTTTTTAAGAAGTCTAAGTTCTTAGTTTCTTCTTGAACATATTTAGATAAAGCATTGATGAATTCCATCATTCTTGCAATAGCAGTATTGAATTGCATTTTTTCACCATCTTCAGTAACACCTTTAATAGCGTTATTTAACCAGAAGTTTAATTCTTTTTCTGCTTTATCCATAGTATCTTTGTTATTTGTACCAGCTTCAATAGCTTCTCTACAGATAGTTAAGTATCTTTCAATTCTATCTACGAATCTAGCAACAGACTTAATACCATCATCACTCCAAGCTCCACCTTCAGTGTAAGCAAATCCAAACATTAAGTACATTCTAAATACATCTGCACCATATTCCTTGATGTAATCATCTGGAGATATAGTATTTCCTTTAGACTTAGACATCTTTAATCCGTCTGGTCCTAAGATAAGCCCTTGGTGAGTTAAGCTCTTGAATGGTTCATCAAAGCTTAAGTAACCCATATCTCTTAAAGCCTTAGTTATAAATCTTGCATATAATAAGTGCATACAAGCATGCTCTGGTCCACCAACATATTTGTCAACTGGAAGCATCTTATCTACTTTTTCTTTATCAAATGCTATTTTATCATTTTTATTATCTACATATCTCATTTGGTACCAAGAAGAGCAAACGAATGTATCTAAAGTATCACATTCTCTCTTAGCTGGCTTACCACAACAAGGACAAGTAGTATTAACGAATTCTTCGCATTTAGCAAGTGGTGACTTACCATCTGGAGCAAACTCAACATTGTATGGTAATTCAACAGGAAGATCTTTCTCAGGAACTGGAACAGCACCACAATCTTCACAGTATATTATTGGAATTGGAGCTCCCCAATATCTTTGTCTTGAAACTAACCAGTCTCTTAATCTGTAATTAACTTTAGCAGAACCTAAACCTTCTTTAGCTAACTTTTCAACAATAGCTTCTTTAGCTTGTTCTGTAGTTAATCCATCGAATTCACCAGAGTTAACTAAAACACCGTATTCACAGTATGGTAATTCAACTTCCTCACCTTTTTTACTAGTTATAACTTGGTCTATTGGTAAGTTAAACTTAGTTGCAAAAGCATAATCTCTTTCATCATGAGCTGGAACAGCCATAACAGCACCAGTACCATAAGTTGCAAGAACATAATCTCCAACCCAAACTGGAACTTCCTTACCGTTTATAGGATTTATAGCATATGAACCAGTAAATACACCAGTTTTTTCTCTTGTAAGAGATTGTCTTTCTATATCTGATTGCTTTTTAGCAGCTTCTTTATATTCTTCAACAGCAGCTTTATTTTCAGCAGTTGTTAATTCATCAACTAATGGATTTTCAGGAGCTAAAACCACATAAGTAACACCATTTAAAGTATCAACTCTTGTTGTAAATACATTAAAGTTAATATCAGAATTTTTAACTTTGAAGTTAACTTCAGCACCAGTAGATTTACCAATCCAGTGTTTTTGCATAGCAACTGTCTTTTCAGGCCAATCTAAAGTATCTAATTTTTCTAATAGCTCATCAGCATATTCAGTAATTTTAAAGAACCATTGAGTTAAATCCTTTTTAGTAACCTCAGTTGAACATCTTTCACAAGCACCATCAACAACTTGCTCATTAGCTAAAACTGTATTACAAGATGGACACCAGTTTACAGGAGCTTTCTTTCTATAAGCTAATCCATTCTTTAATAATTGTAAGAATACCCATTGAGTCCATTTATAATATTCAGGAGTACAAGTTATAACTTCATTTTCCCAGTTAAACATTGCTCCCATGGCTTTTAATTGTTCTTCCATAGTTTTTATGTTCTTTTCAGTAGAATCCCATGGATGAATTCCAGTTTTAATTGCAAAGTTTTCTGCAGGTAAACCAAAGGCATCAAATCCCATTGGTTGGAATACATTATATCCTTGCATTTTCTTTAATCTAGCCCATGAGTCAACAGGTCCGTAATTAAACCAGTGACCAGCATGTAATTGGCTTCCTGATGGGTAAGAGAACATTTCTAAAACATAAAGTTTTTCGCCCTCTGCATCTGGATTGAATTTGTAAAGTTCAGTTTCTTCCCACTTCTTTTGCCACTTTTTATCGATAGCAGTTCCGTAGTTACTCATAGTTTTGATCCTCCTTAAATATGTTGAGAACAATATCTCTAAATTGCAAAGCAATTTAAAATTTATGTAAAAAATTATCTTTCCATTTAAATAATTGTTCCCTAAATTTATAAAAATATATAAAAAAAGCCTTTCATCTCAATTAAGAGACGAAAAGCTATATTTCGCGGTACCACTCTTATTAGAATTTAGTAGTTTAGTTTAAGTGTAGTAAATATAATAACTTGCCACTTATCACTTTAAACTTGTCACTGACTAATTTCTCACTTAAATCCATAACGGGGATTCCGTACTTGCTTCTAAACAAGTAAGCTCCAAGGCAAGTTCCTATAAATGTATCACTGTTTTACAGCACCCAACAGCTCTCTTAAGACTACAAAATTATAGTACTACTCCTTTTCAAAGCAGTTAATATTTTAAATAATAATTAATTATATAGTAATTCATTAGAAGAAGTCAAGATATGTGCATATTTTGAGCTTGTATGAGAAATATTATTAAATTATGTTACTAAAATAATAGAAAAAATGAAGAGACTATAAGTTTTTATAGGAGTAGTAAATTATTATTGATATTTATAATTATATGGATATATAATTTATGAAGCTTACTCTATGCTACAAAATTAGAAAAAAATAAAAAAATTAATAGTAACTATTATATGAATACTCTAAAAATGAAGGTTTATTATAAAAATTAAATTTTAGTATTAATTAATAGCATAACTTTAGGAGTGATAATATGTCGTGTTTAGGAAATATAATTTGGTTTATATTCGGGGGTTTTTTTGGAGCCTTAGGATGGATATGTACAGGAATACTTTGGTGTATTAGTATTATAGGAATACCAGTTGGATTACAATGTTTTAAGATGGCAAGGCTTCAGTTTGCACCTTTTGGAAAAGAAGTAGTTACAATTAGCGATAGCGGAGGAAACCTAATATTAAATATATTATGGATAATATTTGGTGGACTAGAGTTATGTATTGCAAATTTATTTAGTGCATTAATTTTATGTATTACTATTATAGGAATACCTTTTGCAATGCAATCTCTAAAAATGGCCAAGTTGTCATTAATGCCATTTGGAAAAGAAATCAGATAATAAACTTTCAATAATAATCTTTATTTAAATACAAATTTAAATTTAAATATTAATCTATAAAGAATATAACATGATATTTTTGATAAAACTAAAAAAGAAAAAATATCTTACAAAGGATGGAGTGATTTTGTGGCAATATTAAATTGTTTTATAGGAGTAGCATTCATATTTCTTGTAGCATTTTTACTTTCAAATAACAAGAAAAAAATTAACTGGAGAACTGTAATAATAGGTTTCTTAATACAGTTTGCATTTGCCCTTGCTGCATTGAAGTGGAGTGTAGGAAAATATGTTTTAAGCAAAATAGCATTGGGGGTACAATCAGTAATTGATTATGCAAAGGAAGGAATAAGTTTCTTATTTGGATCATTAGCTAATGACGGAAGTATATTTGCTGTTAATGTATTGGGAGTAATTATATTTATATCAGCTGTTGTATCAGTTTTATACTATTTAGGAATTATGCAATTTGTTATAAAGATAATAGGTGGAGCTTTATCAAAGCTTTTAGGAACTTCTAAGTTAGAAACTATATCAGCCTCAGCTAATATATTTTTAGGTCAAACAGAAGCCCCTCTTTTAATTAAACCATATGTAGAGAAACTTACTGAATCTGAGTTATTTACAGTTATGGTTGGAGGACTTGCATCAGTTTCTGGATCAATATTAGTAGGATATTCATTACTTGGTATTCCAATAGAGTATTTAGTATCAGCAAGTTTTATGTCTGCACCTGCAGGACTTATAATGGCTAAAATTATAATACCAGAAATAAAGCAAGCAAAAGTAAATAATGAAATTGAAATGGTTAAAGATGATTCAGCTAATGTTGTTGATGCAGCAGCTAAAGGTGCTATAGATGGATTAGGACTAGTTCTTAATATAGCAGCAATATTATTAGCATTTGTAGCTTTAATAGCTCTAATAAATGGACTTATAGGATTTGTAGGAGGATGGTTTGGAATTTCAAACTTAAGCTTACAATCTATTTTAGGATATATATTTGCACCAGTGGCAGTTATTATAGGTGTGCCATGGGGAGAAGCTGTAACAGCAGGTTCATTAATTGGTCAAAAGATTATACTAAATGAATTTGTAGCATTTTCAAGTCTTTCTGAGATTATGTCTACATTATCAGCAAAGACAGTAGCAATAGTTACTTTTTCGTTGTGTGGATTTGCTAATATTTCATCTATAGCTATATTAATAGGTGGTATAGGGGGAATGGCACCTAGTAGAAAACCAGATATAGCTCGCTTAGGATGGAAAGCTATTATAGCTGGAACTCTTGCTAACCTTTTAAGTGCAACAATAGCAGGATTTTTATTAACAATATAATATATAAAAAATGTAAGCACCTCTGGGGAGGTTCCATATATTGGAACCTGCCCGGAGGTGCTTATATTTTATAACTTAATAAATTCTTAATAAATATGATAATTTTTTTGTAAGACTTACTTGTTAGTATATAAATATAAAGTAATTGCTATGGTATAATAATTGATTGTGAAGGGAGTGTGTTTTGAAAATGATAAAGAATAATGTTTTAGTAGTAGATGATGATAAGGAAATTGTTGATGCAATTGATATATATTTAAGAAATGAAGATATTAATGTAGTTAAGGCTTATGATGGAATAGAGGCACTAGAAGCTTTAATGGAAAATGATATACATCTTATTTTAATGGATATAATGATGCCAAATATGGATGGATTAAGAACAACTATGAAAATAAGACAGGAAAAAAATATACCTATTATTTTAATTTCTGCAAAATCTGAAGATACAGATAAAATATTAGGTCTTAATATGGGGGCAGATGATTATATAACTAAACCATTTAATCCATTAGAGCTTATAGCAAGGGTTAAGTCACAATTAAGAAGATATACTGTTTTTGGGAATTATAGTGGACAAAATAAAGAAGAAACTAAATCAATAATAAGTAGTGGTGGCCTTTCTTTAAATCAAGATACTAAAGAAGTTTTAGTTGATGGAGAGGGAATAAAGCTTACAGCAACTGAATTGGGGATATTAGAGTTATTACTTAAAAATCAAGGTAGAGTATTTTCTATAGATGAAATTTATGAAAAAGTTTGGAAGGAACCAAGTTATAATGTTGAAAATACTGTTGCGGTTCATATAAGAAGGATTAGAGAAAAAATTGAGATTAATCCTAAAGAACCTAAATATTTAAAGGTGGTGTGGGGAATTGGGTATAAAATTGAAAAATATTAATAGAGAAGAGGAAAATAAACTAGATATAAAAAAAGAAAAAAGTAATAGTAAAAGAACATTTAAGAAAAATAGTAATAAAAAATATATAATTTATATTTTAACAGTTATAGTATTAGTAACTGCAATCTTATCAGGATTAGAAGTTAAGGACAATTTAGGATACGTTATACCAGATAAAATATATACTCAAACTGAAGTAGCTGATAATATAAGTTATTATACGAGTTTAGTGGAAAAGTACTCCTTATATTATAAATCATCTACTTATACTAAGAATAAAGATAATATTACCAAAAATGATATAGAAATATGTAAGTCAGAATTGCAAGATAAAGCAAATGCGGAATATGAAGATTATAGAAATTCTAAGTATAATGATGATAGTTTTAATAATTTAACTTATGAACAACAAGAAAAAATTTTAAATGAGGAACAAGAAAAAATTAATGAAAAATATACTTTAAGTGATGAAGAAATGAATGAGTATATTTTAAATAGAAAAAGTAATAGTGCAAGTGATTTAAATAATAAAATAAAATCTTATGTTAATTTAAATTTTAGATCTTATGATAAATTAAATGATCTTTGGATTGGTGGAAATGAAATTGATCCTAGTAAAGTTAGAGCAACTAGTAGATATTTCAAAGAAATAAATATTGATTATAATGGAAATATAATAGAAAAAATATATGTTAATGGTAAAGAAATAGATAAAAATAATGCTTTAAATAGGTTTGTTGATAATTATAGTTATGGATCTAGATATATTGGTTATTCTTCCTATGAGACTACAAGTAACACTGAAAGGTCGTATTATGACTACAATAATGAAGATAAGCATAATGTAACTTTATATATATGGATGCCAAAAGAGCTTCAGTCAGGGGATGTAGTTTATGAAAGTTTTATTAATGTACAGAAGAATGTTAACAGTTTTTATTTAAGTTGTATTGTATTTGTAGTATTTTTTGTTTTATTAATTCTTTGTATATTATATTTAGCTAAATATAAGCCAAAATCGGAATTATTAGAAGGTATAGTAAATAAACTTAAAGTTTATCCTATTGAATATAAAATAGGAGTAGCAATATTAGCTTGGATAATATGGAATATGGGGCCACATATATATTATAATTCAAGTAATTATATAAGAAGATTAAATGTAAGCTCAATAATTTGGGTAACTATAGTAGTTGTTGTTTATTATTTCTTAATTAGAATAATAATTATTAACTATAATGAAGGAACACTATTTAAGAATAATATTACAATTAAAGTTTGGAATTATTTAAGTGATGTAATGAATAGAGGGTCTATAATAAGAACTTTTTCAATAATGATAGCCTTATATATATCAATGGGATTAGTATTATTTCTATTATCAGCAATGCTAAATATATGGCCAATTGGAATAATGGCTGGAATAATATTAACAATTATATATATAGTAATATTAATTAAGAATTTAGTTTATTTAGATAAAATAATGATTGGAGCTAAGGCTGCAGCAGAAGGAAAGCTAAATTATAAGATTGAAGAAAAGAAAAAAGGACATCTTAGAGAGTTAGCACATGATATAAATAATATAAAAGAAGGTTTAAGAAAGTCTGTTGAAAATGAGATGAAGAGTGAGAATATGAAAACTGAGCTTATAACTAATGTATCTCATGATTTAAAGACTCCATTAACTTCAATTATTAATTATATTGATTTATTAAAGAGAGAAAATATAGAACCAGAAAATGCTAGAGATTATGTAAGTATATTGGATAAAAAGTCCCAAAGACTTAAGATATTGATAGAAGATTTATTTGAAGCATCTAAAGCTGCTAGTGGAGCAATGGAACTTAATATTACTAGAATAGATATTGGGCAATTATTAAAACAAGCTTTAGGTGAAAATGATGAGAGATTCAAAGATAGTAAACTAGAAGTAAAATTAAATATTCCTAATGATAAAGTATTTATAAATGGGGATGGAAAAAGATTATATAGAGTATTTGAAAATCTTCTTTCTAATATTGTTAAATACTCTTTAAGTAATACAAGAGTATATATTGATATGTTCAAGGAGAACGAGGAAGTAATTATAGTAATGAAGAATATATCGGCTTATGAATTAAGTTTTGATACAAATGAAATAACTAATAGATTTAAACGTGGAGATGCATCAAGAAGTACAGAAGGATCTGGATTAGGTCTTGCTATTGCTAAAAGTATAATTGAACTTCATAATGGAAGCTTTAAAATTGAGGCTGATGGTGACTTATTTAAATCTATTATAAAGTTGAAATAAATGATAAATAAATGAGAGCTGTATTTATAATAGTACAGCTCTTTAATTATATATATTTTATCAATTGATAATCAATATCCAATACAACATGGACAAATATAGGAATTGTGCTAACTGAGAGGTATTATCAATTAGAAAAAAATTTTAAAAAAATTTAAAAAAGACTTGTAATTAATAATAATTATTATATAATAATAGATGTAAGGTGATTCGAAGTAATCACAAAACAAAGAGTAAAACACAAAAGTAAATAAATAAGAAGTTAATAAAATGAAATATATAATAAAAGGATTTTAGGAGGAATAAATTTATGAAAAAATTTGTATGTACAGTATGTGGATATGTTCATGAAGGAGAAACTGCACCAGCAGAATGTCCATTATGCCATGTTGGAGCTGATAAGTTCGTAGAACAAGCAGGAGAATTAGTATTTGCTGATGAGCACAGAATAGGAGTTGCTCAAGGTGTAGATGAAAGAGTAATCGAAGGATTAAGAGCTAACTTTGTTGGAGAATGTACAGAAGTAGGTATGTACTTAGCAATGTCAAGACAAGCAGATAGAGAAGGATTCCCAGAAGTTGCTGAAGCTTACAAGAGAATAGCTATCGAAGAAGCAGAACACGCTGCAAAATTTGCTGAATTATTAGGAGAAGTAGTTGTTGCTGATACAAAAGCTAACTTAGAAGCTAGAGTAGCTGCAGAGCACGGAGCAACTCAAGGTAAGAAAGATTTAGCTACATTAGCTAAGCAATTAAACTTAGATGCAATCCATGACACAGTTCATGAAATGTGTAAAGATGAAGCTAGACACGGAAAAGCTTTCGAAGGATTATTAAAGAGATACTTTGCTTAATAAATTTTAAAAAACTACAAAAGTATAGAATGCTTGTACTTTTGTAGTATATAGTTTAAAATAAATAAGAAAATAAATGAAGGATATGAAATTTTAGGAGGAAGTAAAATTATGAAGAAGTTTGTATGTACAGTATGTGGATATGTTCATGAAGGAGAAACTGCACCAGCAGAATGTCCATTATGCCATGTTGGAGCTGATAAGTTCGTAGAACAAGCAGGAGAATTAGTATTTGCTGATGAGCACAGAATAGGAGTTGCTCAAGGTGTAGATGAAAGAGTAATCGAAGGATTAAGAGCTAACTTTGTTGGAGAATGTACAGAAGTAGGTATGTACTTAGCAATGTCAAGACAAGCAGATAGAGAAGGATTCCCAGAAGTTGCTGAAGCTTACAAGAGAATAGCTATCGAAGAAGCAGAACACGCTGCAAAATTTGCTGAATTATTAGGAGAAGTAGTTGTTGCTGATACAAAAGCTAACTTAGAAGCTAGAGTAGCTGCAGAGCACGGAGCAACTCAAGGTAAGAAAGATTTAGCTACATTAGCTAAGCAATTAAACTTAGATGCAATCCATGACACAGTTCACGAAATGTGTAAAGATGAAGCTAGACACGGAAAAGCTTTCGAAGGATTATTAAAGAGATACTTTGCTTAATATCTAAAAATTTCTATATATACGAGGAACCATGCTTATAAGGTATGGTTCTTTTTTGTATACAGTTTAGGTAAATAGTATTAAATAGTATATTATTGATATATAATAATAAGAAGAGCTAAAGTTTGAAAGGAATTAATGATTTATGGCATATATAATATTATTATTAATGTTTTTTTTATTAAATTTATTATCTGCACTATCATTAATATTTATTGAAAGAAAAGAACCTACAACAACATGGGCTTGGCTTATAATACTAATTGCATTACCTGGTATAGGATTTATTTTATATTTATTATTAGGTCAGAATTTAAGTAGACAAAAAATATTTAGAGAAAAAAAGCTAGCTGATAAAATTAAAAGATATAAATTAAGAAATAATAGTGAACTACCACTCTCTGATAATGAAATCAATGAAAATTATGAAGATTTAATTTTGATGAACTATAACCATTCAGGTGCAATTTATACTACTGGTAATGAAGTAAAGACTTATATTAATGGGGAAGATAAGTTTAGAGATTTATTTAATGATATTAGAGAAGCAAAAAGTTTTATACATATCGAATATTATATTTTTAGATACGATGATTTAGGAAGAGCTTTGATAAGTGAACTACATGAAAAGGTTAAAGATGGTGTAGAAGTAAGATTAGTTATAGATGGTATGGGCTCAAAGAAAATTGCCAAGAAAATAATTAAGGAAATAGAATCATATGGAATAAAGATTTCTGTATTTTTCCCAGGAGTTTTACCACATATTAATATGCGTATTAATTATAGAAACCATAGAAAAATAGTTGTTATTGATGGGAAAATTGGATATGTTGGTGGATTTAATGTTGGAAATGAATATGTTAATAAGGGAAAGCAATTCAAATTTTGGAGAGATACTCATATTAGGGTTAGAGGAGAAGCTGTTAATGAGTTAAATAAGAGATTCATATTAGATTGGGATTATGCTTCAGATGAAAATATGGGTAATATGTCAATGTATTTTCCAATTCCTGAGGTAGTAGGAGATGTAGGAATTCAGATAGTATCTTCTGGACCAGATCATATGGAAGAATATATTAAAAATTCTTATATGAAAATTATAAATAGTGCCAAAAATTATGTTTATATTCAAACACCATATTTAGTACCAGATAGTCCAATGATGGAAGCATTAAAAATATCTGCTCTTTCAGGTGTAGATGTTAGAATTATAGTCCCAGGAGCTCCAGATCATTTTTTTATGGAATGGATGTTAAGTGCTAACATAGGTTTATTAATAGAATATGGGATAAAGATATATCGTTATGGTAATGGATTTATTCATTCAAAAACAATTGTTGCAGATGGAGAAGTATGTAGTATAGGAACTGCCAATCTAGATATAAGAAGCTTTAAATTGAATTTTGAGGTAAATGCATTTATTTATAATGAAGCAGTAGCTAAAGAGCAAGAAAAGATATTTTTAGATGACCAATTAAAATCTAAATTAGTTATAAAAGAGGAATATTACAAGAGATCTAAAAATTTAAAAATTAAAGAATCATTAATACGATTACTAGCACCTATTTTATAAGTAATATAAAATAAGGAAAGTTATATGTAAAAAGATTGACAATATGGTTAAATGTGGTTAGAATAAAGAAAAAGTAAATTCATAAAAATAAAAAGAGGTATATATTATGAAAGGGTTAGAAAAGAATTTAATTGCAAAATTTAATAGATTTTTTTACTTTATATTCTGGGGCTTTTATTTTAGCGCTGGCTATTTCTTTTGCAAAAATAAATATAGATATTTTCTAATGAGTGTTTAGCGAACCTTTTTATATATCTTAATAGCTAAAAGTCTAAAAGTGTATTTAAAGCATAGTTTATAGTAGAGAACTCATTAAGGGTTCTCTTTTTTTATATAATTTTAAATTTAAAGGGGGCATTTTAAATGGTAGTAATATTAAAACCAAAAACAAGCAATGAAGCAATTAAGAAATTAACAGGAGAATTAGAAGCTCTAGGTGTAACAGTAAATCCTGTTACTGGTACAGAAATGAGTATATTAGGATTAGTTGGAGATACAACAAGAATAGATCCTTCATATATTGAAGCTAATCCTAATGTTGAAAGAGTAATGCATGTTCAAGAACCTTTTAAGAAGGCAAATAGATTATTTCATCCAGAAAATACAGTAATTGATATTAATGGTCATACTATTGGAGGAAATAAAATTGCAGTAATAGCTGGACCTTGCTCAGTTGAAAATAAAGAACAAATAGCACTAGTTGCGAATGAAGTAAAAAAACATGGAGCTAGTTTCTTAAGAGGTGGGGCATTTAAACCAAGAACTTCTCCATATAGTTTCCAAGGGTTAAAATATGAAGGTTTAGAATTATTAAATGAAGCAAAAGCTAAAACAGGATTACCAATAGTGACAGAACTTATGTCACCATATGATATAGAAACATTTATTGAAAAAGCTGATATAATTCAAGTAGGCGCAAGAAATATGCAAAATTTTGATTTATTAAAAGAGTTAGGTAAAATTAATAAGCCAATACTTTTAAAGAGAGGCTTATCTGCAACCATAGAAGAATTATTAATGAGTGCAGAATACATCATGGCTGGTGGTAATGAGCAAGTTATTCTTTGTGAAAGGGGAATAAGAACTTTTGAAACATATACAAGAAATACCTTAGATTTAAGTGCTGTGCCAGCAATTAAAAAATTAAGTCACTTACCAGTAGTAATTGATCCAAGTCACTCTGCAGGAAAGTGGTGGATGGTAGAACCATTATCAAAGGCAGCAATAGCTGTAGGTGCTGATGGACTTATAATTGAGGTTCATAATGATCCACAAAAAGCATTGTGTGATGGACAACAATCATTAAAGCCAGATGTATTTGCAAAATTAATGGAAGATTTAAAGATGATAGCGACAGCTGTAGGAAGAGAAATTTAATTTTTAGATAAAAGGTGAAAACGGGAAGGTAAGAGATAGATTAAAATTTATTGAGCTTAAAAAAATAACTGTTTTCTTCTTACCTCTTGATTTTTGCTTTAATAAGAAAGGACGGTAATATGGAACTAAAGGTTGATTTAAAAGATAGAAGTTATTCAATCATAATTGAAAAGGGACTTATTAATAGAGTTTCAGAAGAAATTAGAAAGGTATACAAGGGAAAGAAGATATTTATTATTACAGATGATAATGTAAATAAATATTATGGAGATAAAATTAGTAATGAATTAAAGGGTAGTGACTTTGAAGTTAAGGTATTATCATTAAAACCAGGTGAGGAAACTAAGAACTTTAACACATTACCTGTTGTATATAATGAGATTCTAGATTTTAATTTAACTAGAAGTGATTTAATAATTGCATTAGGGGGAGGAGTTATAGGAGACCTAGCAGGATTTATAGCTTCTACATATTTAAGAGGAGTTGACTTTGTACAAATACCAACATCACTTTTAGCACAAGTTGATAGTAGTGTTGGAGGAAAAGTAGCAGTAGATTTAGATAGAGGAAAAAACTTGGTAGGAAGTTTTTATCATCCCAAATGCGTATTAATAGATCCTGAAGTATTAAATACATTAGATAATAGATTTTTTGTAGATGGAATGGCGGAAGTTATTAAATATGGATGCATTAAAGATGAACAATTCTTTAATTATCTTGAAAAAATGGAAGATAATCAACAATTGATAAGTAATATGGAAGTAGTTATCCACAAATGCTGCGATATAAAAAGGAAGGCTGTGGAAAATGATGAAAAAGATAAAGGGGAAAGAATGCTTCTGAACTTTGGTCATACTTTAGGTCATGCCATAGAGCAACACTATAATTATACTAAATATAGTCATGGTGAAGGTGTTGCCATTGGAATGTATGTAATAAGTAAAATTAGTGAAGAAAAAGGATTAACTAAAAAGGGAACTTCCCAAAGAATTAAGGATATTTTAGTTAAATATAATCTTCCATATGAACTTGATGTTAATATTGAAGAAACTTTAGAAGCTATCAATTTAGATAAGAAGAAATTAGGGAATGATTTAAATATAATTATTTTAAAAGAAATAGGAAGTTCAGAGATATATAAAACTACAGCAGAATTTTTTAAAGAATAAAAGAGGAGTAGATATGGCAGATTTAAAGATATATCCATCAAAGCTTAAGGGAGAGGTAAAAATACCACCTTCAAAAAGTATGGCACATAGAGCAATTATTTGTGCAGCTTTAAGTGATGGATTATGCATTATAGAAAATATAGATTATTCAGATGATATTATAGCAACTATTGATGCAATGAATTCTTTAGGAGCTAAAATAGTTAAGCACAAAGATTATATTGAGGTAATAGGAGCATATGGAAGTAATGAGAAGGCAGAAGAAGTTAGAATTATTGATTGTAATGAATCAGGATCAACTTTAAGATTTCTAGTGCCTATTTCACTATTATTTAAGGGTAGTAGTAAGTTTATAGGTAGAGGTAATTTAGGAAAAAGACCATTAACTACTTATTATAATATATTTGAAGAACAGGGAATTAAGTATTCTTATGAAGAAGGTAATCTTAATTTAGTTATAGATGGTGAATTAAAGGCTGGAACTTTTGAGGTAGAAGGTAATGTAAGCTCTCAATTTATAACTGGATTATTATTTACATTGCCATTATTAAAAGAAGATTCTAAAATTATAATTACTACTGAAATGGAGTCAAAGGGATATATTGACTTAACATTAAAAGCAATAAGTGATTTTGGAATAGAAATAATTAATAATAATTATAGAGAGTTTATTATTAAAGGAAATCAAAAATATAATGCGAAAAATTATAGAGTTGAAGGAGATTATTCTCAAGCTGCATTTTTCCTTTGTGCAGATAGCCTAGGTAATGATGTATTATGCAAGGATTTAGATTTAACTTCTCTTCAAGGTGATAAAGAAGTAATTGATATATTAGAAAGAATGAATGTTGTATTTAATGCAAATGATATAGGGGTAAGGGGTACTACTAATGGTGAATTAACTAGTACAATAATTGATGGAAGTCAATGTCCAGATATCATACCTGTTCTTACAGCAGTGGCTGCATTAACAAAAGGTACAACAGAAATAATAAATGCAGGAAGACTTAGAATTAAGGAATGTGATAGGCTTGCAGCAGTAACATCTGAGTTAAATAAATTAGGAGCTAAGATAATAGAAAAAGAAGAGGGATTAGTAGTTACAGGAGTAGAAAAGCTAAAGGGTGGAGTAGAAGTATGGAGTCATAAGGATCATAGAATAGCTATGACTTTAGCAATAGCTTCTACAAGATGCGAAGAACCAATAGTTATAAAGGATTATGAATGTATAGCTAAATCTTATCCAAACTTCTTTGAAGACTTTAAGGTTTTAGGAGGAAACGTTCATGAGTGGAATGTGGGGAAATAATATAAGAATATCTATTTTTGGAGAGTCCCATGGAAATGCTATAGGAATAAATATTGATGGATTACCATCAGGATTTCATATTGATATGGATAAGGTAATGGTAGAAATGGCAAGAAGAGCACCAGGAAAAAGTCCATTATCAACTCCAAGAAAAGAGGGAGATGTACCAGAAATATTAAGTGGATATTTTGAAGGAAAAACTACAGGAACACCACTTTGTGCAATAATAAGAAATTCTAATACTAAATCCAAGGATTATTCGAAGCTTAAAGATGTAATGAGACCAGGACATGCAGATTATACTGGTGCTATAAGATATGATGGCTTTAATGATTATAGGGGTGGAGGACATTTTTCAGGTAGAATAACTGCACCACTTGTATTTGCGGGAGCTATTTGCAAGCAAATATTAGAAAGTAAGGGTATAGTAATTGCAGCTCATGTTAATTCTATAGGAAGTATTAAGGATAAAAGCTTTTTAGATGTAGATATAAATGAAAAATTAATATCATCATTTAATGGAAAAGAATTACCTTTAATTAATTCAAAATTAGAAGAAGCAATGAGAGAAGAAGTTATGAAAGCAAGGAAAGACATGGATTCTATAGGTGGAACTATAGAGTGTGCTGTTTTAGGTATAAAGCCTGGAATAGGTAATCCATTCTTTGATTCAGTAGAATCAACATTAGCTCATTTAATGTTTTCAGTGCCAGCAGTTAAAGGAATTGAATTTGGAAAAGGCTTTCAGATTTCTGAAATGAAGGGCTCAGAAGCCAATGATGAATATTACTTAGAGGGTAAAACTATAAAAACAAAAACTAATAATAATGGTGGAATTTTAGGTGGAATAACTAATGGAATGCCAATAGTATTCAATGTTGCAATAAAGCCAACAGCATCAATATTTAAGGAACAAAATACTGTTAATATAGCTACAATGGAAGAAACTAAGTTGAGTATAGAAGGAAGACATGATCCATGCATTGTGCAAAGGGCACTTCCAGTTATAGAAGCAGTAACTGCCATTGGAATTTTAGAGTTGATGCAGTAAAATCCAAATATTGGAACGACCTCCGGGGAGCATACAAATATTGGGATTAATTAAAAGTGAATATGGAGGGAAAACATGGATCTTTTAGAATGCAGAAATGAAATTGATAAAATAGATAAAGAGTTAGTTGAACTATTTGAAAAGAGAATGAATGTAGCGGTAAATGTAGCAAAATATAAGATTGAAAATAATATTCCAATTTTTAATGGAGCTAGAGAAGCTGAAGTTATTCAAAAGAATATTAATAGACTTAATAATAGGGAGTATTCAAAGCTTACAGAAAAGTTTTTTACTAATTTAATGGAGTTAAGTAGAAGTCTTCAAGCTGATATTATTGAGGATAATGAAAAAGAAACTAAGATAATAGATTCTATAGGAGAAAATATATCAACTAACAAAAATAAAAGAGAGTTAATGAATATTAAAATTGGATATCAAGGTGTAAAAGGATCATTTAGTGAAGAGGCTATGATTAAGTACTTTGGAGAAAATCATACAACTACGGATTATGAAGAGTTTGAGGATGTATTTGTAGCTTTAAAAAATAATGAAGTAGATTATGGAATATTACCCATAGAAAATTCATGTACAGGAGCAATAACTACTGTTTATGATTTACTAGTTAAGTATGGTTTGTATATAGTTGGAGAAGAGTGCATAAAAATAGACCAAAACTTAATAGGAATAAGAGGAAGTAAACTTAAAGATATAAAAGAAATATATTCTCATCCTCAAGGATTTGAACAAAGTAGAAAGTTCTTAAATAAGCAAAGTAACTTAAAGCTTATACCATTTCATAATACGGCTATAAGTGCTAAATATATTTCAGAGCTTAATGATAAATCAAAAGCTGCTATTGCAAGTTTAAGAGCAGCAAAAATTTATGGATTAGATGTAATTGAAAAAGAAATAAATGATAAGGATAATAATCATACAAAGTTTATTATAGTGGGAAGAAAGCTTGAATCATCTAAAGAGTGTAATAAGATTACAGTTGTATTTTCACTAGATGATAAAGCAGGTACCTTATATAATCTTTTAAGACACTTTGCGGAAAATAATATTAATATGATAAAGATAGAATCTAGACCAAGTAAAGATGAGCCTTGGCAATATCTTTTATATGTAGATTTTGAAGGTAATATAGAAAATGAAGATGTTAAAAAAGCAATTAAGTTAATTGAAGAGAAAAGTGAATACTTCAAATTACTTGGATGCTATGAAGGAGTTAGTTGTTAGTAGTTATAGAAGAAATTGAGTAGATGCTTAATTTAATAAATATATGCTATAAATTCTATTGAGAGTTTTAATACAAACTATTAACTAAAAATCTTAATTCCTAATTAACCTAAAGAGGTGATTAAATGGAGTTTTATGGATTATTAGGAGAAAAGTTGAGTCATAGCTTATCTCCCAAAATCAATAAAATAATATTAGAGGAAAATAATAACGAGGGTGCTTATAAATTATTTGAGATTCCTAAAGATAAATTAGACAATTTTGTAGAAGCTGTGAAGTTACTTAAGATAAAGGGATTTAATGTTACAATTCCATATAAAGAAAGTATAATAAAATATTTAGATTGTATTTCAGATGAAGCAACTAGAATAGGCGCTGTTAATACAGTAATGTTAAAGGACAATAAGCTTTATGGATATAATACTGATTATTTTGGAATTGAAGTTATGATTAAAAGTAAAAATATAAATGTAAAAAATAAAACGGCAGTTATCTTAGGATCTGGTGGAGCATGTAAAGCTGTACTTACTTATTTATTAGATAATGGAGTAGAAAAAATATATATTGCAAGTAGGACACCAGAAAATATTAACTTAAATAATATAAATAAAAGGATAGAAATAATTAATTATTATGAATTAGCTAATATAAATGGATATATAATAATTAATACAACTCCTGTTGGAATGTATCCTAATGTTGATAAATCTGTAGTTGATAATAATATAATAAAAAACTTTGAGGTGGCTGTAGATTTAGTATACAATCCTACAAGAACTAAATTTCTTCAAATAGCAATAGAAGAAGGAAAGATTGCTATAGGAGGACTGCATATGTTGGTTGGTCAAGCAGTTAAAAGTCAGGCTATCTTTAATGATAGGGATATAAGTGAAGAATTAATAAATTATATATACACTGAGGTGGCAAAAGATTTTAATTAGGAGATAGAGTATGAAGGATATGGAGAAGAGTATTACACTAATAGGATTACCTGGATGTGGGAAGACTACGGTAGGAAATTTACTTTCACATAAATTAAAGTATAAGTTTATAGATATGGATTACTATATTGAAGAAAAACAAGGAAAGACTATTATTGAATTATTTAAAAATGGTGAAGATTATTTCAGAAATATAGAAACTCAGACTTGTAAAGAGCTTGGCGAAAAAGAAAAGACAATTATTTCTTCAGGTGGAGGAGTTGTTAAAAAGGCAATAAATATAGAATATTTAAAGAAAAATTCTATAGTAGTTTTTATTGATAGGCCAGTAGAGAATATCTTAGGAGATATAGAAGTTGAAAAGAGACCTTTACTAGCAAATGGTAAAGAAGTATTATATAAATTATATGATGAAAGATATGATCTTTATAAAAACTATTGTGATTATAGAGTTGAAAACACAGGAAGCTTAGAGGACGTAGTTAATAAAATAGCAAAACTTAGAGAGTGACAAGTGGCAAGTAGCAAGTGACAAGTTAAGGTGGAAATTCAGCTTAGGCTGAATTTTGAAAAACATAATTTAAGAAACTTACTTAGAAGTTTAAACATTAACTTGTCACTTGCCGCTCTTAACTTGAAACTAAATGAAGTATGGAGGTATGGTAGAAATGATTATTGTAATGAATCCTAAATGTAGCGAAAGAGAAGTTGCTGATGTAAAAAATGAATTAACTAAACAGGGGTTAGGAACTCATCTTTCTCAAGGTGAAACTTTCTGTATAATAGGTGTTGTAGGAGATACTAGAAGTATAGATTCAAATAGTATATTAACTTTTAATGGAGTAGATAAAATATTAAAAGTTGAGGAGCCTTTTAAAAAGGCAAATAGATTATTTAAGCCAGAAGATACAGTTATTAATGTAAATGGAACTCTAGTTGGTGGAAATCACTTAGGTATTATGGCTGGACCATGTTCTGTTGAAAGTGAAGAACAAATAATAGAAATAGCTAAGTCTGTTAAGGCATCAGGAGCAAACTTCCTAAGGGGAGGAGCTTTTAAGCCAAGAACTTCACCATATAGTTTCCAAGGATTAGAGCTTGAAGGACTAAGATTGTTGAAACGTGCTAAAGAAGAAACAGGACTTTCAATAGTAACAGAAATAATGTCTACTAACTATATAGATGACTTTGTAAGGGATGTTGATGTTATTCAAGTTGGGGCAAGAAATATGCAAAACTTCGATTTATTAAAGCAACTTGGTAAAACTAATAAGCCAATTTTATTAAAGAGAGGATTATCTTCGACTATAGAAGAATGGCTTATGAGTGCTGAATATATAATGGCTGGTGGAAATGAAAATGTAATTCTTTGTGAGAGGGGAATAAGAACTTATGAAGGATACACAAGAAATACTTTAGATTTAAGTGCAATACCAGTAATTAAAAAGTTATCTCACTTACCAGTTATAGTTGATCCAAGTCATGCATCAGGATATTGGTATTTAGTAGAGCCACTAGCAAAAGCAGCAATAGCAGCAGGGGCAGATGGACTTATGATAGAAGTTCATAATGATCCACAACATGCATTAAGTGATGGTCAACAATCAGTAAAACCAGAATTATTTGATGCAATAATGAAAAAGGTAAAAAAATTAGCAGAAATGGAAGGAAAGGTTCTATAGTGACAAATGATAAGTGACAAGTTTAGGAAAAAGTCTGCTAGGTCAGAATTTTAGAAAAAATATATTTTAGCAACTCCCTTAGGAGTTTCAGCCTTAACTTGTCACTTGAAACTTGAGATTTGCCACTAAACAATGGGGGAATTATGAGAATAGTTATTGTGGGGCTTGGTGTTATTGGTGGTGGATATGCAATGGCACTTAAAGAAGCTGGATATACAGAAGTTTATGGTATAGATAAGAACGCGGAAACTTTAAGAAAGGCAAAATCCTTAGGAATTATTAAAGAGGGCTATGAAGAAGAGAAGGAGATAATTCCAAATGCTGATTTAATTGTATTAGCTGTTTATCCTAATTTGGTTAAAGATTTTATAATTAATAATAAAGAGTATTTTAAAGATGGAGCAATAATTACAGATGTTACAGGAATTAAGCAGTTATTTATTAATGAAATAACAAAAGTATTACCAGAAAATATTGATTTTGTTTTCGCTCACCCAATGGCGGGAAGAGAGAAAAAAGGTATAGATTATGCTACAAATAAAGTATTTAAAGGTGCAAATTTTTTAATTACAGTAACCGATAGAAATAAGGATGAAAATTTAGACTTAATAGAAAATTTAGCATATAAAATGGGATTTAAACATGTAAAAAGAATATGTCCTAAATACCATGATGAAATGATAGCATTTACTAGTCAACTACCTCATGCTTTAGCTGTAGCCCTTATAAATAGTGATGTTGAGGGGAGAAATACAGGAGAATTTATAGGGGATAGTTATAGAGACTTAACTAGAATTGCAAATATTAATGAATCTTTATGGAGTCAATTATTCCTAGGTAATAAAGAAAACTTATTAAAAGTAATTTATAAATTTGAAGAAGAATTAGATAAAATAAAAAACTGTTTGGAAGATGAGGATAAAGAAAAGTTACAGCAGTTATTTATTAAATCGTCTTTAAGAAGAGAAAAATTATAATATTTAATAAAAAAGGTGAATGCTATAGTTAATAGTAATCACCTTTTTAGTATTTATAAGAAAAAATACTAATAATTTTATAGTTATAAGAGAATAATATAAGTGAAATCGCTTATTAGTAAAAAGTATAGCAACACAAGAAAATACTATAAAAGAATGAAATTAATATAAGATTAAATTTAGAGTAGAATTATTTCTTGTATATTTATTAGGAAAGGAAGAGGTTACATTGGCTGGAAAGACAAAAATAACTAAGCAATTTATTATATCACAGACTATTTTATATGTTTTTATAATGGCATTTGTAATAACATTTAAATTTATTTTTGGAGATAAAAATATACTTGTTGGAGTAATGGGTATAACAGCAATATTAATGCTTACTCAAATTAATCTTACTGTTTCTCCAGGAAAAAATTTAGTAAAGTTGATTATAATAAATTTGGGAATAGGAATATTCACATATTTAGCCAATCTGAATGTATGGGCAGCTATACCAATAAATTTCATAGGTATATTTATAATAGCTTACACGTTTTATTATAATTTAAAAACACCAGTATATTTACCATTTACATTACAGTATATGTTTTTATTAGCTACTCCTATTACTGCAGCTGAATTACCAATGAGATTACTTTCACTTTTAGTAGCACCAATTGGAATTATGTTAATACAATTTGTTGTTAATAAAAATAAAACTACTAAGGTTGGAAATAAGTTAATAGGTGGTATTTGTGATAATATTATAAAAAAGATTAATAATGATGAGAATAAAGTAGAGATAAATGAAGCAATAAAGAAAAATGCTAATGACTTTAGAAAAATTATTTATGATAATAGAAAAGATAACTTCTACGTAACAGAAGAAGGAAGAATAAAATTAAATATTGTTATAATTCTAGAAAAGTTATCAAATTTATTAGATGAAAAAACCACTAACAAACAAATATTAAATGACTTAATAATTTGTTTACAGGAGTTAAAACGTAGTTTAGGAAAAGAAGAGGATTTAAGAAATATTACAGATATTACAGGTAATATAATAAATAATTATAAAAAAGATAACAGTTATGATTTGGTTAGCTTAAAAATATTAAATACTATTAACATGTTGAATATATCTTTAAAAGAATTGAAATCATTAGGTAAAGAAAATTATAATACTATAAAATCTAGTAAAGATGTGCCAGAAAAATATAAAATGATTAATATTCATAAGAGAGAATTTTATACAAGTTCAGTAAAGTTTTCTTATGCTATTAGAGTATCTTTAGGAATAACTATTGCTGCTTTCATTGCAGATTATTTTAAATTACCAGAGGGTAGATGGATATACTTTACGGCCTTTGCGATAATAATTCCTATATATGAGCTATCAAAGAAAAAATTAAGAGATAGAATGTTTGCAACTTTAGTTGGTGGAGCTATAATAGTTTTATCATTTACCATATTTAAAAATGCGTTAATTAGAATGTTAATAATAATGGTTGCAGGTTATTTAAGATCATATACTTCAACATATAGATATGGAACTATTTGTACTACAATATGTGCAATTGGTGCAGCTGCTATGACTGGAGGAGCGGTAGTATTAACTATAGATAGAATAGTATTTGTTATATTTGGTACTATAATAGCTATTATAATTAATAGATTTATACTGCCTGTAAGAATGAAAGATGCAAATAATGAACTGTTGGGCACTTATAATGAGGTAGTTCATGGAATGCTAAATAAAGTTTATGAAGAAGCAATTAATACAGGTGATAATACTCATGAAATGGATACCTTATTACTTGTAACTACCATGATAGAAGAAAGATTAGCTGTTAATAATGGTGACTCTATTACAGAAGAGTATAGTAGCTACTTTGATAAATTAAGAATTTTAATAATTGATATTTATCAATTATATACATTAGTAAGAATAAATAAAGCTGAAAATAGTAAAGTTGAATATTTGATTGAAGATTTAAAAGGATTAAGCAATATAGATAATATAGATATTAATAATAAAATAAAAGGTGTAGAAGAACATATAAAGATAGCAAATGGAATTGATAATAAAATAATTTTTGCAAGTTTAAGAGGAGTTTTAACAGAAATAAAAGAGTTAAGGGGTATTAATAAACTCCTAGATAAAAGTGCCATATAAAAAGGTAGATAGTTTAATATAAAAGTTAGCAAAAACCTAGATAAAATAATATCTTAGGTTTTTTGTTATTATTATATTAAAAGCTACATTTTTAACAATAAATATTAATAATATAAGTATATAGGGAAAATACATGGATATAATTTAAATTGATATTGTATAATATTGACATACTTACTTAAGGGGGAACAAATATGTATTGTAAAAATTGTGGAGAAAAATTAAATGAAGGTGTTAATTTTTGCTTTAATTGCGGTTTTAAGTCAGGAGAAGGACAAGGATATTGTGATAGATGTGGAGTAAAAGTAAATTCTGCAACTTGTAATAACTGTGGAAATGTTATAGAAGGTTATAATGAGGAGTTAAATAGAAATACTTATAATAATCAAGGTTATTCTAATAACTATAATAATCAAAATTATAATTCAAATTATGTAGCAAAAAGACCAAAATCTAGGGTTGCAGCAGGAATATTAGGAATTTTAGTAGGTGGACTTGGAATTCATAGATTTTATTTAGGATATGTAGGAATAGGGATTCTACAAATTGTAGTTACTATCTTAACTTGTGGTGCAGGTAGTCTTTGGGGATTTATTGAAGGAATACTTATATTATGTGGTACTACAATAACTACAGATGCAGATGGTGTACCTTTATCTGATAATTAGTTAATTTTAAATGAAGAGAAACTAAAAAACTTACGATTAGGAAGAATTAAAAAGAGATGAATATAACATGAGAACATGTGAATAAATAGTTTTGAAAATTAGGTATAAAATATAGGATAGAGATGGTAAGTAAAAGCTTGCCGTCTTTATTTTTTATAAGATTATTAAAGAGAAATAGTATCTAAATTTAATAAAAGAATTTTGGAAGAATATTTTCAGATGTGTTATTATATTAGTAAAAGTAATGATGTAATGTAAAAAATAGGGGGTAGGGTAATAATGCAAAAAAAAAGATCTAATAGAGGTAGATACAGAAAACAAAAAAAGAAAAAAAACATTATTATATTAATTACATGTGCTTTAATAATTAGTTCAGCAGTTATAGGAACTAAGCTTGTTCTAAAACAGAATAAAGGAAATGTACAAGTTACCACAAAACCTAATGAAGAAACAAACTCTCAGGATAAGGAAGTAGTGGATAATTTTGAGGATAAAGAGGTAACAGGCAATTCTGAAGAATTAGAAAGTAACATAGTAGATAATAGTGGTTACTTATCATTTGAAGAAGATCCTAATGCAGATGATGCAGCTATGGTTGCTGAAAATACTAAAGGGCTTTTAAATGGAACTAAACATTATCCGGTAAGAACAGATGGTAAAAAAGTTGTTTATTTAACTTTTGATGATGGACCATCAACAACTAATACTCCTGGAATATTAGATGTATTAGATAGATATAATGTGAAAGCAACATTTTTTATTTTAGGGAAATCAATTGAGGGAAATGAAGAAGCAAAAAACATATTAAAAGAAACAGCTAAAAGAGGACATGCTATAGCTAATCATACATATAGTCATGATTATTCATATTTATATCCTAATAGAACTATGAATGTGGATAATATTGTATCAGATATTGAGAAAAATAATAGTATAATGAAGGAAGTATTAGGTGAGGATTTTTCAACAAGAGTTATTAGATTCCCAGGTGGATATTGGTCATGGGAAGGACGTACAGCTATGAAGGAAGCCATGGAGCAGAATGGATACTATAATGTAGATTGGAATGCATTAAATAAGGATGCAGAAGGTAAGCCAAAGAATGCAGATGAATTATTACAAAGTACTAAGGAGACTGTAGAGGCATTAGGACCTGAGGCAGATAGTGTAGTTTTATTAATGCATGACACATATGGAAAGGAAGAAACAGTAAAGGCCCTTCCACAAATAATAGAGTATTTACAAGAAAAAGAATTTGAATTTAGAACTATTAAGTAATAAAAGATTAAAGGAATAAGTTTTAACTTGTTACTATTATTATTCTTCAGTGAAATCAATTTGTAACACTTTTGTAACGAATTTACCTATGTATATGAGGTATAGTAGTATTGTAGAAAAAATCACAGCAAATATTTATGTTTAAATAAAATAATTTTAAAATATAAAATCTGGAGGAAAACATAACATCATGGGTCAAAGTAGAAAAAGAGTTAACAGAAATAAAAGCAGAAAAAGAAAACAGGCGATTTTACTAGCAGGTATTTTGGTGATAGTTGGAATATTTATAGGTATTAAATTTACTCCAAAACATCAACAAGATCAGGTTCAAATTGCAAATCCTGGCGATAATCAAAGTGGGACAAGTAATAATAAAGATGAGCTAGAAGATAATAAAGATAAAGTAGATAATAATAAGTTAGATAATAGTGGGTATTTATCATTTGAAGAGGATCCTAACGCAGATGATGCAGCTATGGTTGCTGAAAATACTAAAGGACTTTTAAATGGGACTAAACATTATCCAGTAAGAACAGATGGTAAAAAAGTTGTCTATTTAACTTTTGATGATGGACCATCAACAACAAATACTCCACAAGTATTAGATATATTAGATAAATATAATGTTAAAGCAACATTTTTTGTATTAGGTTCATCAATAGATAAGAATGAGCAAGCAAAGGAAATATTAAAAGAAGAAGTTGAAAGAGGACATGCAATAGGAAATCATACATATAGTCATGATTATTCATATTTATATCCTAATAGAACTATGAATGTAGATAATATTGTATCAGATCTTGAGAAAAGCCAAAATTCAATGAAAGCAGTATTAGGTAAGGATTTCTCAACAAGAGTTATTAGATTACCAGGTGGATACTGGTCATGGGAAGGGCGTACGGCCATGAAGGAAGCTATGGAACAGAACGGATACTACAATGTAGATTGGAATGCATTAAATAAAGATGCAGAAGGTAAGCCAAAGAATGCCAATGAATTAGTTCAGTGCACTAAGGAGAGTTTAGAAGCGCTAGGACCTAATGCTGATAGTGTAGTTTTATTAATGCATGATACATATGGAAAGGAAGAAACAGTAAAGGCTCTTCCACAAATAATAGAGTATTTACAAAGCCAAGGCTTTGAATTTAGAACAATTAAATAAAAAATTGCTCACAGTCGTGAGCAATTTTTTTATTATCTTCCTTTAATTTTACCTTCAATTCCTCTTTCAGCTAAAATTTCATAAATAGTTTTAGATGTAGTATCAGCTAAAGTGTAGCCAATTAATTTTAAAATTTCCTCAAGCTTTTCCTCAGAAGTAGTTTCAATTTCTAAGTAAGGGAAAGGGCAGAAGCTCTTATCATTAATATCAATTTCAATTAAAGAATCATTAAGCTTATAACTTTCTCTATATTTAGAAATAGATTCTTGAAGTACAAGTCCTAAAGACTTAAATATTCTTCTAGCCATTTCTCCATCTTCAACAATAGTTTCATTTTCTTCCATAACTTTAAATGTACCTTGACTTAACATTTTTTTAGTAGTCATAAATACGGTTTCTTTTCCAGTAAGCCTATCAATAGTAGTTCTAACTCTAGCATATCCCTTAGCAGCTAAAAGTCTACCATCTTCAAAATCATATATTTCATTAACTTGATCTTCAGATTTAACCTTAATTGCACCTAAGGATTCCATTTTATTTCTAATGTCATCAACATCAATATCCATTACTCTAGTTTCTAATTCTTTCATTAATA
>NZ_CAKVJA010000031.1 GCF_934754925.1 uncultured Clostridium sp. | reverse complement strand
CTTTTAACTCCAACAAGTGGAGAAATTTTAATTTGTGGTATGAAGCCAGGGACTGAAACAAAAAAGATAGTATCATAATATATTAAGTAAGCTTGTAGTAGCATTAGTTTGGTCAATAGCAAGCATAGTTATTTCAGTTATTTCAATTATAATTTTAGCTTATCAAAAAGGATTATTTACAAAAATAATTACTACAATTCCAGTGTTCTTTAATGATGTAAATAAAATAGCTGGAACTCAGGGATTCTTAATAATATTAGAAATAATATTAATGATGATTATAAATGTAGTATTTTCAATACTAATGATATATGCATCACTATCTATAGGAAGTTTATTTCAAAAACAAAAAATATTAGCTTCATTTGGAGCATTTATAGTATTAAATATTGCAACTAATATAATAGCATCAATGGTTCAACTTCCATTAATGCTAGGACTAGATTTAACAGGCACTATGAATAATTCTGAAATTACTGCAGTGAGTATATTTATGGGAGTAATGTTAGGTATAAGTATACTATTTTCTATAGCATACTTTATAATTTCAAATTATATCTTAAATAAAAAATTAAATTTAGATTAGTAGATAAAAAACATGGTTTCTTTTGATAGCTATGACCCTTGAGGGGTGTATAAAAATTTTTAAAATAGAAAATAATTGTATGTGATGGTAAAATTAACTATATGATTGTGAATGGAGGATATTAATAATGTCACATATAGTTGGAAAATCAGCATACAAAAGCTTAGAAGAAAGATTAAATAGATTTCCGCAAGGGGCACCAGCATCAGATACACTTTATAAAATATTAGAAGTACTATTCGATGAAAAGGAAGCTGAGTTAGTTGCACAGTTACCAATAAAGGCATTTAGTATAGAAAAAGCAGCGAAAATATGGGGAATGAAACCTATAGAAGCAGAAAAGATTTTAGATAAACTTGCAAGTAGAGCAATCCTACTAGATATTGAGCATGACGGAAAAAGAACATTTATGCTACCACCTCCAATGGCTGGATTCTTAGAGTTTAGTATGATGAGAACGAGAGGAGATGTAGATCAAAAACTATTAGCAGAATTATATTATCAATATTTAAACGTAGAAGAAGATTTTATTAAAGACCTATTTTATAGTGCAGAAACTAAATTAGGTAGAGTTTATGTTCAAGAAAAAGTTCTTACAAATGATAATTCAGTAGAAGTTTTAGATTATGAAAGGGCTTCTCATATAATAAAGACTGCAAGTGATATAGGAATTAGTATGTGTTACTGTAGACATAAAATGCATCATATGGGTAAGGCCTGTGATTCACCAATGGATATATGTATGACATTTAATACTACAGCTTCATCATTAATTAAGCATGGTCATGCAAGAAAAGTAGATGCTTCAGAATGTTTAGATCTTTTAGATTTAGCTTATGAAAGTAATTTAGTACAATGTGGTGAAAATGTTAGAAAGGGAGTAAACTTCATTTGTAATTGCTGTGGATGTTGTTGTGAAGCAATGCTTGCAGCTAAGAAATTTGGAGTAATGCATCCAGTTGAAACTACTAATTTTATTGCAGAAGTAAATAAAGATACTTGTGTTAACTGTGGAAAATGCATTAGGAAATGTCCTGTTGGAGCTATTAAAAATGTAGTTATAAATAAAGGTACACCAATGGAGAAAACAGTAGCGGAAGTTGATAAAGATTTATGTTTAGGTTGTGGAGTATGTGTAAGAAATTGTTTCAATAATAGCCTAATGTTAAAATCAAGAGGAAAAAGAATAATAACTCCAGCAACTTCAGTTCACAGAGTTGTACTTATGGCCATAGAAAAAGGTCAGTTATCTAACCTTATTTTTGATAATAGAGCACTAGCAAGTCATAGAGCCATGGCAGCAATATTATCATCAATATTAAAACTTTCACCAGTAAAAAAAGCAATGGCCAGTGAACAGATGAAGTCTATATATTTAGATAAGTTATTGGATACCAAGTAATAATATAACTAAATTGTGAGCACTACGAGATTGAAATATAAAATAGTATTTTTCTGATAATGGTAAAATTTTTGCCTAGAATTTATGATTCACTGCTTTCATTAATATTCGCACTTGAAAATTAACGACTTCTTCTAGGGGATCATATGAGAAGTCGTTAACTTTTTAGATTGGAGTATGTGAAATTGTATACTTAAGCTTTAAAGCTAGTGATAGAGAAAAATTAATGATATTACCGAAAGGAAGTATTATATAAATTCTTAGCGAAATTATATGACTTAATGGAGGTTATATCATTAATTTTCGGCATCACGGCACAAATGCTTTAGTGTACAATATTACTCGTATTTTTCTAGCTTCTTAATGACTTTTTCGTAGATGTTATCGGCTACAGAGAAGTCCATAGCTTTAATATAATAGCTTTCTAATTCATCATGTAAAAGATGGGCATTATGAATTAAAGAAATACTCTTATTAATCAAATCATAGAATAAATCGCTATCATACTTTATATCATCATTTTTTGATGAAGATAAATTAGACTTAGTATAATCAAACAAGTTATACTCTATTCCAGTATAATTAGCTTGATTAATTTCATTATTAGTTATAATACATGTAGAAATTTCAGGAATGAAAATATGCTCAATACGTTCAGGGACGAATGGATCATGCATATATTCAATAAAATAACCTTTCTTTTGGCCACAGCTTCCTATAAATTTTAAAATATCAGTTTTACCAAATCCAGGCCCGCCAGTTAATACATATTTTTTCTTAAAATCAGTACTTAGAGAGTCAGCATAAGTAATGATTCCATCAGGAGTAATTGCAGTTGCAAATAAATGACGTTCATTACCATAGCCAAATTTATCAACTTTAAAAATATTATTCTTTAAATTTTCAATTAAATTATAAATTTTGTTAGAGTCTAAGGATTCATAATTTAAGCTACTCCAATCATCATGAATAGATTTAGCAGACCCTAAAAATCTATAAGCTCTTTTGAAGTTTTTACCTATTTCTTTGTTTAAGGATATTATTTCTTTTTTGTTTTTAGATAGCATATCCATATCAAGAGCATCACCCATATTAAGTATCTCGTCAACAGCGCCAGGATTAATAGGGTCAACTATATGAGGTGAAGTACCATCTAATAAGGCTATGTTTAATTCTTTTACTAAAACACCATCTAAAGAATTTGGATCTGAAGAACAGTGGTGATATTCAATTGTATATCCTTTTTTATTAAAATGAGCTCCAACTTTTTTCATTAATTGAGATTTACCTGTTCCAGGGCCACCTTTTATACAAAGAATTCGTCTAGCATCATCTTGTGGAAGTACATATCTATAAAATGAATAGAATCCTTTTGAAGTATTTCCACCAGGGAATAGATGCCTTTCTTTTAATGTAGACATTAAATCACTCCTAAATAAATATAACTTGTTCATAATATTTTATTCAGTATGCATTAAAAAATGGACAAAATAAAATAAATAATTTCTAGAGAATTTATATTAATAAATATAATAACAATAATATTTATACAAAAACAATGAATAAAACATGTATATATGCATAAAGAATATACAGTTTATGTTTATAAAAAACATAATATACGTAAAAATATTCATTTAAAATATAGTTTTTATGCATAAATATAAAAAAATATAAAAAATATAAAAAAGGTATTGCATAAATATGATTAATAGATGTATAATTATACTATGGTTTAGGAAAAGTTTTACAGTAAATAATTAAGGGGGATTTAAATATGAAAAAGGGATTAATTAAAAAGGTAGTTGCAAGTGCATTATTAGGAATTATGACTATGGGGCTAGTTGGATGTGGATCATCTAATAATACAAGTGCAGCAGGAAATAAAAATGATTTATTAGAAACAATACAAGATAAGGGAAAAGTTGTCGTTGGAATGAGTGCAGATTATGCACCATATGAATTTCATTACATAGATGAAAATGGTAAAGATGTTATTGGTGGATTTGATGTAGATATAGCTAATGAGATAGCTAGTAAACTTGGCGTTGAATTAGTAATTCAAGAAATGGATTTTGATGCATTAGTAACAGCATTACCAGCAGGAAAGGTAGATTTGGTAATATCAGGTATGAATCCTACTGAAGAAAGAGCTAAAGTAGTAGACTTTTCAGAGGTTTATTACAATTCACAACATGGAATATTAGTTAGAGCAGAAGATGTGGACAAGTATAAAACTTTTGCTGATTTAGAAGGGGCTAAGGTTGGAGCTCAATTAGGATCAACTCAAGAACAAATAGCTAAGAATGAAATTCCAAATGCAGATTTACAACTATTAGCTAATGTTAATAACTTAATATTAGAATTAAAATCAGGAAAAGTTGATGCAATAATTATGGAGAAACCAGTTGCACAAATGGCAGTTAAAAGTAATCCAGAATTAGCAGTTGGTGAACCAACATATGAAGAGGAATCTGGAGGAAATGCAGTAGGTGTTGCTAAGGGAAATGAAGAGCTATTAGCTAAAGTAAATGAAGTTATAAAAGAATTAAATGAAACTGGAAAAATGGATGAATATATAGTAAAAGCTAATGAATTAGCAGCAACTGCTAATATAGTAGAAGAATAATATTGTTAATTAAAGTTTCTTTTACAAAATTGGGGCTATAAAAGTAAGAGTAAGCTTTAAATATAAAATTTAGTTATAGCAGAGCTTTGGGGCAAGCTCTGTTAAATAGTAAATTTTATAAAAAAAGAGGGGGATAAGAAAATGAATTTTGATTTTAGTTTTGTGCCGCAATATATACCTTATTACTTACAAGGTGTTAAATATACATTATTAATTTCTTTAATTACAGTACTTTTTGGAGCATTATTTGGTTCAGTATTATTCTTTATGAAGAGCTCTAACTTTCATATTTGGAAGATTAAGCCTTTAAAAATAATAGCTGTAATTTATATTGAAATAATTAGAGGGACACCAATGCTATTACAAATCTTAATTATGTATGCTGGTTCTAAAATGTTCTTTGGAATAGACTTAAAGCCATTTACATCAGCAATAATAGCAATTGCACTAAATTCAGCAGCATATGTGTCAGAAATAGTAAGAGCTGGTATAGAAGCAGTAGACAAGGGACAAATGGAGGCTGCAAGAAGCTTAGGTATGAAAAAGAGTACAGCAATGATATTAATTGTAATACCACAGGCTGTTAAAAATATATTACCTGCAATAGGTAATGAGTTTGTTGCAATAATTAAAGAATCATCAATGGCGTCAATAATTGGTGTTAATGAATTAATGTTTGCATCAAAGGTTGTAGTAGGATCAACATATAGAGGATTAGAGCCATATATAGTGGCAGCAGGATTTTACTTCATTATGACATTTACATTAGGTAGAATTATATCTCTTATAGAAAGGAGAATGAAAAAAAGTGATTCGCGTTAATAATCTTCATAAAAGTTTTGGAAAAAATGATGTTTTAAAGGGAATAGATGAGCATATAGAAAAGGGGGAAGTGGTAGTTGTAATAGGTCCATCAGGTTCAGGTAAAAGTACATTTTTAAGATGTTTAAACCTATTAGAAGAACCAACCTCAGGTAAAGTAGTATTCGAAGGCAATGATATTACAGATAAAAAAGTAGATATAAATAAAATTAGAGAAAAGATGGGAATGGTGTTTCAACAGTTTAACCTTTTCCCACATAAGACTGTATTGCAAAACTTAACGATAGCACCTATTAAAGTTAAAGGTCTTAGTAAAGCAGAAGCAGAGAAGAAAGCTATGGAGTTATTAGAGAGAGTTGGATTAAGTAATAAAGCAACAGCTTATCCATCATCACTTTCAGGTGGTCAAAAGCAAAGAATAGCAATAGCAAGAGCATTAGCTATGGAGCCAGATGTTATGCTATTTGATGAACCAACGTCTGCATTAGATCCAGAAATGGTTGGGGAAGTTTTAAATGTTATGAAAGATCTTGCAAAAGAGGGTATGACAATGGTAGTTGTTACTCACGAAATGGGATTTGCAAGAGAAGTTGGAGATAGAATTTTATTCATGGATAATGGGAATATTGTAGAGCAGGGTACTCCAGATGAAATATTCTCAAATCCAAAGAATCCAAGAACAATAGATTTTTTATCAAAAGTATTATAGATAAAAGTTTTATTAATGAAAAAAATCCACATGCCAGTAGGCAGGTGGATTTTTTTATATTTAAATAAATAGTGGAATAATTTATTTAATATATTTCTTATATATAAAATCTGCGAAAAGTGAATTTGACCACGCAAACCATTCTCTAGTAAATTTGCTAGAATCATTACAATAGAATCCTTCATGCATATAACCAGTATTTCCATCAGAATTTATTAGTGTATTAACTAAATTGTTTATTTCTGTTTCGTTTTTAGTAGTTAACCCTTGCATAGAGAGTGAAATATGCCAAATATATTCTGGTGGAGTATGGGGACTTCCTATACCTTTTGCTACAGATCCTTCATAATAGTAAGGATTATTTTTACTTAAAATAAATTTTCTTGTGTTTTGATATATTTCATCATCAATATCTTTATATCCAATATAAGGAATAGATAAAAGACTTGGAACATTTGCATCATCCATAAGGTTATAGTTACCTAAACCATCAACTTCATAAGCATATATATCACCAAATTCTTCAGTATGTATAATACCAAATTTATTTATTCCTTCTTCAATTTCATGCTTTAATTCATCTGCAATACTTTTTAGGTTATTATCTTTAAATACAATTTCAGATATTTCTGAAATGTAACCAAGAACAACAGTTGCAAACATATTTGATGGAATTAAATAATTATATTTACAAGCATCATCACTAGGTCTAAAACCTGACCAAGTCATTCCAGTATAAGATACAGGATCACCTAAGCCTTCGTTAGTAAGTGTATCTGTAGGTGAACAATTTAGTCTTTGGAATGAGTAATCAGAGGATTCAAAATGATTTTGTTCAATCTTCCAAAGGTCTATTATTTTATAAAATACTTTTCTAATTTCATTGTTAAAGAAAGAAGAATCATTAGATTTTTTCCAGTATTTATAGATAAGTCTTACTGGAAAACAAAGTGAATCAATTTCATATTTTCTTTCCCAAACCCATGGGCTATCTTTTGTAATATCGTTGTCCCACTTTTGACCATTACCTGTTTTATTAAAAGCATTAGCATATGGTTCATGTAGAATACAAAACACTTGTCTATTAATAAGCCCTACAAAAAGTTTTCTTAAGTCTTCATGCTCATTAATAAATGGTAAATAGTGTTCGATTTGAGATGTAGAATCTCTAAGCCACATAGCTGGAATATCACCTGTAATTATGAATGTATCCATATTTTCTTCGTTATAGTCAACTGTTGTATCCATTGTATTAATAAAGCAGTTATAAAATATCCTTTTAAGTTTAATATCATCAATTTTATTTGATAAATCAGTACCTATTTTACGAATAAGACTTTTAATTTCTTCAGTTTTACTAATTTCTTTTATTGTATCTGTAATATTAACCATATTTATTCCTCCAAGTGAATTTCTCCTCAATAATATTTAAAGTTAAGATATAGATACTACTGCTTTAAACCTAGATATATAATATAAAAATAAGCGTGTAATTTATATGATGTATAAGATTACATGGATTAAAACAGTAGTAAATGTATATGTCAATAATAATTTTATATCGACTAATACTTATTTTAAATAGCACTATAATACATTTCTTTAATAAAGCAACTATATTAATAATTTATCCACTAAAAATAACTATAAATTTAAAAAAAATAAGATTATATTAGATTTATAGAAATATTATATAAAGTTAAATTTTACAAAATATAACCTTATAATATTTTTATAGAATTTAATATAATCTATGTTTTAAATATTAATTATTATTTTTAGAGTTATTTTCAAGTTCTGTTAATAAGAATTTATTACAATAACTAATTAAAAATGCTAGTACACTTCCCATGAATAAAAAGGTTGTCCCAGGTGAGATTTCAAATAAGATCAAGGTAAAGACTATTGAAAATATATTAGCAATTGATATTAGTGGTTTAGTAAATACTAAGATAAAAGAATTTTTAATAATATCTTTAGTATTCATAGAAAATCTACTTATAAGTACGTAAATATAAGGACTTGTAAATAGGAGTAGTAATGAAATTAATAGAAATACACCAGATAGTATTATGCTATAATTTGAGAAAAATTTAATATTGATATTTAAAATAAATATTAATGCTAATTCTACAATCCAGATAATAAGAGATTGTTTAAAGTTTAATTTAAGACCAAGTTTAATATCAGGTATAAGATCTAAATCTTTATTTCTAATTAGTTTACCAGTACAGTAAAGAAGCATTGTAATAGATGGACCAAATGGAATTAGAGTGATTAAAAATAGTGGTAAATAGGTTCCAATTTTACTTATGCCTATTAAAAATATAAAAGCAAGTAAAGGAATATTAAAAAATAAGAATACTACATTAAGTACAAAGAAATAAAATACATAATTAAAGAAATTGAGTATTTTTTGAAGACTAAAAATATTATTCATAAAAACTCCTCCTTTTATCGGTTTTATAGTAAAATTAAGTATAATTAAAAACGTTTACTTTGTCAATTAATGATTTAATGATAAAATATATGAAGTATTAGAAGAAATAGGGAGATTGAAATATGAAAAAATATAATGCAGTTTATAAGAGGTTATTCATAATTTATACAGCTATATTAGTAACTTGCGTTTTATCATTAGATGCATATTTTATATATTATTCTAAAGAAAATATCAAGAGTCAAAAATTATATTTAAATAAAAAAATGATTGAAGATATTGAGTTAGAGTTAATAAAAAATACTAATTCAGTAGATAGGATAGTAAATGGTATTTATGATCAAAGCTTTATTGCAACAGATCTTGTAAATTTATTAAATAACGATTCTACAACTTATTTAAAGATGAAATTAGATTATTTAGCAAAGTCTAATTTAGAGTTTTATAATGGAATTCAAAGATATGTTAATCAAGCTTTTAATACTTATAGACAAATTGTAAGTATTAAGTTTTTATCATATGCAAGACAGGAACTAATAGAACTTGATACAGATGGAACAATAAGTAAAGAAGTTTTAGATAGAAATACTGTAGAGAGTATGCAAAATCAGAAGGTTATATCTGAAAATGGTAAAATTTCTTATATAAAAGAAATTAGTAATCCTGTAGACTTGAAAAAAGAAGGATTAATACTAATAACATATGATAGTCAAGTTATTGATGAAATGGTACAATCCTATGGAGATGATGCTATCATAATAGACCAATATGGAAAAGTTATATTTGATTCAGATGATGACTATGATAGAGAAACGTTAATGAGATATATTGGAAAATTATCTATAGGAGATAAGATAAGTTTAGACGGAAATATTTATTATACTAATGTAATTGTAGATAAGTTAGGTAATATAATTTTAGGAAGAATTAATAGTTATGAAGCTACAAAATTACCATTAACCTATTATTTGATGTTAATATTTATAGATATTTTAGTTGTAGTAGTAGCTATTTTTATAATTCATATTAAGTTAAAAAACTTAAGTGAAAGAATGAATAAAATAATAACTACTATGGACCAAGTTAAAGCAGGAAACCTTGATGTAAGAATTGATATTACTGATGATAAGGATGAACTAAATTATATAGCTACTCAATTTAATGATATGTGTATTGATTTAAAAAATCATATAGAAATTAGCTATTTAGCAGAAATGAATAAAAAGGAAGCTGAGCTTAGTAAAAAGAAAGCTGAAATGTTATCACTACAAAGTAAAATAAACCCTCATTTCTTATATAATACTTTAGAATCAATAAGAATGAAGGCTATAGCAAATGGAAATAGAGATGTTGGGAGGATGTTATTCCTTTTAGGAAATTTATTTAGGAATCAATTAAAAGAAGATGATGTGATAACCATTGAAAAGGAAATTAATTATTGTAAGGAGTATTTAGAATTATTTAAGTTTAGATATGATGATAAATTTAATTATTATATAAATTGTGAACAGGAATTATTAAATAAAGAAATAATAAAATTTGTATTGCAACCATTAGCTGAAAACTATACGGTTCATGGAATAAGACGAGAAGATTATGATAATGAGTTGCATATAGATATTTCTAAAAATAATGATAATATAAAAATTGTTATTGAGGATAATGGTATAGGAATAGATAAAAATAAAATTAATGAAATAAATCAAAAGATAAAAGAAAAGGATTTCTCAGGAAAATCAATAGGAATAGCAAACACGCACGAGAGAATCATGCTTCTCTATGGAGAAGAATATGGTGTAAAAGTAGATGAAGAATTTGAAAATGGGACAAGAATTATTTTGAATATACCAATGAGAGGGGAATAAAAAATGTATAAGTTAATGTTTGTTGATGATGAAAAATTAATTTTAGATGGATTAAAGTATATTTTAGATTGGAATAGTATGGACTTAGAAATTGTTCATGAAGCTAAAAATGGAAGAGATGCCTTAGATAAATTTAAGGAGGAGCCAGTAGATATTGTAATAACAGATATTAATATGCCTATTATGTCTGGGCTTACCTTAATAAATGAAATAAAAAAGATTAATAAGGACGTTAGCTTTATAGTTTTAAGTGGATATGATGAATTTTCATATGCGCAAAAAGCAATAAGTTTAGGAGTTGAAAACTATATTTTAAAGCCAATAGATGATATGGAATTAGAAGAAACCATTAAAAAAATTTGTAAAAAGAAGTTGGAATCAGAAAAGAATAATAATTTAGAAGAGCAATTAAATAAAGTATTAAGTAATGAAACTTCACTTAATGAAAAATATAAAAAGTTGAGCTTTGAAGAAGAAATGGACAGGCTACGTAAGTTAATTATGGAAAAAGATAGATTGAAGATTATAGAATATCTTGAAACATTGTTTGATAAAAAGGAATTTTCTACTAAAAATATATTTGATTTATCAGTTAAAATATTTTTATTAATTGATAAGATATCATATGAATTTAAAATTGATAAAAATATTGGAGAAGATAGTTTAATTAGCAATATAATAAAATTATTTAATGAAAAGTCTAGAGAAAATATAAAGTATTTTATAATTTTAGAAGTTGATAATTTATTAAAAATTATGAACTCTAATACAGAAAAATTTAGTCCAGTTATTCAACAAATAGTAAGAAAGGTTAAAGAATATTACTATGAAGACTTAAGTCTTAAAGTATTAGCTAATGATTTTAATATAAATAGTTCATACTTAGGACAATTATTCACCAAAGAAGTTGGAATGTCATTTTCAGATTACTTAAATAAAGAAAAAAATAGCAAAGCAAAAGAATTAATATTAAATACAAATATGAAAATTAATGATATAGCAAAACAGGTTGGATATTCAGACACAAGCTACTTCTATAGAAAGTTTAAAAAGTACTATGGTGTAAGTCCAGCAATGTTAAGAGAGTTAAAGAATTATTAATATAAAAAGGTCATCTCATGAGTAAGGAAGTTTATTTCCAGGCTATTGAGATGATCTTTTTGTATATATCACTAAGTAATTTTAGAGAAGTAAATATTTTAACTTTTTTGCCTTAATAGTATATAAACTTTAATTAGTACAATAAATCTGTATATTTTCAACTATAAATTGAAATTTAACCATGATATATTTTAAATATAGTAAAAACGTTTACTGGGAAGGGGAGTTGAAAATGAATGAAACACTAGAAATTAAAAAATCTAGAAAATCTAATATAAAGAAAAGCCAAGAGATAAATACAGATATTAAGGTAAATAAAAAAACATTTTTTTCTACTGTAAAAGCAAATAAAGAATTACTATTACTAACAGTTCCAGGAACAATATGGTTTTTAATATTTGCATATTTACCAATGTTCGGGGTAACAATTGCATTTAAAGATTGGAAAATACATGGTAGTTTCTTTGAAAGTTGGTTAAAGAGTGATTGGGTATGGTTAGATAATTTTAAGTTTTTATTTAAAAGTAGTGATGCTTGGTTAATTACAAGAAATACGGTTCTGTATAATCTTGTATTTATTATATTAGGTATAGTATTACCAGTAACATTAGCAATATTGCTTAAAGAAATATTTAATAAGAGACTTTCAAAATTTTATCAAACATCAATGTTCTTACCTTATTTCTTATCATGGGTTGTAGTTAGTTATTGTTTATATGCTTTTTTAAGTCCAGAAAAGGGTTACTTAAATACAATATTCGCATCAATGGGGATGGACAAGGTATCTTGGTATACAGAATCAGTTTACTGGCCTTTCATAATAATCATTATGAGCCAATGGAAAGGTGTAGGATATGGTACAGTTGTTTATCTTGCATCAATATGTGGTATAGATAAAACATATTATGAAGCAGCATTAATAGATGGTGCTAGCAAGTGGCAACAAATTAAGAACATTACAATTCCTTTATTAAAACCAATAATAATTATTATGTTCATAACATCTATTGGAGGAATGTTCAGATCTGACTTTGGATTATTCTATCAATTACCTAAAAATTCAGGAGCATTATACCCAGTAACAAACGTTATTGATACTTATGTTTATAGAGGTCTTATGAATTTAGGTAACGTAGGTATGAGTTCGGCAGCAGCATTATATCAATCTTTTGTTGGAATGATTCTTATAATAACAACAAACGCAATAGTTAAGAAAGTAGATGAAGAAAGTGCATTCTTCTAAAAGAAAGGTTGTGAATTAAATGGAGTTGAAGCTTAAAAATAAGGTTTTTAATAAAAGTAAAGAAAAGATTAGCGATAAGGAAGAAAGATTCAATAGAGTAAGCAAGAAAACAAATTTTGTTTTAAATATATTATTTGCATTATTAGCAGCAGCTTGCATTATACCATTTATGTTTGTTGTGATTATTTCATTTACTAGTGAAGCATCATTAACAGCTAATGGATATAGATTTTGGCCAGAAGAGTGGAGCTTAGAGGCTTATAAATATATTTTCTCTTCAGGAAGTCAAATAATTAGGGCATATGGAATAACAATTATAGTAACTGTAGCAGGTACACTTTTAGGATTAACTATTATGACAATGTATGCATATGCATTATCAAGAAAGAATTTTGCTTATAGAAAGTTTTTTACTAAGTTAATATTTATCCCAATGTTATTCTCAGGTGGGATGGTTGCATCATACTTAGTAATGGTTAACTTCTTACAATTAAAGGACAATATATTAGCATTGATATTACCTCTATGTGTAAGTTCATTTAATATTATAATTTTAAGAACATTCTTTAAAACAACTATTCCAGATGCTGTTGTTGAATCAGCAAAGATAGATGGAGCAAGTGAATGGCTATTATTCAGAAAAATTATATTACCAATGTCATTACCAGGTATCGCAACAGTTGGACTATTTTTAACACTTGGATACTGGAATGATTGGTTTAATGCAATGCTATATATAGATAGTAGTAACTTAATACCAGTTCAATATTTACTTATAAAACTTGAAACATCAATGGAATTTTTAAGTAATAATGCTACTAGTATGGGTGCAAATGCAATAGAAGTTGCTTCAAAGATGCCTAAGGAAACAGCAAAGATGGCTATTGTTGTAATAACAACATTACCAATAATATTTGCTTATCCATTCTTCCAAAGATACTTTGTAAGTGGATTAACAATTGGGGCTGTTAAAGAATAATTAAATAAAATAATTTTAAAAACATAAAAATTTTAATAAAGATAAAGAGTAAATTAGGATAAATTTGGGAGGAGTATATTATGTATTACTTATTAGAAAGAATTGACAAAATTTGTGGAGAAATATCAAAACATATTTATAGAGATAGTATATCAATAGACAATTACAAGTATATAGATGGAAATTATCATAACATTGATTTAATAAAAGAAGCTCCAGCTGATGGATGGAGAGATTTTAAGACAGGAGATTTATGGGGAGGAAGAGATGCTCATGGTTGGTTCAAGTGTACAGTAGAAGTTCCAGAACGTTTTGCAGGACAAACTATAGCACTAAATTTCAAAACTTTTGAAGAAGGTTGGGATGCAACAAATCCTCAATTTATACTTTATGTAAATGGAGAACAGATCCAAGGTGTAGATATTAACCATAGAGAAATAATATTAACTCACAATGCAGTTGCTGGAGAAAAATATGAAATAGACTTACATGCATATGCAGGAATGTTAGCAGATAAATTAGCTACATTAAGTGGTAACTTAGTAGTTATTGATATGGCATCAAGAGAATTATATTGGAACTTAAAAGTACCAGTAGATGTTTGTAAAGAGCTTGAAAAAGAAGATAAAAATAGAGTTGATATGATAACTGTATTAAATGAAGCTGTTAACTTAATAGATTTAAGAAGACCAAAGAGTGAAATGTATGATGAAAGTGTTAAGAAAGCAAATGACTTCTTAAATGATAAATTCTATGGAGAACTATGTGGTCACGAAGATGTTATAGCTACATGCGTTGGACATACTCATATAGACGTTGCTTGGTTATGGACTGTTGCTCAAACTAGAGAAAAAGTTGCTAGAAGTTTCTCAACAGTATTAAAACTTATGGAAGAATATCCTGAATATATCTTTATGTCTTCACAACCTCAACTGTATAAGATGTTAAAAGAAGATCATCCAAAGATTTATGAAAAAGTTAAAGAGAAAATTGAAGAAGGTGTATGGGAACCAGAAGGAGCTATGTGGCTTGAATCTGACTGTAATGTAACTTCAGGAGAGTCTTTAGTAAGACAAATAATGCATGGTAAAAGATTCTTTAAGGATGAATTTAATGTAGATAGCAAGATTTTATGGTTACCAGATGTATTTGGATACTCTGCAGCATTACCACAAATATTAAAGAAATCAGATGTTGATTACTTTATGACAACTAAGATTGCATGGAATCAATTTAATAAAATTCCTCATGATACATTTATGTGGAAAGGTATTGATGGTACAGAAGTATTAACTCACTTCATAACTACAACTGGACCTGGACAAGAGAGAGAATCTCATTTCACTACTTATAATGGTCATATTCAACCAGATGCAGTAATGGGTGCATGGAGAAGATACCAAGATAAGAACTTAAATAATGATGTATTAATTTCCTTTGGATGGGGAGATGGTGGTGGTGGTGCCACATTAGAAATGCTTGAAAATGCTAGAAGACTTTCAAAGGGTATACCAGGAGCACCAAAAGTTAAGATGGGAACATCTTTAGATTACTTTAAAAGATTAGAAGAAAAAGTTAAAGATAATAACAAATTAGCTAAATGGAATGGGGAGTTATATCTTGAATACCATAGGGGAACTTATACTTCAATGGCTAGAAATAAGAGAGATAACAGAAAATGTGAAAATATGTACACAGCTGCTGAAAAATTAAACTCTTTAGCTATGTTAGAAGGTAAAGCTTACCCACAAGAAAATATTAATAATTCATGGGAAACAGTATTATTAAACCAATTCCATGATATTATTCCTGGTTCATCAATTAAGGAAGTTTATGATGTAACAGAAGTTGAATACAAAGAGTTAATAGAAAATGCAGATTCAATGATTAATGAGACTAAAGGGTTTATAGCTTCAAAGATTAACTTAGATAATAGAAGTGTAGTTGTAAATAACACATTAGGATTTGAAAGAAGCGATATAGCTACTTTTGAAATACCAGTAGGTATAAATAATGTTGCAGTAATTGATGAAGATGGTAACAAATTAGTTTGTCAAAAAATCGAAGGAAATAAGGCTATATTCTTTGCTAAAGGAGTTCCGGCAAATGGATATAAGAGTTATGCTATAGTTGAAGCTGATGATGTTAATACTGAAGTAGTAAAATTAACAACAACAGAAGCAGAAAACAAATTTGTTAAGATTAAGTTTGATGAAAAAGGACAAATAGTTTCATTTATTCATAAAGATCAAAATAGAGAATTATTAAAGGATGGAGCTATAGGGAACGAGATTCAAGCATTTGAAGATAAGCCAATGTGTTTCGATAACTGGGATATAGATATCTACTATAAAGAAAAAATGTGGAAGATTGATGATGTTCAAAGTATTGAAGTTGTTGAGCAAGGACCAGTAAGAAGTACTTTAAGATTAGAAAGAAAGTTCTTAGAATCAACAATAGTTCAAAATATTCATATTTATAATGATATAGAAAGAGTAGATTTTGAAACAGTTATAGATTGGAAAGAAAGAGATGTTCTTGTTAAGACTGCATTCCCAGTTGAAATAAATGCAAGTGAAGCAACTTATGAAATTCAATATGGTAATGTTACAAGACCAACTCACAATAATACATCTTGGGAAGTTGCTGCATTTGAAGTTTGTGGACATAAGTGGGCTGATCTTTCAGAAGGAGATTTTGGAGTTTCATTATTAAATAACTGTAAGTATGGACATGACATTAAAGATGGAAATATGAGATTAACATTATTAAAATCAACTTGTGATCCAAATCCTGATGCAGATAAAGAAGTTCATCATTTAACTTATTCAATCTACAGCCATAATGGAGATTGGAAGGAAGGACAAACTTCACAAAAAGCTTACGAGTTAAATACTCCATTTATTACAACTGTTGAAGAAGCGCATAAAGGGGACTTACCAAATACATTAAGCTTAGCAAAGGTTGATAAGGATAATGTAATGATAGAGGTAATTAAGAAAGCTGAAGATTCAGATGATTTAATTGTAAGAATGTATGAATTCCACAATAAGAGAAGTAATGTTACATTAGAGTTCTTTAAAGATATAAAAGAAATCAAAGAATGTAACCTTCTAGAAAAAGATTTAGAAGAATTATCTCCAGTTGGAAATAAGGTTAACTTTACCATTAAACCATATGAAATAAAGACATTTAAATTTAAATTAAGATAAAGCAATTTAAGGAATATCTCAAAAGAATTAATTATAACAAAATATAATTATTAAAATTTGAGGTATTCCTTAAATGTTTATATATAATAAAATTGGGTAATGTTGTAGTTTGGTGAAAAAATAAAATGTTGTAAATATAGCTAAATATTATGTTAGTTATAGATTATTTTAGGGAAGGAAAAGGGGTATAGAAATGATAATAAGAAAGAGATACTTAAGTAAAAAGATAGTGATATTACCAACAGCGGTAGCTTTTACTTTAGCAGTAGTATTTACTGGATGTAACAATGTTACGACAGGGGGAAATAAGCAAGTATATAAAATAACAGAAGAGGGACTTAATTTTAAGATGCAAAACACTCCAATATCATCTTATTGGTTACCTGAAGATTTATTAGAATGGACTGCTTCAGAGGATGAAGATGCTCCTTATAATATAAGTACTATAGAACTGCAAAAAAGAGTAGATAAGGAAAAATTACAAACAGTAAATAATACTCAAAATAAAGATACAAAAGTAGTAGCATTATCAATTATGAACGCAAACACTAGCGGAAATCCTACACAAGGATCAAATACTTTTGATTCAAATACATTTTCATATTGGCAATATATAGATACTCTTGTTTATTGGGGAGGATCAGCTGGTGAGGGGATAATTGTTCCACCAAGTGCTGATGTTACAGATTCAGCTCATAAAAATGGAGTAGAAGTATTAGGAACAATATTCTTTCCACCAACTGAATTTGCAGGTAGATTAGAGTGGTTAGATACATTTTTTACAAAGGATGCTGAAGGAAACTTCATTATGGTAGATAAGCTTATTGAAGTTGCTAAAACATATAACTTTGAAGGTTGGTTTATAAACCAAGAAACTCAAGGGACTGAAGAAAATCCATTAACAGTGGAACATGTAGAACTTATGCAAGAATTTATAAAGCAGTATAAAGAGAAGGCAGGAGATTCTCAACAGTTAATGTGGTATGATTCTATGACAAAAGATGGGGAAATAAATTGGCAAAATACACTTAATGATAAAAATGATATTTTCTTAATAGATGGAGAAGGTAATAAAGTTGCAGATAGTATGTTCTTAAATTTCTGGTGGACAGAAGATAAGTATGCTCAAGATGAATTATTAAAGAAATCAGAAGAGCATGCAGAAAAAATAGGTGTTGACTCTAAGGAAGTTTATGCTGGAATAGATGTACAAGCTAATGGTACGGCAACACCTATTAAATGGGACTTATTTGAAAAAACAGCAAATGAAACATATACCTCATTAGGATTATATTGTCCAAGCTGGACGTATTTTTCTTCAGATACAGTAGATTCATTCCAAGAAAAAGAAGCTAAATTATGGGTTAATGAATTTAATGATCCAACTAAAGCTACTGAAGCAACTGGTACTACGTGGAGAGGTATTTCAACATATGTAGTTGAAAAATCAGCAGTTACATCATTGCCATTTAAAACAAACTTTAGCATGGGGAATGGGTATAACTTCTTTATTGATGGAGAAAAAGTATCATCTTTAGACTGGAATAATAGAAGTTTAGCTGATGTTATGCCAACATATAGATGGATAATTGAAAATGAAGGGGAAAACCAACTAACAGCAAGTTTAGATTATTCAACTGCATATTATGGAGGAAACTCAATAAAATTATTAGGTAAATTAGAGGCTAATAAATCTTCTACTATTAAACTATTTAGTGCAGATTTAAAGCTTGAAAAAGGTGTAGAATTTACAACTATGGCAAAGGCAGATTCAGAAGTTGCATTAGATTTAGTATTAGAATTTGATGATGGTACTATAGAAACAATATCAGGAGATAAAAAACTTGAAAAAGACTGGACAAAAGTAACTTATGATGTTGAAAAATTTGTAGATAAATCAATAAAAACAATTTCTTATAAGATGACAACTAGTGAAGCTGCAAATAATCTTACAATTAATTTAGGGAATTTATCAATAGATGATGGAAAGACTGATAAAGCGGTAGATGTTTCTAATGTAAAAGTTGAGAGTACTAGCTTTGAAGAAGATAGTACTTTAGCAGGTATAAGACTTACTTGGGATGCTACTGAAGGTGAAGGATTGCATCATTATGAAATATATAAGGTAAATAGTGATAAGAGTAAGTCATATTTAGGTGCAACGTATAATACTAGGTACTTTATAAATTCTCTAGAGAGAGAAACTGATGAAATGGAAAGTACTTTTGAAGTAGTTTCAGTTAATAATGATAACGTAAGAGGAAAATCAGCAAAAGTTAAAGTAGAATGGCCAGATAATACATTACCAAAAGCTAATTTTAGAGCAAAAAGCACTGTAGTGGCACCAGGCGAATCAGTTACATTTGAAAACTTAAGTAACTTAGTTGCTGATAGTTATGAATGGACATTTAAAGGAGCAGATGTTGAAACAAGTACTGAGCAAAATCCAACAGTAACTTATTCAAATGAAGGCACTTACGATGTTGTATTAAAAGCTAAGAATAAGAAAGGTAATGATGAAATAGTTATAAAAGATTTAATAACTGTTACAAAATTAGCAGAATCAGGATTAAATAACCTATCATTAAATAAAACAGTAGAAGCTTCAAGTTTTGTAAATGATGCAGAAGCACCTAAATATGCATTAGATGGTGATCCATCTACAAAATGGTGTGCAGTAGGTCCAGATAATCATAATATTACTATTGATTTAGGTGAAGTTAAATCAATAAATGAAGTCCATATTCAACATGCTGAAGTAGGTGGAGAAAATCCAGATATGAATACTGAAGAATACAAGATAGAAGTAAGTGAAGATGGAGAAAACTTTACTACTGTATCTTTAAGAGAAGGAAATACTTTAGGAGAAACTGTTGATGCATTTAAGCAAGTAAATGCTAGGTATGTAAGACTAACAATATTAAAGGCAACTCAAGGTTCAGATTCTGCAGCTAGAATTTATGGTATAGATGTATTTGGATTAGAATAGAAAAATAACTATATTAATATTAAAAAAATTACTAGCTAAGCATTTTTAGTGCTTAGTTAGTAATAATTTATTTTAATAAGAATGGAAAAAGTTTTCATATTAGTAGACAAATATGAAATTTTTATATTAAATATAAAATATGTACACTATAAAGTCTAAAAAAATTACTATAAAATAGAATATGTAAACGATATAAAAATGCAAAAGGGGAGAGGAAATTTATGAAAATTAAAAAGCTTATTGCTTTAGCAACAACTGCGCTTGTAGGTGCATCAATATTTGCTGGATGCTCTAGTACAGCAACAAGTAAGAAAAGTGATGTAGTAACATTGAAATGGTATACAATAGGTGCTGAGCCAAAAGACTTACAGCTTGTTGAAGATGAAGCTAATAAATATCTAGAAGAAAAAATAGGCGTAAATATAGATATGAATTTTATTGATTATGGTGAGTATAGTCAAAAATTAGGTGTAATAATTAATTCAGGAGAAGCTTATGATTTAGCATTTACTTGTTCATGGGCAGGAGATTATTTAGGAAATGCTAGAAAGGGTGCTTTCCTAGATTTAACACCTTATCTTGATAATATAGGTAGTGAAATGAAAGAAGCTATAGATGATAGATTCTGGAGTGGAGCAGAAGTTGATGGTGGTATTTATGCAGTACCAAATCAAAAAGAAATTTGTACAGCTCCAATGTGGGTATTTACTAAAGAATATGTAGACAAGTACAACATTCCTTATACTGAGTTACATTCATTAGAAGATTTAGAGCCATGGTTAAAACTTATAAAAGAGAATGAACCGGATGTAACTCCACTATATATCACAAAAGGATTCTCAGCTCCACAATACTTTGAACAATTAGTAGATCCAGTTGGAATAGAATACGAAGATGATTCACTAGTAGTAAAAAATATGTTTGAAACAGACAAAATGAAGTCTACATTAGAAACATTAAGAAAATACTATCAAGCTGGATATATAAATGCTGACTCTGCAACAGCTCAAGATGATAAATCAGTTAAGAGATTTGTCACAAAAGGTGATGGACAACCTTATGCAGAAGTTTTATGGTCAAAAGATTTAAAATATGATGTAGTAGCAAGTCAAATAACAGATTCTTATATTACTAATGCTTCAACAACTGGTTCTATGATTGCAGTATCTAAGAACAGTAAAAATCCAGATAAAGCAGTTGAATTCTTAAACCTTTTAAATACTGATGAATATATAAGAAACCTTTTAAACTATGGTATAGAAGGAACACATTATGAAAGTGTTAATGACAAACAAATCAAATTAACAGATAAAGCTTCTGATTATTCTGTTGGTTACTATACTTTAGGTAACTTATTTATAACTAAAGTTTTAGATAATGAACCAGAAACTAAGTGGGATGAATTCCAAGAATTTAATGATGCAGCTAAAGAATCTGCAGTACTTGGATTTAAGTTTGATACTTCAAAAGTAACAAATGAGATTGCAGCTATAAACAACGTACTTGAAGAGTTTAAATCTACTATATATAGTGGATCAGTAGATGTTGATGAATACTTAGACAAGTTAAATAAAAAATTAAAAGACCAAGGTATCGATAGAGTTATTGAAGAAATGCAAACTCAACTTGATGCATGGTTAGCTGAACAATAATAGATAAAGGGGGAGAAATCCTCCTTTAATCATATCAATAGTAAAGGAGAAAAAAATGAGTAAATTATTTATAGGTGTAGACTTAGGTGGAACAAAAATATATACAGCTTTATCAGATGAAAGAGGAAATATACTAAAAGAAATTATAAAACCAACTGAAGCAAGTAATGGATATGAGCAAATTGTGGAAAAAATAAAAGAAAGTATAAGGTATGTAAGTAAAGATGTTAAGGAGGATAAAGTAGTTTCAATAGGAATTGGATCACCAGGACCATTAGATGTTAAAAATGGATTAATAGTAGATCCTCCAAACTTACCTTTTAAAAATTTTAATATAGTTAAGGCCTTAGAGGTTGAATTTAAATTACCTGTATTTTTAGATAATGATGCAAATGCAGCAACATTGGCAGAATATAAATTTGGAGCAGGAGTAGGAACTACTAATATGATTTTTATAACTGCTAGCACTGGAGTTGGAGCAGGAGCAGTTTTAAATAAGAGTATATATAGAGGAAGTACATCAAATGCTTTAGAACTTGGGCACACTACAGTTCATTATTCAGGAAATAGATGCGGTTGTGGAAATAGAGGTTGTGTAGAATCTATGTCATCAGGAACTGCCATTAAAAAGCAAGCAGATGAAGCTTTAAAATCAAATATTGAAACAAGCTTAAGAAAATATGAAGTTGTTACGGCAAAAGAGGTATTTACTGAAGCAAGTAACGGAGATAAGTTATCAAATGAAATATTAAGAGAAGCTTTAGGATATTTAGGCGTAGCAGTTTCAAATGCAGCCAATGCATTTGATCCAGATATGATTGTTATTGGTGGAGGAGTTAGTGAAGGTGGACAAATAGTTCTCGATATAATTAGTGAAGAAATGAAAAGTAGATGTTTAAACCCAATATTAAATAATTGTGTTGTTAAAAAAGCACAGCTTGGTGGTAAGGCAGGAGTTCTAGGTGCAGTAGCATTAGCTATAATTGAAAGTAATAAGTAGAATAGAAAACTAGCTATAAAATAAAGCAAGCAAAGTAAGAAGAGAAGTAAAGGGGAATAGTAGTTATGGAAGAATTTTATGAGCAATATAATGGAAAAGACTATGGATATTTTCAAAGCATAATGAATTCCATAGAATATGCATCATTAATATTAGTAGCAGTTTATATATTAGGTTTTAGAACATTACTTATTGGAAGCTTTGTGTTTTTAATATATGTAGGAATAGTATATTTTAATAGAAAGAAATTTGTTGCCTATGAGTATGAATTAACATTAGATAGTTTAGTTATTTCAAAAGTAATGACTGAAAAAAGAAGAAAGAAGTTATTAGAATTTAACTTATCAGATGTTGAATGTGTAAGTAAAACTAAGAGAAATGAAAAGAAGTGTCCAGTAATAAATGCATATATAAAGGAAAAAGAAAATAATAATCAATATTTATATGTAAAAACTCCTGAAGGAGTAAAGTGTCTAGTTTTAAATATGGATGAAAAATTAATATCTATGTGTTATAAGATTAAGCCATCAGTATTTAGAGAATTAATATATAATTAATTAAAATTTATTAATTGATAAGATAGTTACTTTATTTAGGTTAGGGGGAAATAAAATTGTATATATGTATTGATATAGGAGGAACAGCCATTAAAGTTGCAATAGCTGATAGTGAAGGAAATTTGTTTGAAAATGCTTCATTACCTGTTTCTCATGAAAAAGAGAAATTGATGGATACAATAATTAATTATATAGAAGAGATGAAGTTTAGTTATGATGTAAAAGGAGTAGCTATAAGTGCGCCAGGAGCTGTAGATTCAGAAAGTGGAATAATATATGGGACAAGTGCTATTCAATGTATACATGGATTTAGTTGGAAAGAAGAACTTGGACAGAAAGTGAATTTAAAAGTAACTATAGAAAATGATGCAAATTGTGCAGCACTAGCAGAAACTTTTAATGGAAAAGCTAAGGGATTAAAAGATGTATTATTTTTAGTTTGTGGTACAGGTATTGGTGGAAGTATAGTTAAGGATGGAAAAATACATAATGGAAAAAATCTTCATGGTGGAGAATTTGGATTTATGATAATGGAAGAGAAAGATGGTAAATTTATAAACTTTAGTAGATATGCTTCTACAATGTCTTTTGTAAGAAAGGCAATAGCTCATTATAATGATGATACTTGGAATGGTGAGAGAGTATTTGAAGCTGCAAGTAAAGGTGATAAATTTTGTATAGATATATTAGATAGATTTTATTTAAATTTAGCTAAGGGAATATATAATCTTCAATATGTATACGATCCAGAAATAATACTTATTGGCGGTGGAATAAGTAAAAGAAATGATTTCATCTATAATATTAATAAAAAGCTAGACTATTTAATGGAAGCAATAGAAGATTCAACTATAAGACCTGTAATAAGTGAATGTTATCATAAACATAATGCTAATTTAGTAGGAGCTTTAGTAAATCATATTAATAACTAATTATGATAGTTAAATGTAAAAAAATGTAACGACCTCCGGGGTAAATCCAAATAATGGATTGACCCCGGAGGTCGTTACAATATTTGGATTTTTATTGTATTTGAGGCGTAATAAAGGGATTATCAATATAATAAACTAATAGTATAAGTAATAACATTGGAGGATATATGAATAGAATCTTCAGTTATGATTTTTTAAAGTTAGAATTTAGAGATATATATGAAGATATAGAAGAATTAAGGAAAAAGACAACTGATGATGATATAGAGAAAAGTATTAATTCTTTAATTGGTGATATTATTTATTATATATATAAGAAAAATAATATATTATATGATGAAAAAATTGAATGGAATAAAAGATTAGTAATGTTAAAGGAGATAAATATAATACCAAACGAGATATTAAATATGATTATGACTTGGACTAAGAAAGCTAAAGCCAATTATTCTAATATCGCAACAGCAGAGGATGAGATTTCAGAAATGAAAATATTATATGAGATTTTAGTTTGGTTTGTTGTGAATTATGGTGAAGAAAATTATTCTTTAATATTAGATAATCTAATAGATTCAGAGAAAGAAATTTTTGTAAAATACTTGCCAAATAGTAAAAGTGATAAAGAAAAAAATAGTCAAAAGGTTCTTCAAAATAAAGTAGGAGGATTAGAAGAAAAAGAAGAGATTACACGTGAGCTTCTTGAGAAAGGAGAAAATTATTACTTTGGTAGGGGAGTTAAGAAAGATAGTAAAAAGGCCTATAAATACTTCTTAGATGCAGCAAAGTATAAGGATGAATATGCAGAAACTTATCTTGGATTATTTTACGATAAGGGTATAGCAGTACGTAAAAATTATGAAATGGCATACCAATGGTATTATAAAGCTGCAATAAAAGGAAATGCATTTGCTCAATATTCTTTAGGAGTTCTATACTCAGAGGGAAATGGAGTTATTAAAGATTATAATAAGGCATTTATGTGGTTTCAAAAGAGCGCAGAAAATGATTATGTAGGTGCATATTACCAATTAGGACGTGCTTATTACAATGGATTAGGTGTAGATAAGGATGAGGAAAAAGCATTTAAGTGGCATAAAAAAGCAGCAGAAAATAATCTGCCAGCTTCACAATATGCATTATCATTAATGTATAAAAATGGAGAGGGTTGTGATGAAAATCTAGTAAGTGCATATTATTGGCTTGAGAGGGCAGCAGAAAATGATTATGAAGATGCTTATTATATAGTTGGAAGATCATATTTAGAAGGAATATGTGTAGAAGTTAATTATAAGAAAGCATTTTATTATTTAAGTAAAGGATATTTAGCTTTAGATACAAATTGTATAGAATCACTGGCAGAAATGTATTTAAAGGGACTTCATGTAAGAAAAGATGTTTATACTGCATTAGAATTATATAATAAGGCCATAGAGTTTGGAGATAAAAGTGTATACTTTAAGCTTGGAAAAGTATATGAAGATGAGGGTCTAATTAATCAGGCAATTTTAATATATAAACAAGGACATGAAGAGGGAAACTTAAGATGCACTCAAAGATTAGGTATAATATATTATAATGGTGAAGGCGTTGAAAAAGATTTAGAGAAAGCAATGGAATATATGGAGATAGCAGCAGCTAAAAAAGAACCACATGCTATGTATGTTTTAGCGGTTGCATATTATAGACTAAATAAATTTGGTGATAAGACAAGTGATATTGTTAAGGCTTTATTAAAAGAAGCCTATGAATTAGGTTCACCTTATGCAGCAGATTACTTAGCTTGTATAATGATTAATGAATTAAAAGAAGGCAAAGATATTAATAAAAATGAGCTTGTAATTTATATAAAATTTGGTGTAGAAAATGACCTAAAAGAATCTATTTTTAAATATGGATATATATATGAAAAGGGAATAGGAATAGAGCAAAACTACGAAAAGGCATATTACTATTATACATTAGCAGCTGAAACTAAATATGTTAAGGCTATGAATAAGTTAGGAGATTGGTATAAGTCCGGTGTTTTCTTAAGTAGAAATATAGACTTAGCAATTAAATGGTATGAAAAAGCAGCCAAAGAAAATGATATTGAATCAGTAGAAAAGCTTATAGAGATATATGAAAATGGAATTGGTGGTAGAAGAAGTGATATAAAAGCTATTTACTATGTATTTAAACTTATTGATTTAGATGCATTAAAGGGAAAAGAAAAGCTAGTATATTACTGCTTTAAGGGAATAGGAATTGAGGAAAATAAAGATAAGGGGTATGAGTTACTTAATGAAATTGAAGAAATAGATTTAGGAACAGCAAAATATATAAGAGGATATTTAGGAGAAAAAGGGCTAATAAATATTAATAAAGATGAAATTATAAATCTATATAGAGAAGGGATAGAACTTGGCAATTTAGAATGTTATGGACAACTTGCAATGTATTTATATAATAATGGATTAAGTAAAAACAATAAATATAAAGAAGCATTTGAAGTTGCCATGGAAGGAAAGGGCTTAGGAATAAATAAATGCAAATATATATTTCTAAAAGATAAATTAAAAGATATTCAAAATAGTAGTATAGTTACTGTTGAAGAGTTAATAATTATTAAAAAGCTTAGTAAGTTAATAAATAGTGGATTTTATGAAGTAATCAATGATTTAATTCAGTGGTATGATAATAGAAAACCTCAAGATAAGACAATTTATTATGAGTTACAGGAGGAGGCAATATATTATAACATTGTTAAAAAAGATGAGAGACTTCAATAAAATAAACGACGGGACTTAAATTTTAGTCTCGTCGTTTATTTAAAATAGACTCTTGAAAATTGTAAATACTCTAAATTTATCTCTAATAAGAGCGTAAATTAGATTAATTGTATTATTTATATTAAGTAATTTAGAAGAGCGATATAATATAAATATTTATATATAAATAATATAAGTTCCATAAGTTCCAGTTAATGATTGATATGAGGCTCAAATATAATATAAATTTATATAACATATCAATCATTAACCATCGTTTCTATTAATTTACTTAGATTAAAAGGGAGTTCAAAGTAAACTAGAAACGATTCCCAAAAAGTGTGAAATTTGATTAGATTGTTTGGTATAAAAATATTTATATTTTTATGGAAGTTATATAATAATTATAATGTAAATTTATTCAACATACTATTGTAAGAATCTACAAAAATATAAGTTACAAGCAATTTATTGATATAGAATAAAAATGCAAGACTAAAATTAAATTTTAATCTTGCATTTAAAATATAATTATAAGGCTAAGTCAACAGTAATAACACATCTATATTCAGGAGATTTTTCCTTAATATCTTTTTCTATATTAGATAATAATTGAGATGATCTATTTTCATTAGCTAAGCATTTAGGACAAACTTCTATATCGAAAATTAAATTTTTATTATCATGATCTCCAACAACTCTGAAGTCATGGAAAGACTTAACTTCTTCATATTTTTTAAGCACATCTTTTACCATATTTCTAGCTTCAACTATTTCATCTGTATCAACACAAATAGGATCCATGTGGATAACTAAATAAATATTTAATTTCTTAGAAATTTCTCTTTCCGCAGTATCAATAATATGATGTATTTCCATAATATCAATATTACTAGGAATTTCAGCATGAATAGAAGCCATAATTCTACCAGGACCATAATTATGAACAATTAAGTCATGAATTCCAGTTATATTTTCATAAGACATAACCATGTCAGTAATATTACTAACTAAAACTGGATCTGGTGGTTCTCCAAGTAATGGGCTTAAAGTCTCCTTAATAAGAGAAAAACCAGAATAAACAATAGCTAAGGCTACGATAATACCAATATAACCATCGATAGGTAAAGTAGTAAATTTACTTATTAAAAAGGAAATAACAACAGTAGTTGAAGTAAAAACATCACCCATAGCATCAGTTGCAGTTGCTTTTAAAGTAGATGAATTAATTTTATTTCCAATAGACTTATTAAATTTAGATAACCAGAACTTAAATCCAATAGAAATAAGTAATAAAATAAATGGCAATAATTCAAAAGTTACTGGAGTAGGATTAATAATCTTTTGAAAAGATGTTTTAACAAATTGAAGACCAACAAGCATAACCATGAAAGAAACAATCATAGCAGTTATATATTCAATACGACCATGACCAAAGGGATGTTCTGCATCAGCGGGCTTATTTGCCATTTTAAAACCTACTATAGTTATGATTGAAGATGCAGCATCAGATAAGTTATTAAAAGCATCTGCTAAAATCGAAACAGAGTTAGAAAATAATCCAACAAATAACTTTATTATAAATAGCATTAAGTTAGTAATTATTCCAACAATGCCAGCAAGATTAGCATAGGCGCCTCTTACTTTTACATCTGATACATTATCATAGTCCTTAACAAATCTTTTAATTAAAAAATTTGAAAACATAAAAATCCTCCCATTTATATTTGTAATTAATATAGTTACTTACACTAATAGTATGTTAATTTTTTTAGTAATTACGCTTATTACAATATGCTAATTTAATCCAATGAAAAAGTCAATTATATATTATTTAAGGGGTATACTAAATATGACTAAATATAATGATATAGCTATGTTTTATATGTATCTATGACAATAAATAATAAGTTGTGAAAAAATAGCAAATGAAGTATATTAGAGATATATGAAATAAAAAGGAGTAAATGACTATGGAAAAAAAGTTAGCATTAGAATTAGTAGATTTTTTATATGACAGTCCAAGTGCTTGTCATGGAGTAAAAGCAACACAAAAAATATTAAATGAAAATGGATTTATTGAAATAAAAGAAACTGATAAATGGGATTTACAACCAAAAGGTAAATATTATGTTATAAAAAATGATTCAGCATTAATTGCATTTGAAATTGGTACTGGAGATATAGAAGAAACAGGATTAAGACTAATAGGAGCTCATACTGATGTACCAGGATTTAGAATTAAACCAAATCCTCAAATGATTTCAGAAGGAAAGTATGTTAAGTTAAATACAGAAGTTTATGGTGGACCAATACTTCACACATGGTTTGATAGACCATTATCAATAGCTGGTAAGGTATCATTAAAAGGTGCATCTCCATTAAAACCAGAAACAAGATTAGTTAATATAAATAAGCCATTATTAATAATTCCAAGCTTAGCAATTCATATGAATAGAGAAGTTAATGAAGGATTTAAAATAAATAGACAAGTAGATACACTTCCTTTATTAGGACTTATAAATGATAAGTTAGAAAAAGAAGATTACTTAATGAACATATTAGCAGAAGAGCTTCAAGTTAAGAAGGAAGATATATTAAACTTTGAATTAGGTTTATATGAATATGAAAAAGGTATGTTAATAGGAATGAATGAAGAACTTATTTCTTCAGGAAGATTTGATGACCTATGGATGGTTTATGCAGGAATTAAAGCTTTAGTTGATAGTAAAGAAAATGTAGCAACTAAAGTTATGATTTGTATAGATAATGAGGAAATCGGAAGCTTAACTGCTGAAGGTGCTAACTCTACATTATTAAATAATATATTAGAAAGAATTGCTTTAGGATTAGGTAAAGATAGAGAAGGATATTATAGAGCATTAGCTAATTCTATAATGATTTCTGCTGACTTAGCTCATGCTGTTCATCCAAATCTAGGAGATAAACATGATCCAACTAATAGACCTGTACTTGAAGGTGGACCAGTATTAAAGATTGCTGCTTCTGGAAGTTATAGCACTGATAGTTTCAATGGTGCTGTATTTGCAGGTATATGTGAAGCTGCAGGTGTACCATTCCAAAAATTTGTTAATAGATCAGATGTTAGAGGTGGAACTACAATAGGTCCTGTAACAGCTGCAAATTTAACTATTCCAGTTATCGATATGGGAGCTCCTGTTCTTGGAATGCACTCTATAAGAGAATTAGCAAGTGTTAAGGATAATTATTATACTGTTAAAGCATTTACTGAGTTCTTTAGTTTATAATTTTAAAATTAATTATGACTTTTAGAATAAGCTGTGTAAAGGAATATAATATATTATATAAGCCTTACACAGCTTTTATTATATAAATTAATGTAAATATTATTAATTTAATTTTTAAATAATATATAAATAATTTCTATATAGTTTGTTTTAATCAATATAATGTCTATTAAAGTAATATTAAAAATTTAGTTAGGTAATTGTATAGTACCAAGATCAGAATTATCAATATTTTTAAATATAGAAATACTATTATCATTTATTTTAAAGCCATTTGTTTCAGTATCAAGTAGCAATCTACATTCTGATACTGTTGCATTTCCTAGCC
>NZ_CAKVJA010000030.1 GCF_934754925.1 uncultured Clostridium sp. | reverse complement strand
CAAAGACCATTTACTCTGTCGCACCGAAGCGACTTCCTTATCTTATCACCGAACTGTTTTTCTGTCAACACTTTTTTTCAACATTTTTTGTTGTTTTGTTAACTTACTTAACTTTATGTCTTTCGACTTATCGGTTGTCCCTTTGGACAAGACTTATAATATCATACCCTTTCTCCATATCTTGATCATTTTTCAGCATATTCTACATTTAATACTTATTTACTTCATTTTTCGTTATTATTCTAACTTTTTCTCATATTGATACACCTGGATAAGTTAACTAATTTTTTTAAAACTCATATTAATTTTATATTTAATAGCATTACTTATTAACACTATTATTTATTTAATAAAAAAAGAACTATGTATACTCAAAATACATAGTTCTTCTTATCAAATTATTTTATTACTTAATTTTTACATAATTTCTTAAATTCATCAGCAACGAATTGTACTTGTGTTCCTACAATTACTTGAATACTTGTTTTACTTGGTCTAATTATGCCTGCTACACCTACAGACTTAATTACCTTTTCATTAACTAATGTATTATCTTTAATTTCTAAACGTAATCTTGTTACACAGTTATCAACAGAAACTATATTCTCTTTTCCACCAAGACCTCTTAGTATAGTTTCAGCTACATCTGTAAAATTATTGTTTGAAAGTTTAGCTTCCATTTCTACTGAAGTATCATCATCTTCTCTACCTGGAGTTTTTAAATTAAACTTAGTAATGGCAAATCTGAATACTATATAATAAATTACTCCAAATACTAAACCAATTCCTAATAACCAAAGTGGATTTTCAGCAAATGGTGCTTTAAAGCTTAAGAACCAATCAACAAAACCTGCACTGAAATTAAATCCAGCTCTTACTGGTAACATTGCACAAACTGCTGCAGATATACCTGTTAATAAAGCATGAACTACGTATAATCCTGGTGCTAAAAACATAAATGCAAATTCTAATGGCTCTGTAACTCCAGTGAAAAATGAAGCTAAACCTGATGCTAATAATAAACCGGCTACAACCTTCTTCTTATTATCTTTAGCAGTATGATACATAGCTAAAGCAGCTGCTGGTAAACCAAACATCATTACTGGGAAGAATCCAGTCATATACATTCCTGTTTGTCCTAAAACTCCACCGTCCATAGTTCCCCAGAACTTACCAATATCATTTATTCCAGCAACATCAAACCAGAACACTGAGTTTAATGCATGATGAAGACCAAATGGAATTAATAATCTATTAAAGAATGCATATATACCAGCTCCTATTGATCCAGTTGAGATAATAGCTTCACCAAATGATACTAATGCTCCATATACAACAGGCCAGCAAAGAATAATATTAATGTTGCAACAATTGAAGCTCCTGCTGTTACTATAGCTACACATCTCTTACCACTAAAGAAGCTTAAAGCTGATGGCAATTTTATATTTTTAAACTTGTTATAACAAGCTGAACCAATTAATCCTGACAATATACCAATAAATTGAGTTTCTATATTCCCAAAAGCTGCTGGAACTTCTGAAACATCAACTCCTTTTAACATAGCAACAACATTAGTTGATAATAATGTTGTAATCATTAACCATGATACAAGTCCTGCTAATCCTGCAGTACCATCATTATCATCAGACATACCCACACCAACACCTATAGCAAATAAGATTGCCATGTTATCAATTAATGCTCCACCAGCTTTAATTAAGAAGGCTGCAGCAACGTTGTTTGCTCCCCAACCATTTGGATCAATCCAGTAACCTATTCCCATTAAAATAGCTGCTACAGGTAGACAAGCAACTGGAAGCATTAAAGATTTACCTAGTCTTTGTAAATACTTCATCATAATAATAGATTCCCCCTTATTTTTTTAGTTCCATACAAGGCTAACAATATAATACTAAAATAATTGCGACAATAAAAAAAAGCTGAAAAGAATATAATATTATATTCTTTTCAGCTAATGCCCATTTTTTATGGTTGCACGCCTCATATATAAACGTTATTTACTTTACAAGTATATTATAGTACAAAATCCAGTTTAAGTCAACGTTTTCATTGATTTTTTTATTTGTTTTTTATTGACATAATAATTTCTAATATATATAATTTTATTTGAAACGTGTTACTGTTAAATCAGGCATAAGTTAATCTTTAATTAGAAAAGATATACTTATGCCTTTTTATTTTATTACCTATATTTAAAATTGTGTAAACTTATTTTAGAAAGGATGTGAATCCTGAATTATCAGGAAGTATGATGGCTAATTTTTTCAAAAAGTTATTCGGTAAATCACAATCAAACAATGTAGAATCAACTACTGTAGAAAGTCCAAAAAATGCATTAGTTGCAGTTGCAACTGGTGACTTAATACCTTTATCTGAAGTTCCAGACCCAGTTTTTGCTGGAAAAATGGCTGGAGACGGTGCTGCTATAATGGTTAAAGGCGATACTATCGTTGCACCTGCTGATGGAGAATTATCACTAGTATTCAAAACTAAACATGCATTTGCAATGACATTAGAAAATGGACTAGAATTATTAGTTCATATCGGTGTTGATACAGTAAGCTTAAACGGAGAAGGATTCGAGCAACTAGTAGAAGCTGGTACAAAAGTTAAAGCTGGTACTCCTATCATTAAAATTGATAGAGACTTCATCTTAGGAAAAGGCTTATCTCTTGCAACTCCAGTTTTAATAACAAATGTTGATGCTGCTAAATCAATAACTGCAGTAGAAACTGGTTCTGTTGTAGCTGGTAAAGAAATAGTTGTTAACTACGAAGTTTAATAAAAAAATAGCTAAGGAAATAATCCTTAGCTATTTTTTTCATTTAAAGCAATTCTAAATCTTTCTACATGCATTGCTATATATGCAATTTCATCTTCTATTACTTTCTTATCTAAACTTTCCTCAATTATCTTTGCCGCATCTTCTGCAACTTCATAAGACTCAGGATAGGATTTTTTTATTACATCAATTAAATCATTATCTAATATTGTGTTTGTTAACACTCTTTCTATAGTAAATCTTATATGAGATAAAAATCTAGCATAATCTAGAGATTTTCTATTAATCTTAGCATCAAATACACACTCTATATGTTTTACTATCTTACCAGATAAATAACTATATTTAAGAGTGTTAGATAGTTTATTTCCATTTCTAGCTGAATGTATATGCAAAGTAATAAATCCTATCTCCCCTTTTGGGAACTTAACATTATATTTACGTTGTATCTTATTTATAATTTTTTTGCCATTTCAAACTCGATATTATATAAAGTTTCTATTTCTACAATAAATGGATTAATTATTTCCTCTTTATTTTTTAATCTTTTTATGGCTAAAGCTAAATGATCTATTAATCCAATATGAATAGATTCATTCAACTCTTCTCCTAATTCTTCACATATTTCTGCTATAGCCTCTTCACAAATTGCAATAAACTCTCCATCAACCCTACTATATACCTCTTTTAAGTTACGTTGATTCTTTTCATCTTCAATTGAAAATACTTTGTCTACCTCTATATCTCCATTAATTATATCTCCAGCTCTTTGATTAAATCCTATTCCCTTAGATAAAAGTATCTTTTCTACTCCATACTCATTCACAAATACCATATTATTATTTAAAGCTTTTATAACAGTACTATTTCCCTTTAATTTAACCCCTATTTTAATCACCCCTTATTATTAAAGTATTTTATAAAAAGTGATATGATCGCTCCATTTTCCATTTATATATAAATACTTTTTATTAACACCAACCTCTTCAAACCCACAGGCTAATAAAACTCCTTTGGATCTCTCATTAGTTGTTAAAGCTGAAGCTTCTATTCTATGTAGGTCTAAATACTCCTTAGCATACTCTAACACTAAATTTATAGCTTCTTTCATATAACCTCTACCTTCATATTCCTTATCTATAGAATATCCTAATATCCCATTTTTAAATACTCCATAAACTATACTAGAAATTTTAGCTTTACCTATAAGCTTATCATCTATATATATTCCTAAGTCACTTCCTGATCCAGTCATAAGTTGTCTATAACTTTCTAATAAAATTTCCCTTTGTGTTTCATAAGTGAAAAAGCTAGCATCTCGTACTGGTTCAAATTCACGTAGATGTTCTTTGTTTCTTAAATAATATTCTAAAAGTTCCTGGGCATCATCTGGAGTAAAATTTCTAATTGAAATATTCTTTCCTCTCATCTCTACAATATTATTTCTTCCGGCATTCAAGTATTCGTTTCTATTTATTCCAAAACTTAATTCATCATAAAAACTACCCTTTGTAAATATATTATCCGTAAAAATGGCCTCTAATGTAAAACCACTATCTAAAAATGGCTTTAAATTTATCTTTTCACTAACTACCACATTGGTCTTAAATATATTTTTATCTTTAAACACAGCCTTAAGAATATCTTTTAATGTAATCTTTAATAAATCATAGTTATCTTCTCTATAAAACTTTAACTTTAAATTACATTTTTTATTTTCTTTATCTAATTCAGTTATAGTAAATCTTCCTATTACAATCTTATCTTTATCCTTAACTATATAATCATCTAAAGTACCCTTAATAAGTTCTATATTTACTTCCCTTTGATTATCCATACTAACTCTCCTAAAAACAATTTCAATTATTTTTATTATACAAATAAATTAATATAAAACTCAACAAACTTTAATTTAAAAGTAAAAATATTACTTAAAGGAATATCCCTTTTTATATTTTAATATATTTGATTTATGTGAATTTAATATATTAATACTTCAAGGTGGGGATGATTATTTTTTTATATAAGAAAAAACATAAATTTAGATTTAATAAAGTATTATTCTATTTACTTATTTCATTTACCTTACTTCTATTAATTTTATTTTTTAAGTTTCCTAGTAAATTTAAAAAACTTTTTCCTTACTTTAATACACATAAAATTGAATCTTCTTCGATTTTATCTAATGATACTTTAATAAACGAAATTAAAAATGTAAATAAATTAATCCCTTTAGAAGTTGAATTATCAGAAACATTAACAATAGATAATACTTACTTTAACTTAGATATATTTAAAAAATCTATGGAAATAACCTTTTTTGCAAACTGTTCCTATGCTATAGATTTTTCTACTTTGTCTAATTCTAATTTCGAAATAAATACTGAAACTAAAGAAATATCTATAACAATTCCTCAGATAGATATATTTAGTATAGATATTGATGAAAGTAAGACTATATATTCCGATACTGAAGTTGGATTCTTAAGATTTGGAGATTTGAAGCTATCATCAGAAGAGTTAAGTTCAATATATAAAAACCTAAATTATTTATTTACAAAAAAAATGAATAACCCCGAATTTTACGAACAGGCTACTTTAAATACGGAGAAATCATTAAAACAACTTCTACTTAATTTAACGGGAGAAAATTATAATGTAATACTCAAAATCAATTAATATAATAATTTAAAGGGAAGAAATATACTATGTTTAATATTATAAAATAGTAAATTCTTTCCCTTAAAATTTTATTTATATTAGTTTAATCCTGTCAAATCCTTAATTACCTCTCCACCTATTATCATTCCTGCTACTGGTGGAACAAATGATATACTTCCAGGTGTTTGTCTTTTTTGAGATGGGACAGCTCTTCCCTTATTAGGTACCATTGGTATCTCCTCTGAATATACAACCTTTAACTTCTTAACTCCTCTTTTTCTTAACTCAGTTCTCATAACCTTAGCTAGAGGACAAACCTTAGTCTTAAATACATCTGTTACTCTAAATTGAGTAGGGTCCATTTTATTTCCAGTTCCCATAGATGCAATTAATTTAATATCATTTTTATAGCAATACTCTGCTAATGCTAATTTTGACGTTACTGTATCTATAGCATCTACAACATAATCTATATCTTCTGGAATTATTTCTTGTATGTTATCTGCTGTAATAAACTCTTGCTTTGCTTCAACATTACAATTAGGATTTATAGATAATACTCTTGCCTTCATTGCTTCAACCTTAACATTTCCCACTGTAACCTGAGTTGCATGTATTTGCCTATTTAAGTTAGATATACAAATAGTATCATTATCTACCAAAATTAAATTTCCTACTCCTGCTCTTGTTAAAGCTTCAACTACAAAACTTCCTACACCTCCAATTCCAAAAACTATGACTTTAGAATTATGTAATTTTTCTATTCCCTCTTCACCTATAAGTAATTCAGTTCTACAAAATTCATTTAATGACATATCCTCATTCTCCTTCGTACATATTTATTTTCCTATTGAGACTATTATATATTTCAAGGCAAAGTAATACAAGTAATTCTATCGGTTTTCTTTGTTTTGAATTTTACTATTAAATCTGCTATTAATTAATTGAATGTCAGTATATAATATATTTTAAGTAAATTTATATAAATTATATACTTATATGGAGGATTAAAATGATTTTAGGAATAATAGGTGCTATGTCTGAAGAATTAGAAATTCTTTTAAAGGACATGAAATTAGAAACAGTTGAAGAAAAAGCAAAAATGAAATTCCACAAAGGAAAACTATGGGGACATGACGTTGTTGCTGTTGTATGTGGAATAGGTAAGGTTAATGCTGCTGTATGTACTCAAATACTTGCCTCTGAATATAACGTATCATCAGTAATAAATGTTGGAGTTGCTGGTGGCATAGGTAAGGATATTTATCCTGGTGATGTAGTAATAGCAGAAAACTTAGTTCAATATGACATGGATACAACTGCCTTTGGCGATCCAATGGGCCAAATTCCAAGAATGGATACCTTTGATTTTAAATGTGATAAAAAGTTAGTTGAAACTGCTAAAGCTGCTTGTGCTGAAGCTTCTGACTTTAAAACTTTTTCTGGAAGAATAGTATCTGGAGATATGTTTGTTGCTTCACTTGATAAAATCCAATGGCTTGAAAAGGAATTTGGTGCATTAGCTTGTGAAATGGAAGGAGCTAGTATAGCTCATGTTTGCTACTTAAACAATATACCTTTTGTTGTTGTTAGATCTATATCTGATAATGCTAATAACGGAGCTCATATGGATTTTGAGAAGTTCACTCCTATTGGAGTTAAAAATTCAACATTTATATTAAAGACAATGTTAGAAAAACTTTAATAACTAAAATGGTACTGGATTTTTTATTTCCAGTACCATTATTTTATTAACTATTATTTTTTAACTTGATAAATTCTTTAAATTATAATTTATTTTCGGCTTCAAATTTTTTCATAAATTCAACTAAATATTTAACACCCTCTATTGGCATAGCGTTATAAATACTAGCTCTCATTCCACCCACAGTTCTATGACCTTTGATATTTTCAATTCCAGCTTCCTTAGCCGCTTTAACAAACTTAGCATCTAATTCCTTATCACCTGTTATAAATGGTACATTCATTAAAGATCTATCTTCTTTTACAACTGTACCCCTAAATAGTTCACTTGAATCAAGATAATCATAAAGAATTTTAGCCTTTTCTTCATTTCTCTTTTTCATAGCTTCTAATCCACCAAGTTTTTTAAGATGCTTAAATACCTTTCCACAAATATATATTCCATAGGCTGGTGGTGTATTATATAAAGACTTATTATCTGAATGTACCTTATATTGAAGCATTGTTGGAGTACCTTCAAGTATATCTTCAGTAATTAAATCCTCACGAATTATTACAACTACTGTACCAGCTGGCCCAATATTTTTTTGAACTCCTGCAAATATTAATCCATATTTAGTTACATCAATAGGTTCTGATAATATATCAGATGACATATCAGCTACTAAAATCTTTCCTTTAGTATCAGGTAATTTATGATAAGTAGTTCCGTAAATTGTATTGTTATGACATATATATACATAATCTGCATCATCACTTACTTTAATCTTACTTACATCAGGAATATAAGAAAAAGTCTTATCTGCTGATGATGCCAATTCATTTACTTTTCCATATTTTTTTGCTTCAGCTGCTGCTTTTTTAGCCCATTGACCTGTTATAATATAATCTGCAACTCTGTTTTTCATTAAATTCATAGGAACCATCGCAAATTGTGTTGATGCTCCCCCTTGAAGAAATAACACCTTATAATTATCAGGGATGTTCATCAAGTCTCTCAAATCTTGTTCAGCATCTTGAATTATTTCTTCAAAAGCCTTAGAACGATGACTCATCTCCATTACTGACATTCCTGTGCCCTTATAGTCTAACATTTCTGCTGCTGCTTCTTTTAGTACCTCTTCTGGTAATACAGCTGGTCCAGCTGCAAAATTATATACTCTTGACATATATATGTCCCCCCAATTTCTTTATTATATTAGTTTGTTTATTATTTTTGCTTATTGCCAAATAATAATTATAATTAACTAAGCTTATGAATAAATAATCCACTTCTAGGTTTTGGTTCAAACCATGTAGATTTTGGTGGCATTATCATTCCACAATCCGCAATACTCATAATATCATCTATTGTTGTAGCAAACATTGAAAAGCTTACTTTCATATCTTTATTAGCCCTTTTTTCTAACTCCTTAATGCCTCTTATACCACCAATAAATTCAATTCTATCAGACTTAGTTGGATCATCAATCCCTAATATTGGAGAAAGCAAGTTATTCTGAAGAATTGATACATCTAATCTATCCATGGGATCTTTTTCATTAAATGTTCCTCTTTTTGCTTCAAGTTCATACCAAGTATTATCCATATACATACCAAAGGTATGTTTTCTAATTGGCTTAACAGGACTTTCAGAAACTTTAATCTTAAAACCCTTTTCTATAGCATTTAAAAATTCCTCTTTACTTAATCCATTTAAATCCTTAACTGTTCTATTATAATCCAAAACCTCTAATTCATTATCAGGATAAACTATAGACAAGAAATAATTAAATTCCTCATCTCCTGTATAACTTGGATTTTTCTTTCTACGCTTTAGCCCTACTTCTACAGCTGATTTAGCTCTATGATGCCCATCTGCAATATATAAGCTATCTATAGCTTCAAAAAGTGTAGTTAATTTTTCTATAGTATTATCATTGTCAATTATCCATACAGTGTGTCCATTACCATCTTCAGATACAAAATCATATAATGGCTTATTTTTTATCCACTCATCTATTATATTAGATATTTCAACTTGATTTCTATATGTTAAAAATATTGGCCCTGTATTTGCATCACAATAATCAACATGGTTTATTCTATCTAGCTCCTTATCTTTTCTAGTATATTCATGTTTCTTTATTTTATTATTAATATAATCGTCTATTGATGTGCAAACAACTAACCCTGTTTGGCTTTTTCCATTCATGGTTTGTCTATATATATACATACAAGGTTTATCATCTTGAATATATAGACCACTGTCAATCATCTTATCTAGTACCTCTCTTGCCTTTTCATATACAACTTTATCATATATATTAGTATCTTTAGTTAAATTAACTTCTGCTCTATCTACATGTAAAAATGAATACTCATTATCTTTAACCATTTCACGAGCTTCTTCACTATTCATTACATCATAAGGTAATGCTGCTATCTTTGATGCTAAATCCTGCACTGGTCTAAGTGCTTTAAATGCTTTTATTATTGCCATTACTCTTCCTCCTATAACTGTAAAACTATATAGTTACTAAATTATTAGCTACAAAATCAACTATAGTAGTAACTACTTCTTCTCCTATTCTCTCTTGAGCCTCTTTTGTAGCAGCTCCAATATGAGGAGTTACACTTACTTTAGGATGATTTACTAATTCTTTATTTTTAGTAGGTTCTTCTTCAAAAACATCTATTCCTGCTCCAGCAACTTTTCCACTTTCTAACGCTTCTAATAAAGCTGCCTCTTCAACAACCTTTCCCCTAGCACAATTAATTAAATAAACTCCATCTTTCATAATATTAAATTGACTTTTTCCTATTAAAGAACCCTTCTCTTTATCATAAGGAACATGTAAAGATATAAAATCTGAAGTTTTTAAAAGTTCATCTACCTCTAAAAACTCATATGATAATTCATCCTGTTTACCAAACATATCATTGTATACAATCTTCATACCTAGTGCTTTTGCTTTTTTGGCTAAAGACTTTCCTATCCTTCCCATGCCTATAATTCCTAACGTTTTCCCACTAAGCTCTATACCTTCATATTTTTTCTTATTCCATTGCCCATCTCTCATAGTATAATTTGAAATAGCTATGAATCTTGCTAATGCTAACATATGTCCAATAGCTAATTCTGCAACTGAATCAGAACTTGCATTAGGAGTATTTTTTACAACTATTCCCTTTTGCTTAGCATAAGAAACATCTATATTATCAATTCCTACCCCTGCTCTTATTATAAGTTTAAGTTTTCCCCCTTGTGCTTGATTTAAAATATCAGCTGTAACCTTTGTTGCAGATCTAATAACTAAAATATCAAAGTCCTTTAAAGCAGTACCTAATTTTTCTTTATCATAATGATTGTTAATTACTTCAAATCCTAATGATATCAGTTTATTAATAGCCCCCTCTTGTAAACCGTCATTAGTCAATACTCTTATCATTTCCAAACCCCCAATTAAAATTATTATAAATTTTATTTATTACTTTTTGATATTTTACTACTTATTTACATTTTATACAACTATTGCCTTAAATCATTTTATAATTTTTTTATAAATTCATATATTTTTTGTAATTTTTCACTAATTTTATTAACGTAATATTTAAAGAAATCTATATCATATATTTTATTTATTCAAATTAAATAATGTGATAATAATTATAATATTCTATAAAAAAATAGAGAGCTATTTAATAGCCCTCATTATAATCCTCATCAAAAATCAAAATTGATTCTGTTTCTCTACAGTATTTAACACACTTACATTGTCCTAAATGTCTTGGACACTTATAACATAAACATCCTTTATCATCACCATTACATCTTTTCTTTTCGAATTCTGGACAATACTTACAATTTACTCCATTTCCTGCTGGCATAATTTCTTCCTCCTATAAGTAAAAGTATAAATTTTTAATACATATTTATATTTCAAATGGTTATATTAATAGTATAGACGATACATTAATTATATTAGTGTATCATTTATATATAAAGGGTGTAAACGGATGTAGTGTTTGCACCCTAATTTATTTTTAAAGTTTGTAACATTTTTTATTATTTTAAATACTATATAGTATGCAGAAGCTTTTCGCTTATAGCAATTAAGAAAATCTTCTAACTCCCGTCTATATAAATTTAGGGAATCTTCATTACTTATGAAGATTCCCTATCTCTTTAATTAAAATTCAAAATTTTAACTTAGATATTTTTATATTATACCCTAAACTTATCAAAAATACTTTCTTCTGAATTACTATATAAACTAAATTTATAAATTATTTTTTAAAAAAACAATTGAAAAATTACTAAAAATATTACTCCTGGAATACCTAAGAAACCTGCAATAAGAGCAGTTATAGGATTAATAGTTATATAAAAATTGAAATATTCTCCTATGTAATTTGCTACATATAATAATACAATTCCTACAATTCCGTTAATTAATATTTTAATAGGCCACTTTAACAATTTTATAATTAAAAATAAAATTGCTAATCCTACTAAAGCATAAATAATCATTTCACCACTCACCTTTATCCCCCCTATATAATATAAAATAATATAATATTATATTATTTTATATTATATAGCAATATTCCTTATACTTCCATTTCCTCATTTGTTTCTATTTTCTCTCTTGAATATTGTTCCTTAGCTACAGATAATAAATAATCAAATTTCCTTTTTGCAGCTTCTTCTCTATAAATAGCAGCTTCTATTAATTTGGGATCATCTACACTATTGAACATAGATTCTGCAGCTTCCATTTCTCTAATGGATGCTTGTATTTCTCTTAGTACCTTATCGCTAACTTTATCATTATTATAATATTTTACTAAAATTAGACTTAATACATTTTTTATATCCATCTTCTACCTCCTAAAAGTATTTATCTAGATACTTTCCATATTAATAGAATCTTATTCAAAGTATATTTCTATATATATTCACAATTTCAAATTATTAACATGAATTTCTGTACTTAACTTTAATTCTTTGATATAATACCCTAAATAATATTAAATTTAATCGGAGGTGTTTATTTTTGAGTATAAAAATAATAGCGGATAGTACTTGCTACTTACCCCAAGAATACATAGATAAATATAAAATATCTATAGCTTCCTTAAATGTTTTAATTAATGGTAATAGTTATAGAGAAACTGATTTATCAAATGATTGGTTTTATAATGAAATGGCTAAATCTTCAACAATTCCAACTTCATCTCAACCTAGTATTGAAGAATTATATAATATAGTAGAATCTATAGTAAAAAATGGTGATGATGTTGTAGGAATATTTTTATCTTCAGATATGAGTGGTACATTTTCAACATCAAATTTAGTAAAAAATATGATTATCGAAAATTATCCAAATGCCAAAATTGTAATGATAGATTCTAGAAGTAATTGTATGCAAGCAGGTTTTGCTGTATTAGAAGCAGCTAAAGCAGCAAATGAAAATAAGTCTTTAGATGAAGTAGTATCTATAGCAAAAAATGTTATAAAAAATAGTAAATTTATATTTGTACCCGAAACTTTAGATTATTTAAAAAAGGGTGGAAGAATTGGCAGTGCTGCAGCTTTATTAGGTTCATTACTTCAAATAAAACCTATACTTACAGTTGAAGATGGGAAAACAACAGTATTTACTAAAGTAAGAACAAAGAAAAAAGCCATTGATAAAATAGTTAATACTGTTTTAGAACAAAATTTAAAATCACCGATAAAAGGTATTATAGTTCATCATATAAACTGCCAATCTGAAGGTCAAGAACTTGCAGATAGGCTAAAAAACAGTTTAGGATTAGAGAATGTAAAAATTCAATCAATAGGCCCTATTATAGGCTTACATGTAGGTCCTGGAAGTATTGGTGTTGCATATCATTATTAAAATGGTATTTAAATTAAGAAATTAATTTTTTAAACTTCATTACTTTTGTTTAAAAAAGTTAAGAGTTGCCTGTGTTAACATTAAATTTATTAATGCTACTAATGACAACTCTTAATTTTTATTTATAAAATAGTTTTTAAATTTCTTTTCTACCTTCAAGAGCTTTTGAAAGCGTTACTTCATCAGCATATTCTAAGTCACCACCAACAGGTAAGCCAGATGCTATTCTTGTAACCTTTACTTCTAATGGCTTAAGTATCCTTGATATATACATTGCTGTTGCTTCACCTTCAACATTTGGGTTAGTTGCAATTATAACTTCCTTAATATCTGCACTCATTCTTGCAACAAGCTCTCTTATTTTAATATCTTGAGGCCCTCTTCCTTGCATTGGAGAAAGATTTCCATGTAAAACATGATATACCCCATTAAACTCTTTAACCTTCTCCATTGTCATGATATCTTTAGGCTGCTCTACTACACAAATAACATTTTTATCTCTATTTGGATTACCACATATTGCACATGGATCTTTATCAGTAAAATTTCCACATACAGAACAATACTTTATAGTTCCCCTAGCCTTTACTAATGCAGTAGCAAACTCCTTAACTTCTTCTTCAGGCAAATTTAAAATATGCAATGTAAGTCTTTGTGCTGTCTTTTGACCAATGCTTGGCAATTTTGCAAATTCTTCAATTAATTTTTCTATAGCCACTGGATAAAAATCCATAATTACACCACTTTCTATCATTTTTTTAGTAAAAAAGTATTACTTTACAGTAATTTTTAAAAAATGAAGGACTGTTTAAAAAAACAGCCCTACGTCCTAAAACATTCCTGGTATATTTAAACCACCAGTTAATTTACCCATTTTATTTGAAGTTTCTTCATCAGCTTTCTTTAATGCTTCATTAACTGCACTTAGCACTAAATCTTCTAACATTTCAACATCATCTGGATCTACTACTTCTTCTTTTATATTTATAGCTAAAACTTCTTTCTTTCCGTTAACCTTAACTAAAACAGCACCACCACCAACTGATGCTTCAAATTCCTTAGCCTCAAGCTCTTTTTGTGCTTGTTCCATATCCTTTTGAAGCTTTTGAGCTTGCTTCATTAAGTTATTTATATTTCCTCCCCCGAAACCTCCTGGGAATCCACCTCTTGCCATAAAATATCCTCCTTTAAATAACTAAATCTATTTTTTATTATATAGTATTTTTTTAATATTTACTAGAATAAAGTAACCACATACTATTATTCATCTATAAAATCAATTAAATCATCACCTAGTGTATCTCTTAAAATATCCTCTGTACTTTTGCCTCTATTATCATCAGATTGAACTACAAAGTTTACCTTAACCTTTTCTCTAAATATTTCAAAGAAAACGTCATTTATAATATCTCTATTTTTAGCTTCACTTAATCTATTTTTAGCAAATTCATTTTGATTATCAAATTCTACAGTAATTATGCCATTAGAACAATCTACTGGTTTTCCTATCATAATTAAAGAACTTATTATCATTTCTCTTCTAGCTTTAAATCTTTCTATTATATCTTTCCAAGATTTTTTTACATCATTTATAGTAATCTTAGAGTCTGGATTAACTCCAACATTTACTTCATTACTATATTGTTCTTTAACTACCTTATTGCCAGGCATAGCATTAGTTGTCTTAATATTATTTATTTGTGCAACTTCTTTTGATGCAGTAGCAACCTTAATACTACCATTTCTTAAACTTTCCTCTAACTTATTCAATCTAGTTAACATTACTTCATTTGAAGTATCATACTCTATTTTACACATTTTAATAACAGCTAATTCACAATATAATCTTGCTTGCTTGCTTAGCTTAGCATTATTTTCTGCCTCTTGAAGTATTCTTATACATCTCATTATCTCTTCTGCTCTCAAACGTGAACCTTGTTCTTTAATTAAAGCAATATTTTCTTCCGACATATCTAGTACTTCTTCTGGATTATTAGTAACCTTAACCATAAGTAAATTTCTATAATGAGCAATTAAATCCTTTATAAATAAATATATGTCTTTTCCTGAATATATTACATCTTCTATAATCTCTATACTTTTTTCTACACTTCTTTGAATTACTGAATTAACCAAATTAAATAGATGCTCATTAGTAACTAATCCTAACATACTTACTACAGTATTATAATCAACATTTCCATTTCCCATAGAAATAGCCTGATCTAATATACTTAATGAATCTCTCATTGCACCATCTGAAACTCTAGCAATTAAATTTAAACTTCTTTCATCAGCTAAAACATTTTGTTCCTTTACTATTTTTCTAAGTCTTGCTGTTATTTCACTATTATTTATTCTTTTAAAATCAAATCTTTGACACCTTGAAAGAATCGTAATAGGTAACTTTTGTGGATCTGTTGTTGCTAAAATAAATATTACATTGTTAGGTGGTTCTTCTAACGTTTTTAGAAAAGCATTAACTGCACCTGCTGATAACATATGAACCTCATCCATTATGTAAACTTTATATCTTGCTTCCTGTGGTGGGTATTTAACATCATCAATTATATCTCTAATTTTATCAACTCCATTATTTGAAGCTGCATCTAATTCTGTAACATCTATAGCTAAACCTTCATTTATTTTTCTGCACATTTCGCATTTATTACAAGGTTCTCCATCTCTTAAATCAAGACAATTGAGTGCCTTTGCAAATACTTTTGCTGTAGAAGTTTTTCCTGTTCCTCTAGTTCCACAAAAAAGATACGCATGAGCAATTCTATTATTTAAAATTTGATTTTTTAGGGTTGTTGTAATATGTTCTTGACCTACAACATCATTAAATGTTCTTGGTCTCCATTCTCTATATAAAGCCGTATATGACACTATACTCACCTCTCTTTTGCGTAGTATTTATTTTTTATTATACCCAAATTCTATTAATAGTTAAAGATTTTTCCCCCTTTATTACACCATACTATATACGTATTATTTATAAAAAAACTCATATACTAACATGAATAAACATAGAATTCATCATTCTGCATATTTATTCAAGTTTTATACATATTTCTTATTTCACACTTTTATCACGTATATTTATTTATTTTTTATTGTTATTTTTTTAACATTTTATTGTATTTATTTTACATATGTTTGTTATTTATTTAACTACTTTCGATACTTTTCTACCTTTTTATATTTAATATTATTTTTTTATATAAATTTCTTTATTTTTCACATAAGAATTTTGTAGTATAATGGGGATTTTATAGTAAAATAGATTATATATACTTTTAGGAGGTGTTTAGATGAGTCTATATGACAAAAAATACTTAAGTATAGTAGAAGATATTTTAAATAACGGCTACTACGATAATAATAGAACTGGTATGCCAACATATAAGTTACCTCATCAAGTAATGCAGTTTAATTTAGAAAAGGAATTTCCTATTCTAACAACTAAATTTGTAGCATTTAAAACTGCTGTAAAAGAAATGTTATGGATTTATAAAGATCAATCTAATGACGTAACTAAGTTACAAGAGCAAAACGTTCATATTTGGGATGAATGGGTTGATGAAAATAATACTATTGGTAGGGGCTACGGCTATCAGATAGCTAAATTCAATCAAGTTGATAAGCTTATTGAGACATTAAAAACAAACCCTCAGGATAGAAGAATGCTTATGACTATGTGGAATATAGAAGATCTACCTCATATGACTCTTCAACCATGTTGTTTCATGACCATGTGGGATGTTACTGATGGTAGATTAAACTGTATGCTTGTACAACGTAGCGGAGATATACCACTAGGTGTACCTTTTAATACATCACAATATGCAGTGCTAGTTCATTTAATTGCTCAAGTAACAGGACTTAAACCTGGTTTATTTACTCATGTAATTAATAATGCACATATATATGAAAACCAAGTAGAAGGGATGAAACTTCAACTAACTAGAGCTAACGATGAGTATGAGGCTCCTAAGCTTTGGATTAATCCTGAAATAACTAACTTCTATGACTTTACAGCAGATGATATTAAACTTATAGATTATAAATATCATCCAGCAATAAAAATGGAGGTATCCGTTTAATGCTTTCTATTATAGTGGCTGTAGCAGAAAATAATATTATCGGTGGAGATAATAAGCTTTTATGGCATATACCTGAAGACTTAAAAAGATTCAAAGCAATTACTTCAGACCATACAATTATAATGGGTAGAAAAACTTTCGAATCTTTACCTGGTGTCTTACCCAATAGAAAACATGTTATAATCACAAGAGATAAGAACTATACTATGGATAACGAAAATGTAGAAGTTATCCACAGTTTGTCTGAAGTTATCAACAAATATAAAAACTCATCTGAGACCGCATTTATTATAGGTGGAGGCGAAATTTACGCACAACTTATCCACAATGTGGATAAGTTGTTTTTAACAAAAGTTTTTAAATCTTTTGATGGAGATACAAGTTTTCCACAGATAGATTTTGATGAGTTTGCTGTGGATTTTGAATCAGAAATATTTACTTGTGAAAAGAATGGATTGAAATATCAATTTATTGATTTAGTAAAAAAATAATATATTTAACAAAAAACAAAAAAGTCGGCTAAGCCGACTTTTCTTTATTTAATTATTAATTTTATCCAATACTTCCTCTGACCTTACCCATTCTAATAATCCATTCATTTAAAATCTTTAACTCTTCAGTCTTACTTTCAATTATATCTAACTCTAAGCCTATTAAATGCATTATTATTGGTCTTGTAGTCTTTAATAAAGTATGATAGAACTCATTATCATTTATAAACTCATAGTCTAATCCTAAATCTAATATTTCATTAACATACTTCATATCTTCTTTATATTCTTGTCTTGCAGTTTCATCTATTATTTTCTTACTAACTCCAGCATTTGCAAATCTAGCTGCAAACCCTAAGTCTTCTCTTAACATAGGATAGAATTCCAATAATTTATCTATTCCTTCTTGTCCAAACTTATCTTTTATTTCTTTAAGACCTCTACCCATGCCCAAAAGCTCTGGTGGCATACCTAATGTATACATAGCTCCAGTAAATGATATCGCTCTTGGTACAGCATATTCAACAGAATTATCTATGCTTAATATTTCTTTCCTTAACTCTTCATTACTTACTAAGTTTGCTATATTGTCAAGATTAGCAACTTCCCTATTATATTCTAATCCAGTTTTAGCTTTAGTTAATCTATCTCTATTCTTCGGAATAAAGTCAGATACAAATGAAACAGTATTTATTACCTTTAAGAACGTCGTTAAATAGTGTTTAGATAATATTCCTATAAACTCCTTCATTAACTCTATATCCTCTTCTGAGAAGTTTCTAGGTTCATACATATCAACCTTTTCCTTAAGTTCTCTAGCAGCTTGTTTTGTTTCTTCTTCCCCATGATCATATCTTAACGCTGATTGGAAAGTAAATGTCTTTACTCCTGCATAAGTTTGTAATATTTTATCTATATTTCTACCTGTAAAATGTCCTCTGAACGGAAGTGACCCACATCCTAATATAGGAGCTACCTCTACCCCATGTTCTTTTCCCCATTTATAAGCTTTATCTATAGCCATAACAACAGAAAGTACTCCTGATATTAATCCATAAGACATAGCTGTATCAGAACGTGCTATCATAAACCTTAAATAATCTATATTATGACCCTTTTTTTCTGATATATGATAAAATTCATCTAATATCTTATCAACATTAACTAATGCTGGAACATCTTCTACTAAAGGAATTATTCTTACACTATTTTCTTCAAATTTCACTGGATAATTTTTATTTCCTAGTTCTATAACAGAATTAACTCTATCTTGGAACTCTGAAATTTCTTGCCCTGTCTCAACCATTGGAACTACAACTTCTCTAATGGCTTGTATACCCGTTAGATGATATGCTTGTGCATTTGTTTCTACTATAGACATTATACTCATTAACTGTCTAAATACAGATTCTTTATTTGCATTTGGTATTCTTGGTGTTATTCTAACATCCCTTCCAGGAACTATATCATTACCAATTAACCCTAAGGCAACTTGAGATGTTTGATGATATGGAGTTAACTTACCCTCAAAGTCTATCATTATTTCATCTATTCCAAGCCCACCCTTATCTTGAGGTGTTAATCCTTCTATAGCTTCTGCCGGCTCTTGTTGAATTGATATGTATCTTTCTACATTATCTGGATGTTGTGTCATCATTGAATTTGGAAATTTTCTCATTCTAAATAGCCCCCCTTAAAAATTTTGCATTTTATATTTTTATTATATTTCATTTTGATATGTTTTTACAATACTTTTCTATAAAAAATGCAATTTTTTAATTCCTCGACTTGCATTAGTCATACTTATTATTAGTAAATTTATATTGTTGCATATATTTTAAAACCTTCCTTAGATATAACTTTTATCTAAAAAAGGACAGAAAAATAGGGATATTTCTAACGAAATTTCCCTATTTTTCTGTCCTATTGTTTTTTGTCCTATATTGTTAATCCTATTGAAGAGTAACCGTAATTAATAAAATTTTATGATGATAATTAGATTTACTCTATTTTTAATCATCAGTATAATTTAAATAAAAATCATTATAAACATTAAAAAAGCCTTTCTTTCTAAAAGAAAGGATAATTTAAAACCGTGCACCTCACTTCGACAGTAATCTATAAGCGTTACCTATGTAGTTAACTCAGGCAAGATTGATCCACGTCACACGCAGGGGCTGCTTATCGCTGCTTCCTTCCGGACCTGACGAGGTTCACAGTCTTACGTCGCGTGGGACCCGACCCTCAACATCACTTGCATAGGGCAGACCAAACAGATTAAAGCCTAGGTGAGGAATTAAATCCTGCTGTAGCGGATTGCAGGTTACAGGGCACCGCTAACTCCCCATCTAGCACGGCTATGGCGGAGAAAGTGGGATTTGAACCCACGATAGAGTTTCCCCTATACACGCGTTCCAGGCGTGCTCCTTCAACCACTCGGACATCTCTCCATACCGTAAAATAGATAAAAATAATTTATTTTTATTTTATACCTATTATTGATACTTTCTCATTTTAACATAAATATTATTGTAGTTCAATAAAAAGATTTTTTTATAATTTTTCTACTAAATAAATAAAGTGGAAATATCCTCTTTAAAGATTATTCCACTTTATTTTCAGTAATTATATAAACTTTTTCTTACTATTCTTGTTAGATATAAATATTATTATACCTCCAATAACTATCCCAATTAAGCTAATTATTTGTGCTGTTCTTAATCCAAAGAATATTAAACTATCAGTTCTTAATCCTTCTATAAAAAATCTTCCCATGGAATAAAGAACCATATAACTACCTAAAACAACTCCATGTTGATTTTTCTTTTTATAAAGAATAAATATTAATATTCCAAAAACAATTAAATTCCATATAGATTCATATAAGAATGTTGGATGATAATAAGTTCCATTTATAAGCATTCCTTGTTGTATGAAATTTGGAAATTTACTTATAAAAGCTTCTGAAACTGCACCTCCATGCGCTTCTTGATTCATAAAGTTTCCCCATCTACCTATTGCTTGAGCTAATATAACTCCAGGAATTATTACATCAATATATTCAAAGAAATTTATCTTTTTTACTCTAGTAAATATATAGGCAACTAATAATCCCCCAATAAGTCCACCATGTATTGCCATACCACCATTTCTTATATTTATTATATCAATAAATGAATGATAATTCTTATATTCAAAAGCAACATAATATAACCTAGCACCAATTATTGCAAATGGAAAACTCCATAAAAATCCATCTGTAATAATATCAAAATCTAATCCTTTTTTCTTTGCAAGTAAATATGATAAAAAAAATGCTACTAAAACCCCACTTGCAATAATAATTCCATACCATCTTATTGGCATTCCAAAAATTTCAAATGCTACTGGATTCATTTCCTACCTTCTCCCCTTTTGATTTAACTATTTTCTTCTCTCATAAAAGAATTTACTTATTAATTCACTACACTCTTCATTATAACACCAATTTATAGTTACATAGGAATTAAAAATGTCATAATCCAATATATTTAATATAGTTCCACAGGCTCCCATATCTTTATTAAATGTTCCTATATGTAATCTAGATATTCTAGCCTGCGCTATTGCAGAAGCACACATAGAGCAAGGTTCTAATGTCACATACATTTCAGCTCCATTTAACCGCCAATCTCCAATTTTCTTACTAGCCTCTTCAATTGCTAAAATTTCAGCATGTGCTATTGCAGACTTTAGAGTTTCTTTTAGGTTATGTGCTCTAGCTATTATCTTATTATCCTTTACTATAACTGCTCCAATAGGAACTTCACCTTTAGAATAAGCTTTTTTCGCTTCCTCTAAAGCAATCTCCATATAATTCATTGTTTAGTTCTCCCCTTAGCTAGTATGTATATTTAACCTTTTAACTTTTATATAAACTAAAAATGGCAAATGACAAATTATTTTCTATTTTAATATTTGTCACTCACCACTCTTTTTATAATATTTAAAAATTAATTTATGTGTAAATTCTTACTTTTTTTATTCTATTTTTGTCTACTTCTTCTACTACAAACCTAATATTATTTAGATTTACTTCTTCTTTATTATCAGGGAATCTTCCTAATTCACCTATTATTAATCCACCAACAGAATCAAATTCTTCTGACTCCATATTTACTCCAATTAATTCACTTATGTCATCTAATTTTGCACTTCCATCGACAACATATTCATCTTCTTTAATTACCTCTATTTCATTTTCGTAATCATCATATTCATCTTCTATATCACCAAAAACCTCTTCAATTAGGTCTTCTATAGTCACTATTCCAACAGTTCCACCATATTCGTCTAGAACTACACTAATATGATTCCTTGTCTTTTTCATTTCATTAAATAATTCTTTGATTTTCTTAAATTCAAATGTATAATAAGGTTCCCTCATATAGTCAGTTACTTTAAATCCATTCTTATTTTGTCCTGCTATAATTAAGTCCTTAACATATAATATTCCAACTATATCATCTATAGTTTGATTATATACTGGAATTCTTGAAAACTGCTCTGTCTTTATAACATCTAAAACTTCTTCATAAGTTGCATTAGAATCAACTGCTACAATATCAACTCTTTGTACCATAACATCCTTAGCTTGTGCATCTGCAAAATCAAATACATTGAAGATCATTTCTTTTTCCACATCTTCAAGGACACCTTCTTCTTCACTAACACCAACCATTGTTCTTAATTCTTCTTCTGTTATAAATGGCTCGCTGGCCTTTGGATCTCCACCTAATAATCTTATAAAACCACTTGAGATAAAAGTAAATATACCTATAAATGGTTTAAATAATTTTACTATTATGTTTATTGGCTTACTTACCTTTAATGATACCTCTTCTGATTTTTGTTTTGCTATTGATTTTGGAGTTATTTCTCCAAATATAAGTACTAATACAGTCATTACACCTGTTGCTATTCCAACACCGCTCGGTCCAACTAATGAAACAAATAATGTTGTAGCTAATGATGAAGCTAAAATATTAACTATATTATTCCCTATTAATATGGCTCCTAATAATTTATTTGGGTCTTCTGTTAGCTTTTCAACTAATTTAGCTCCTTTTACTCCATCTTCCACCATATGTCTTATTCTTATTTTGCTTAGTGCCATAAGTGCTGTTTCTGACATTGAAAAAAATCCAGACAATACTAGTAAAATTATAAGTACTATTATCTGCCACACTTGACTGGGTTCCAAAAAAATCACACTCCTAGTAATTTAATAAAATATTTTAATATTTATTATATCATACGTTACTAGTATATGATATAATTTACCAATAAATAAACATAAAATTTACATTTATTTTCTGAAAAAATATTTAGTGTTTTTTCTGTATTTATAATATAATTTTTATACAAATATACTAATTATTTTCTATGCTTAGTATATTTATTTTATACTTAACATATTTATTTTGAGGTGATATTGTGTTTATTATTAATTTTATCAGAGGTTTTTTTATGGCACTAGCTGATAGTGTTCCAGGAGTTTCGGGAGGTACTATTGCTTTTATTTTAGGATTTTATGATGATTTTATAGGTTCATTAAACTCATTAACATCTACTAAAAGTAGTAAAGAAGATAAGAAAAAAGCTTTATTTTTCTTAATTAAATTAGCATTTGGATGGGTAATTGGTTTCGTTTTATCTATAAAAGTATTAACATCTATCTTTGAATCACATATTTATAGCATAAGTTCTTTATTCACTGGCTTTATAATAGTTTCTATTCCTTTAATAATGAAACAAGAAAAAGATTCTTTAGTTGGTAAATACAAAAATATTATTTTTACTATAATTGGAGCTTTAATAGTTGTCTTAATTACATTTTTTAATCCATCTGGCTCTACTGGTGGTATGAATCTTTCATTAAGCAATTTAAGCTTTGGACTTGGTTTATTTGTTTTTATAGCTGGAATGATTGCAATTTCTGCTATGGTTTTACCAGGTATATCAGGTTCAACATTATTATTAATATTTGGACTTTATACTGGAATCATAAATTCAATACATGAAGTTTTATCTTTTAACTTTTCTTACCTACCTGTTCTTATAATATTTGGAGTAGGGGTAATCGTAGGGATTTTAAGTACCATAAAATTAATTAAATTCTTATTACTTAAATATAGATCTGCAATAATTTACTTAATCTTAGGCTTAATGATTGGATCAATTTATGCAGTATTTATGGGACCTACAACATTAGAAGTTCCTCAAGCAGCAATGAATCTTTCAAGCTTTGATTGGATATTCTTCATTATTGGTGGAGCTTTAATAATACTATTAGAAAAATCAAAAGACTTTTTAGAAAAAAAGTCTAAATAGAAATAAAAAAGACTTATCAATTTGATAAGTCTTTTTTATTAATGGTACTCCCAACAGGAATCGAACCTGTATCTATCCCTTAGGAGGGGACTATTCTATCCATTGAACTATGAGAGCACGCATTTTAAATTATATATTTATTTTATTACAACATTTAGTATATGTCAAATTTTTCTACCTATTCTTAGGATTTTTAACATTCTTTATTTTTACACCTTTTTCATTAATCAAAAATGTTATTATCATATTATTATAAAAAGGTGGTCTCTTACCAACCTTAAGTCCAACTACTATTTCGTACTCCTCACTACAAGGACCATAAATATTTAATGTCCTTGCATCAATTATTTCTGCTCTCTTTATACAATAGGGAGTACCCTTGCCAAACAAAGTATATATCTCGCTACTTATATACGGCTCTAATATAGTTATCAATGCCATTTCAATAACAGCATCTCTTTTCTTTTTTTTCTCATCAACAGCCTTCATATATCCTGGTGTTTGTACCGGAGGTAACATTGGAAAAGGATTAAACTTATAATTAGGTAATTCATTATTGTATCTATCTAAATCATATTTATAATCTTTTACCTTCCCTAACTCTTCTAAGCTATCATATTCACTAAATTTTGAGTTAAATTTTACTCTAACAGGCGCCTCATATAACTCTTTATTATTTTCAAAAAATAAATTATCTCCATACACTATTGCCATTAATGCTAAGACAATCTCTTGCCTAAATATTTTATCTCTCTTAATAGTATCACTAATATCATCCCCATTATCCACTTCTACTGTAACAAGCAAATAATTTTTATCATCCTTTTCCCAGCTTCCTATAACCTCATCTCTAACATTATAATTAATTTTATCAAAATCATATTTTTTCCCTATCGATAAAAATAACTCACCACTCTCGTCTGAATGAGTTAATGTATACCTTCTTGGTGGTAAGAAATTCTTTATTCCTATTTCATCTTTATAACTTACTTTTAGTTTATCAGGTTGAAATTTAACCACTATTTATACCTCATATAAAAATTTTCTCATTTTTAATATATGCTGCCATAAATATTTTATTAATATTTTATATTTCAAATATATTACTTTTAAAGTATATTTTATAGTATACTTTATTTAGACTTAAGTTTTGAGGAGTGACAAAATAATGATAAGAACTATAATTTGGTTTATATGGTTTGTATTAAGTTTAATAATTAGTACACCATTCATATTTAGAGTTAAATACTTAATTAAAAAAAATAGAATTGAAGAAAGTGAAGCTTTAATATATAAGTGCACTAATATCTGGGCAAATTCATTACTAAAGTTAGCTGGAGTCAAAATTAATGTTCATGGTATAGAAAACATTCCTAAGGATAAAACAGTATTATTCGTAGGTAATCATCAAGGTAACTTTGATATTCCAATATATATTACTCAAATTCCAAAAGTAATAGGTTTTATTTCAAAAATAGAAGTTGAAAAAATACCACTAGTAAGAACTTGGATGAACCTCCTACACTGTGTTTTTATGGATAGAAGTAATATTAGAAAATCAGGAGAAGCAATAATTAAGGGAATTAAAAATCTAAAAGCTGGTCATTCAATTGTAATATTCCCTGAAGGAACTAGAAGTAAGGGAGGTCCAATAAAGGAATTTAAGGCTGGTAGCTTTAAACTAGCTACTAAATCCAAATGTCCTATAATTCCAGTAACTATGGACGGATCATTTAAAATAATGGAACATGGTAAAGGACCTTGGATTAAACCTGCTACTGTTAACCTTTATTTCCATCCAGCAATTGAAACTGCAAATTTAACTAAAGAAGAACAAGATTTATTACCTAAAACTGTTCAAAGTATAATTGCATCAAAAATTTCTTAATATATTTTAAAAGGTGAGCTATTTTTAGCTCACCTTTTTTATCTTTTAATCAATATAGACATATATATTACCCTGAAGGAGTTCCATCATTACAAAAAAATAGAGTATATAGGTCGACCTAACTTCCCACATACTCCATGACACAATAACACAATATTTAAAATTTAAGTAATGACTATTTCCATTGCATATTTTGAACTATTTTTCGCTAATTGTCAATTATATTTTTTTGGTATTTTTAATTTTTTTTTAAATTTGTTAATGAAAACAATACCATTTTGTCTTATTTTGAAAATAAACAAGTATTTCATATTTTACAATAAATACTTAGTGCATTAATTATATTTTTGCTATATACTTAATAAAGTCGATTGATGAGAAATAATTATTTAAATAATTTGAAATAAATAAAAAATATATGAAAAAAGAGGATACTATATGACGAATTTAACATTTAATGATTTAGGCTTAAAGGAAACTTTAGTAAAAGCTATTGATGATTTAGGTTTTACTACTCCATCTCCAATTCAAGCCGAAGCAATCCCAGTTGCCCTTTCAGGTAATGATATTATAGGTCAAGCCCAAACTGGTACAGGAAAAACAGCAGCCTTTGGCCTACCTATGATAAATAATTTAAAAATTAAGGATGCTATAGGCTCAATAATCTTAGCTCCAACAAGAGAATTAGCAATACAAGTTCACGATGAATTAGTAAAATTAACTAAGTACGAAAAATTAAACATCGTTGCTGTATACGGTGGAGCACCAATTCATCTTCAAGCTAGAGATTTAAAAAGAGCTAATATAGTAGTTGGTACTCCAGGTAGAGTTTTAGATCATATAAGAAGAGGGAATTTACCTTTATCTTCAGTAGAATTCTTAGTATTAGATGAAGCTGATGAAATGCTAAACATGGGATTCATTGATGATATGGAAGAAATAATGAAGAGCATTCCAGAAGAAAGACAAACTTTATTATTCTCTGCAACAATGCCACCTCAAATCAAGAAATTATCAAAAAAATATCTAAAAGAAGATGCTCAACATATAGTTATTGCTAGAAAAGAAATGACTGGTTCTACAATAAAGCAAAACTTCTTTGAAGTTAACGGCTCTCAAAGATTAGAAGCTCTTTGTAGACTAATAGATTTTGATAATCCATCAGCAGGTATTATATTCTGCAGAACTAAAAAAGGTGTGGATGATTTAGTTGCTGCAATGCAAGCTAGAGGATACATGGTTGAAGGTATGCATGGAGATATGTCTCAAATTCAAAGAATGAAGACTCTTGCTAAGTTTAAAAACGGTTCATTAAAATTCTTAGTTGCTACAGACGTTGCTGCTAGAGGAATTGATGTTGATGGTGTTACTCACGTATTTAACTATGAGTTACCTCAAGATATTGAATCTTATGTTCACAGAATTGGTAGAACTGGTAGAGCAGGTAGAGAAGGTACTGCTTACAGTATAATTACTCCAAAGGAATTTGGATTCCTTAGACAAATTAAGAATGTAACTAAGGGTAATATCGAAAAAGGAAATATACCTACAGTTCAAGAAATATATAACGCTAAATTTGAATTAATGGCTAATGAGGTTTCATCAATAATAGAAGCAGAAGATTATTCAAGATTCGTAGATGTTGCTACTCAATTAACTGAAAATCATGATTCTGTTAAAGTAATTGCTTCATTACTTCAAAGTCAATTTAAAAATCAATTATCTTTTGATTATTCAAGTGATAAACTTGAAGCTCCTGCATCAAGCAAAGAAAATGACGTTAGATTATTCTTCTCTGCTGGTAGAAGAGATGGCTTAACTATTAAGACATTAATAAACTATATAAAGAATAATGCTAAGGTTGGAGCATCTCAAATAAGAGATATTGATATAATGGAAAATTTTGCATTTGTTAATGTAGATAACACAATTCATAGACAAGTTCTTGAAAAATGTACTGGTGGAAAGATTAACAAAAGAAGAGTTAACGTTGAAGTTTCAACTAATAACAAAAAAAGAAGAAGTAATAATAGAAAAAAATCTAAATAATATAAAAAAAGATAAGGAAGTGATTACTTCCTTATCTTTTTTTTAACACCTTCAATTAAGTATTCTAAATGACTTACATCAAAATTTGATCTCTTTATCATCTTTAATCTTTCTTCTGCTCTTTGTACTGTTTCTAAAGCTTCTGAAAAATCTTTTCCCTTAATAGCACTATTTGCATATTCTATTAAATAGTCTATCTTTAATGCTATTTCCGCTAAATCTTCTCTATTTTCATTAACTAAATCAATTAAAAGCTCATAAACCTTTGGGGATACCTTATTTCTAGAATCCCTTAATAAGTCATTATTTCTACTAGTTATTTTAGCCATTACTTTACCTCCGAAAGTATCATATTTATTAGTTCATTTTATTATATTATAACTTATGTCTAATAAATATACTCAGAAAATATTGAAGCAAAACTTTCTATACTCATTGGATATATTCTAACCCTTTTTAGTTGGTATAAACCATCACCTATAGAACTTATTCCTCCTTGAGTAGTAGTTGCCGCTTTAATACCTAATTCTTTTTCAATTTCAATAGTTTCATCATTATATTTTCCAACAGGGTAACATAAGTAATTTGCATCCGATCCTATATTATTTCTTAGGAAATCTTGCCCCCTCTTAATTGCATCATAGGCATCTTCTCTAGATAACTTATCTAATTCTAAATGATTAGCTGTATGATTTTCTATTGACATTCCAGCTGCCTGCATCTCTTTTAACATATCTGTAGACATATAATATCCGTTATCTACCCCATCAGTTATAACAAAAAACGTAGCTTTTAATCCATGATTTTTTAATGATGGAAAAGCACTAGTATAGTTATCAGAATAACCATCATCAAAGGTTATTACTACTGGTCTCTTAGGCACCTTTCCTGTTTCCATAGCCTCTAAGGCCTCATCTAAGTTCATTGCAGTAAATTCATTTGCTTCTAACCAAGCCATTTGCTCTTCAAACATATTTGGTGGTACTAATAAATTATTATTAGGATCATCATCACTTATAGAATGGTACATAAGAATAGGAATTCTAACTTCCTCTGGGGCAATATTTATGTATTCAATTTCTTTTTCTTCTATTTCATTTACTTCTTCCTTATCTTTTTGTTGATTATCTTCTTGTACATTTTCATTATTATCACTTTGTTGTTCCTCATTATTAGTTAAATCTGTTAACTTATTATTTGCCTCATTTTTTTCACAAGAAACTATTCCCAAAGTCATTAATAACACAAATGATATTATAACTAAAACCTTTTTCATAAACTTTACTCCTTATTTATTTTTATTACTCAAATAATTTTAGCTTATATGATCAATTTTGTAAATTAATTACTTTTTGTTTATTTGAAATATTATCTTTTAAAAATTTCATATTTATATGCTTTTAATAAATATATAAATTATTTTCTACTCTTATATTGAAATATATATTTTTTTGTGTTTTTATATTTAATTTTATTTTAATAATTTATATTTATTTTTTTTATTATTTTTATAATATTTGTCAACAAAAATACTATTTTAATAATACTTTTATTTTATATAAATTCTCTGTGTCTTCGATAAAATATTTTTTAAATTTTAAAAATATTCTGATTTATATGTTAAAAGAATTATTTTTTTAATAATCATTCTTTTACCTTTTTATGGATTATAATTTTTCAAAACTTTTTTATTAAATAGATGGAGCAAAATGTTTTACATATAATTACATGTATAAATTATACTTTTATTCCAATAAAAGTTTTTGTTGTTTTTTGTAAATTATTTTATTTTTTTAATATATTTTGTATATTATTTTTATCTATTAGTACTTTTTTATATCCAACTAAATTTAATTACATATTTAATTTAGATGGAATAAAAAAATACCTAGCTTTTTTACTAGATATTTATTAAATATTATATATTATTTACTTTCTTGTAGTAATTTATTTAATTTATTTTGAACTAACCATAATCTTTTTTGCTTTCTATTAAATGCAACCATTTTATTCTTATTATTTTTACTTTCATCAAGAAGTTTAATATATTTTTCATCTGCTATTTTTAATGCATCTTCAATTACTAAAAGTTCCTCTTTAGTAAACATAAATTATTACCTCCAACTAATCAAATTCTTACTAATTAATTATATCATAAGTTGTATTTATCTAACTTAAATATTTTAAAGGTTTAAACAGTATCTTAAAAGTATTTTTCATAATAAAACAAAAGGAGCTATTAACAATATCTAATAACTCCCTTATTTTATATTATATCTTCTTTACTACTGACGACTTTAATTTCATAGCTCCGAATCCATCAATTTTGCAGTCTATATCATGGCCATCTGTTACATCATATAATAAACGTATATTTTTAACTTTTGTACCTTGCTTTAATGCTGATGAAGCACCTTTTACTTTAAGATCTTTAATTATTGTAACTGTATCACCATCATTTAAAACATTTCCGTTTGCATCTTTTATAATATTTGCTTCTTCTTCAGCTGCTTGACTAGCTGCAGTCCATTCATGACCACATTCTGGACATATTAAAAGATTTCCATCTTCATAAGTATATTCTGAATTACATTTTGGACAATTTGGTAACATAATTTCATTTCCTCCGTTCGCTTTTTAAGTTCTCTTTTTAATAAAAAATATTATTTACTTTCTTGCATTCTTTATACTATCATAGTCTAATAATATTTACAAACTTAGAAACAATGGGATATTATATATGTTACTTTATTATTTTAATAAATTCTTTCAATGCAAAGTCAATTTACTTTTATCTTTTCTTTATTTAATTGTAAAATTGTAATCATTATATTATTATAAAATAAAATCAATATACGATTTTAATGTAAAAAAGCAATTTGAAAGAAATTAATAAATAAAGGGGCATATACCATGAAATACGAAGTTATATTATTTGATGCAGATGAAACATTATATGATTTCAAGAAATCTGAAAGGGAAGCATTTAAAAATACAATGCTTAAATTTAATATAAATTATGATGAAAATTATCACTTAAAAATTTATCAAGAAATAAATATAGCTCTATGGAAAGAGTTTGAACAAGGCCTTATTACACAAGAAGTTTTAAAAATAGAAAGATTTAAAAGATTATCAGATAGGTTAAACATGAATTTTGATGAAAATGTTTTTGCAAATTCATATATAGAAAATTTAGCTTCGGCATCCTTTTTATATGATAATAGTATAGAACTTATAGAAACTCTACATAAATCTTATAGACTTGCTATAGTAACTAACGGCCTTACATCAGTTCAAGACAAAAGAATTAGAAAATCTAGTATAGCAAAATTCTTTGAAACTATAGTAATTTCTGAAGAAGTATCAACGGCAAAGCCAAATCCTAAAATTTTTGAACATACTTTAAAATCTATGAATTTTTTTGATAAAAGCAAAGTTTTAATGATAGGAGATAGTTTAAGTTCTGATATACAAGGTGGAATAAACTTTGGTATAGATACCTGTTGGTACAACCCTAACAAAGTTATAAATGAAACTTCAATAAAACCTACCTATGAGATTTCTAATTTTGATGAACTTAAGCTTTTATTGCTTAATTCATAAAAACATTTATAAATAATAAAAAGATATAGAATTAAATCTAATTCTATATCTTTTTAAGTTTTTTATTATATCTTCTTAACTATAGGAAAGGCTATTTTTGCCTCCATTTTCTTCGAATCACCATAA
>NZ_CAKVJA010000029.1 GCF_934754925.1 uncultured Clostridium sp. | reverse complement strand
TTAAAAAGCTCTATAGAAGAAGATAAAGAAGATGATTATGTTGAAGCTTATAATTATTACTTTAGAATGATTATGGGTCCATTCAAGCCATTTATGATAAAAGCAATGGATAAAATCAAAGACTTAAAGTTAAATTATATTTGTCCTGGACATGGTTTAGTCTTAGATAACTCAAACATTGAAAAGTTTATGAATTTATATAGAGAATGGTGTCAACCTGTAAAGAGAGAAAAGCAAAGTATAGTTATTCCTTATGTAACTGCTTATGGATATACTGAAACTATTGCTGAAGCTATAAAAAAAGGAATTGAAGCAGCTAACTTTGATGTAGATATTTTAATGTATAATTTAGTAACTGCTAATATGGATGAAGTACTAAAGGAAATTAATGAATGTAGTGGATTATTACTTGGTTCTTCTACTTTATTAGCTGATACTTTACCTCAAATTTGGACTATTTTATCTTCATTAAACCCTGTTATTCATAAAGGATTACCTGCAAGTTGCTTTGGTTCTTATGGATGGAGTGGTGAAGCACTTAAAAACATAAATGAAAGATATAAGCAATTAAAATTAAATATCGTTTCTGAGCCACTAGGAATATTATTTAAGCCTAGCGAAGAAAACTTAGAAGAAGCTTATAATTTTGGTTTAGATTTTGCAAAAAAAGTTTTAAAATAAATAAAAATAGGAAGATGTTTACTAATTACATCTTCCTATTTTTATTTAAGCTTTAAATTAATTTTTTATCTTATGTAGCAATTTAGATAAATCCATTATTAATGCTGCTATTATAGAAAGTCCTAAACATATTCCAAATTGTAACCATCCAAAATTCTCAGGAATATTAAATATTTCCCTTATTCCTGGTATTAATACAATAGAATACAAACATAAACATATTAATACTGCTCCAATTGCATATTTATTTTTAAATAATCCCAATTTTAATACTGTAATATAATTAGATCTAGCCGGTAATGTTTGAAATATTCTTGCTAAAGTTACTGTAGAAAAAGCCATTGCAGTACCAAGCTCTGGCGAAGATAAATCTCCTATATATTGAGCTAGTATTACTATAAATCCAATAATACAACCTCTTAAAATAACATTTTTTAATGTTCCTCCTGCAAGTATTCCCTCATTTATATCTCTTGGTTTTTCTTTCATTATATTTGGCTCTGATGCCTCTAACCCTAAAGCTATTGCTGGTAATGAGTCATTTATTAAGTTTATAAATAATAACTGCAATGCAGTAAAAGGATTTGGCCAATTTATAAATACAGCAAATAGTATTGCAATTATAGCTCCTAAATTTCCCGCAAACAGATATGTAATTGACTTTTTAATATTACTATAAACTGTTCTTCCTACTTCTATAGCAGATACTATTGTTGAAAAATTATCATCTGTTAAAATCATTGCTGACGCATCCTTTGCAACATCAGTACCACTTCCCATACCAATCCCTATATCAGCTTGCTTTAATGCTGGTGCATCATTAACACCATCACCAGTCATTGCTGTAATATATCCTTTTTCTTGCCAAGCCTTAACTATACGTATTTTATTTTCCGGTGAAACTCTTGCATATACAGTAATATGCTCTAATTTATTTTTAAGCTCTGTTTCTGATAATGCATCTAACTCTTGGCCTGTTAAAGATATATCACCTTCTGTCATTATTCCAATTTCTCTTGCAATTGCTGAAGCTGTTGTTTTGTGGTCTCCTGTTATCATTACTGTCTTTATACCTGCTCCGATAGCTTCTTTTACCGCATCATAAACTTGTTCTCTTGGCGGATCTATCATGGCCATTAATCCAACTAAAGTCATTTCTACCTCATCTTCCAAACAAGGAACAAAATTATCATCTGGAACATCTTTTATAGCAAACGCCAATACTCTTAATGCCCTATTAGAAAATTCTTCATTAACTTTTTTATACTTCTCTATAATCTTATCATTTATTTCTATTACTTCTCCATCGTTTAATGCATATTTTGATCTTGAAAAAACAACATCCGGTGCTCCTTTAGTAAACATAATTGCATCTCCATTGATGGAGTTTACAGTAGACATTAACTTTCTATCTGAATCAAATGGTATTTCGCTTAACCTATCATATTTATCTCTCAACTCCTTATAGTCTATCCCTCTTTTAGTTGCAAAGTGAAGAAGTGCAATTTCTGTTGGATCTCCTATTTCCTTTCCTGATTCTGTTATTTCTGAATCATTGCATAATGTAGATGATAAATTTATTGCTTCAATTTGATCAGAAACATTTTCTTTCTCCTTAACTTTATCTTTATTAACTCCATACATAAAAAAATCTACAACTGTCATTTTATTCTGTGTTAATGTACCTGTCTTATCTGTACATATAACACTAGTTGAACCTAATGTTTCTACAGCTGGTAATTTCCTTATTATGGCTTGTTTCTTTGCCATATCCTTTGTTCCTACCGCAAGTACAATAGTTACTATTGAAGATAAAGCTTCTGGTATAGCTGCTACTGCAACTGCTATAGCAAACATAAAGGAATCCAATATTAACATACTCATATCTTTTCCTGAAATATAACCTCTAATTACTTGAACTATAAAAATTAGAGCTGCTAAAATCATTATTATTATTCCTAATTTCTTCCCAAAATCATCAAGTTTAGCTTGAAGAGGTGTTTGTTTATTTCCTGCATTCTCTAATAATGTAGCAACCTTCCCTACTTCAGTATTCATACCAATTGCTGTAACCACTAAGGTTCCTCTTCCATAAACAACAGTACCTCCACTAAAGACCATATTTCTTTGATCACCAATTCCAACCTCTTGTCCTATCTTATCACTATGCTTTAGTACTGCTTCTGCTTCACCAGTAAGCATTCCTTCAACAACCTTAAGTGTTTGAGCCTCAATTATTCTTCCATCTGCCGGTATATAATCCCCTGCCTCTAAAAATACTATGTCACCAACTACTATATCTCTAACCGGAATAGTTTTTTTCTTTCCGTCTCTAAGTACTTTTGCATTAGGTGATGATAGCTTTTTTAAACTATCTAATGAACTTTCTGCCTTTATTGTTTGAGTTACACCTAGTACAGAATTTAAAATTACTACAACAAATATAATAATAGATTCAACAAACTCACCTAAAAATATTTGAACGATTGCTGCAATAAGTAATATTATTACTAAAGGATCTTTAAAGCTTTCTAAAAACATTTTCCAAATTGGAACCTTATCAGCTTCTTTTAGTTCATTAGGTCCATTTTTCTGTAATCTATTTTTAGCTTCTTCTTCAGATATACCATTTATTGTACTTTCTACTTCTTTTAATACATCTGAATACTCCTTTTTATAATGCATCTTAACTCCCCTTTCTTCTATTATTTCTAATATAGTATTTACTATAATTAGGAATTATATTAACAATATTAAGATTCACTATCTGTAAATATATTATTTTAAACTTCCAGATCTAATTATTGATATTAACAACCATAAGCCTAAAATTGCAGAAACAAAATATCCTCCCATTCCAATAACTGATATTCCATATACTTTAGGTTCTGGATTTGTATTAATTATTAAGGATGAAGCAACAACCATTCCTGCTATAACTAAAGCAAAGGCTAATCTATTAACCATTTTATTTAATACATCTATATATTTTTCCTTATCCTCTAGTACAATATTTACTTTTCCTCTTCCTTTAATTAATGTATCTGATAAAGTTACAAGTTTTGATGGTATATTTAAAGTATCTCTAGTTAATTTATATCCCTTTAATAAATAATCATTTATATCAAATTGTGATAAAAAATAATCCTTATAATAATCTTTAACATATGGAATAACTAAACTTATAAGATTAAGCTCTGGAGAAAGATCTGTAACTAACCCTTCAACAATTACCATAGTTCTTATTAACATGGTAAAATCACTTGCTAATCTTAAATTATTTCTCTTTGCAATAGATGATACTTCTTGAAATAGAACTGATATTTTTATATTTTTTAAAGATGTAGTATAATAATTTCTAAAAATATATTCTATATCTTTATATAGTATTTCTCTATCAACTTTTCCACTCTTTATTCCAATGCTCATAACAAAATCAGTCAGCTTATCTACGTCTTCATTCGCAACAGCTGCAATAGCACTATTTAGCTCACGTTGTTTTTCTTCTGATAACTCCCCTACTATTCCAAAATCAATGAAACATATCTGTCCATCTCTTATTAATATATTTCCCGGATGAGGATCACCATGAAAAAATCCATCCTTTAATACTTGTTTAAAGTAAGAAACTGTTAACTTTCTTGCTATATCTTCTTTATCATATCCTAGTATTTCAATAGATTCCTTATCATTAATTTTAAATCCATCTATACTCTCTAATGTTAGAACTTTATTTCCTGTATACTCCTTTATTATGTAAGGTGCATATATACATGGTATATCTTTATTTAAAAATTTAAACTTTTCTATATTTTCAGCTTCAAAATTAAAATTTAATTCTTTCTCAGTAGCTGATTTAATCTCCAGCAAAATTTCCTTAGGATTTACTACGGAGTCTTTAAATATTTTGCTAAATTTCTCACTTAAATTTAATAAAATATCAAAATCTATCTCCATTTTCTCCTTAATGTTAGGTCTCTGAATTTTTATTACTACATCCTTTCCACTCTTCAAAACACCTCTATATGCTTGTGCTACTGAAGCTGATGCTATTGGATTTTTATCTATAAATAAAAATTCATCTTCTATTTTTTTAGAAAATTCATTATAAAATACCTGCGCCATTTCTTCAAAACTTTCTGTTGGAACATTATCTTGTAATTTTGATAATTCTACTATGTATTCTTCATGCACTAATTCAGGTCTTGTACTTAATATTTGACCTATCTTAATAAATGTTGGCCCTAATTCCTCAAATGCTTTTCTAAGATTTGCAGGGGAATTTCTTATTTTATCTTCTTTTTTACCTAAAAGATATCCTAATCCATAATTAGTAAACACCTTTAATATTTCCTTGAATCTATTAACAGAATTCCCCTCCATCACTTACCTCCAATATATCATTTATTTTTCCTCTTCTTTATTTACTAACCTTTCCAATTTGTAAACCCTAGCTTTTAACATTTCATACTCATCTCTTAAAACATAATTATTGCTTTCTATATTACCTATATTCTTACTCTCGCTTGAAAAGCCTTCATTTTCTTTTTTCTTTTCTTTAAATGTTCTTTTTAATTCTTCGCCTAATTCCTTTCCTTCATCTATTGTTATTTTTCCTTTTTTTACAAGATCATCTACTACTTCTGTTGCCTTTTCATATGTGCTAGCTACAGCACCAACACCAAATAATAAAACTTTTTTTATTTCATCCATCATTTTACCCTCCAAATTTAATTATAAATAATTTTTTTATTTTAATTATTTACAATAATTTATTTTTTATATCTAATATATACTTATGTAATTAACCTTAAAATATATTCTTAGATATAATAAAAGTTAGCTTTTGCTAACTTTATTATATCTTATTCGATTTTTAAATCTCCTGATACACTAGCGGTATTTTCCAATTTAAAAGAATTTTTATTTTTCTCATTTTTAAAATAAATATTTCCTTCAACCTTAGTATTATCCAATATTAATCCATCACTATCTACATATATATCTCCCTTAATTTTACCTCCCTTAATAGTTGTATCATTACTTTTTACAATTAATTTAGGAATACTTAAAGTGTAATTTTTGATAATATTATTACTATCATCTACATAAAATAAATTTAACTTTCTTCCTATATGAGTAACTTTATTTTCTTCGGTAGTATCTGTCTTTGAAAAGTCTCCCTCCATTGTAAGTACATTATTAGCATCAATATTATTTTTCATTGTTATACTATAATCTTCTTTTAACGCTATAGCTAATTCTTCTTCATTTTCAACCATTAATGTTCCTTCAAATTCATCTTTTTCATTATTTTTTTCCACTATATCTTCATTTGAATTTTCATTTATTTTATTATTAACTTCATTACAACCTATAAAAAGACTTATCACTAATAAATATAGTACTGTATAAAGTTTAAATTTCATTAGATTTATCCTCCTAATTACACTTTAGGTAAAATTAAAAATCTTATTCATTATTTTTATTTTTCCTATATAATCATTATTTATTCTAATTATATAAATTTTAACTTTATTTTTGCTAAAAAAACAGTAATTACAACGTAATTACTGTTTATATAATAATCATATTAAATTCTATAACCTGCAGCCCTTAATCCACGTCTATATCCTGCTTTATATGCAGCTCTTATTGCATCTCTTGCTCCTGCTTCATATCCTTCATTATATCCTTCTTTTTTACCTTTTAAATAATACTTTTTATTTTCTCTATATCTTTTATTATCTTCTAATGTACTACTTTCATTATTAATACTAGAAGCTTTATCTGGACTAGTATCTTCTTCTGAATCAGAATAATTATATTCATAATCTTCTTCAAAATCACAATATTGATAGTTACAATTTAAATTTTCTTCTGAAGTTTCAACCTTATCTGAATCTGAATATTCTTCTTGATCTTCATAATTACAATCTATTATATCATCATCTTTAGATATATTATCATCTTTAGAAGTAATATATTCCTCTGATTTTGAACTTACTTCTAAATCATCATAATCATTGATATTTTGAACCTCATCCTCTAAATTCTCCTCTTCATCAGATTGAGGATACTCACCACTTGGATTTAAATCTGTTTCAAATGAAAAATCATCTTCTTCATCACTCCACATATAGTTTTCTTTTAAAACTTCATTTTCCTCTTCTATTTTTTGAAAACTTTTTGGACTTTCATTTTTTGATAAATCTTCCACATTATCATTTTCAAAAAATCTTCTGTCCATAATTATATCTCCTTTGAATATTTTTATAATTCATTATATGAAACATAAAAATAATTGCTATCATTTTAATTAATGATTTAGTTTATTAGTTTATATCCTATAATTAAGAACTTTAATATATTATCTAATTTATCAAATTTTTCTATAAATTTAGTATTAATTTTTATATTATACTTATCTTACGTAAAGCATAATCCATAGCACCTTGAAGATTGCTACAATTCTTTCCTCCTCCTTGAGCCATAAACTTATTTCCTCCACCTCTACCATCAATTAGGCTTATTGCATCTTTTAATAAATCACTCATTGATATATTTTTAATATTTTTAGATGCTGCAAATATTAAGTTTGCTTTATTTTCAGATTTTATCGCAAATAATACAATCATATTATCATTTAGTGTAATTTTCTCTGCAATTTTAGATATATATTTTATATCTCCACCCTCATATATTTTAGTTACAACATATACATTGCCTATAGATTTTGCTTCTTTTATCATATCTTTAATTTGATATTGGCTAATTTCTAATTTAAGTTGTCTATTTTCATCTAATAAATTTTTTAAATCATTTGAAAGCTTATTTATTGAATTTATTGCATCATCTTCACCACAGTTTAAAAACCTACAAATTCTATTTCTAAATTCATCTTTCTTAAAATAATCATTTATTGCCCTTTTCCCAGCTAAATACTCAATCCTTGTAGCTCCTTTATGTTTTTCCCATCTTTTAATTTTTATAGCTTGAATATCTAATGTTCTGTTAGGATGTACTCCACAACATGCATTAATATCTAAATCACCTATTTTTACTATTCTTATTTGTTCATCTGTATTAGGTAAATCTCTTCTTATCTTAATTTTTTTCAATTCTTTTTTAGATGGAGTTAAAAATTCAACCTTTATATTTTCTTGTATTACTTCATTTGCCATTTTTTCAGCTTTTCTAATAGTTTCTTCATCTAAATAACCTTGAATATCTACAGTGCTACTTTCTTTGCCTACATGAACACTTACAGTATTAGCATTAAATAATGTAAAAAAACATCCAGATAAAATATGTTGCCCTAAATGTTGTTGCATTCCATCTAGTCTTCTATCCCAATCAATTTTACAATTTACTCTATGTATTTTTATTGGTTTTGTTTCTGTTACATGATATATTTCACCATTTTCTTCAATAACATTAATTACTTTATGGTTATCTATATATCCTAAATCACAATGTTGCCCTCCCCCACCTGGGAAAAAAGCTGTCTTATCTAATTTTACATAATATAAATTATCCTTATCTAATATATCCGTTATTTCAGCTACAAACTCTTTTAAATATTGATCTTCATAATATAATTTTTCCATTATTTTACCTCCAAAGTAAAAACTAATTGCCATTTTTTTAATTTTATATTAGTTTTTTTTCTGTTTCAATATATTCATATTTATATTCTATTTTCTTCCAAATATTTATGTTATAATATATTTATATTTATAATATATCCATTTAAATTCTTATAATATCTCATAAATTACATTAATATGCAAGAAATTTGACATATAAAAATATCTATAGTATATATATTTAAACATTATACTTTTTAATTTTATTATGGGGGTGAATGTTTCTGTTTAAAAGAAGTATATCTTGTGCTTTAGTAATGACAATATTATTATCTTCTATAATTACTAATAAGACATATGCTACTACACCACAAGATACAATTAACGAAAATTTATCAAAATATAAACAACTTGATAGTGAAATTTTAGATTTAGACTCTAAGATAGAAGAGCTAAACGCTGAAATAGCTAGTATTAATTCTAAGCTTACTGAAAACAAAGAAGCTATTACTTCTATTGAAACTCAAATTCAATCTACAGAATCTAAGCTAGAACAAACAAAAGAGGAAATTGAAGAAGCTCAATTAACTCTAGATAACAGAGTAAGAAATATGTATAAAACTAATATATCTTCAAATATGATAGTTAGCATTATAACATCAACTAGTATCTCTGATTTATTTTCTAGAATTCAAGCTATATCTAAAATAGTTTCTACTGATAAAAAAATTCTTATTGATATAAACGAAAAAAAGGATTCATTAAATAAAGATATAGAAACTTTAAATACTAAAAATAATGAATTAAAAACTTTGCAAACAACTATAGAAAGTGACCTAAAAGTAGTGAAAGAAAAGAAACAAGAGCAGGAAGAATATTCTGATAAACTAAATGCAGAAAAAGAAGCTGTTTTTGCTGTTATAGAGGAAAATGAAAAAACCTTAATTGCTAAGCCTCTATCTATTGCTAATTCATCAACTGCTTCAACATCTGAATTACAAAATGCTATCGATACATTAAACTCTTATATCCCATTATTAAATAGTTCAAGGATTATTAATATGGCTAAGGATGGTATTAGTAATGCTAAAGCAAGAATATCGGAACTTAATACACCTACTGTTCCAACAACTAGTACTGAAGTTGGTACTGCAATAAAGACATTAACAATGGAATCTACTGCTTATTATGGACATAGTATTACTGCTTCTGGATTAAAACCAGTTAGAAACCCTAATGGTGTTAGTACTATTGCTGTTGACCCTAACGTAATTCCACTTGGTACAAAAGTTTACGTATCTGGTTATGGAGTTGCAATAGCAGCTGATACTGGTGGTGCTATTAAAGGGAATATTATTGATGTATTCCTTAATACTCATGAGGAATGTATGTCATGGGGAAGAAGACAAGTTACTGTACAAATATTAGAATATCCATGATAATTAAATTATAAACAAGCTAAAAATAGGACAAGATACTGTTGTATCTTGTCCTATTTTTTTATTTAATATCCATAATCCTCATTTATTAATAATATAAAAATTCTATTTGGTACTGGTTTTCTTATTACTGTATATTCGCGACAAATTCTTTGTGGACTACTACAATTCATACATTTTCCAGTAACTGTACATGGGGTTTTCTTATTTAATCTTTTTGCATTTGCTGGTGCCACAAAATTTTCTACTCTAGAAATTGCTTCATCAATATCCTTTACTATTTTATTCACTCCTGCAATAACTATTACCTTATCTGGTCCATAAAGCATTGCTGCAACTCTATTTCCATTGCCGTCTACATTATACAATTCACCCTCTTCAGTTATTGCATTAGTACTTGTAAAGTAAGCATCACAAAAGAAACTTTCTCTAAATATTTTCTTTATCTCTTCTTGAGTTAATCCCTCCTTATACCTATCTAATAATTCATATCTTCCACTTCTTAAATGTTGCATAACTTTTGTTTCAAATAATGTCACGGAGCCTCCAAAACTAACTTTACTATTAGGCTCAACTAGCTCTTCTATTTTACTTATAAGCTCTTCATGTGTATTAATAAAAAAACCTTCCATATTGTTTTTTCTTAAAGCTTCTAAAGTTCTATTTATTTTAACCTCATTTACCCACTTTGCATTATTATCCATTTTAATACTTGCCTCCATCCTTATCTAATATATTAATTTTAAACTAATATATCTTATAATCCAATAATATAATTCACTTTTTTCTTATTTATGTTATTATATTTAATATATTTCACTTTTATAGGGGGTTAAAGTTATGAATTGGATTGAATCCATTAAAAATTATATTCCATATAATTCTCAAGAAGCTAAAGATAAAGATTTAATCATTGAATGTATAAATAAATTTAATAATATTTTAACTAGAGAAAATTTAATAGCGCATATAACTAGTTCAGGTTATATTGTTAATAAAGAGCGAAGTAAAGTATTGATGATTTATCATAATATATATCAAAGTTGGTCTTGGACTGGTGGACATGCCGATGGAGATTGTGATTTACTTCATGTAGCAATTAAAGAAGCTAAGGAAGAAACTGGTCTTAAGGAAGTTAATCCTGTTATAAATGAAATTTTAGGATTAGATGTTTTAACTGTTAATGGTCATATAAAAAATAATAAATATGTTCCTTCTCACTTACATTTATCCGTTGCTTATCTTTTAGAGGCCAATGAAGAAGATAAACTAATTATAAATGAAGAAGAAACTAGTGGCGTTAAGTGGATCCCAATTAATGAACTTAATATCCACTGCAATGAACCTTACATGGTAAAAACTGTTTATGATAAATTTAATAAAAAAATTAAAGAGCTTAGTTTATAAAACTCGCTCTTTAATTTAAATAAATATCTTTTTTATTAATCTTGTGCTAACTTTTTATAATTTTCTAATCTTTCCTTAGCATCTTTTTCTGTCTTATCAAATAATTTTTCTGCCAATTCTGGGAATACTTTAGCTAAGGATGCATATCTTACTTCTCCCATTAAGAAATCCTTAAAGTTTGCCTTTGGCTCTCTAGAATCTAATGTGAATGGATTCCTTTCACCCTTAAGAGCTGGGTTATATCTATAAAGGTTCCAATATCCACAATCTACTGCTTTCTTTTGTTCCTCAGGCGTATTACTCATACCATTCTTAATTCCATGATTAATACATGGTGCATAAGCAATTATTAATGATGGCCCATTATAACTTTCCGCTTCTGTAATGGCTTTTATAGTTTGATTCTTATCTGCTCCTAAAGATACTTGAGCCACATATACATATCCATAACTGATTGCCATCATGCCTAGATCTTTTTTCTTAGTTCTCTTACCTGATGCTGCAAATTTAGCGATTGCTGCAGTTGGAGTTGATTTAGATGCTTGCCCTCCAGTATTAGAGTAAATTTCTGTATCAAATACAAGAACATTTACATCTTCATTACTTGCAAGAACATGATCTAATCCACCATATCCAATATCATATGCCCAACCATCTCCTCCAAATATCCATTGTGATCTCTTAATAAAGAATTCTTTATCCTTTAATATTTCTTTTGCAATTTCATCACTACAACCTTGTAAAGCAGATTCAAGTTTTTCCGCTCTTTCTCTTGAGCCTTCACCTATATCCTTATTACTTAACCAATCTTCCATCGCTTCTTTTGCACTAGCACATAAGTTTTCATCTAATGCTTTCTTAATATTTGAAGCTATTCTTTCTCTTATTGTTTTAACACCCATAAACATTCCAAATCCATACTCTGCATTATCTTCAAATAATGAGTTAGCCCATGCTGGTCCATGGCCATTTTGATTTTTAGAATATGCTGTTGCTGCTCCAGATGCTGCCCAAATTGAAGAACATCCTGTTGCATTAGCAATTACCATTCTATCCCCAAATAATTGAGTAACTAATTTAGCATATGGAGTTTCTCCACATCCTGCACATGCTCCTGAGAATTCTAAAAGTGGCTCTTCAAATTGACTTCCCTTAACAGTATTTTTATTCATTGGATTCTTTTTATTTTTTATTTGTTCAACAGCAAAATTCCAGGCTTCAATTTGTTCATGTTGCGAATCCATTGATTTCATTATTAATGCTTTTCCTGGTGCTGGACATACTTCTGCACAGTTTGAACATCCAGTACAATCTAATGGTGTCACACCAATTGTATAATAATATGGTTGCTCAGATTTTACTCCATTTGCTTTTAACGTTTTAAAAGATGGAGGTGCACTTTTTAACTCCTCTTCAGTTGATAAGAAAGGTCTTATACAAGCATGTGGACATACATAAGAACATTGATTACATTGAATACAATTCTCAGGAATCCATTCTGGTACATTTACAGCTATACCTCTCTTTTCATACTCTGTAGTACCATTTCTAAACGTTCCGTCCTCTAGATTATTATTAATAAATGTTGATACTGGTAACTCATTACCTTGTAACCTATTAATAGGCATACATATTTCTTCTATGAACTTTGGAACTTCCATTTTTTCATCTAATTTATCATCTTCTGAATTTTTCCATTCACTAGGTATATTTATTTTTACTAAAGATTCTAAACCTTTATCTATTGCTGCAAAATTCATATTTACAACTTTTTCACCTTTTTTTCCATAAGATGTTACAACAGCTTCCTTTAAATACTTAATTGCTTCATCTACAGGTATTATATTAGCAAGTTTAAAGAAAGCTGCTTGCATTATCATATTTATTCTTCCGCCAAGCCCTATTTCTTGTGCTATTTTTACTGCATTTATTATATAGAAGTTTATATTTTTTTCAGCTGCATATCTCTTAATTTTTGCAGGTAATCTTTCACTTAATTCATCTTCAGTCCAAATTGTATTTAAGACAAAAGTACCATTATCTTTTAATCCATCTAATATATTATATAAATATACATATGATTGATTATGACAAGCAACAAAATCAGCTTTATCAATTTCATAGTGAGATCTTATTGGATTTTTACCAAATCTTAAATGTGATACTGTTATACCTCCAGATTTTTTAGAATCATATGAAAAGTATCCTTGTGCATACATATTGGTATGGTCACCAATTATCTTTATTGCGTTTTTATTTGCCCCTACTGTTCCATCTGATCCAAGCCCCCAGAACTTACATGCTGTGGTTCCTTCTGCTGCAACATCAACCTCCTTATTAGGCTTTAATGAAGAATTAGTTACATCGTCAACTATACCAATAGTAAATCTATTCTTTGGTTTATCTTTTAGTAAGTTTTCATAAACTCCTGCTATATCAGATGGGAATGGATCTTTAGAACCTAATCCAAATCTACCTCCAACAACTCTTGGTGGGTTATCCATTTCACTTATTGCTCTTAATACATCTAAATATAATGGTTCTCCTGCTGATCCTGGTTCCTTTGTTCTATCTAATACAGCAATATTTTTTACTGAGGTTGGAATAACTTTTAACAATCTATCTACAGAGAATGGCCTATATAATCTTACTTTTACTAACCCAACCTTCTCTCCCTTATTCCTTAAATAATCAACAGTCTCTTCAATAACCTCAATAACTGAACCCATAGCAACTATAATTCTATCAGCATCAGGATCTCCATAATAATCAAAACAATGATATTCCCTACCTGTAAGTTCAGTTATCTTACCCATATATTCTTCAACAATTGTAGGAATATCATCATAATATTTATTTAAAGATTCGCATAATTGAAAATAAACATCTGGATTTTGAGCTGTTCCCCTAGTAACTGGATGATTTGGATTTAATGCATTTTTTCTAAAACTATCAAGTGCATTATAATCTATAAGCTTACTTAATTCATCATATTCTAATAATTCTATTTTTTGAATTTCATGGGATACTCTAAATCCATCAAAGAAATTAACAAAAGGCATTCTTGCTTTAATAGCTGTTAAATGTGCTACAGGTGACAGATCCATTACCTCTTGCACGGATCCCTCTGATAACATTGCACATCCTGTAGCTCTTGCTGACATTACATCTTGATGGTCACCAAATATACTTAATGAAGATGTTGCTAATGCTCTTGCTGCAACATGAATAACTGCTGGCAATCTTTCTCCAACCATTTTATACATATTAGGTATCATTAATAATAAGCCTTGTGAGGCTGTATATGTAGTTCCTAGAGCTCCACTTTGTAATATTCCATGAAGTGCTCCTGCCGCTCCTGCTTCAGATTGCATTTCCACAACTTTTACTGTTTGATTAAAAATATTTTTCTTTCCTTTTGCAACCCATTCATCTATATGTTCTGCCATAGGAGATGAAGGTGTTATTGGATAGATTGAACTTACTTCTGTAAAAGCATATGAAACATAAGCTGCAGCAGTGTTTCCATCCATTGTCTTCATTTTTCTCATAGTCTTTCCTCTCTTTCATTAATTCTGCAAATAATATTTTATGTTTTAATTTCCATCACATAAATTTTCACTCCTTAATAGTATTTAAAAAATAAAAAATATTATGTATTTTTAACAAAAGAGTCTTTTCCTTTTTTTGTATTTATATATTGACTGCATAAATTTTAAGGATTATACTAATAATATAAGAATAAAGTATTTGCTATTAATATCGCGGGGTGGAGCAGTTGGTAGCTCGTTGGGCTCATAACCCAAAGGTCATAGGTTCAAGTCCTGTCCCCGCAACCAAAAAAAGAATGTCTTATTGACATTCTTTTTTATTTAACTCTATCTATTTGTTACCTTAACTTGTAATGATTCAATTACATCTAAAGTTTTTTCATGTAAATCTTCATTAAAACTTGCACATAGTGATGCATCCACTGAAATATCTGCGTTTATATATTGTGATTGGAATGTTACTACATTGCTTACTACACATATATTAGTTACAACACCTACTATTTCAATATATTCTATATCTTCTCCTATTTTTTCTACTAATTTAATCATATCTATTGGAGAAATTCCAAAAGAATATTTATTTATATGAATAGTATTTATATTATCTTTAAACTCCTTTAATCTCCCATATAAATCATGTCCTTCAGTATTAATTACACAATGTGGTATAGGTAGGTTCTTACCTTCTCTTGTATTTAAATACTCATTAGTATGGGTATCATATGTAAAAACTACATGCTCTCCCTCACTTAAATATTTTTTAACCTTATGGTATATACCCTCTTCTAATTCTTCTGCCCTTTTAAATCCTAAAGATCCATTAACAAAATCTTTTTGATAATCAATTACTACTAATAATTTTTTCATAAACCTTCCTCCATTTTAGTTTATAAATATATACTAACAATTTTACTCTATAATTTTACTTCTGTATATACAGCATTTTCACTTTATATAATTTACTAAAAGTTTTATATCCAAATTTGTTAAAATTTTATGTTAATTTATTATTTTTTCTTTAATAAATCATTGATATTATATATAATGGAAAAGTAATTAAATTAAATATAGTTATATAATGGAGGTAATTTGATGGAATTTTTAGAAATTATTAAAGCCATAATCCTTGGTATCGTCGAAGGTATTACAGAATGGCTTCCTATTAGTAGTACTGGTCATATGATTCTAGTAGATGAATTCTTAAAACTAAATGTTTCTAAAGAATTTATGGATATGTTTTTAGTTGTTATACAACTTGGGGCTATCTTTGCAGTTATTTTATTATATTGGAAAAAAATATTTCCTTTTAAATATGATAATGGAATTAAAATAGAAAAAGATACATTAATAATGTGGGTTAAAATACTAATTGCATGTGTTCCTGCTGCTATTGTTGGACTTTTATTTGATGATCAGCTTAATGCATTATTCTATAATCCTACAACAGTTTCTATAATGCTAATCTTATTTGGTATTTTATTTATAGTTATAGAAAACTACAACAAAGGTAAAAAACCTAAGATTAATAGTTTAGCTGAAATAACTTATACGGTAGCAATTATGATAGGTCTTTTCCAACTTATTGCAGCTGTTTTCCCTGGAACTTCTCGTTCTGGTGCAACTATAGTTGGAGCATTATTAATTGGTGTATCTCGAACTGTAGCAGCTGAATTCACTTTCTTCCTTGCAATTCCTGTTATGTTTGGAGCTAGCGCCTTAAAACTTGTTAAATTTGGGCTACAAACTGGATTTGTAATAACAGGAAGCGAGTTAGCAATACTATTAGTAGGTATGATTGTAGCCTTTATAGTATCAATACTTGCTATTAAATTCTTAATGTCTTATATCAAAAATAATGATTTTAAAGTTTTTGGTTGGTATAGAATTATATTAGGTATAATTGTTCTTTTATACTTTTATATTATTAGATAATTATACATAAAAGGGAACTGCTAAATTGCAGTTCCTCTTTTATAGCCTTATTTTAATATAATTCATATATATCAGAAAACTCTATATGTATTTTTTGTACTAATGGCTTATTTTCTACATCAATTATTTTATTATCATTTTCTTCTTTATTCTCAATTCTAACGTTAGGTAGCTTAACAACAAATTCACTACCCTTTTCTATTCCTTTTTCTAGATATACTTGTCCATTATGTAATTCAACTAAAGATTTAACTAAGGCTAATCCTATCCCACTTCCTTCTTTTTTTCTATTAAGGGATTTATCTTCTTGTACAAATCTTTTAAATATTTCTTCTTGCACTTCCTCTGATACGCCTACCCCATCATCTTTAATTCTTATAGTAACATAATCATCATCTGCATCCATTAAAACAAAGATATTACCATTGTTATTAGTAAATTTAACTGCATTTGATAGCAAATTTAAAATAACTCTTTCTATACTTTCTGGATCACATTTTATTTCTAACTCTTCAATATATGTATCAAATAATACGTTAATATTTTTAGATTCAACATATGGAATAATTGATAGTGTTATATCTTCAACTAAACTAACAATTTCATAATTAACAAAGCTTAAATTCATATATCCGGAATCTAATTTAGTCATATCCACTAAATTATTTACAAGCCTTAATAATCTATAGCAATTTTGCTTTATAGTATTATCATATTTGTTATATGAATTCCATAATTCCCTTTCTCCTTCTTTTTTGTTTATATCTAATAATTGAACACATGAATAAATTATATTTATTGGAGTTTTTATTTCATGTGATAAATTTGCAAAAAACTGTCCCTTTGCCTTTTCAACTACTTTTATCTCTTTATATTTTATTTTTAACTTTTGAAAATCATTTACTTGTCTATTTAATCTAATACTTTCTTCAATTCTTCTAACCACTTCAATATATAATCCAATAAGTAATATAAGATATGCTATAAAAGTTAATGCTTTATTATATTCAATAATCTTATTACTATAATTTTTAAATATAGAAAAATAAAAAACTCTTCTAACTGTGAATATACTAATACTTGTTATAAAAATTGTATATATAAATTCTCTTTTTCTCATACATCTTATAGCTAATAGAATCAATAATACCAAATAGTAAACTAATATACTAATTTGAAATACATTCCAAATTAATATATTTTTTTTAGTAAAAAATATATTTACTCCAAATCTTACTTCTATATATGTCATAATAATATTAATTATTATGACTAAAATTACGGAAATTCTCTTTTTCTCAATAATCTTTTTTGCATATTTACTATTATTGAAAATTGCAATAGTTAACAAAAATATTCTAAAAATGAAAGGAAAACTTATTAAATGTTCTGATATTCCTACACTTGCAACAATATAATTTACATAAACATATTCAATAAAAATACTTATATAAGATAACGTCAAAATAAAAAATTCATTATTTCTATACATATAGTAATATAATAAACAACAAGGAATCGCTATTATTCCCATAATTATATTAATGGAATTTAAATCTTCAAGTATTGGTAAAGAATTTATTTTATTAACGTCAATTAATCTTATTGCTCCAAATGCACACAATAAAAACACTACAGTAGATATAAACATATAAGTAATATATCTTTTACTTTTTTCTTCATATTTTTCATTATTATTCATATTTTTCCTACTGCCCCCATTTTCTTTTTAATTTTTATTCCTCACAATATTAACATATATATATCATTTTATCTATATTTTTAAAAACTTAATTTTAATTTTCCAAATAAAATTACTCTTTTCTTAATATAAGAAAATTTTATCCATACTGCATATAATATTGTAAACAATAACTTAAGTGATTTTATGAATAATCTTATTGAATTAAATGATTGTGTTTTGCTTGGATCTGGAGCTGAAGGTACTGTCTATCTAACTCCTGAAAAATTTGCCTTAAAATGCTTTAATACAATAAAAGCAGCAAAAAAGGAAGTTGCTATTCTTGATAATGTTAAAAATAGCCGTTTTTTCCCTAATGTAATTATTAGAATTAGTAATATCGTAATTAGAGAATATGTAGAAGGAGATAATTTATTCCAATACCTTAAAACTCATGGATTATCATATAACCTTACTATAGAATTAATTGAACTAATTGAAGATTTAAAAAGATTAAAATTCAAAAGAATTAATATTAGAAATGCTCATATATTTATAGATAAAAATGAAAAATTAATGATTATAAATCCTAGAAAACCATATACAAAAGTTACTCCTTATCCAAAGGATATAATTAAAATACTTGTAAAACTAAATTTATTTGATACTTTTTTAAAGAATTTATTATTATATAAACCTGAATTACTAGATTAGTGGATTGACGCTCATAATTTCGTCATCCATAACTACAGACACCTCTTAAGATACTCCTAAGCGCATCATCGCGTTAACGCCGTGATGCTAAAAATTAAATCTTATATCTACAATTTTTAAATGAACCCCTATAAAGTTCTGCTATATTTTATCTAAAAAAATAATTAACTAAAAATACCTTACATTTAATAAAATATTCTTAATTAAAAAGATAACTATTCTATCAAAATAATTTGTAGCACAAAGCATTAACTATAAAAGGGGCATGTTATAAGCAAATACATGGAAAAAGAAAAAATGAAATATTAATTTGGAGGGAATATTGAAATTAAGCCGTAGAATTTAATCTTTGTGGAATTTAACTTGCGTAAAGAAGTTGTATTGAAGCGTCAGCGGCTTTTACAACTTTAGCAAGTTCAATGGAACAAAGATATAAATTCTAGGCGAAAATTTCACCGTTCCCGGAAAATAAATATTTCATTTTTTCGCCCCATGTAGTGCGTAATTTAGTTATTTTGAGATTTTTTCAAATAGACTTATAATTTCATCTATTTTCTCATCTCCATTACTATTTAAAATTGCATCTTTTACACAATGATCTAAATGTCTTCTTAAAATTTCTATATTAGATTTTTTTAATAATGATTGAACTGCAATTATTTGATTAGATATATCTATACAATATCTTTCATCTTCAATCATCTTAATTATTCCTTCAATTTGTCCTCTTGCTATTTTAAGATTTTGAATTGCCTTTTTTCTTTCTTCCATAATCGCCTCCAAATTCACCTCCCCTTAGGGGAGTATGGTTATATTATAAAAAAATTTTTTTATAAGTCAATATATATTATTATTTATCATTATTGTTTTTTAATTCAAGTTTTTATTTCTACTTATGCCTGTATTTTTCACACATAATTTATTTTCTATAGTAAAAAATAAGTGTATATTATTTAAAGAGGTGAATTATATGAGTAAATGTCCTACAAAATCTGATCCAAGCTGCAAAGATTATGCAGAAAAGGTTAAAAATAAAGCTAATGAAAATACTCCTTTTGAAATCGATAAACCCACTAAACATTATTAAGCAAACTTATTTTTGATATAATAAAAAGCTTCTAGTATTATATACTAGAAGCTTTTTATTATTTATTTTTATAACTATCTACTAACATCATAAAGAATTTAAATAATACTAATGATATTATACCTGTAGTAATATATAATTGTATTCCTGATATCTGCTTAACAATATTTCCAAAAGTCTCATATCCTTGACCTGTTAAATATGCTGCCATTTTAGTTGAAGCTACTATTCCTATAGCCATAGGGAAAGTAAGACCAGCAAATCCTGGATGGAATACATATGAGAAGAATTTTGGTAATTTAATTAAAATAAATATTAATGCACAAATTACTGCAAAGTATAAGTAATATATTATAAATTTATTAGGTGTTTCAATAAAGTTAAGGTAACTTACTAAGCAAAGACTTGATGGAGCAAGTACAATTGCTTGAGTGTGGAACATTGGATCTTTTAATTCATATTTTGCTAATCTATAAATCATAAATGGTATTATAATTGTGAATATAGCAATTCCGTAATAAACAACTATTTTTCCTATTAAAGGCTCATTCATTACTCCTCCAACAACTGTTGAAACCATAATACCGTTATAAGTAACAAACCAACTTGGAACAAAAGTTTGCATATTAACGCCTTTTAAAACATTTCTATACGTAAAAATTAAAATATGTATTGCATGTAAAATTAATCCTGCAAACCATAACGTCTTACCAAATACTGGACTTGCATTATAAAAATAACTTCCTAAAATCATAGTTATCATTGTAAATCCTGCATAAAGAGATGCTGGTACAGTATTAGAGTATTCTTTCATGCAAGTTTTAGGATATACAACTATTTTTGTTATATATGCTATTAATATTAAAATTGTTGCCCATGCAGTTATATGTCTTATCCATGTATACCCCATATTTAAATACACATTTGATAAAGTAAATGCACCTACCATTGTTGGTAAAATTGGAACCGGCAGGTTTTCAATCTTTTGTAATAATGATTTATTATTCATAATTCCTCCTAAAATAAATAATAATAAAATAAGTTCTATAATATATATTGTACATTTACCTGGAATTTAATCATTTTGTTAATTTTTTCACTTTAAAATCAACAACTTCTCCTAAATTCCAACGGACAACTTAAATTATATATATAATTCATTGTTTAATATGTGATTTTTATCACAATATTGTTAATTTTTTAATTAAATTTTATTTTTTTAATATTAATATCTATACTATATAGTAAAACTTCTTTATATTATAAAAAGAGATGCGAAATACACACCTCTTAATATTATAAGCTTAATATTTTTTTATCATTCTTTACTAAAGTAGCTTCATCTCCAACTTTTACTTTTCCACCCTTTAATACTCTTGTAAATATGCCATTTTTAGGCATTATACATTCACCAACTTGATAATAAATCGCACACTTATCATGGCATTCTTTACCTATTTGAGTAACCTCTAATAAAACTTCTTTTCCTATAGTTAATCTTTGTCCTACTGGTAATTTATTTAGCTCAAAGCCCTCAATAACTAAGTTTTCTCCAAAGGCACCAAAATCAACATTTCCACCTTTATTTCTGAAATCTTCAATTTTTTCTAAGGCTAAAAGACTTACTTGTCTATGCCATTTTCCAGCATGTGCATCTCCTTCTATTCCAAACTCTTCTATAAAATTTGCTTCTGAAACTTCATTTTTAAGTGTTCCTTTATGTTTGCTTGTACATATAGCTATAACTTTTCCCATTGTCCTATCCTCCAATTTGATTCATAAATTTTAATTCTTTATGATCGCTCTTTTTTAAAAATAAGTGTTTTTCAGGTTTATCATAAATATTATCGTAAATTATCTTTTTAAGCTCTTCATCACTTATATTTTCTCTAAGTTTGCTTTTTAAGTCTACTCCATAATCAAAATGCAAACACTGCTTTAAAAACCCCTCCGGAGTTAATCTAATTCTGTTACACTCTTCACAAAAGCAATTACTTATAGCACTTATAAAACCTATTTTTCCTTTTCCATTCTTAAGTCTTATATAAGATGCAGGGCCCCCACTTTTACTTCTAATCAACTCTTCGTATTCTTGATAAGTTTCTGATATAATCTTTAATACTTCCTCATTAGTAGCACCCTTATAATTAACTGCAACACCTATTGGCATAAGTTCTATAAATCTAACATCTATAGGCTTTTCCATTGTAAGCTTCACAAAATCTAATATCTCATCTTTATTTATATCATTAACTATAACAGTATTTAATTTAACCTTTAATCCTAATTCAATAGCTTTATCTATGGCTCTTAATACTTTATCTAGTTTTCCTACTCTAGTTAACTTATTAAACCTTTCTTCTTGTAGAGAGTCTAAGCTAATATTTACACCCTTAAGACCATTAATAGCTAATTCATCTATCATATCTGCAAGTAAAATACCATTTGTGGTCAAGTAAATTTCCTCAATTTCTTTAATAGTATTTATTTTGCTTATTAATTTAATAATATTAGGCCTTACCAATGGTTCTCCGCCAGTTATTCTTATCTTTTTTATTCCTAACTTTGCACTTTCTTTTATAACTTTATATATTTCATCATCAGTTAACTTCTCATCATTATTTAAGAATTTATTATTTTTTTCATCCATGCAATAAATACATCTTAAATTACAATTATCAGTTACTGATACCCTTAAATAATCTATTTCTCTTCCAAATTTATCTTTCATATTAATTAAAGGGTAATTTAAAAGTTAAACTCCCCACTCTTTCCTCCTGTTTTTTTAAGTAAATGAGTTTCTTCTATAACCATTCTTTTATCTACAGCTTTACACATATCATAAATAGTTAGTGCAGCAACCGTAGCTGCTGTTAAAGCCTCCATTTCAACCCCTGTCTTGTCAACTATTTTTACTGTGGCTGTTATTCCAATATAGCTTTCTTCTCTATTTATATCAAAATCTACATTACAACTGCTAATCATTAAAGGATGGCACATTGGAATTAAATTTGATGTTTGCTTACTAGCCATTATTCCTGCAACTCTAGCAACTCCTAATACATCTCCTTTTCCAATTTTTCCGGCCTCAATAAGTTCTAATGTTTCTTTACTTACTCTTATTTTTGAAACCGCAACTGCAACTCTTGCAGTTTCTTTCTTTCCAGAAACATCTACCATTCTAGCATTTCCACTATTATCAAAGTGTGTTAATTTATTATCCATAATTCCTCCTACATATTTATCCTATTTACCAAATGAACAATGTGGGAATGTACATACTTTACAATCTAAACATAATCCACCATGACCATATTCTACTATATCATCTAATGATAACCTTTCATCGCTTAATACTCTAGGCAATACTAAATCTAAAACTGTTCTCTTAGAATACATAGCACAACTTGGAACTCCTAATATTGGAGTATTTCTATGGTAAGCTAATAAAAACATGGCCCCTGGAAGTACAGGAGATCCATAAGTCACAAGTTCTCCACCACATTCTTTTATAGCTGTAGGAGTTACGTCATCTGGATCTACTGACATTCCTCCTGTACATATAATCATATCTACATCATCTGATAATCCTCTTTGAATTTCTTCAATTATTCTTTCTTTTTCATCTGGTAAGATTACTTGTCTTATAACTTCACTACCATAATACCCAAGTTTTTGTTTTATAACAGGTAAGAAGGCATCTTTAATTCTGCCTTTGTATACTTCATTTCCTGTAGTTATTAAAAGACATTTCTTAGGTTTTATTTCAGCCACACTTATTATTTTTTCTTTAATTAGATTTTCAGCAGTTATAATTTTTTCTTCATCTATAATTAATGGAATAACTCTTGTTGCTCCAACTTTTTCACCTTTTTTTATAGGAGTATTATTATGTAATGTCGATACTATAATTTCTCCAACTGAGTTTAATTTAAATAAATTAGACTTATCTATTTTTAAAACGCCATCTCTATCAGCAAAAAAATCAACTTTTCCCTCTTTAATCTCGTCTGAAAGCTTAATTCCTTCTCCAACAACTAAATTTGAAACTCTTGTTGCTGCATCATTTTCATGAAGTTGACCCTCAACAGGTTCCCAAACATATACATGTTCTTTCCCTATTGACAATAACTTTTCAATATCTTCCTCTTTAATTATATGACCTTTTTTAAAAAGTCTCCCCTTAAATTCACCTGGAATTATCTGAGTTACATCATGAGATAATATAGTTCCTACAGCATCTTCAACCTTTATCATTTTCATTGTTACATACCTCCTTTTTATTTTCTAGCACATTCCTTTGAAGTTCCTAATAATATATCAATTCCATGTTTAATATCATCTAATACATAATCTAATGCTTCTTTACAAGCTTTAGGGCTTCCTGGTAAATTCACTATTAATGTATCTTTTCTTATACCTGATACAGCCCTTGAAAGCATAGCCCTTTTTGTGATTTGCATACTATACATTCTTATTGCTTCACATATTCCAGGTGCTTCTCTCTCTATTATATCTCTTGTGGCTTCTGGAGTAATATCTCTTTTAGAAAATCCTGTTCCTCCAGTGCTTAAGACTAAGTTAACTTTAAGTTCATCACACATTACTTTAAACTCATTTGCAAGCATTTCTCTATCATCAGGTAATATAATTTGTTTTTCTACAGTAAATCCAGCTGCTTCAACTAATTGTCTTACTACTTCTCCACTTTTATCTTCTCTTTCACCTGCATATCCCTTATCACTACTTGTAATTATTCCAACTGTATACATCACACTTCCTCCAATTCTCTATATTCTTTCTCAGTATTTATATTTGAAAAATCTCTTTCTATAAATTTACTTTTATCATCGCCTTCAATGACTTTTAAGTTTAATGATCTTATTAATAATTGAAGTTTATTATTATTTTCTTTTATTGCTTCTTCAATCTTAGGAAGAATACTTTTAGAATATATACCACATAAAGGTTGCAATCTTTCATTAACTCTTGGTACTAATACATCATATTCTCCATTATAATTTCCTATAACATTTAATACATTTTGAGTAATTAACGGCATATCACAAGCAATGCATAAAACCTTATCTGTAGTTGAGTTAATAAGTGCTGAATGTATTCCGCTTAATGGACCATTTCCCTTATATATATCTTCAACTACTCTCAAATTAAATCCCTTATATTCTTGTAGATTATTTGAAATTATAATTATTTCTTTATAGTCCTTCCCAGCTTCAATTATATATTCTATAAATTTTTTTTCTTTATAACTCAATAATGCCTTATTATTGTAGTTCATTCTACTACTTTTTCCACCAGCTAAAATAGCTAAAGTTTTATTTATCATAAGTATCTTCTCCTTAAAACTTTATGATATCTATTATATCTCCTGCATTAAGTCCTTCACTTCCACCTTGAACATCTATCATACAATTTGAATTCAAATTAGAACTTAATATTCCATTTCCACTTTTAATTTGAGTTATATATGCAACTTGTTTTCCATCTTCAATCTCAGCTCTTGCTCTAATAAATCTTCTTTGAGGACTTTTCTTAGTAAAATCATTGCATAATATTGCTTTTTCTCTTTTTACTTTTACTTCATCATATCCACACATCTTTTCTAGCGATGTTTTTACAAAAAGCTCAAATGCTGTTAGAGCAGCTGTGGGGTTTCCTGATAAACTAATAACTAAAGCATTATTTACCTTACTGCAAAGTACAGCTGAACCTGGCTTCATTTTAACTTTCCAAAATAACCTTTTACCATTAATATTATCTATAGCTTTATTTAATAAATCTTTCTCTCCTACTGAAACTCCTCCAGTAGTTATTATTATATCCATATCATTTGAAATGCTATTTATACATTTTTCTATTTGATTCTCTATATCTTTTACATGTGTACTATATTGAATATCATAGTCTAATTCCTTAATTCTAGAAATTATACTATATTTATTGCTATTAAATATTTTTCCAGGAATTAGTTTCTCTTCTACATCTATAACCTCATCTCCTGTACTAATTAAAGCTATTTTAGGCAGTTTATAAACTTTAATTTTTTCTATTCCTGTACTTGCTATAATTCCTATATCTGCAAAATCTAGCTTCTTTCCTTTATTAACTAACAATTTTCCTTTACTTATATCCTCACCTTTAAAACAAATATTCTCATCATCCTTTAGAACTTTGTTTAAAATAATAAAATTATCATCAATTAAAGTAACATCTTCTTGTTTTATTACTGCTGTTGCTCCCTTTGGTATAGGTGCCCCTGTCATTATTCTAACTGCAGTTTTTGATGTAACTTCACTATTACACACATCTCCTGCAAAAACCTTATCTACAATCTTAATTTTTTCTTTTGATTTGCTATCTTCTGCTATTATTGCATATCCATCCATAGCTGATTTATTAAATGGTGGATTGTCAATTATAGAGTAAATATCTTCTGCTAATACTCTTTTTGTTCCATTTCTTAAATTAACTTCTTCAGTTTCTAGATGTTTTACATTATCATTTAATATACTTATTGATTCTTCTAACGATATAAATGACTTCATTTACTCACCTCTTAACTAAAAATAGGCTTATTACTTCATATTTTAGGTATGAGTAATAAGCCTATTTTAAATATAAAAACCTAAATTCTTGGTTTTAAATTAACTAGTAAATAATTAAATATATTTAAATCAACTTATTTTCCTTCCCAAAACGTGGAGATAATATCTTTTCAAATATCACCCTTGAATTATATAAATTCCGGCATAAGCTCCATAGATTATATCCTTAGGCTACTCAGCTCTAGAAAATATTTTATTGATAATTTTCAAAACTAAATTCTTTTTCCTTTTCAATTAAGTCTGCAAGCTTTTTATAATCTTCTCTATCTACTATAATTATATCATCAATATCTATATTAATATCACTTGCAACTGCAATTATTTTTTCCTTAGGAGTTATTATCTTTTCACTTACTCCACTTCTAAATACTTCTATTTTTCTTAAATTACTTTTTTTATATCCTTCAATTAAAATAATATCTTTATCTAATACCATTTTAATAATATCATTAAGTTCAGTTTCTTCTTTCAATTCTTTTATCATTGCAAGTCTATTTTTAGAAGAAATTATTACTGTTTCTGAACCTGCTTCTCTATGTTTATATGTATCTTTTCCTTTTTTATCTATATCAAATCCATGAACATCATGTTTTATAGTTGCTATACTATATCCTCTAACTTTTAGTTCTTTTATTAACCCTTCAAGTAAATAAGTTTTTCCAACATTAGAACTTGACCCAACTATATTAACTACCTTGGACATTAAATTCATCCTTTATATTATATTTTTAGTTTGCATTATATAGATTTTTATTTATTTTGTAAATATGTCACTTAAATTTAATAAGTTAGAGGAAAATTTATATTTAAAATTTAATTTCTTCCTCTAACTCTTTTTAATTTATTTTAACTGAATTAATATTCTAAATCAAAGATTTATAATATTACTTATAGCTAAACTCAAAATTCTTTTCTATGTTAAAGAAATCTGCATAATCTATATCAAATAAGCTTTTAGTTACTTTAGAAACATCAATATTTTCTTTAATAAGCTGAGTTAAAACTCCCGCGTAAGATAAATCTCCTTGAATTATAGCTCCATAAATCTTTCCATCTTTATGAATTATCTTCTTGTAGTTATCCCCTTCAACTTTAGTTTCAACTATATAAGTTTCATCAGCTGGTTCTACCATTCCAAGAGACATGGTAGCTATTCCTACAAAGTTCATTGTATTTTTACTTCCAAAGAAGTCAGTCATTATCATTTCTTTTCCTAACATATTATGTGCTGCAATTATACCTTCTTTTACAGCTGTTGGCCATATTGGATTTCTACCAGTTACATCCCCAGCTCCATATATGTTTTCAACATTAGTCTTTCCTTTTGCATCAATTATTAATCCAAATCTATCACATTCAACATTACTATTTTCCATAAATGCAATATTTGATCTAACACCTGTAGCAACTACTACTAATTCACATGGTACTTCTTCACCTGTGTTTAATAATAAAGCTTTAGGGTTATTATTTTCATCTAAAAGTAATTTTTCAGCTTTAACATCTAATTTTAAAGAAACACCTTCTTCAATAAACTTCTTTTCATAGACATCAGATGCATGCTTGTCTAATTGTAATGGAAGTATCTTATTACTCATTTCAACTAAAGATATATTTAATCCTTGTCCAAGTAATCCACTAACTGCATCTATTCCAACAAGCCCAGCTCCTAAAACTACTACATTTTTAACCTTCTTAGCTTGCTCCTTTATTAATATAGCATCATCTAAATTTCTTAATCCAACTACATTATTACCTTCTCTAAGTCCTGGAACTGGTGGTATAAATGCAGATGCCCCACTACAGACTAATAATTTATCATAACTTAAAGTTTCACCACTTGATAATTCTAAAACTTGATCTTTATCATTAAGAGCCTTTACTTCTAAACCTTTCATCCAAGTTATGTTATTTTCTTCAAAGAATTCTTTACTTGTAAAGTTTAATGCATCAACATCTCTATGATTTGAAATGTAGTGATGAAGTATACATCTTGAATATACATTTTCATCCTTTGATACTAATACTATTTCAGCTTCTTTATCTAGTTCTCTTAAAGTTTTAGCTCCACTTATACCTGCAGCAGAGGCTCCTATAACTACATATCTCATTATTCAGTTACCTCCTCTAAAGTAATTGCTCCCATTGGACATTTAGCTACACATTGTGCAGTTCCATGCGCCTTACATGCATCACATTTCATTATTTCTTTATGCATTCTACTATCAGCTTTTAAAACACCATAAGGACATGCCATTATACACATGTAACAGCTAGCACAATGTTCTTTGTTATATTCAACTAATCCTGTTTCTTTATTTTTACTCATAGCACCAGTCATACAAGTATAAACACATTCAGGTCTATCACAATGTCTACAGAAAATAGGTGCATATTTCCCAGCGCTATCTATTGTTATTCTACTTCTTGTATCTTCTGATTCATGAGCTACAATACATGCAGTTGTACAAGTTAAACAACCTACACATTTATCTCTATCTATTTTAATTCTTTTCATCTTTAGTCACCCTTTACTTTTTAATGATATTTACTGCAACTGTTTTAAATGATGGTTCCTTTGAATATGGATCGTAAACTGAAGGAGTAAGTCCATTTGTTTCAATATAATGCATTGGAGCATATAAATGATCTTTCTTAACATGATCAGATATTTTTATAGTAAAATCTTTAGTTACTCCATTTTGAGATGCTATACTAACTCTTTCATTTTCAGTTATATTTAATTCTGCTGCCAACTCTGGATGCATAAATGCATAAGATTCTTTAGAGTAAATTCTTTCTGATTCAGCGATTTCTCTTGATCTTACTTGAGTATGCCATTGACCTACTGTTCCTCTTCCTGAGTTGAATATGTATGGGAATTCTTCACTTGTTTGATTTGGATTTTCAGCTATATCTTCAAAGTGGAATTTAGCTTTCTTTGATGGAGTATAATAGTTACCATCTTCATATAATCTTCTTTCATCCTCAACTAAAGTTTCTCCAGCTCTAAATGGCCATTGAACTCCTCTTGAACCTTCCATATTTGGTCCTTCTAACATTTCGTAAGTTACACCTGTTATATCACAAGGCATTCCTTTAGAACATTTCTTTAATAATTCAAATGTAGATCTTGGAGTTTCCCATCCATTTAATAAGTCTCCCATTCCAAGTTCTTTACCTATGTTATAGAAGATTTCAAAATCTGATAATTCTCCTTCTTCTTTAGCAATTACAGGATTAACCTTTGATAATCTTCTTTCAGTGTTAATTAATACACCTTCTTTTTTAAGTGCTGGTACTGAAGGTAAGTATAAATCACAAAGCTTAGCACTATCAGTATCTTCATATATATCTTGAACAACAAAGAAATCTAAATTCTTAACGCACTTTTCAAATTCTTCATTATTTGCCCATGAATGTCTAGGATTTGTACAAATTACCCATAACCCCTTAATTTCACCTGCAATAGCTTTTTCAATTATAGCATTGTAAGGAATTGTTGGTTTTGTAGCAAGCACACTTTCATCTACACCTAAAGCTTCTGCTACAGCTTTTCTACGTACTGGATTATCAAAGTCTCCACCACCGAATAAACCTGCTGTATTACTAAATGCTCTTGATCCCATAGCATTACATTGCCCTGTTAAAGAGTTTGCACCTGTTCCTGGTCTTCCAATATTTCCTGTTATTAACGCTAAGTTAATTATAGATTGAGCTGTTCTAACTGCTTGATACCCTTGGTTAACTCCCATTGTCCACCAGAACGAAACTCTTTCTCCTGCATGAATTATTTCTGCAAGTTCTACTACTCTTTCTGCACTTATTCCTGTTTCAGCTTCAACTGTATCTAACGTAAATTTAGCTACATGATTCTTAAAGTCTTCATATCCTTCTGTATGATTTTCTATGTAATTTGTATCAATATATCCTTTTTCTATTAATACATTAGCTAAAGTATACATTAATACTAAGTCAGCCTTTGGCTTAATGTCTATCCATATATCTGAATTCATAGCTGTTTCTGACTTTCTTGGATCTATAGTTATTATTTTTGCTTCTTTATTTTCTCTAATACGTCCCCAAAATACTGGATGAGCTATAACTGGATTTGCTCCAATTAAAATTATTGTATCTGAAAGTTCTGCATCATTTAATGTATACGGTGGAGCATCAAATCCAAAACTTTGTTTATGTGCAACTACTGATGTAGCCATACATAATCTCGTATTACCATCCCCATTTATTCCCATATAATTTCTACCTACATGTCCTAGTAAAGCCATATCTTCTGTTGGCATTTGACCTGTACTAATGAAAGCAACACTTTCTTTTCCGTATTTTTCTTGAATGCTTGTCATTTTTTTAGCAAATGTTTTAAAGCCTTCTTCCCATGAAATTTCTTTCATCTCTCCATTTTCATCTCTTAATAAAGGATTCTTTCTTGCTTTAATTTTAGTTTGTTGCTTATCTAAGTTTAACCCTTTTATGCAACAAAAACCTTTATTTACAGGATAATCAACAGTAGGTGAAACCTTAGCTATTTTACCATTTTCTACATAAAAATCTACATTACATGCTAATGCACATAAATTACATGTTGATTGAATCTTCTTCATACTACTTCCATCTCCAATTCACAATTTTAATAAACTCTATATTCAGTATTATTTCAGATTAATTGTATCACTAAAGATTTCGCCTAACTGTGATTATAATCACAACTCAAGCGTTTATTGTCATTACTTTAACAATACTTTTTCTTTAAACCTTTTTATTTAATAAAAATTAAGCTATTAAGTTATTTAAGTAATAACTTAATAGCTTATGAAAATTTAACTATTTACTATTTCTCCACCGTTTATATGAATAGTTTGACCAGTAATATAGGATGCTGCTTCTGAAGCTAGAAATACATACGCTCCTGCACACTCAACCGGCTGTCCAGCTCTTGCCATAGGTGTATTTGAGCCAAATTGCGGTATTTCTGTAGATTGAAAGCTTGATGGAATTAATGGTGTCCATATTGGACCTGGTGCAACTGCATTAACTCTTATACCACTTTTCTTTTTAGCTAATGATGTTGATAAGGATCTTGTTAATGATACTATTGCACCTTTCGTCATAGAATAATCTATTAATTTTTCATTACCTGCATATGCAGTAACTGACGCAGTATTTATTATACATGCTCCCGACTTCATATATTTTAATGCAGCTCTAGTCATATAAAAAGTTCCATAAATATTGGTTTTCATTGTTTTATCAAATTGCATATCTGTGATTTCCTTAAAATCTTTGCATTCATACTGAACTGCAGCATTATTTACTAAAATATCTATTTTTCCATAACTCTTAATTACTGATTCTATAGCTTCATTGCAGAACTTACCATCTGCTATATCACCTTGAATAATATCACACCTTCTACCTATTTTTTCAATAAGATTTTTCGTATCTTCTGCATCTTTTAACTCATCATAGTATATAATAACAATATCTGCTCCTTGATAAGCATAAGCTAAAGATATAGCTCTTCCAATTCCACTATCTCCTCCTGTTATTATCGCAACCTTATCTTTCAACAAATCTCCTTTTTTAATATAATTTTCATCATAATAAATAGGCTCTGGTTTCATTATACTTTCAAAGCCTGGATGTCTATCTTGATGCTGTGCTGGAAAGTTAGTTGGAAAATTCATATTATCACTCCTAATAATTTATTTAATATAAATTATTATTAGTAACTTTTATTCTTATAATACTTATTAATTTTATAAAAAGCTCACTATGCGTAATATATTTTTATCATAGTGAGCCTTTAACTATAAGTAACTGAATCTATTTTTCCTTCAACAATTCATCAAAAGCAGCTTTAGCCTTTGATAAACATGATCCGCAACCTTTTCCACAATTAGTTACATCTTGAATCTCCTGAAAGGTATCTGCCCCATTTTCTATTGCTCTTTCTATATCATCTACTGATACATTAAAACAATGACATATCTTCTTATTCTTATCCATATGCTTTACCTCCATACTATTAATCTGTTCCATATATAGTCTAAACACTTTCACTTATTGCTATTCAAATAACTAAATTGCGCACCACATGGAAGCGAAAAAATGAAATATTTATTTTCCTGGAACGGTGAAATTTCGCCTAGAATTTATATCTTTGTTCCCTCCAAATTAGTATTTCATTTTTTCTTTCTCCATGTATCTGCTTATAACGCGCCCCTTTATAGTTAATGTTTTGTGCTACAAATTTTTCTGATATTATAGTTAATTTGTATATTAATATTTTTAGTTTATTTAAAAATATATATTTATAAGTTAACAATTTATTATATAAAATATAGCAGGAGTCGTTAACTTTTAAAGGGACATGCAGAAAATTGTAGATCTAAGCTTTAAAGCCAGTGATAGAGAAAAATTAATGATATAACCGGAAGAAAGTATTATATAATAAACTTTAGAATTTAATTATTATTGGAATAAAATTAGCGTTAAGTGAATCTCTAAATCTTGATTTAGTTAGATGAACTTACTCCTCTGAGCGATAGTGAAGAGTGAGTTTCCTTTTAAAAGGAAGCACCTCCTGCTAAAGTCGGATGT
>NZ_CAKVJA010000028.1 GCF_934754925.1 uncultured Clostridium sp. | reverse complement strand
GCAACAGATACAACATTAGGAGCTGATAATGGTATTGCAGTTGCTTATGCTATGGCAATATTAGCTTCAAAAGATATTCCACATCCGCCAATAGAAGTATTAATTACTACAGATGAAGAAACAGGAATGTCTGGGGCAATGGCTATCAATAAAGAACATATTGATGGTAAAATATTAATAAATTTAGATAATGAAGAAGAAGGATATCTTTTAGTAAGTTGTGCTGGTGGAATAAGAAGTACAGCAACTATTAACATAGAAAAACAAGATATTAAAGATAAAAAGTTAGTAAAAATAAACATATCAGGACTTAAAGGTGGTCATTCTGGTATGGATATAATTAAAGAAAGAGGAAATTCAAATAAGATTTTAGGTAGAGTTCTTAAAGGTTTATCAAGAGAAGTTAAATTTAATCTTGTTAATTTAAATGGTGGATCAAAGAATAATGCAATTCCAAGGGAAGCTGAAGCTATTATAGCTATAAATTCTAATGATGAAGATACAGTTATGAATGTAATAAAAAACTGGAATGAGATTATAGGTAATGAATTAAGAACTCAAGATCCTGGATTAAAGATAGAAGGTTCAGTAGTTGCTGATAATGTTGAAAGAGAATTTACAGATGAATGTACTAATAAAGTTTTAAATTTATTATACTTATATCCAAATGGAATAAATTCAAAAAGTGTAGACATAGATGGTTTAGTAGAAAGTTCAACTAACTTAGGGGTTTTAACTACTAATGATACAACAGTAGAATTTGATTCAGCAATAAGAAGTTCTGTACCATCATTAAAAGAAGAAATAGTTTTAAGAAGTAAAACTATAGTTGAACTTTTAGGAGGAGAATTCACAACTACATCAGACTATCCAGCATGGCAATATAATCCTGATTCACAAATAAGAGAAATTTGCCAAAAGGTTCATAAAGAATTATATGGAAAAGAAGCAAAGATAGTAGCAATCCATGCAGGAGTTGAATGTGGATTGTTTAATGAAAAATTAGGTAATCTTGATATGATAAGTTTTGGACCAAATCTTTATGATGTTCACACTCCTGACGAGCATATGAGTATTTCATCAGTGAAAAATTGTTATGAATATTTAAAAGCAATACTTAAAGAAATTAAATAGTTATTAAAAAGCGAAGACAATCACGTCTTCGCTTTTTTGTAAAAGTAAAAGTTATTTTTATTATGTATATAAGTTGCTATTGGTGAATATATTGTAATGTAATAAGTAAAAACATAATAAGTTAATGATTGGGGAGGATGAGAAAGTGAGGTATACAAGATATAACTATAAGAAAAAGAAAAATAATGATATTTTAAGATTTATTCTATCCTTTATTGGAATGAGTGTATTTGTAATAATAGTTGGAGTGTTGCTTGCAAATGTTATAATTCATTTTTTACCATTAAATAATGCAAGTACAGCAGATGCTAATAATAAAAGTAAACAAGTGCAGACGGATAATTCTGAAATTGTAAGTAATGAAGGTTCAGAGGGAAATGCAGATACTCCAGTAAATGCTGAAGTGGAAAATAATAATCAATCTTCTGAAGTTAGTCAAGAAACTATTAATACTAGTTTTATGGCCATTCAATGTGGGTATTTTGCACAAGAAGATAATGCAAAAGAAGCATTTAATAAAATATCTAGTGGATATGGAGCATTTATATATAATGATGCAGATAAATTTAAAGTTTTAGCAGGAGTTTATACAACAGAAGAAGGTCAAGCTATTATTGATAAATTAACAGCAAGTGGAATTGAGTGTGCTAAAGTTGAATTTCAATTAAATAGTAGTAATGCTATAGAGAGTCAAATAGCTGGAATATATGATGGATACTTAGAAATATTAGATACTGCATTTAAAGATGATGTAAAATCAGTGGATACTACAGATTTTAAAGAGTGGGTTGGAAAATTAGGTGATATAAAAGAAGGAGATAAATATGAAGTTTTATCTGACTTAAAAAAACATATTAATGAATTAGGAACAGAAATAAGTAGGGAAAATGTTTCTAATGAAATGCAATATTTATATAAAGTTTTATTAAATTTTAATAAATAGAAAAAAACAATGAATAAATATCAATAAATGTAAAAAAATACATTTAAAATTAAGGATAATTTATAGAAATTTCTACAAAAAATTCATATATAAAAAGAGGAAAATGCTTGTTTGAATATCTATTAAGTGATAAACTATATTAGAAATAAAGATAGGTGACAAGAATTTACCTCTTTTTTATTGTGTTTTAAATTAAATTTAAAGTCAGGTGTAAGACTAACGTTAAATTGGGAATAATATTTAATAAATGACTGTAGGATGTGATATTTTGAAGTTTATATTAGCATCTGCTTCAGAGCGTAGGAAAGAATTATTATCTAGGATAGTAAGTGATTTTGAAGTTAGAGTTAGTGATTTTGATGAAGATTCAGTACAAGTTAATAACAACATAGAAGAATATGTTAAAACATTATCTCAAGGAAAAGCTAAATCAGTGGCATTAAATTGTAGTAAAGATTCTATAATAATAGGAGCGGACACTATAGTTGTTATAGATAATAAAATTCTTGGAAAACCAAAGGATAAAAATGATGCTTTTAGAATGCTTAAGTCACTAAGTAATAGTGTACATAGAGTATATTCTGGAGTAACAGTTATTAATAATACTACAAAAGCAATAAAAAGTGAATGTCTGTATACAGAGGTTTATTTTTCAGAGCTTTCTAATGAGGAAATATGGAAGTACATAGACACTGGAGAATGTTTAGATAAAGCAGGAGCTTATGGAATACAAGGCTTTGGTGGAGTATTTGTTAAAAGTATAAATGGATGTTACTATAATGTAGTTGGATTACCATTAAACTTACTGAACAAAATGATAAAAGAAATTTTATAATTTGGGGGATGGATATTATTACTTAAAAGGAGTGCTTATGGCAGAAAATATAAGAGTAAATGATATACCATTAAAGGAAAGACCGATTGAAAAGTTGCTTCAGTTTGGAGTAGAAAGTTTAAGTAACGAAGAGCTATTAGCTATATTATTAAGAACAGGTACAAAAGGAGAAAACGTCATAGCTTTAAGTAAAAGGTTACTAATTGAGCTAGATGGTTTAGACGGACTTTTAAATGTAAGTTTTGAAGAAGCAAGTAAAATTAAAGGTATTAAAAAAGTAAAGGCTTGTCAGATAATTGCTATGATGGAGTTATTTAATAGGTTTAGGACCTTAAGATCTCAAAGAGAAAACTTTAAGATTTCGTCGCCTAAAGATGTTTCAACGTTATTAATTAATGAAATGAGCAATTTTAAACAAGAAGTATTTAAATTAATACTATTAAATACTAAGAATATTGTAATAGGAACTAAAGATGTATTTAAAGGAACATTGAACTCATCTATAGTTCACCCAAGAGAAGTTTTTAAAGAGGCAATTCAGAGAGGGAGTGCAAGTATAATAGTTTGCCATAACCACCCATCAGGAGACCCTAATCCAAGTAAAGAAGATATTAATATAACTCTTAGATTAAAGGAATGTGGAAAAATTATGGGAATTGAATTGTTAGATCATATTATAATTGGTAATAATAAATATGTTAGTTTAAAGGAAAAAGGAATTATATAATTGAAAGGGGAATTCATATGGGATTTTTCAGTAGTAATAAAGATATGGGAATAGATTTAGGAACAGCTAACACGCTTGTTTTCGTAAAAGGAAAAGGAATTGTGTTAAGCGAACCTTCAGTTGTAGCAATAAATAGTAATACGAGAAAACCTCTAGCAGTTGGTCAAGAAGCAAAGCTTATGATAGGTAGAACACCAGGTAACATAGTTGCAATAAGACCTCTTAAAGATGGAGTTATAGCGGATTTTGATGTTGCACAAACTATGCTTAAAAAGTTAATTGAAAAAGTAACAAGCAAAAGTGCATTTACTAGCCCAAGAATAATAGTATGTTATCCATCAGGAGTAACAGAAGTGGAAAGAAGAGCTATTGAAGAGGCAGCAAAATTTGCTGGTGCAAGAGATGTTGTTTTAATGGAAGAACCAATGGCAGCTGCTATTGGAGCAGGACTTCCAGTTGGAGAGCCTACAGGAAGCATGATAGTTGATATTGGTGGAGGAACTACTGAAGTTGCTATCATTTCATTAGGAGGAATAGTAACTAGTAAGTCATTAAGAGTTGCTGGAGATGAGTTAGATCAAGCGATAATAGCATACGTTAAAAAAGAGTTTAGCTTAATGATAGGTGAAAGAACAGCTGAGCAAATAAAAATGGAATTAGGATCAGCATATAAGATAGATGATGAAAATGCTTCTATGGATATCAAGGGAAGAGATATGATAACAGGTCTTCCAAAGATAGTTACAATAACAGAAGACCAAATAAGAGAAGCGTTAAAAGAACCAGTATATTCAATTATTGAATCAATAAAAACTACATTAGAAAAAACTCCACCAGAATTATCAGCTGATATAATGGAAAAGGGAATAATGTTAGCTGGAGGCGGAGCTTTACTAAAGGGGCTAGACAAATTAATAAACCACGAAACAAATATGCCTGTTCATATTGCTGAGACACCATTAGATTGTGTTGTTTTAGGAGCAGGAAAAGCACTAGAGAATTTTGATGAATTAAGCAAGACTCAAAGAGGGCAATAATGAAACCTTTTAAAAATAAACTGGCAGTAACTATAGTGGTACTGTCAGTTGCCTTTTTAGGCATAATCGCCTTCAGTTTAAAAAGCAATTCAAATATTATATCTAGTGGTGTAGGTAGTGTTATTAGTCCATTACAAAAAATAATTTATAATGCAAACGATAAGCTAAAGGGGTCCTTTGAATTCCTTGTTAATTTTTCAAAAGTAAAACAAGAAAATGAAGAGCTTGCAAAAAAAAATGCAGAATTAGAAAATAAATTAATTGAATATAATAGAATGAAAGATGAAAATACAAGATTAAGGGAAATGTTTGATTACTCTCAAGCTCATGAAAACTATAATTATTTAGGGTGTAATATAGTTGGATATAGCGGGGGGGATATTTCCAATGGATATATAATTGATAAAGGTATTAATGATGGAGTAAAAAAGGACATGATAGTTATAACCCCAGCAGGATTGGTGGGAAAGGTTACTAAATCAGAAAGTAATTATTCAATAGTTCAAACTATATTAAATGAAAATATCGCAGTAGCTTCTATGGTTGAAAGCACTAGAGAAACAACTGGAATATTACAAGGAGCTACAGATAATAAAAATAAAAATTCAACTATATTATCAAATATTCCAATCGATTCTGAGATAAAAGAAGGAGATATAATTTTAACTTCTGGACTTGGAGGAATGTATCCACAAGAAATTAGAATAGGGGAAGTAATTTCAGTAGATGTGGATAGTGTTGGAATTATGAAGAAGGCTATTGTTAAGCCATATGTGGATTTTAATAAGCTTGAGGAATTATTTGTTGTAGTTCCAAAAGAAGAAATTAATATTGGGGAGTAGAAGTATGAAGAGATTATATTTAATAATTATATTAATAATTTTATTAATCATTGATAATACTTTATTGCCTTATTACTCAATAAAAGGATCTTTTCCAAGTTTATTATTTATATTTGCCATGGCTTATTCAATTATAAGAGGCAAAGAAGAGGCTATTTTTATAGGAATAGTAAGCGGATTTTTACAAGACATATTTTTCTTTGCGGGTTTCGGGGTAAATTTATTTTTAAATATGCTTTTATGTTTTTTATGTGCAAAAATAGGGGAAAGTATATTTAAGGAAAATAGACTAGTGCCAGCTTTGACAGCTTTAGGTGTTTCAATATTGAAAGTTTTAGGAGTAGTAATTATATTTAAGCTATTTTCTCAAACGATTAATATACCTGTAGCATTAATCTCGTGTGTATTAAATGCTATTTGTATGATGCTTTTCTATACTTTGATTTTAAAAACTTTAGATAAATATCTAGATAGAAATACATGGAGGTTTAAATGATAGTTAATAAACCTAAAAAAAATAAAGAAAATTCCAGATATTCTGTTTTGTATATAATTATGTTTATAATGATGGGAACTATTGTTGCCAAACTATTATATCTTCAAGTATACAAATATGATGATTATAAAGAAAAAGCTGATGTAAGTTCTACTAAATTTATTTCAGAAGAAGCTCCAAGAGGAAATATATATGATAGTGAAGGAAATGTTATAGCAACTAACAAGCAAACTTATACTTTAACTTATATGGAAACTGTAGATTCAACTAAAGCATTTTATAAGACTATGGATAAGGTTTTTAAAATATTAGAAGATAATGGTGAAAGTTTTCAAGATGATTTAGCACTTAAAGTTGATGATAATGGAAATATATATTTTGATTTTAAAACTGATAATGAATCTAGCAGAAGAGCTCTTGAAATAAGATTTAAAAGAGATAGAGGATTAAATGAAGATATAGAAAAAGAGAAGTTTAAAAATAAAGAGGGCGACTATACAGATAAAGAGATAAATGAAGTTAATGATGCACTTATGGAAATATCTGCAGAGGATACTTTTTATTATCTTGTAAAATCATATGATTTGTATAAGTTATTATTACCAGAAAACTATACTTCAGAACAAGCAACTGAATTAGCTAAAAAGTATAAGAATTCAACTGGAAAGGAAATATTAGATGATCTATTAAAAGAATATCCTATACAGCAAATAAGAAGATATATTGTCATCAAAGATGCTATAAAAATGGGAAGCTTTAGTGGGTATTCTAATATAACAATAGCAAGTAATATAAATAGAGATACTGCTTTTATTGTATATCAACAATTAACGGATTTGCCTGGAATAAATGTTAGTTTAAAGCCTGTTAGATACTATCCATATAGTACTTTAGCATCGTCAGTTGTAGGATATGTATCATCAATAAGTAGCTCTCAACAAGAAAGTTATGAATTAAGAGGATATGATACATCTACAGATTTAATTGGTGTATCTGGAATAGAGTCAGCTTTTGAAGAACAATTAAAGGGAATAAAAGGTGGGACTACGGTAAAGGTAAACTCTCAAGGAAGAACTACAGAAGAACTATTTAAGTTAGAGTCTTATCCAGGAAATAATGTACATTTAACAATTAACAAAGATGTACAATATGCTGCTCAAGAAGCATTAAAAGATCAAATTATTAAATTGCAATCAGAAGGATTAACAAGTGCAACAAGAGGTGCTGTTGTAGCTGTGGAGGTAAATACTGCAAGAGTTATTGCTATGGCAAGTTATCCAGATTTTGATCCTAATGATTTTGCAATTCCTAGTGAATTAACTACAGAGAAATATAATGAATATTTTAATCCAGATTACGAATCATTTGGTACACAACATATTCAAAATAGTAATGCTAAGGGAACACTAGATGAGCTCTTTCCTGTAAATGAAACTACAGGAGCTAGAGAAGATAAGTATGATTTATATCCAAGAGCTATGTTTAATTATGCAACACAAGGGCTAGTTCCACCAGGATCTACATTTAAACCATTAACAGCAGTTGCTGGTTTAACTGATGGTGCTATAACTGAAAATGATACTGTTAATGATGTTGGGGTTTGGAGTAGTGAATATACAGGAAAGCAGGTACTTGAAAATTTCCAAAAGATAGGTCATGGAATCACTGATGTAAGAAAAGCACTTGAAGTATCATCTAACTATTTCTTTTATGAAACAGCTATTAGATTATATATAAAAAATGGTGCCGATATAGATGCGCTTAACTCTATAGCTCGTTATGCATGGAAGTTTGGATTAGGAGCAGAACAAGGTAAAACAGCATCTACAGGAATTCAAATATATGAGAATTTTGGCCAAACATATAATTTTGTATCATGGAGAAGAACATTAGCTTCAAATGCAAAATATAGTTTAGTTCCAGCCCTTGAAGAGGGAGTATATTATGGATATTCATTTGTGCCATTTGATATTAGTGATATAAGTACTGATTCAGATGAGTTAAAAGCATTAAAAACTAGTTTAAAAGATAATATAAAAGAGACATTACTTAAGGTAGGAACAGAAGAGCAAATTTCTAGTCAAGATGAATACGCTCAAAGTATACTTAATACTGTAAAGAAGATAATGGATATATCAGATAAATATAAAGAGAATGTTGCTAATTATGAAGCTGCTAACAATAAAAAAGTAGATGTGGATTCTCAGGCAATAACAGTGGCAAATGCAATTGCATACTTTACTGTAACAAATCAAACATCAGAAATAAAATCTCCGATAAATTTAGTGCAAGATGCCATCGGGCAAAGTATGAATGCATTTACTCCATTGCAAATGGCTAACTATGTTGCTACATTAGCAAATGGTGGTACTCGTTATAAGGTTTCTATTGTGGATAAAGTAACGTCGCCGACAGGTGAGGTTATTCAAGAGTTTAATCCAGAAGTTATAGAAAGTAATCCTATTGATGCAGATATATTACAGGCTATTAAAGAGGGGATGAGAAGAGTTAATACATCACCATCTAATGCAACTAATTATGCATTATTTGCTAACTTCCCTATTGCAGTCTGTGGTAAGACAGGAACTGCTGACTTTGGAACATCAGAACAATATGAATTCCAAGGAAGAAAGGCTTATGCAAATTATATAAGCTTTGCGCCAATGGATAATCCTCAGATTGCTATATTCTCAACTATTTACGATGGAAACAGAGGAGCAAATAGTGCTTATGTTCATAAGGGAATATATGAAGCATTCTTTAAGGATGAATTATTAGCTATTAATCCTAATTATGCAGCAACTTCAGAAACATTCCAAAAGTATGTTTTAGGATCACCAGCAGATAACAATCAAGAAGCATTAGAAGAAAATGAACATCAAGAGCAAGATGTTAAACAGGAGCAAAATAATCAGGATCAACATGTTCAACAAGAACAATAAAGTTAATAAATATATTAATAATAAGAGGGGTTTAATAATAACCTCTCTTATTTTTTAGAAAAAGCTCTTATAATTTTTACTTATATAAAGAGTTAAAGTACAATATAATAATGAATATATTAGTAAAATAAGTGCTATTTTGTAGAAAAATTACAACAGTTTTAATCAGATTATGTTTTTAATTGTAGTTATATGATATAATTAAAAGTAAATTGAGTTTTTAATTGGTGGAGGATAACCAATGAAGGATGAAAGAATACAGATAAAAGGCAATAAGGATGGAGTAAATGTTATAATAGATATGGAGAAATTTATAAGTTTTGATGATATGTTAGAAGTATTAATATCTAGTCTATCAAAAAATAAAGGCTTTTATAAAAATTCTATATTAAAAATAACATCTAATCTTAAACATATTGATAACTGTGAAATAGTCAGATTAAAGGAAGAGTTATTTCAAAAGTTAGATATAAAAGATTGTATTTTTGATGATATTAATAAGATTAAAGAAAATAATTCAATTAAATTTTTTAATGGAGTTAATGAAGGAAAAACCAAATTTATCAAGAAAACAATAAGAGGGGGGCAATCTATTCATTATCCTGGAAATATTATCATAATAGGTGATATTAATAGTGGAGCTGAAGTTTCTGCAGGGGGCAATATTATAGTTCTTGGAAGTATTAAGGGACATGTAAAAGCTGGTACTGGAGGAAATAAAAAGTCAATAATAGCTGCATTTTTTATGCAACCTGAATTAATGCAGATTTCAGATATATTAACTATATCACCAGATGATGGATTAAAGCCATCTTATCCAGAGGTTGCAAAAATAAAGGATGGTTATATAGTGGTAGAACCATATTTACCAAATAAATATATTTACTAAAGTGGAGGGATTTACATGGGAATTTCGATTGTTGTGACATCAGGAAAGGGTGGCGTAGGAAAAACTACAACAACAGCAAATTTAGGAACAGCATTAGCGGCATTAGGGAAAAAAGTTGTGGTAGTTGATGGAGATACTGGATTAAGAAACCTTGATGTACTAATGGGATTAGAAAATAGAATAGTTTATACAATAATAGATGTAATTGAAAATAGATGTAGATTAAAACAAGCATTAATAAAGGATAAGAGATATCCTAATCTTTGTTTACTACCAACAGCTCAAACAAAGGATAAGGATGATATAAGAGCTCAAGATATGTTTGATTTAGTTAATAAACTTAAAGAAGAATTCGACTATGTATTAATTGATTCACCAGCTGGAATTGAACAAGGGTTTGAAAATTCTGTTGTTGGTGCAGATAAAGCTATAGTTGTAGTTAATCCAGAGATTACTTCAGTTAGAGATGCTGATAGAGTAATAGGAAAATTAGATGCAAAAGGTTTAGAGGACCATACTGTTATAGTTAACAGGTTAAATTATGAAATGACAAAAAGAGGAGATATGCTTGATGTATCAGATATTATAGAGACTTTATCTGTTAAATTATTAGGTGTTGTACCTGATGATAGAGGTATAACTGTTTCAACAAATAAGGGAGAACCTATAGTATTAGATGAAAAGGCACTTTCAGGTCAAGCATTTAGAAATATAGCTAAAAGAATTACAGGAGAAGAGGTTCCTTTAATGAAATTAGGTTCAGAATCTACAGGGTTCTTTTCAGCTATAAGAAAGATTTTTAGAAAAAACTAGGGGGATAAAGGCGGTATGGATTTATTAAGGGTATTTTCTAACAAAACTACACCAAAAGAAGTTGCTAAGGACAGATTAAAGTTAATACTTATTCATGATAGAGGTGATTTAGCTCCTGAGACTTTAGATAAAATAAGAAAAGAAATATTAGAGGTTATTTCTAAGTATATAGAAATTGATGCTAATGATGTAGAAATATCATTAAATAGAAGTGATGATATTGAAGGGGAAGGCTCACCAGCGTTAATTGCCAATATTCCAATAAAAAATATAAGAAACAGATAATATATAAAGAGATTGTTAAAAGTAATAACAATCTCTTTTTTATTAAGTTAATATTTTAAAGAAAATGATATATAAATAATATAGATGTATATCGAAATAGATTTATTAAGTCAGTTTCAACTAATGTAATTAAATTAAAAATATATAGTAAAATCTGAATTAAGAAAAGTAATTCTTAAAAGTTTATGAATTTTATATGTAGTAATATAATTATTTATGGAGAAAAAATAGGAAATAGGATATAATAAATAGGTATAAATTCAAGGAGGTAAAATTATGATACCTTTATCAAAGTTTAAGCTGAATTTGAAAAATCTAAAAAAAGTAGACATATGGATGTTTATATCTATAGTATTAATAACGATGTTCGGTATAGTTAATATATATCTTGCTAAAAAGGCATCTACAGGTGGAATGATATTCCCACTAAAACAATCAGTATTTTTTATAGGCGCAATAGTGTTATTGTATTTTGTGTTAGCAATAGATTATTCTATAATTAAAGCATTTACACCAATATTTTATTGGACATCAATTGCGCTATTAGTTTTAGTTTTAATAATAGGTTCAACTATCAATGGAGCTCAAGGATGGATAAGATTAGGTCCTCTATCATTTCAACCAGCTGAATTAGCAAAGATTGCAACTGTTATGATGATGGGAAAAGAATTAGAGGATATGGATGGAGAAATAAATAATTTTAAAAATTTCTTTATAATAGCTTTTTATGCAATAATACCAGCGGGACTTATAGTAATTCAACCGGATATGGGAATGACAATGGTACTGTTCTTCATGGTTTTAGGCGTTTTCTTTATAGGTGGACTAGATAAGAGAATAATAATAGGTGGCCTAGGAGCCTTAGTAGTAGGAATTGTATTGGTATGGAATTCAGGATTAATACAAGATTATCAAAAAAGAAGAATAACATCGTTTAGAAATCCAGAAACTGATACTTCGGGATCCGGATATCATCTAAGACAGTCTCTTATAGCAATTGGGTCAGGTGGTTTTTTTGGGACTCTTGATTCATTAGCTAATGATGGAACAGGTGGATATGCATCACAATATGTTCCAGAAATACAAACGGATTTTATTTTTAGTCAGATATGCCAACAATGGGGAACCTTTGGTGCTATTTGTCTATTAGCTTTATATGCGGTACTTATATCAAGGATGATTAATATAGCACGGACAGCAAAGGATCTGTTTGGAACTATATTGACAACAGGGATGATTTCATATTTCTTGTTTGCAATATGGCAAAATATTGGAATGACTATAGGTCTAATGCCTATTACAGGAATAACATTACCATTAGTTAGCTATGGAGGAAGTTCCTTAGCAACAACTATTCTTTCATTAGGGTTAGTTCTTAATATAGGTATGAGAAGAAAAAAATTAAATTTTTAGAGAAGTTTAAATATGCAATATATTGTAGAGGCAATATATTGCATATTTTTTTGCTTATAAAAATATAATTTAATAAGCAATTTTTTAGGAGGAAAGAATGGGTAGTTATAATAGCCAATACAAAAGATATTATCAAGAATTACAAAATAAGAACTTAGGGAAAAATACATCTCCTGTTTATAGAAGAAATACATTTGAAGATATATACGGAAATGAAATGAAAAGAAATAAAAAGAGAGATTTTTTCTCAAGTATGGTTAATGTTTTTATTTATCAGTTAGTTGTTGTTATATTTATGTTTATGGCAGCTTTTTATTTAAAATATTCTCCCAGTGAACAAGATTCTTATAAAAATATAAAAGCAGTAATGAATGATACTACTTATAGTATTCAAAATGAAAAAATTGAATCATTTGATTTTTCAGAGGTATTAAAAAAGATAAATAATTACATAAAAACAAGCTTAAATGGAGGAAAAGCTGATTTTTAAAATAAAAAATCATAATAGAAAGGTGGTTATTAATATAATGTGAGTCTATAAAGGAGCTATAAATGGATAGATGGAAAAAAAGCGTTTTAGCTGAAATTATATTATTTTTTATACTTCTTAGTTTAAATAAATCAATTATTTTAGCATTTATAAGTATATTTCTTCATGAAATATCTCATATAGTTGTAGCTAAAAAGAATGGCTGTAAATTCAATAACTTTAAAATTCATATATATGGTACAAGTGCTGAGTTTATAAATATTGATGAATTATCTAAGAAGGAAAAAATTCAAATATATTTAGCTGGACCATGTATGAATCTAGCCATTGCATGTATATTTTTTTTTGTTGGTTTAATAATTAATAACAGTATGGTAGATAAAATAATTAATATTAATTTGAATTTATTACTTTTCAATGTTCTGCCAGCATATCCTTTAGATGGTTCAAGAGTTTTAGAAATTATATTATCAGAAAAAATATTGTATAAAGAAGTTACAGATATAATTTCTAAAATTAGTTATATGATAGCATTAGGACTAATTGCTATTTTCTTGATTATATTTATATATAATAAGGGCATAAATATTAGTTTAATTATTGCTGCAATAATAATTTATTTAATAACTATAGGTGAAAAAAAGTCAGCTAAGTATATATTGATGGGAAATATATTTGTAAAAAGAAATAAGTTATTAAGAAATAAATACATTGAAAATAAGAGTATATCGGTATATTACAAAATGGGATTAGCAAATGCTATGGCAATCATAGATAAAAATAGATTTAATTCTTTTTATGTTTTAGATGATGATTTAAAGCTTTTATTTATAATGCATGAAGATGAGCTCATAGAAGCATTAAAACTTTATGGAAATATTACATTAGAGGAATATTTTAATATTAAGAACAGGCTTTCTAATTAGTTTACTTTTTTATGATTATTATGCTAGAATAACAGATAGACAATGACAAGTTGCAAGTGGCAAGTTTCAAGTTAAGGATAAAACTTCAATAGGAGTTTTTAAAATATAATTTTTAAAATTCAGCTTAAGCTGAATTTTTTCCTAAAATCATAACTTGTCAATTGTAACTTGTCACTAAATTAGAGGAGGTTCTTATGAATAAAATAACTGATGATATTTTATGTAAAGTAGAAAAACCATCTAGATATGTAGGTGGAGAGTTAAATCAAGTTATAAAAAATCCAGAAGATGTTAATATAAGATTTGCATTTTGTTTTCCAGATGTATACGAAGTGGGGATGTCTCACTTAGGAACAAGAATTTTATATCATACTATAAATGAGAGAAAAGATACATATTGTGAAAGAGTTTTCACACCATGGCCAGACATGGAAGATTTAATGAGAAAAAATAATATAAAGTTATTTTCTTTAGAAACTAAAACTTCATTAGATAAATTTGATATGTTAGGCTTTACCCTTCAATATGAAATGAGTTATACAAATATATTAAATATGCTTGATATGTCAGGTATAACTATAAGAGCAAGTGAAAGAGGAGAAGATGAGCCAATAATTATGGCTGGAGGACCTTGTGCATATAACCCAGAACCTTTATATGATATCGTAGATTTCTTCGAAATTGGTGAAGGTGAAGAAATGATGAACGATGTTTTAGAGGTTTATGCAAGACATAAGGCTAATGGAAAGGTTAATAAAAAGGAATTCTTAAGAGAAATATCAAAGATAGGTGGAATTTATGTTCCAAGTCTTTATGATGTTACATATAACGAAGATGGAACTATAAAAGAGTTTAAGCCTAAATATGAAGATGTTCCAGCTAAAATTAAAAAGAGAATAGTTAATGATTTTGACTCAGTGGCATTTCCAGATGAAATGATAGTTCCTTATACTGAAATAGTTCATGATAGAGTTGTATTAGAAACTGCTAGAGGATGTACTAATGGTTGTAGATTCTGCCAAGCGGGAATGATTTATAGACCTGTTAGAGAAAAAACTACAAATACATTATTAGAACAAGCTAGAAGGGCTCTTAAGGCTACTGGATATAATGAAGTATCATTAGCATCTTTAAGTATTTGTGACTACTCTAACATTCAAAATCTAATATCTAGTTTAATTTTAGAACATGAAGGAGATAAGGTAGGTATAGCTCTTCCATCAATAAGAGTTGATGCTTTCTCAGTAGATTTAATTAAAGAAATTCAAAAAGTTAGAAAAACTGGATTAACTTTTGCTCCTGAAGCTGGTTCTCAAAGAATGAGAGACATAATAAATAAGGGGTTAACTGAAGAAAGAATTTTAGAAGCTGCTAAAAGTGCTTTTGAATCAGGATGGAGTACTATTAAATTATACTTCATATTAGGATTACCTTATGAAACAACAGAGGATGCAGCAGGAATTGGAGAATTAGCAGAAAAGATGGCTGATGTTTATTTTGGAGTTCCAAAAAATATTAGAAATAAGGGATTAAAAATTACAGTAAGTACGTCTATATTAGTTCCAAAACCATTTACTCCATTCCAATGGGCTCCAATGGCTAGACCGGAAATAGTAGATGAAAGAATAAAAGCTGTTAGAGGTGCAATAAAATCAAGAAGTATAGTTTATAACTATCATGAGCAAGAAACTTCATTTATGGAAGCTGTATTTGCAAGAGGTGATAGAAGAACTTGTGATGTTTTAATAAAGGCCTTTGAAAAAGGTGCTAAATTTGACGGATGGTCAGAATACTTCAATATGGATATATGGAATGAAGCAATGGCTGAGTGTAATTTAGATCCAGATTTCTATGTATATAGAGATAGAAGCTATGAAGAAGTACTTCCATGGGATTTCATAGACATTGGTGTTAATAGAAAGTATCTTGAAAGAGAAAATGAAAAAGCAAAAAAAGCTGAGCTTACTAAGAACTGTTTAGAAGGTTGTACAGGATGTGGAATAAACATAAACTTTAAGGAAGGGAAGTGTTTCGAAGGTGCGATACGTAATTAAGTTTACTAAGGGTGAAAATATTAAATTTATTGGTCACTTAGATTTAATGAGAACAATTCAAAGAATAATAAAAAGATCAGGATTACCAGTTGAATATTCAAAGGGATTTAATCCTCATATGTCTTTATCAATAGCACAACCACTTTCAGTTGGAGTTTATTCTGATGGGGAATATTTAGATTTAGTTTTAACAGAATCCCTTGGAGTAGGAGAAGTTATAGAAAAATTAAATGCAAGTGCTCCTCCAACAATTAAATTTTTACATGCAACACCAGTTGAAATAGTAGAAAATGTTAAGAGATTACCACAAGCAATGGCACTTTTAGATGGAGCAAGATATATAATTAAGATAAAACTTAATGGAACTTCTAAAGTTGAAGAAGAAATGATGAAGACTCTAAATGAAGATAAATGGGAGATAGTTAAGAAAACTAAAAAAGGAGAAAAACTTACTGACATAAAGCCTTTTGTTAAAGAGTTTAAATATTGGGTAAAAGATAATGAATTAGTTTTAAATACATTAATATCAACTGGAAGTAGGGAAAATCTTTCTGCAGATCTTTTAGTAACTTATTTAAAAGGTAAAATATCAGAAATAAATATGGATTCTTTTGTAAATATAAAGAGAGAAGAAATGTATATATTAAAAAATAATAAATATGTTCCTTTATATAAGGGGATTTAAGGTAGTTTTAATATGAGAGAAATTTTCGTTGAAAGAAGAGAAAGTTTAATTAGAATTGCTGTAAAAGAAGATGATGAATTAATGGAGTGCCTTGTAGAAGAGGACTCCATTAATCCACAGATTGGAGAAGTTTATAAAGCTAGAGTAAAAAATATACTTCCTGGAATTAATTCTGTATTTTTAGATATAGGTTTAGAAAAGGAAGCTTATATGTATTATAGTGAAGAATTAAAAAGAAGCGGAATAAAAAAAGGTCAAGAGTTATTAGTAGAAGTTTTAAAGGAGCCTTTAGGAAATAAAGGTGCTAAAGTCAGCAATAAAGTAGCGATATTAGGTAAGTTTATTGTTTTAACATTAGGAGATGAAGGAATAACTTTATCAAAACGAATTTCTGATGTAGATCAAAAAAGAAGATTAACTACTTTAATAAATCCAATTAGAGGAGTTGGAATAGTATTTAGAACAGATGCTGAATCTGCAAGTGATGAAGAGTTAAATGAAGAGCTGAATTATCTTTTAAATAAAAAAGATGAAATGGAAAGAAAACTTAAATACTCTAAAAATATAGGTAAGATTAAATCAAATAGCTTAATTACAAGATTTTTTGAGGAGCTTGATAATAGAAAGACTAAAATTGTAGTAGACAGTTTAGAATTTTTAGAAATGATAAAGGGCTTAATCGATAATCATAACAATGTTGAATTTAAGCTATATGAAGGTACAAGGACTTTATTTGATTATAGTGGAATAGAAAAAGAAATAATTAAGTTAAGGCATAAAAAAGTTAATATACCTTGTGGTGGATATATCGTAATAGATAAAACTGAAGCTATGTATGTAATAGATGTTAATAGTGGAAAAAATACAAAAGGTAGAGATTTTAATAAAACTATAATGCAAACTAATTTAGAGGCTGCAAAAGAGGTTGGAAGACAAATTAGATTAAGAAACTTAAGTGGGATAATAGTTGTTGATTTCATTGATATGAGAGATGAAAAGCAAAAGATACCAGTGCTTAAAGAACTTAAAAAGGCTTTATCAGCAGATAAGGGAAATGTTAAGATTTTTCCTTTCACAGAACTTGATTTAATCCAAATAAGTAGAAAAAGAAGAGGTAAATCTATTTATGAATATTTAGAAGAGCCTTGTAGAAAATGTAAAAGTAATGGATTTGTTTTAAGGTTATCTTATATAGAGACTCTTATTAGAAATGAAATTATAAAATGTTCAAAGGAAAACTCTATAAATGATTTTTATGTTGAAATAGATAAAAATTATGAAGAAGATATAAAAGGTGATTTATTTAAGTTTTTAAAAAATATTGATGGATTAGATAAAGAAATTTATTTAAGTTTTGTTGATGATATAGAGGGGTACAGGGTTGAACCACTTATATTCTCTAATCAAAAAGAAAATTACCAAAAGTACAAGATAAAAACAATTGAAAAAGTATAATAAATTTCTTTACAAAATGTATTTTTATATGATAAAATGTCATATGTAAACCGCACATAACGGGTTTTAATAAAAACAAAGTTAAATCTTTGTACCTACATTGGCGAGACCGTTTAAGAGGAGGTGTTTTAATGTACGCAGTAGTATTAACTGGAGGAAAACAATACAGAGTTCAAGAAGGAGACGTAATATACGTTGAAAAATTAAACGCTGAAGTTGAATCAACAGTAGAATTAACAGAGGTTTTAGCTGTTTCTAACGGAGAAACTTTAACAGTTGGTGCACCAGTAGTTGCTGGAGCTAAAGTTGTTGCTAAGGTAGCAGCTCAAGGAAAAGCTAAGAAAATCACAGTTTTCAAGTATAAGCCAAAGAAGGACTACAGAAAGAAGACTGGTCACAGACAACCTTACACTAAATTAGTAATCGAAAAAATCGAAGCTTAATTTTAAGTTATGATTAAGGTTATTATATTTAAGCAAAAACATATATCTCTCGGATTTAAGATAGAGGGTCATGCTTTATCAAGAGAAGAAATTGAAAGTACTACAGGTGATGCATATGATATGATCTGTAATAGTGTTTCAGTATTGTCTCAAAGTGCTGTAATAGGCATGCAGGAAGTTTTAAAGCTACCAATAAAGTATGAAATAAATGATGGATTTTTATCATTAGATTTAACTAATCTTAAAAAAGAAGATATTGAGAGAGGGCAAGTATTACTTTTAACCTTTGAAAAAAGCTTAGAAAGTTTAATGATGTCCCTTGAAGCTAGTTTTGGTAAAAATAGACGGAATAAATATATAAAAATAAAATTCGAGGAGGTGTAATGAGTATGTTAATGATGAACCTTCAATTATTTGCCCACAAGAAAGGGGTAGGTAGTTCAAAGAATGGTAGAGATTCTGAATCTAAAAGATTAGGTGCTAAGGCTGCAGACGGAGAATTCGTTTTAGCTGGAAACATCCTTTACAGACAAAGAGGAACTAAGATTCACCCAGGTCTAAACGTTGGTAAGGGTGGAGATGACACTTTATTTGCTAAAGAAGACGGAATCGTAAGATTCGAAAGAATGGGAAGAGACAAGAAGAAAGTTTCTGTTTACCCAGTAAGCGTTGAAGAAATAGCTGAATAATTATATTTTATATAGGTAAAAGCACCCGTAAGGGTGCTTTTATTCTTGTAATAAATATCTTTTTTATATATACTATTATAAAATATATATGTTATGGAATAATAAAGATGAATTATTACGTTTAACATTAAGAAGTTACAAGGAGGATAGTAACTATGTTTATAGATAGAGCCAAGATATTAGTTAGATCAGGTGCCGGTGGAAATGGTGCTGTTACATTTAGAAGAGAAAAGTACGTTCCATTAGGAGGACCAGATGGTGGAGATGGAGGAAAAGGTGGTAGTGTTATATTTACAGTAGATACTGGATTAACAACACTTTTAGACTTCAAATATAAGAAAAAGTTTATAGCTGAATCTGGAGGTAATGGTTCAGGTTCTAAATGCTATGGTAAGGATGGAGAAGATTTATACATAAGAGTTCCAATGGGAACTATTATTAGAGATTTTGAAAGTAATAAAGTTATTGCTGACCTTTCTCATAAGGATGACACATATGTTATTGCAAGAGGTGGTAAGGGTGGTAAAGGAAATTGCAAGTTCTGTACACCAACAAGACAGGCACCACACTTTGCAGAGCCAGGTATGCCAGCAGAAGAAAGAACTTTAATGCTTGAATTAAAATTACTTGCAGACGTTGGATTAGTTGGATTCCCTAATGTAGGAAAGTCAACTTTATTATCAACTGTTACAGCTGCTAAGCCTAAAATAGCAAACTATCACTTTACAACTTTAAAGCCAAATTTAGGAGTTGTTAAAGCTGAAGGGATTAATTCATTTGTTATGGCTGATATTCCTGGAATAATTGAAGGGGCAGCTGAAGGTGTAGGATTAGGACTTGATTTCTTAAGACATATAGAAAGAACAAGACTATTAATACATGTTGTTGATATATCAGGTGTTGAAGGTAGAGATGCTTTCGAAGACTTTGTTAAGATAAATGAAGAACTTAAGAAATATTCTGTAAAGCTTTGGGATAGACCACAAATTGTTGTAGCTAATAAAGCTGATATGCTTTATGATGAAGAAGTATTTGAAGACTTTAAGAAGAAAGTTAATGAATTAGGCTTTGATAAAGTATTTAAGATGTCAGCAGCAACTAAAGCTGGTGTTGATGAAGTTATTAAGGAAGCTGGTAAGATGTTAACAGAAATTCCATTAATGGATTTAGAAATACCAGAAGAAGAAAGATACGTTGAAGAAGAAAAGAGATTTACATATGAAATCAACGTTGAAGAAGGTGAAGAGTACAACACATATGTTGTTACAGGATCATTTGTTGATAGATTACTTGCATCTGTAAACATTCATGATGCAGATTCATTAAGATACTTCCATAAGGTACTTAATAATAAGGGAGTATTACAACAAATTAGAGAGATGGGTGTACAAGACGGAGACATGGTTAGATTAAATGACTTCGAATTCGAGTATATATTATAGGAGGAGTAAGGTATATGATAACAGGAAAACAAAGAGCTTATTTAAGAGGGCTTGCAAATACAATGACACCAATATTCCAAATAGGTAAAAATGGTGTTGAAGAAACATTCTTAAGACAATTAGAAGAAGCATTAGAAGCTAGAGAACTTATAAAAATAAAAGTTTTAGAAAATAGTGGATTAGCTGCTAGAGAAGTTTCTGATGAAATATGCAAACTTATAGGATGTGAAGGAGTTCAGGCTATAGGAAGTAAAATTGTATTATACAAGAAGTCTGAAAAGAAGCCTAAAATAGAGTTACCTCAAGGGAAAAATAAATAGTTATGAAAAGATATGGTATGATGGGTGGGACATTTAACCCCATACATTTAGCACATTTATATATTGCATATGAAGCTAAAGAGGCTTTGAATTTAGATAAGGTTATATTTATGGTGGCAGGAAATCCGCCACATAAAAAAGACAGTCCAGTAATAGATTCTAATTATAGATATGATATGGTTAAAATGGCTATAAAAGATTATTCTGGATTTGAAATTAGTGATTATGAAATACAGAAACAAGGATATAGTTATACTTATGAAACTTTAAGATATTTAAAAGGTGATGAAGAAGATGTTGAAGTCTTCTTCATTGCTGGAGCTGATTCTTTAATGGATATAGAAAAGTGGAAAAATCCTGAGTTAGTATTAGGTAATTGTACATTTGTAGCTTTTAATAGGGGAGAATATACAAAGGAAATTCTTGAAGAGCAAAAGGAAAAATTACAAGAAAAATATAATTGCAATATAATTTTATTAGATGTAATTAATCTAGATATTTCTTCCTCTATGATTAGGGAGAGAATATTACATGGAAAAAAAGTTGATTTCTTCATGTCTAAGGAAGTAATGGAATATATAAAATATAATAACTTATATAGGGGAGATTAAAATGTGGGGAGTAGAAGAGATAAAGGGTTATTTAAAGAATAATTTAAAGCCATCTAGGTATGGGCATACTTTAGGTGTAGTTAATACTGCCATTAAGCTTGCTGAAATTTATGGAGAAGATAAAAGTAAAGCTGAAATAGCAGCTCTTTGCCATGATGTTGCAAAAAATATGAGCAATGAAGAATTGAGAAAATTAATAGATAATGAGAATATTATTTTATCAATTGATGAAGAAAATACACAAGAATTATGGCATTCTATAATTGCACCTGTAATAGCTAGAAAAGTTTTTGGAATAGAAGATGAAGAAGTTTTAAATGCTATGAGATGGCATACTACAGGTAAAGAAAATATGACTAATCTTGAAAAGATAGTATACCTAGCAGATTTAATAGAACCGTCTAGAAAATTCGATGGCATAGATGAAATTAGAGAAATAGCCTATAAGGATTTAGATCTAGCTATGTTAAAAGCATTAACTCATACAACTATATATTTATTAAAGCAAGGTTGTGCAGTAGATATAAACTCTGTTAAAGCAAGAAATTATTTAGTATATAATACTAAGAATGAATAGATTTTAATAATTGTTAATTTTTTTATTAGTATATATAAGGTGAGGGGCAGGACAATGTCAAGTAAGATGGATAACAGAGTTAATAATAGTAGAGGAATCTCTAACAAAAAGAATAAAAGGCAGTTAAGCCCTAGAGAAAAGTTAGAGATAAAAAAGAAATTAAGAAGAAAAGAAAAAAAATCTACAGTTATAAAAAGAGCCATTAAGGCTGCATGTTTAACAATATTGATATTAATAGTACTAGGTGGAATATATTTATTTTCTTTTATTGCATCTCTAAATAATAGTGATGTAATAGCTGGAGTTAAGCCAAAGGCAAATGAAACTGTAAATATATTATTATTAGGTATGGATATAGGAGATGCAGAGAACGCTTCAAATACTTCTGCTAGAAGAACTGATACTATGATGTTGTTAAATTATAATCCGCGTACTGATAATATAAAAGTAGTTTCTATTCCAAGGGATACTTTAATTGAGGTTGAAAATGCACATGATGGTAACGGAAATTATATTCCATATTGGAAGATAAATGCTGCTTATGTTTTAGGTGGAGAACAAGAAGTTATAGAACAAGTTGAGAGCCTATTAGATATAAAGGTTAATTATCTTGTAGAGATTGATTATGCTGCATTTAGAAATTTAATTGATGCTGTTGGTGGAGTTGAGATGTATATAGATAGGGATATGTACTATGATGATGATGCTCAAGATCTTCATATATATTTTAATAAAGGTGAAACAGTATTATTAGATGGACAAAAGGCAGAAGAGTTCTTTAGATGGAGAAAGAATAATGATGGTACAGGTCTTGAAGATGGGGATTTAGGAAGAATCAAAAATCAACAAAAATTTATATCTGCTTTAGTAGAGAAGTGTACTAATCCAATGATAGTTACTCAAGTGCCAGATATTTTAAAGGCTATAAAAGAAAATGTAGTAACTAATATGTCAGGTACAGATATGATAAAGTATGGATTAAAGATGATAAGTAATTCAGGAATATCTATGAGTACATTACAAGGATATAATGAAAGAATATATGGGCAAGATTTTTTAATTGCAGATCCTTCATATAATCAGAGATTATTAGAATCATTAAAAATTACTAGTGAAGCAGATAATAGTGAGGAAAAAAAGAATTCTTCTATTATAGTTTTAAATGCAACTAGAGTAAATGGTTTGGCTGGTAACTTAAAAACAGAACTAGAAAAACTAGGGTATGCTAATATAAGTACTGGAAATTATGATAAAAGTAAGGAATCAAGTATATTATCAAATAATAAGGATTTAAAAAAATTATTAAGTAATGATACAGGAATTAAAAATCTTTCAAAGAATAAGAACTCAGAATATCAAGATTATGATGCAGTAATAATAATTGGTGAGGATTATTTAGAGTTTGAATAAAATACAATTTTAGTTTAGAGTTAAGAGTATAGAGTTAAGAGTTTTATTTAAGGTCAGAATGACTTTAAAGATAATATGTGATAAATTGTAACAGTCAATTTAAGCACCAATTCTTAATTCTTAATTCTTAACTCTTAATTATTTAAGGGAGGGTAAAAAAGCATGAGTACTTTAGAAAAAAGTGTAGAAAAGAGCTTTGAAGGAAGAAAGATAAGGGAATATCTAAAAGAAGAGATGGGATTATCATCAAGACTTATAAGAGGAGCTGCTCTGGATAAAAGAATACTAGTAAATAATACTCCTGTAAGAATGAATTATGTTTTAAAAGAAAATGATAATATAGTAATTAACTTAAATAAAAAAGAAACTCAAAATATTGAGCCAGAAAAAATAGATATAGATATAGTTTATGAGGATAGTGAAATAATAGTTGTAAATAAAGGACCTAATATGGTAGTTCATCCAACTAAAAGATATCAATCAGGAACATTAGCAAATGCATTATTATATTATTTTAAAGAAACTAATCAGGATTGTATAGTAAGATTAGTTAGTAGACTTGATATGGATACATCAGGGTTAATAATAATTGCTAAAAATCAATATGCTCATATGGAATTATCTAATAATATGCAACAAAATGAAATAGATAAAAGATATCTAGCTTTAGTTCATGGTCATATGGAACAAATGGAAGGAACGATAGATAAACCGATTTATAGGCCAGAAATCCCAGGAAGTATGAAAAGAGTTGTAGATGAGAGAGGACAAAGAAGTATTACTCATTATAAAGTTATAGAAAGATTAAATGATGCAGATTTAGTGGAATGTTTACTGGAAACTGGTAGAACACATCAAATTAGAGTGCATTTATCTTCACTAGGTCATCCTATTTATGGAGATACATTATATGGATATGAATCAGATTCAGAAATTATGCCAAGGCAAGCCCTTCATGCATATGGATTAAATTTTAAATCACCGAAAACTAAAAAAGAGCTTGAATTAAGAGCTGAATTACCAAATGATATAAAAATATTATTAGATAAGCTAAGAAATTAAAATAAAGAGTTAGAAATAACTTATTAAAATAGTTTATTTCTAACTCTTAAACTTTAAATTAAAAATTATGTTTATTTCTTATATAAGAACGTCTTGCTAAAAATCTTCGTTTTCTTCTTTTATGACGCTTTATTAATATTAGTATTATAAATAATATAATTATTATAACAATAGCCACTATTCCAAGAATAAAATATTTACTAGAAATAAAATTTATTATATTATTTTTTACCATATCTTCAGCAGTATATTCTCTATCTATGCCGCTAGCTAACTTAATATCAGACACCTTATTACCATTAATTAAAAGTGAAGCATCAAATAATACATCACCTTCTTTGATTGAGGTAGTGCTAAAGTCCTTATTATCATATTTTACTGATATACTAGGATTCGTTGCATTTTCTCCTTTACCTATATTAAAGGTATAATAGATATCTTCTGTTGATACTAAAGGAATAGAAGTAGAGTCATTTATAGAGTAATCATCTAATTTATCACCTTTAGAAATTATCTTTTCTGTTTTAAAGTTAGAAAATCCCCAATCAAATAACTGTCCAACACTTGTATATAAACCATCTTTATCAGTTGCATTTAAAAATGCACCAACTATAGTTTGATTATCCTTTTTCGCTACAGCTGTATATGAATGATTTGCAGCTATGGTATAGCCAGTTTTACCACAATAAGCATATTGATATTTATAATTAGAATTTTCTTTAAGTAAAGGATTTTTATTGATTGCCCATTTTTGGCTACCATCCGAAAATGGATGAGTTTCATAAAAATAAGATGGAGTTCTAGCTATTCTAACAAAATCTTCATTTTTAGAGGCATAGGCCATTATTAAAGCTAAGTCATGAGCTGTAGTAAGATGGCCCTCTTCCGTTAATCCACTTGGATTTTTAAAGTTAGTATTAGTTGCTCCAAGTTCTTTAGCTTTTTTATTCATTAACTTTGCGAATTCTTCAATGGAACCAGATATATGTTCAGCAATTGCTTCAGCACAATCGTTTCCAGACTCAAGAAGTAGTCCTAAAAGTAATTCTTCCATTGTATAAACTTCACCTTGAGCAAGTCCAATCGCAGATCCATCTGCCAATGGAGGATTTTCACCTATAGTTACCTCTTCATCTAATTTGCAATTTTCTAATGCGAGTATTGCTGTCATTACTTTAGTAGTTGAAGCGGGCATATACTGGACATTAGCATTTTTTTCGTAAAGTACTTTTCCTGTAGTGGCATCCATAAGATAAATACCCTCAGAATATAAATTAGGTATCGCAAAAGAGCTTATTGTTGTTAAATTAGTTAGTATGCTTGTAAGTAAAAATACTAAAGTAAATATTTTGCATAATAATTTTTTCATAAATCTCTCCCTTAAGTTATATCTTATACGTTATAAGTTTATCAAAAAAATAAAGATAATTCTATAGATAAATTACTTATAAAAGTTTAGATATGGAATTTATGTTAATAATTATAATAAAAAGTATAGGAAGGGAGATAGATAAATATAATGGAAAATTTAAAGAATAAGAAAGTAATAGGAATAATAATAGTTTTGATATTAATGGTAAGTATATCATTGTTAACATATGGAAGAAACAGAGAGAATGTCTTTAAGGATGAATATATGCAAAGTATTTTTATAGATGAAGATAGTATTAATGCCGAAGAGAATATAAATATAGATTATTTACAGAGTAATACTGAAAGGAATAATAAAGTAGATAATGATATTTTAGAAGGAAATTCTAATAGCAAAATAGTAGTTGAAATTAAGGGGGAAGTAATGAACCCTGACGTCTATACTCTAAACGAAGGAAGCATAATTAAAGATTTAATTGAAGTAGCAGGCGGGTTAACACAAGAAGCAGATATTTCAAATATAAATAGGGCTAAAGAAATAAAAAATCATGAGTTAATAATAATTAGAAATATAAATGATACTGATATAGAAGAGCAGGAACAAGTAGAAGATTATGAAATAAATGAAGAAAGTGATGATGAAAGGATAAGTATAAATGATTCTGATTTAAGTAAGTTAAAAGAAATACCTGGAATAGGAGAAGTAAAAGCTAATGCTATAATTTTATATAGGGAAGAAAATAATGGGTTTAAGTCTATTGATGAGTTAAAAAATGTTGATGGAATAGGGGAAAAGACATTTGAAAAAATAAAGGACAGCATTAAGTTGTAGATTATAATGTGAATTTTACATAAATATGTTATCAAATGCTTTTAAAATATAGGAGATTAATGTTATAATTAATAAGATTTAGGAAAACATATTATTAAGTCAAATAATGATGTAGGGGGTAAGAACATGAAGAAGAAAGCAATATCTTTAGCATTAGTTGCAATGTTAGCTATTAGTGCGGTAGGATGCTCAGGTAACAACAATGCGGGAAAAGCAACAGGGGACAATCAAAAGACAACAGTTGAAAATGTAGATATACTTCCAGGAAAATGGTCAGAAGATTATACTAGAGAACAAGTTAAAGAATTATATGAAAAATCATTAGCAAGTGTAGAATCAACAGCTAAAGGATATTCATTAGATTATGATATTACAGAAGATGAAATAAAAGAAGAGAATGGTGAGTCAGTTAATGATACTTATGTATACTTTGATATTCCAGATGCAGAGAGATTAGAAAGTTTATATTTTGGTTTTAAACAATATGGTTCAGATTTAGCAAATGGAAAATTAGAAATGAAACTAGGATATAAGCTAGATAAAAAGACTATATTAGAAGGTGGAAAGTTTGAATTTGAAAATTTATCATTAGCATCCTTTTCACAAGCATTTACTGGAGACTATGATAGAGATTATACTGAATTAAATAAACAGATATATGATGTAATTAAAAATGGTACAGATCAGGGTATACAAACTATAACAAATAATGTTGATGGTTTAAAAGAGACAATAACAATTACAGAAGACTTTTTACTTTATAAATTAGAAAGTAGAGTATATAACTTTAAGTAAATAATAAGATTTAATTATATAAATAAAAATTCTATGGAGGTAGAAATGGTAGATAACAATGAAGAAAAGCTAGAAAATAAGGCTGATTCAACTAAAAATAATGATGATTTTGTATCACCAGATGTTTTAGAGGAAGCAGAAGTATATTTAGCTGAAGAGGAAGCGGCTGAAGCTAGAGAATTTATAAGAGATGAAGAAATAAAGGCTGATGGTAAGGTATTACATTATACAAAAGTTGTTTTGAGCGGAATCTTAGATCAAATATTTGCTATAGGTTTAGCGTTGATAATATTTGGAGTATTTGATTTGATTCTAAGAGTTTTTGGATATAGAGTAGTTTTAAGAGAAGAAGCATTTATGATTATTTATGTAATAAGTAATATATTATACTATCCAATTTTACAAGAAATCTTACATGGAAAAACTTTAGGTAAAAAATTCATCTTTAGATAATTTAAGAAGACACCTTTATAATAATTTATAGAGGTGTTTTTATTTTTGTTTTAATGTATAATACTAATAGTTAGAAGTTAAAAGGTATTCTTCTATATAATATTTTTATTTTAAAGGTTTAGAAAAAATTAAATTTAAATAAATAATTAATTTTAGATTGGAGCGTAAGATGAAAAGAGGAAGTCAATTAACATTAAAAATAAACAACATAAAGTTTCCTTCAACGGGAATTTCAGAATGTGAAGGAAAGAAAATTTACGTAAAAGGTGCTTTCCCGGGGCAAACAGTAAAAGCTACAGTTAAGAAAAATAGAGAAGGATATGCTGAAGCTAAGCTTGTAGAAGTTATTGAAAGAGCTGAATATGAAATAGAACCACCATGCCCTCATTTTGGAGTATGTGGAGGATGTAGTTCTCAAAATTTAACTTATGAAAAGCAATTAGAATTATTAAGTGATGAAATTTGTGAGCTTTTTGAAGAAAAGGACTTACCTATGGGAATGTACCTTGGAGTAAAGGGTAGCGAAAATTGCTGGGAATATAGAAATAAAATGGAATTCACTTTTGGAGATTTAGAAAAAGGTGGAGAACTTACTTTAGGAATGCACATGAAAGGAAAGTCTTTTGGTGTATTAACTGTTGATAACTGTATGATAGTTGATGAAGATTTTAGAACTGTTCTTAAAACAACTGTAGATTACTTTAGAAAAACTGGATTACCTTATTATAGAGTAATGAGAAGAGAAGGTTATTTAAGACATTTAGTTATTAGAAAAGCTACTAATACTGGTGAGCTTATGGTTAACTTAGTAACTACAACTCAAATTGATTTTGATTTAACAGAATATACTGAATTACTTAAAGCTCAAAATTATAAGGGCGAATTAGTATCTATACTACATACTGAAAATAATTCTTTATCTGATGCAGTTGTACCTGAAAAGGTAAATGTATTATTTGGAAGAGATTACATAGTTGAAACTTTACTTGGACTTAAATTTAAAATATCACCATTCTCATTCTTCCAAACTAACTCTAAGGGAGCAGAATCTCTTTATAGCTTAGTTAGAGACTTTATGGGTGATGGAGAAAATAAAGTTGTATTTGACCTTTATTGTGGAACAGGTACAATTGGTCAAATAGCAGCACCTAATGCTAAGAAGGTTGTTGGACTTGAGCTTATTGAAGAAGCTGTTGAAGCTGCAAAAGAAAATGCTAAGCTTAACGGATTAAATAATTGTGAGTTTATAGCTGGTGATGTTGCTGAAACTATTAAGAAAGTTAAAGATAAACCAGATATAATCATCTTAGATCCACCAAGAAGTGGTGTTTCTCCAAAGGCTTTAGATTATGTAATTAGATTTAATGCACCTGAAATAATTTATGTTTCATGTAATCCAAAGACAATGGTTGAAAACTTAGATGTATTATTAGCTCATGGATATAAAGTTGATAAGAGCACAGTTAAAGACATGTTCCCAAATACTCCACATGCTGAAACTGTAGTGAGATTAATAAAAAAATAATAAATTAATAGGAACTACAAGGAAATCTTGTGGTTCCTTAAATATTTTATTAATAAATTACAAAGTAATATTACTGAGGATTTTCTTGTAAAATAGAAGTAACATAATAAAATTTTTTTATTAATATTTAAGGAGAAAAAATGAAAAATACATTCTATTATAATACGAAGATCGGAGAAATTGCTATAGAGGAAAATGGTGTGGCAATCACTAGATTATATTTTGTAAATAAGGATTTAGAAAAAGAAGTAGAAATAAAAGAAGAAACATGGTTAATGAGAAAAGCTATTAAAGAAATTAAAGAGTATTTGGAAGGAAAACGTAATTCTTTTGATTTACCATTGGAGCCAGAAGGAACTGAATTTCAAAAAAAGGTGTGGAATGTTTTGAAAGAAATTCCATATGGAGAAACAAGAAGTTATGGAGAAATTGCAAAATTAATTGGGAATGAAAAAGCATCAAGAGCAGTTGGAATGGCCAATAATAAAAATCCAATTATGATTATGATTCCTTGCCATAGAGTAATTGGAGTTAATGGAAAATTAGTTGGCTATGCAGGAGGATTAGATGTAAAAGAAAAACTTCTTAATATGGAAAAAAATCATGAAATTAGTTAAAACAAATGAATACAAAAACTTTTAAAATAAGACTTAATATAGAGGATATTTATTATATTTACATATTTTAAGTAATGATATAATAGAGAGTATATATGATGTTACTTAAGTTTAACAGTTAAGTTATTTTACAGCAGTAGGAGGAAATAAAATGATTAATGTAGGAATAATTGGTGAAGCTAAGGATACTGTAAATGAAAATAATATTGCAAAGACTTTAAGAAGTGGAGAGTTAAATGTATATGCAACACCATCTATGATTGCACTTATGGAAGAAGCTGCATATAAAAGTGTTCAAGGTGAATTAGAAGAGGGAAAAGGTAGCGTTGGAACACTTATGAATGTAAAACATTTATCTAGTACACCTATAGGTATGGAAGTAACTGCAAAAAGTCAGTTAATTGAAGTAGATAGAAGAAGACTTGTTTTCAAAGTTGAAGCATTTGATGAACGTGGGAAAATTGGTGAAGGAATACATGAGCGTTTTATAATTGATAATGAAGATTTTCAAAAGAAAACTGATAATAAATAATACAAAGCGAAAATGAGCTATATCAAATAGAATTGATATAGCTCATTTTATTAAGAATATTTGAAGTTATATTTTTAAAATTATTCTGTTCTAAGTGCTGTAACAGGATCTTTTTTAGCAGCCTTCTTTGATGGTATAAATCCACCAATAATAGTAAGAATCAAGCTAAGTATAATTAATATTATTGCACTAGGTATAGGTAGTGAAGCATTAACAGTATCCATACCTAATAATGAATGAATAATAGAATTTATAGGAATTAATAATAACAATGAAATTCCAACCCCTAATACTCCAGAGCAAAGTCCAATAATAAATGTTTCGGCATTAAATACTTGAGATATATTGTGTTTTGATGCACCAATAGCACGTAAAATACCAATTTCTTTAGTACGTTCCATTACAGATATAAATGTAATAATTCCAATCATAATAGAAGAAACAATAAGAGAAACTGCTACAAATGCAATTAGTACATATGATATAACATTGATTATTGTAGTAACAGAAGATAATAGTATTCCAATATAATCTGTATAACTAATTTGATCTTCTTCGCTTGCAGTTGAATTATAATCCTCAATACAATCAGAAATAGATTCTTTGTTTTCGAAGCTATCTGTATATATGTTAATAGAAGAAGGTGCATCTAAGCTTACGACACCAAAAGTAGTCATATTATCATCATAACTTCCTGTAGAAATATATGCATCATAAATTTTAAGCAATGTATCATTATCAGGGGATTTTAGATATTCATCTAACATGGCAGCAAGTTGCTCTTCACTCATAGTTGATATATCTGGTGTTCCAGCTTGCATTGATGGATTATTCATATCTAACATTCCGTTACTTGTACTTTGCATAGAGTACATCAGTGTCTTAAAGAGACTTGCTTTATCAGAAACTCCAAGACTTCTTAAATATTTCTTTGTATCTGCTATTTTTTCTTCATCACTAGCTGGAGAAAATTCCATACCATTTAATACATTAATAGTTGGATTTTCTTTTTGAGCTTTAACAACTTCACTATCATCTGTATATTGGATAATGTAATTAGTAAGTGCTCTTGTATATCCTAGTGCAGTAGAAATTGAGGCATTTTTAGCATCTTCTTGTGGACGAACAACACCTGTTATTTTTAATTTTATAGCGTTATTCATTAATTTTTCCATTTCAGCTGTATCTTCTTTTATAGATTTAAATGTACCATCGCCATTTGCTATATAAGTATCGCATTCAGGAATCATATAGAATTCTTTATTACATATATCTTCATAATTCCAACTTTTACTTTCTAGTTTAATTTCTTCACCGTTTTCTATTTTTTTAATTAACTCCTTATATTCAGAGCTTGGCAAAATACCTAATTGATAAAGTGTAGTACTAGAAATTTCATTGTTAGCATCTAATGCAAGTATAACTTCATCATAATCAGTAGGCCAACTACCATATAGCAAGTCATAGCTTTCCTTAACGGCTTCACTTACTGATTCACCATCTTTACCAGAAAGTAATTCACTAAAGTTGCTTGAACTTGATGTCATTCCAGGAAGTCCAGACATGTTTGACATTGGAGACATATTAGACATTCCCATCATTGTACTTATAGAACTATTTTTATCTGTTAGTGTGCTTCCATCTGTATTTACAAAAGTCCCATCTGGATCTTTTGTATAAACACCAAATTTTGTATTATAAGAGTATATTATACCATTTTCACCTACATATTTATTTATTTCACTATCAGGATTATCTAAATATTTTTTAAATGCAGTTAAATTATTTTCAGTAAAACTACTTGTCATAGTAGATGCCATTTCAAGGCCTGATCCATTTGAATAAATTGCATCTAAATCGTGATTAGCATCGTTAGTTTGTCCAGCTGTAGGTCCACCTGAAGACATTATACTACTAAGGTCAATTGTTTCAGCCTCAATAGATATTGGATATGATGTCATAGTCTCTTTTTGAATATTATCAATATAAGTATTAACTCCATTACTAAGGGACAAAATTAAGGCAATTCCAATAATACCAATTGATCCTGCAAATGAAGTTAAAAGAGTTCTTCCCTTCTTTGTTTTTAAATTGTTAAAGCTTAGAGATAATGAAGTTAGTAATGACATTGAAGCTTTACCCATATTTGCATGTTTTGGTGGAGCCATATTTTTAGTATCCACTTCATAAGGGTTAGAATCATCTACAATATTTCCATCTTTTACTCTAACAATACGATTAGCATATTGTTCTGCTAATTCAGGATTATGAGTTACCATAACAACTAATCTGTCTTTAGCTACTTCTTTTAATAAATCCATAACTTGAATACTAGTTTCACTATCAAGTGCTCCAGTTGGTTCATCAGCTAATAATATTTCTGGATCATTTACTAAAGCTCTTGCAATAGCAACACGTTGCATTTGACCACCAGACATTTGATTAGGTTTTTTATGAAGTTGCTTTCCAAGGCCTACTTTCTCTAGGGCTTCTATTGCACGTTTTCTTCTTTCTGATTTAGATATACCAGAGATGGTTAAAGCTAACTCAACATTTGAAAGAACAGTTTGATGAGGAATTAAGTTATAGCTTTGAAATACAAATCCGATAGTATGATTTCTATATGAATCCCAATCTCTATCTTTATATTTTTTAGTAGAAATTCCATTGATAATTAGATCACCACTATCATAACGGTCAAGTCCTCCAATAACATTTAATAATGTTGTTTTTCCTGAGCCACTAGGACCTAAGATTGCAACGAATTCATTATCTCTTAGATTTAAAGAGACTCCATTTAGAGCAGTTTGTTCTAAATCGCCAGTAACGTATTTTTTATATATTTTCTGAACTTGAAGCATGTTACGTTCACTCCTTCTTTTAGATTTGGAATAATAGTTGTATTTATTTTGACAATATTATCTATATTATACTACTTTTATAAATTAAAAATAAACTAA
>NZ_CAKVJA010000027.1 GCF_934754925.1 uncultured Clostridium sp. | reverse complement strand
TCCTCTTATATTAGTAGTAGACATACTCATTATTATTGTTTTTACAAAAGGATAAAATACAAATAGCCCAAATATAATAAATGCAGGTATTAAGTAGAAATATGGTTCCATTTCTCCTTTAGTTATTTTTCTTCTTTTTACTAATATAGCTTTATTAGGTTTTATATTATTTATTTCTAGATATTGCTCTGTCATTTTAATCCTCCTTAATTCCTCTTCCTCATATAGGTTACTTTACCTATATTAAGAAAATATTAGAGGCTAGTTAACTTATTTTAACAGCCCATTTGCTTTTGTTAAAATAAGTTAACTTTAATAATAAAAAAAATTGCCATATCAAAATTTTGATATAGCAATTTTTTTATTAATCTAATTTATTTAATTACATACTATTATAAATTTAATACCTTCAAAATATCTTTTGGCGTATTTAAATAATGATCGGCTTTTATACCATCAAGATCCGTCGCTCCCCATACAGCTAACCCAAAATCCATTCCTGCTGCCTTAGTAGATTTATAATCTGCAAAAGTATCTCCAACATACATTGCATCCTTAGGTTCTATATTTAATATTTCTATAGCCTTAAGTAATGGCTCTGGATGTGGCTTATGATTTTCTGTATCTTCTGCTAAAATTACGCTTTTCATATAACTTTGAAGACCTGTTTTCAAAAAATCTATTTCATATTGAGACTTCATTTTAGAGCTAGCTATCCCACAAAGTATTCCATTTTCATCTAACCCTTTTATAACCTCATCAAAACCTTCATATAGCTTTGCTCCATCTTCATATTCGTTAACATATTTAACCCATTTACTATAAGAAGCTTCAATATCTTTAAATCCTAGCATTTTTAATGTTGTCTTTCCTGCATAAGCTCTGTACTTTAGTAAATCTTCGTACTTAATATCAATTGATAGCTCTTCTTTAATTAATCTTTGTAATGGTATCATATTCATTTTTTCTGTATCTAACATAGTTCCATCTAAATCAAATATTATACATTTGTATTTTTTCATCTCTTCTTCTCCCGTAACTCCCCATTTATATTGACTTCATATAATATATTAAAAGTCTACGATAAAAGTATCCTACATAATGAAAATAATTTCAATAATAAAAATATATAATTAATTAAATTTTATTATTTATTCTATCTAATGATCTTCTTTGCACCATTGTATGTTGCCATAAAGTATCCTCCATAAACTATTACTAGCACTAATAATGTAATTAATATATACTTCATCATACTTCCATCACCAACTATAGAAACTACCCCTTGTGCAAATTTTAATCCAACTATAGAGTGAACTAACGCAATACTTAAAGGCATCATAAAGTATATTCCTATTTGAGTTAATAGTGATTTATTTATTATTTTTTCATCTACTCCAACCTTTTTTAATAATTCATATCTATACGTATTATCTGCTGATTCACATAGTTGTTGAAGTGCAAGTACTGCAGCTGATGTTATTAAAAATATAATTCCCATATATATAGCCAAATAAGACACCATAGCACCAAGACCTGCTGTTGTTGCTTCTACAGTTTCTTTATTTATATAATATACTTGATATCCATTTTTATCATTGTTACTTTTTATTATATCTTGCATACCTATTTCTGATAATGATTTATCGTCTTTATAATTTACATTTAAATAGGTATTAACAGTTGGTAATTCATTTACTAAATCATCATTAACCACAAATGTACATATATTACTTTTCATAGTTGAGTCATAGCTAGTTATATTAAGAACCTTAATATCTGCTGGAATTAATTCTTTTCCATTTATATTTATTTTAGTTTTATCATTTATTGATTCTTGAATAATTTTTTGCATATCACCTATATCTGTAAAAGCTAAATATTCATTTTCCTTTAATGATACTTGATCTTTTCCTAATAATCTTAATATATTATTAAAATCAGTAAGGCTAATTGCCATAATATCTGAATCAGTAAAAACAGGATAATAACTGCTTCCCTTTTCAATTCCATCTGAAGTTAAGAATTTGCTATAAGGAACCTTACTATCATAGTTTGTATATTGTGCATAATCAGCAAAACTATCTATACTACTCTTTCCTAAAGAATCAATTAAATTATCACCATTCAAATTCCATAATGTTGCATCAAATTGTGTTAAATCTGCTACATCCTTATTAAGTCCTCTACTAATTCCAAGCCCACTTGAAAATGTACATATTGCAACAAATAACATTAAACAAATAAATGACATTGAAATAAAAGTAGTGTTTATCTTACTATTAATTTGTCTTAAAATAAACATGTTTAAATCTTTTAAGTAAAATTTCTTATTACTTTGCATAACTTTAAGTAAAAATCCTGATAATGAAAAGAAAAATAATATTGTTCCTACTGATCCCAATAATACAGGAATTCCTATAGCTGATGGACTTATTATTGCTATTCCATTTTTTATAACTAAATAATATGCCGCACCTATCATTGCTACACTAATTAAAAATACTATAACTGAAACCCAAATATTCTTTACTTTTAACTTTTCATTTTTCTTTGCAGATGTTAGTAAGTCTATTAGCTTAACCTTTCTTATAGTAAATGAATTAAATATTAAAACTACTAAATATATTAATCCAAAACACATAACAGTCTTAACAAATGCTAATTTAGAAAACACAAATGTAAAGTTTACTAGCTTCACTTTAAATAATTTAGCTGTAAATATTGATAATCCTTGAGAAAGTATAGTTCCTATTCCTATTCCCACAGCTAAAGAAATTAAACCAATTAATATTGTTTCTACAAATATTATTCTTGAAAGTTGTTTATTTTCCATACCTAAAGTCATGTAAATACCAAATTCCTTTTTTCTTCTTTTTATTAAGTAATTATTAGCATAAACTATTAAAAACCCTAAAATAAAAGAAATAAATACTGATGCTACAGACATAAATACATCTATTATTTGAAATGCGCCAGCTTGAATTTCACTTAAATCCATCATTACTCTTTGAGATTCTATTGAATTAAAAGTATAAAAAATACAAATACCAAATACTAATGTTAAAAAATAAATTGTATAATCTTTAATACTCTTTTTTAAATTTTTGCTAGCTAACTTAAAATACATCTCTTTGGTCACCTCCAAGAAGAGTAACAACCTCAATTATCTTATTAAAGAAATCCTTTCTACTGTCATTTCCTCTAACTAACTCATTAAAAATCTTTCCATCCTTTATAAATAAAATTCTACTTGCATAACTAGCTGTAAATGCATCATGAGTTACCATCATAATAGTTGCATTAATTTCTGTATTTAAATGTTCTAAGCTTTCTAGAAGCATTTTAGCAGATTTAGAGTCTAAAGCACCTGTTGGTTCATCTGCTAATACTAATGATGGCTTTGTTATTATTGCTCTAGCACAAGCTACTCTTTGCTTTTGTCCTCCTGATACTTCATAAGGATATTTATTTAATATTTCCTCTATGCCTAATTTATTTGCTACATCTTTAACTCGTGTATCGATCTCCTTATGGTTAACTCTTGAGATAGTTAATGCCAATGCAATATTTTCATAACATGTTAATGTATCTAGAAGATTAAAATCTTGAAATATAAATCCAAGCTCTTCTCTTCTAAACTTTGCGATTTTTTTAGAATTTAATTTTGTAATATCGTTATTCCTTATATAAATATGTCCACTACTTACTCTATCTATTGTTGAAATACAATTTAATAATGTAGTTTTTCCACTACCTGAAGCTCCCATTACTCCAATGAATTCTCCCTCTTCCACTGTAAAACTAATATTATTAATTGCTTTTGTTATATTATTCTTACTTCCATAATATTTTTCTATATTACTTACCTTTAAAACTTCACTTTTCATACTTACCTCCAAATTTTAATTTATCTTTTATCTATCAATATATCCTTGCTATATCTTAATTCTACATTTACAACAACTCTCTATCCATAGAACTATATAACAGAAACCTTACATTTTTGTTATATTAATTGTATAATTATTATTAAAGGATAATAATTTTCTATTAAGAGGTGAAATATATGAAAAAACTATTTAACTTATCATTTTTCTATCTAATTTTAGGACTAGCATTAGGTATATTTTTTAGAGAATTCACTAAATTTAATGCTTTTACTGGCATTACAACATTAAGTGCAGCTCATACACATACTTTAGTTTTAGGATTTATTTTCTTCCTAATTCTAATTGTTTTAGAAAAAGTATTTAATATTTCAAATATTAAATACTTTATTGGTTGGCTTATAACTTATAACATTGGTCTACTATCTTTAATTTCTACTTTAGTTGTACGTGGAATATTAGAAGTACTAAATAAAGATTTTATAGGTCTTCCCCATATTGCAGGAACTGCACATGCTATCTTGGGCATATCTCTTATTTGGTTTATGATAATATTAAAAAAATCAATTTTTACTAAATAATTTTAAAAAAGAGTTAACCCATAACAACTAATAATTATTTGTTATGGGTTAATTACTCCTTAATCCTTATGCTTTTTTAAAATATTCTTCCCTTGAAATATTGTAGTATAGTTCATTAACTTTCTTATTATTTAATAATGGTAGTTCTCTATTCTTTTCAAATTTAAAATTAAATCCACATTTTTCAATTACTCTTCTAGATTTAGAATTAAAGTCAAAATGACCACACCACACTAAATCTAAATTTAATTCTTCAAAGCAAAATTTTATTAACTCTTTAACAGCTTCTGGAATATACTCATTGCCCCAATATTTAGGATTTAAAACATATCCAATTTCTCTTACATTATTTCCTTGCATATCTTTATCAATTTTCTTATAATGTAATCCAACTCCACCAATTACTTTATTTTCTTTTTTTAGAACTACTGCATACTCCTCATCTCCAGTTATAAACATATCAACTATTGCTTTACTATCTTCTATAGATTTATGTACAGGCCATCCTGCATTAGGCCCTACTCTATCATCACTAGCATAGTCATACATATCTAAATAATCATCTTTGCACCATTTTCTTAATATCAATCTTTTTGTTTCAATAATTTTCATAAACCTCTTCCCCCTTTAATATTAAAATTTCATCATATCATTTATAGGAAATAATATAGAAACTTCTGTACCATACTTTTCTTTTGATTTTATATTTATTCCTAGTCCTAATTTTTCACAAAGATTTTTACATAAATATAATCCAATACCAGTTGACTTTCCAAACCTTCTTCCATTTTCACCTGTATATCCCTTTTCAAAGGCTTTAACTACACATTTTTCATCCATTCCAATTCCATTATCACAAATTTTTAAAAGAATATCATTTCCTATAGTTTTACTACATATTTTTAAAATACTTTCCTTTTTATCCATGTATTTAATACTATTACTTATAATTTGTCCTAGAATAAATTCAATCCACTTACTATCACAATAAACTATTTTATCAATATCTTTTATATCAACCTTAATTTGTTTTTCTATTAAAACGTTAGCATTTTTTCTTATAACAGAATTAATGCATTGATTTAATTTAACCTCCTTAATTATATAATCCTTTTCTATATTACTGCTTCTAGCATAAAATAAAACCTGTTCTATATAATCTTCAACCTTTGTTATCTCCTCATTAATACTATTAGTAACTTCATTTTCATTATTTTCTATAAGTAACTTACAAGTTGCTATAGGAGTTTTTATTTCATGAACCCAAAGTTCAATATACTCCTTATAATCTTTACTATTTCTTATAGCTTCACTAATATCATCCTTCATTGATTTTGTTGCTTGTTCTATAATTTCATATAAAATCTTACCTTCTATAAACTCACTTTCTTCAGTAACATCAGCAATAAAATACTTTTTATCTAATGAATTTATTCTATCTAATAAAATTTTATAATATTTATTTTTATTAAAATAATCATAAATAAAAAAAGCTATTGCTGATAAAAAATTTAATATACATATTAAAATTATTCCATATGAAGATAGACCTAGTCCATTTAATAGATAACCTGTAATGATTAATACTAATATATTTATCATTATAAATATAGCCTTTTCTTTAAAGTATTCTATAAAGCTCATATTAAAATATATCCCTGTCCTCTCTTAGTTTGAAGATAATCCTTTGCTCCAATTTCCTCTAGCTTTTTTCTTAATCTATTAATATTAACAGTTAAGGTATTGTCATCAACAAATTCATCACTTTGCCATAATGCCTTCATTAACTCATTTCTTGATACAATCTTTTCTTTATTTCTAATTAACGTTGCTAAAATTCTACTTTCATTTTTAGTCAACTCTATTTTTTTATCATCAAACTCCATCTCACTAGTAGACATATTATATTTTAATCTTCTAAATTCAAAAACTTCTGATTCTACATTTTGATATGCTCTTCTTATTATTGATGAAATTCTAGCTAAAAGAATTTGAGTATTATAAGGCTTAGTAATAAAATCATCTGCACCTAAATTCATACTCATAAGTTCATCTATTTCACTATTTCTACTTGTTACAACTATTATGGGAACATTAGAAGCCTTTCTTATTTCTCTGCATATATAATAACCATCATAATATGGCAAATTTATATCTAGTAAAATAATATGTGGTTTTTCTTTTAAGGCAATTTCTACTATATTTTCAAAATCATCAGAATAACTAGTTTCATATCCATATCTATTTAAAAATGTGCTTAACTCTAATCTTATTTTTTCTTCGTCTTCTATAATAAAAATCTTTTTATTCATTTTATCTATCCTTTCTTTATTCTATTATATCCATAATTTTCATAAAAACAACTATGGTATATAGTTAGGTATTATCAGAAACTATTTTTATGGTAAAATATAATTTATGATAATATTAAATATAAAGTATATATAAATCTTACTTATTAACTAATGAATTTATATTTTAAAGGATGGTGTTTTATGAAAGCTCTTATTTTATATACAAACACTGGGGCTGGTCATGTATCGGCTGGAAAATCTATTTGTGATGCTCTAAAAAAGTTTAATGTTGATACTGTAGAAATAGATACTTTAGCATTTGCCGGTAAATCTACTTCTAAAAAAGTAGAAAATATTTATGTTAAAACAGTAAAAAAGAGCCCAAAATTCTTTGGCTTACTTTATAGAGCTGGTGAAAAAATTAGTAATCCTAAAATTAAATCTATAATATATATTTTAAACACTCTTTATTCTAAAAATATATATAACATAATAAAAAAAGAAAAACCGGATTTAATAATTTGTACACATATATTTTGCGCTCAAACCATTTCTTATCTTCAAAAAAATATAATTTTACTGCTATAACTGCTGCTATAATTACAGACTATACCTGTGCCCCATTTTGGGAAGAAACATGCTTAAATTATTATTTTATTCCTCATAAAGACTTAATTACTGAATTTGTTAAGAAAGGTTTGGATAAAAATAAAATTTTATCTTTTGGATTACCTGTTCATTCTAAATTTAAGTGTAACTATACAAAATCTGAATTAAAAAAAGAATTAAATCTTAATCCTAATATGAAGCATATTTTAATCATGGGTGGAAGTATGGGTGCCGGTAATCTTCTTGAAACTACTTTAGAATTATCTAATAAATTACTAAATGTTGAATTTACAGTTATTTGTGGTCATAACAATGATTTATTTGAAAAGTTAAAAAGAGAAGATTTAAGTAAAAATGTTAATTTATTATCCTTTAGTGATTCTATTGATAAGTTAATGAATGTTAGTGATATTTTAATTACTAAACCAGGCGGACTAACATCTACTGAAGCAATGGTAGAAAATTTGCCTATGATAATGATAAATCCAATTCCCGGTGTTGAATCTGCCAATTGCGAGTTTTTCAACATACATAAAATGGCTTTACCATCTAATTCTATTGATGAAACAATTACTATATGTAATTCATTACTTGATGATATAAAAATATCAAATGAAATAATTTCAGCTCAAAAGGAAAATGTTAATCCTAATGCAGCAGATGATATTGCTATGTTCTTAATAGAGAAATTAAATAAATAGGAGGATTCAGTTTTGTTTATTATTGATATTTTATTAATAATTATTTCATTTTTATCTGGATCTGTTATGTATTCATATATTATTCCAAAACTATTAAAAGGAATCGATATTACAAATGTTTCTGATGATAAAAACCCTGGTTCAGGAAATGTCATTAAATATTGTGGAGTTTTTCTTGGTTTATTATGCATAGCATTAGACTTATTTAAAGCTTTTATACCAGTTTTTATTTCAATTAAATATTTTCATGTAAATAACATAGCTCTAATTTTTATTTCTGTAGCTCCAATTCTTGGCCACGCGTACTCTCCATTTTTAAATTTCCATGGTGGAAAAGCAATCGCTTCAACCTTCGGTACTTTTTTGGCACTTTATCCTATAAGTAATGTGGCTTTAGGATTTGCACTTATTTTAATATTTTTTAAATTTATCTTAGTTATAGAGCCAAACTCAAGTGTTATGTTAGTTAGTTCATTATTTTTAGATATTTTAGTTATAACTTATAACCATAATATCCATATAAAAATAATAGTCTTAATAATTTCTATGATTTTAATTCATAAACATAAAATTAATAGAAATGAAGAAGATATAACTATTTCATTATTTAATAAATACTTCAAAAAAACATTATACAATTACCCTCAATATTAATAAATTGCGAACTAAAGCTTAAGTCTGCAATTTAAGCTTAATCCCCCTAGAGTTAACGACTTGTCATACAAATTTGTAGCAGGAATCATTAACTATAAGTCGGAGAATTAAGAAAAACAGTGAAGAGAAAAAATGAAATATTAATTTGGAGGGAAGCATTGAAATTAAGCTTTAGAATTTAATAATTGATGTAGTAAAATTTGTGTTAAGAAGTTTTTACTGTTTGAAGCTTTAGCAAGTTTAAAAACTTTAGCAAATTTTACGGAATCAATTATATAAATTCAAAGCGAAAATTTCACCGCTTACCGGAAAAGTAATATTCCATTTTTCATTCTCACTGTAGTTCGCAATTTATTTCAATTTATCTAAAGGATGATGGTGCAATTCCATAGTATTTTTTGAACAATTTACTAAAATGATATGCATCATTGTATCCAACCCTTTTTGCTACTACTTTAACTGGCAATGTATTATCTTTTAATAATTCTTCTGCTTTTGATAATCTTATTTTTATTAAATAATTTATTGGTGAATCCCCTATTTCTTCTTTAAATATCTTTGATATATATACAGGGCTTAAGTACATATTCTTAGATATCTTGTCCAAAGAAATATCATTCATATAATTATCATTCATATACGTAATTATTGATTTTACTATATTTTGCTTTTCATTTGATTCTAAAGAACAATTATATATATTCTCCTCTATTACCTCATTTTCACCTTCAAGCTCTCTACAAATTATTATTAATAGCTTCATTACTAAAGACTTAAGGACTAGCGGATATCCCATTCTCTTTAGTTTTTCTTCTTTAATAATTTCATCACAGCACTTAAAAAATTCATTTCCATAATTTTTAATTTTTAATATAGGTCCTAATCCTTTATTATCTATATAATTCTCTCTTATATCACTTAATTTAAAATTATTAATTCCTATATGTAATTGAGTGTATTTAGATGTTTCATTTGGTATTTCCATATGATACAATCCTGGATTAGATAATAATAGATCTCCCTTGTTTAAAATATACTCATTTCCATCAATATAATATTCAACTTTTCCAGATGTCACTATAGATAACTCTAAAAAATCATGACAATGATACTTAAAATCGTATTCTTTTTTTGTCCCATCAACTACTCCTTGAAATGCAAATAATAACTCTGGATTATAATTTTCTGTGCACAAACCATATTCAAACATAATTTTCTCCTTATACCATATAACTCCATATAATTATAACTTTATATAATAATATACATCAATAGTTTAAGATATCACATTTCATTTTTATCCTATAAATAATAATCTATATAAGGAAATTATATTAATTTATTTATGTGGAGGTAACTCAAATGGAAAGCTTAAAATGGATAATGGGCTATTTAAAAAAACACATACTAAAATATAGTATTTCTTTAATACTAGTATTAGTAACTTCATTACTAAGTATGATAAATCCATTCCTTGCTGGCGATATCGTAGACAAGGTATTGAATGGAAATCAAAAAAACATATTAATTCCAATTCTTATTGCTATGCTTGTTGTAGTTATAATAAAAGGATTAATAACCTATTTATATCAACTTATTTTCGAACAGGTTTCTCAAGATATTCTTCTTAAAATTAGAGAAGATTTATATGCAAAGTTATTAAAATTAGATTTCGATTATTACAATAATACAAAAACTGGTGATATCATGGCTAGAATGACAGGTGATACTGATTCTCTTCGTCACTTTATAGCTTGGGTAGTTTATAATATTCTATCAAATGTCAGTGTATTTATATTTGCAATTATATCAATGGCATATGTTAATTTACCATTAACACTATTTATGATATCAATCTGCCCTATAATTGCTATACTTACTGTAAAAATGGGAATAAAAATTTCTCCAACTTTTTATAACATAAGAGAAGCTTATTCTAGATTAAATTCTGTTACTCAAGAAAATATTAGTGGTAATAGAGTTGTTAAGGCATTTAGCCGTGAGGACTTTGAAATAAAGAAATTTGATAATGAAAATTTAAATTATAAAAACAGAAACTTAGATACTACAAATATTATAGGAAAATACATGCCTATACTTGAATTTCTATCAAGCTTTTTATCTATAATAATGATACTTGTTGGTGGAATATTAGTAATTAATAAATCTATGACCTTAGGTGATTTAGTAGTATTCAATGGATTAATTTGGGCATTAAATAATCCTATGAGAATGGCTGGATATTTAATAAATGATACTGAAAGATTTATTGCTTCTTCTATTAAAATAAGGGAACTTTTAAATACTGAATCATCTATTAAAGATCCTGAAGCTCCAATAAAGCCTGAAAGAATCCGTGGTGATATATTATTTGACAATGTTTCTTTCAGTTATGGTGATACTACTGCATTAAAGAATATTTCCTTTGAAGCTAAAAGAGGACAAACTATTGGAATTATAGGACCTACTGGCTCTGGAAAATCTAGCTTAGTTAACTTAATCTGCAGATTCTACGATGCTACTGAAGGAGAAATTTATATAGATAATATTCCAATTAAAGATTTAAACATAAAACACCTTAGATCTTCCATCGGTATGGCAATGCAAGATATATTCTTATTTTCAGACACAATCGAAGGAAACATTGCTTACGGTTGCCCTTCTGTATCATTAGAGCAAATTAAAGATATAGCTAAACTTTCAGAAGCCCATAACTTTATATCTGAAATGCCTGAAGGCTATGACACTATTGTTGGTGAACGCGGTGTAGGTTTATCTGGTGGACAAAGACAAAGAATTTCTTTAGCTAGAGCACTTATTACAAATCCTTCAATATTAATTTTAGATGATACAACATCTGCAGTTGATATGGAAACTGAATTTAAAATTCAACAAGAAGTAAATTTAAATAATCCAAATAGAACTAACTTTATAATAGCTCATAGAATATCTTCTGTTAAATCAGCTGATTTAATTTTAGTTCTTGAAAATGGACGAATCATTGAAAGTGGTACTCATGATTCATTAGTTAAAAATAAAGGTTATTATTATGAAGTTTATAAAACTCAATTTGGAGACTTTAATGTATCTAAGGAGGCGATTTAAATGGCTAGAAATAAATATGATATAGATGAAGAATTACAAGAAGGGTTTAACATTTCTCATCTTAAAAGACTTATAAGATATATGAAACCCTACAAAAATAAAGTTATACTTTCTGTAACTTTAATGATAATCTCAAGCTTTGTTTCTTTACTTGGACCATATTTAATAAAAATTGCATTAGATGATATTATTCCATCAGGAAACTTAGTAAATTTAACAATATTGTCAGTTATTTATGCTCTATCCCTTATATTGGTTAGTGCTTTTATGAAACAACGTATAATAACAATGGGTAAAGTTGGCCAAGATATTTTAGTTGATATGAGAAAGGACTTATTTGTTAATCTACAAACATTACCATTTAGTTACTACGATAGTAGACCTCACGGGAAAATATTAGTTAGAGTTGTAAACTATATAAATTCACTAAGTGATTTATTATCTAATGGTTTTGTTAATTTAATAGCTGATACTGTTACTTTAATAATTACCGTAATATTTATGTTTGTTTTAGATTATAGATTAGCTCTTGTTAGCTTACTAGGTTTACCTTTACTTATGACAGTTATAATGTCTATAAAAAAAGCTCAAAGAAGAGCTCATCAAAAACTTAGCTCAAAGCAATCAAATATGAATGCTTATGTTCATGAAAGTATAAATGGAATAAAAGTAACTCAATCCTTTTCTAGAGAAGAAGAAAATATGCGTATCTATAAAGATGTTTGTAAACAATATAGTGATGCATGGATGGACTCTGTTAAATTAAACTTTTTAGTCTGGCCATCTATTGATATTATTTCCGTTGCATCTGTTGCTCTAATTTACCTTTTTGGTATTTTAGTATTTGATTCTTCTATTAAAGTAGGAGTATTGGTTGCCTTTATAGGATATGTTTGGAGATTCTGGGCTCCTATAACTAATATCGGTAACTTCTATAATACTATTATTAATGCTATGGCCTATCTTGAAAGAATATTTGAAACAATGGATGAAAAACCTTTAATTCATGATAAGGTAGGTGCTACTATACTTCCCCCTATAGAAGGTCACGTAGAGTTTAAAGATGTAACATTTATGTATGAAGAAGATAATCCTATATTAAAAAATATAAATATTAATATACAAAGTGGAGAATCCATCGCTTTAGTTGGTCCTACTGGCGCTGGTAAAAGTACTATTGTAAGCTTAATAAGTAGATTCTATGACATAAATGAAGGACAAATTTTAATTGATGGTATTGATATACGTGACGTAACTCTAAAATCACTTAGAGAACAAATGGGAATAATGCTTCAGGATTCATTTATATTCTCTGGAACAATAATGGATAATATACGTTATGGTAATCTTGAAGCTACTGATGAGGAAGTAATTGCTGCTGCTAAAGTTGTTAGAGCTCATGATTTTATAATGGAGTTTGAAAATGGCTATTATACAGAAGTAAATGAAAGAGGCAGTCGTCTATCTGTTGGACAAAGACAACTTATATCCTTTGCTAGAGCCTTACTTGCAGATCCTAAAATACTAATTTTAGATGAAGCTACTTCTAGTATAGATACCCAAACTGAACTTCTTCTTCAAAAAGGTCTAGATGAACTTCTTAAGGGAAGAACTTCATTTATAATTGCACATAGATTATCAACTATTAAGAACTCTTCTAGAATTATGTATATAGATAATGGTAGTATTGTTGAATGCGGAACTCACGATGAATTAATGTCACTAAAAGGTCACTACTATAACCTTTACCAATCACAATACGCCCTACTAAATGCAGTATAACTAAATTGTTCATTATAGCTTAAGTGCCGTGATGACGAAAATTAATGATATTACCTCCAGGAATTAGTGTAATTTGCGTTAAGAATTTAATTACAATATTCCTTCCGATAATATCATTAATTTTTCTCTATCACTAGCTTTTAAGCTAAAGGATACAATTTCCTGCGTAACCACCTTAAGAGTTAACGACTTCTGCTATATTTTATATAATAAATTGTTAACTTCTAAGATATATATTTTTAAATAAACTAAGAATATTAATATACAAATTAACTATCTTATCAAAATAATATGTAGCACAAAACATTAACTATAAAGTGGCGTATTATAAGCAAACACATGTAAAAAGAAAAAAATGAAATATTTATTTGGAGGTATCATTGAAATTAAGCCGTAGAATTTAATAATTGATGGAGTAAAGTTGCGTAAAGAAGTTTTTACTGTTTGAGCGAATAGCGAGTTTAAAAACTTTAGCAAACTTTACGGAATCAATTATATAAATTCTAGGTGAAAATTTCACCTTTACCGTAAGATAAATATTCCATTTTTTCGCTTCCATTTGGTGCGCAATATTATTCAACGGAGTATTGTTTTTAGGCCGAAGTAGCCAAATGATATCAATACAGTGTTCCATATACTAATTCCTAAGGTTGAATATAATAAAAATCCACCAAAATCAAATCTTAACACTCCTGAAACTAAAGATATTAAAACTCTTGCTACAGGAATAAGTCTACATATAAAAACTGTTTTATTTCCATATTTATTTGAGTATTTAAATATTTTTTCTATATACTTTTTAGTTTTTTCTGATTTCTTATTAAACCAACCTAAAATTGGTGTTCCAAAATAATATCCTATTATGTAGAATACACAACTTCCAAATACAGCTGCTACTATTGATATTAATATTACTAAGAAAAGACTTCCTTTAGTTTCTGCCACAAAGGCTCCTATAGTAGGCATTACTACTGTGGCTGGAATACCTGGGCAATTTAGATTTTCTAAAAAAACTACAATAAATAAAAAAATTAATCCATAGCGAATAAAATAATTTAACATTAATTCAATTCCCATAAATATTACCCTCTTCTTTATAGTTTCTACTTTACAAATTTCACTTTATAATATGTTAATATATGTCAATATATACTATTTTATTATTACGTACCCATAATATACTTATGTTTATGAATTCTTAATTTTATGTTACATTTGTTATTTTTTTCTTAATTATTTCATGTTATCGATTTCACCTCCTTGGAATATGAGGTTAATAGTTGTATAATAATTTATGATTTAATAGTAGTTTAATTTTTGTTTAAAAAATATTTAATGCAGAAATAATCAATCATAGGGGGATTTATTATGAAACTTTCTTTTAAGGAGCAGTCAACTCGCTCATTTTTGAAATTTTTATTGGCTCCATTAATTATTAACTTTATTATTGAACTTTGTAGTAGAAGAAATCTAAGTGATACTTTCAAGTATATATTGGGATCTCCACTAGTATTTTTATATAATTCATTAATTATATTAGCTACACTATCTATTGTATTATTATTTAAAAGAAGAACATTTTTCTTCACTTTAATAACTACTATATGGATAGGTTTCGGTATAACTAATGGAATAATACTAAGTAATAGGGTAACCCCTTTTACAGCTACTGATTTAACACTTGCTGATTTAGGGCTTGGTATAATATCTAAATATTTATCTCCAACTGTTACTAATATTATAGCAGGTCTTTTAATTCTTGTAGTTCTTGGAATTATATTATTATTCTTTAAAGGACCTAAATATAAAGGAAAACTTAATTATAAGAAAAATATATTAATTGTTACATCTGTATGGGCTTTTCTTTTCCTTTCAACAAAGGTTGCTTTAGGTTTAAATGTAATTGCTTCCTACTTTGGTAATATTGCATTTGCTTATGAAGATTATGGATTCCCTTATTGCTTCTCTAATACATTATTAAATACAGGTATTGATAAACCAAAAGATTATTCTAAGGAAAAAATTGCTTCCATTTCTGATTTAATTACATCAAATAATGCAAGCACTGAGATTGGCAGTAATAATATTTTACTAGCTAGTGCAGAAGGTGGGTTAAATCAAGAATCAGACACAGATAAACCAAATATAGTAATGGTTCAATTAGAGTCATTCTTTGATCCAACATTAGTTAAGTATTTACAATTTTCTCAAGACCCAGTACCTAATTTTAGAAGACTTATGGAAAACTATTCTTCTGGATATTTAACAGTTCCATCTGTTGGTGCTGGTACTGCAAATACAGAATTCGAAGTACTAAGTGGTATGAGCTTACAGTTCTTTGGTCCTGGAGAATATCCATATAAGACTATTCTTCAAGAAAGTACTGCTGAAAGTGTAAGTTATGATTTAAAAGAGTTAGGTTATTCAACTCATGCTATTCATAATAACAAAGGGACTTTCTATGGTAGAAACTTTGTATTTTCACAATTAGGATTTGATACATTCACATCTTTAGAATATATGAATGTTGAAGAATATACTCCAAAGGATTGGGCAAAAGATTTTTATCTTACAGATGAAATACTTAAGTGTTTAAACTCTACTGATAGTTCAGATTTTGTATATACTATTTCTGTACAAGCTCATGGTGACTATCCAAAAGAACAAATACTAGAGAATCCTACAATTGAAGTTAGTGGATTACCAGATGAAGAAACTACTAATGCTTTCACATATTATATAAATCAATTATATGAAGTTGACCAATTTGTTGGAGAGTTAGTAGAGGCACTTTCTAATATTGATGAAGATACTGTTTTGGTCTTATTCGGAGATCACTTACCAACATTAGGTTTTAAAGATGAAGATTTAGTTAATAACTCTATTTTCCAAACTGAATATGTTGTTTGGAGCAATTTTGATATGCCTAAAGTTGATCAAGATTTAACTGCATATCAATTAACATCATCTGTATTAAACAATTTAAATATAGATAATGGTGTTTTAACAAAATTCCATAATCAATTTAAAAATACAAATGACTATTTAGCTGATTTAAAATTATTACAATATGATATGTTATATGGTGAAAAGTACATCTATGGCGGTACTAATCCATTTATAGCAACTGACCTAAAAATGGGAACTTATGATATTTCTATAACAGATGTTTATGAAGAAATTGCTATACCAGAAGATAATACTATAAATGAGGAAGTTGCCACAACTGAAGGAACTGAAGCTTTAGGGTCTACTGAAAACCTAGAGGAAGATTCTGCTTCGGAAGTTACTGAAATAGATGAAGAAATAGATGAATCAAACGTTAAGAAAAATCTTATTGTAAAAGGTGAAAACTTTAATGAATTCAGTAAAATTTATATAAATGGTAAATATACTAAGACTGTATTTATCGACTCTAATACACTAATGATTAATAATAGCAATATAGAGCCTAACTCTTCAATAGTAGTTACTCAACGTACTACTGGTGGTGGAAAATTAAGCTCTACGAACGAATTTATTTACCCATGTGTAATCGAAGAACAAGTTAATAATAAAAGTTAATAATTAAGCTTATAGCTATAAAAAATAGATAGGATAATTCCTATCTATTTTTTTATTAATGATATGATGTTAACTCTTTTAATTTTTCTAGCTCTCTAGAAGTAAGCTTTCTCCATTGTCCATATTCTATATCATCTATTTTTATATTCATTATTCTAATTCTTTCTAATTTTATTACAGTATATCCGAAAGCTTTAGTCATTCTTCTTATTTGCTTGTTAAGACCTTGAGTTAAAACTATATTAAAAGTATCATCGCTTATTTTAGAAACCTTACATTTTCGCGTTATAGCATCTCCTATATCTACTCCACTTGCCATTTTATTAATAAAATCATCATTTATTATTTTATCAACAGTTACTATGTATTCTTTTTCGTGTAAATTATCAGCTTCTAATATTTTATTTGATAGAACTCCATCATTTGTCATTATTATTAATCCCTGTGATTCCTTATCTAATCTTCCTACTGGAAATATATATTGGTCATAATTCATATAGTCTATTATATTATTCTTAACATTCTCTGCCGCTGTACAGGTTATACCTACCGGCTTATTTAAAGCTATATATATTTTTTCTTTTGCTTGTACTCTTTCTCCATCTAATAATATATCATCATATTCTTCCACCCATTGTCCTGGTTCACATAAAACACCATTTACAATAACTCTCTTTTCTTCGATTAATCTATTAGTTTCCTTTCTAGAACAAATTCCTAAATTACTAAAATATTTGTTTATTCTCATATAAAAACTTTGTCCTTCCGTTATTAAAATTAAAATTATTATTAACACGCTCTAAAATAATAACTATTATACTTCTAAACACTTACAAATTACAATAAAAAGCCGAATAATAATAATCCGACTTTTAATTTTACTTACAGTTATTTAATTATTATATGGTTCTGTATGAATATTTATCTCCTTAATATAGCCTAAATTAGAAATTATTATTTTTTCCAAATTGTCTGCAATATCATGTGCCTCTTCTAAAGTTTTCTTATTATCAATCAAAATACTCATATCAATATAAGCAACTGAACCATACTTTCTAGATTTAAAATCCTTTATGCCATATATCTCATCATCTTTATCTACTAGAGATTCAATTTCACAAATATCTTGCTTGCTAATAGAGCTATCCATTAATTCATTACAAGCTGATTTTAATATATTAGCTCCAACTTTTACAACAACTATAGCTACTATAATTGATGCTATTGGATCTAATATTTTAAATCCAAGCATTGCACCACCAATTCCAACAAATGCTGCTATAGATGAAAGTGCATCTGATCTATGATGCCATGCATCAGCTTTCAATGATGATGAATTAATTCTTTTAGCTACTCTAATTGTAATTTGATATTGATACTCCTTAACTCCTATGGAAATTAGAGCTACAATCAATGGTAAAGCATTAGGTATTAATATATCATTTATATTAAATAACTCCTTAACACCATCATATCCTATTTTTAGAGCTACAATTATAAGTACAGCAGCTAAAATAAATGAAACTAAACTCTCAGCCTTTTCATGACCATATTGATGTTCATCATCCCTTGGCTTTCTTGAAATTTTATTTCCTATAAGAATTCCAATTGAAGTTATTATATCTGAAGCCGAATGTAATCCATCAGCAATTATAGCCGTAGAATTTCCCAAAATACCTGCTAATATTTTTAGTATGGTTAATCCTATATTAAGTAAAATTGTTATTAATGTTACCTTATTAGACTCATCATACCTATTTTTCACAATATTCCTCCTATTATCATTTGATAATTTTATTATATGTTAATAATTAATATTTGTACTTACTATAAATAATTTTCACTAATATCATTTGATAATGATTTTAATTAACAAAAAGAAAAAATAAGTAGATTATTTTCGAATTTTGCCTATTTACCTTATATAAGCTAACCCATATTAATATCTACTTATTCCTTTTAATTTATAATATCACTTTAGTTTTATTACTCTAATATACAAACTCTAGGTTTTCTTTTTCATTAAAGAAATCAGAGTAATCTACATTAAATAATGGCTTTTTAACTTTTCTTATATCAATATTTTCTTTTATAAGCTGTGTTAATACTCCAACATAAGATAAGTCACCTTGAACTATAGCCCCATATATTATTCCATCCTTATGAATTATCTTTTTATAGTCTTTTCCCTTTACTTGTATTTCTTCTTTATAACTATCATCCGGTTTATTTACTAGGCCTAGAGACATTGTAGCCACTCCACAGAAGTTCATAGTATTTTTACTTCCAAAGAAGTCATTCATATATATTTCCTTGCCTAGCATATTATTGGCTGCAATAATTCCTTCCTTAACAGCTGTTGGCCATATTGGATTTCTTCCTGTTATATCACCAGCCCCATAAACATCCTTTACATTAGTTTCACCTTTTGTGTTAATTATAAGCCCGAATTTATCACACTCTACTCCACTATCATTTAAAAATCCTATATTTGCTCTAACACCTGTACATGCAATTATTAATTCACAAGGCACTTCTTCCTCAGTATTTAACTTTATTGAAACGGGATTATTATTCTCATCTACTACAACCTTTTCTGCTCTTACTCCGAACTTAAAGTTTACTCCTTCTTCTTTTAATCTTTCTTGGTACACTTCTGCTGCATAATTGTCTAGTTGAAGTGGTAATATTCTATCTCCCATTTCAATTAATGTTATATTTACATCATAATCTAAAAGCCCTGCTAAAGCATCTACACCAACTAATCCTGCACCTAAAATAGCAACATTTTTAACCTTTTTAGCCTCTTCCTTAATTTTAATAGCATCATCTAAGTTTCTAAGTCCTATTACATTATTAGCAGTTCTTAAGTTTTCTATTGGTGGTAAAAATGATGATGATCCTGCTGCCAACAGAACCTTATCATAGCTTAAATCCTCATTATTTGATAATTTTAGTTTTTTCTCTTTAACATCTATTCCTATTACTTCTACTCCTTTTATCCACTTTATATTGTACATTTCAAAAAAGTTCTTTGGAGTAAAGTCTAAAGCTTCAATTTCTCTTCTTCCATCTAAAAAATGATGAAGTATACATCTTGAATAAACATATTCATCTTTTGATACTAATATTATCTCTATATTTTTATCATTTTCACGTAGCGTTTTAGCTGCATTAATTCCAGATGCAGATGCTCCTACTATAACATATGCCATTATTCATCTACCTCCTCTAAAGTTAATGCATTCATTGGACATTTATCTACACATTGAGGAAAGTTTTGTTCTGTTGATATACACATATCACATTTCATTACTTCTCTATTAGTTTGATAATCCATCTTTAAAACTCCATAAGGGCATGCCATTATACACATAAAACAACTTGCACATCTGCTTTTATCATAAATTACATACTTACTCTCATCATCTTTTCTCATAGCTCCAGTTGGACATGCATAAACACATTCTGGTCTAGTACAATGCCTACAATAAATTGGTGCATATCTTCCCTCGCTATTTATAACTATCCTTCCTCTTGTATCTCTTGATCCATGAGATACCTTACATGCAGTAGTACATGTTAAACAACCAATACATTTTTTTCTATCTATTTTTATTCTCTTCATAGCTATCTCCTAATCTATTTTTTCTATTTTTACTGGTACATATTTAAAGTTAGGTTCCTTTGAATATGTATCAAATATAGATGGTAATAGTGAATTTGCTTCTATATAATGCATTGGAGCATAAATTTGATCTTTTTTAACAGTTCTACTTAGTTTAACAAGAAAATTATTACTTACACCATTGGGTGATGTTATTTTAATTGTTTCATTATCCTTGATTCCTAATTCATCAGCTAAATCAGTATTTATATTTACATACCCTTCATGAGGAACTATAGAAAAAACATCAGGTATCTCTCTAGTTCTTGTTTGTGTATGCCATTGACCAACAGTACCTCTTCCAGTATTAAATAAATATGGATATTCCTCTGATTGTTCATAAGGAACTGGTGCTACATCTTCATAGATAAATTTAGCCTTACCACTTGGTGTATAGTACTTATTATCTTCAAATAGCCTTCTTTCATCTTCCTTTAATTCTTCACCAGCTCTAAATGGCCATTGTACTCCCCTTGAGTCCTTTAACATATCATAATTTACACCGGTAATATCACAAGGCATTCCTTTAGTACATGCTTTTAATGTTTCAAATGCATCTCTTGGTGTTTTCCATTTATCTAATAATTTACCCATTCCTAAAGCTTTACCTATGCCTAACATAATATCATAATCCGTTAATTCATTTTCCTTCTTCTCTAATACTGGATTAAGTTTTGATAGCCTTCTTTCTGTATTTATTAATACACCTTCTTTCTTTAAGCCATTAGCTGAAGGTAATAATAAATCACAATATCTAGCAGTTTCAGTATCAGAATAAATATCTTCTACAACTAAAAACTCTAATTTTTCAGCTGCTTTTTTAAACTCTAAATTATTTATCCAAGAAACTATAGGGTTAGTTGCTACTACCCATAAAGCTTTTATCTCACCTGAATTTATTTTTTCTATTATAACATTGTATGGTAAGGTAGGTTTCTTAGGTAGCATCTCAGGATCTATATCTAAAGCCTCTGCTACGACTTTTCTTCTTGCCTCATTATCATACTCTCCTCCACCATAAAGCCCTGTAGTATTACTGAAAAGTCTAGAACCCATAGCATTACATTGACCAGTTATAGAATTAGGTCCTGTTCCAACTCTTCCTATGTTTCCTGTCATTAAAGCTATATTTATAATTGCTTGTGCTGTTCTTACAGCTTGATAGCTTTGATTTATCCCCATAGTCCACCACAATGATACTTTTTTTCCATTATGTATTATTTCAGCTAGCTCTAAGACTCTAACCTTGGATATACCTGTTTTTTCTTCAACATCTTCTAGAGTATATTTTTTTACATGTTCTTTAAAGCCTTCAAAATCCTCTGTATACTTCTCAATATAATTATTATCAATCCAGCCCTTTTCAATAAGAACATTTGCTAATGTATATAGAAGTGTTAAATCTGATTTTGGTTTTATATCTATCCACATATCACAATTAGTTACTGTTTCTGTTCTTCTTGGATCTATAGCAATCTTTATACAATCTTTATTATTCTTAGTCTTTCCCCAAAGAATTGGATGTGCGACTACAGGATTACATCCAATAAATATAATTACATCTGAATGTTCTAAATCATTAAAAGTGTATGGTGGAGCATCAAATCCAAAGCTTTGCTTATAAGAAACTACTGATGTAGCCATACAAAGTCTTGTATTTCCATCTCCATTTCCACCTAAAAATGTTCTTCCTATATGTCCTGCTAATGCCATTTCTTCTGTAGCTAATTGACCTGTACTTAAAAATGCAAAACTTTCTTTACCATATTTCTCTTGTATTTCAGTTACCCTCTTAGCAAATAGATCAAATGCCTCTTGCCATTGAATTTGCTTTAATTCTCCATTTTTATCCCTTACAAGTGGTAATACTGGATTTTCATGTTCAGTATTTTGCTTATCTAAATTTAATCCCTTTACACAACAAAATCCCTTATTAACTGGATAATCAACAGTAGGTACTACTCTCTTAATAAAACCATTGTCTTCAACATGAAAATCTAAATTACATGCTATAGAACAATAATTACAAGTAGATCTTATAACCTTCAATGAAATCACTCCTTATCTAACTAATTTTAATTTTCCTAAATCTCTTACAATTTTATTAATCATTAACTCTTTATGTAATTTAACTTATATATAATATCATTTTACTTTCTTATATAATGTAATCCATCCTAATTTACATATTCACTAATTCCACCTTTCTTTGTCATAAAAATATTTTCTGTAAAATTATCCTTTTATATTCATCTATTATCATTTACTTATAACTCTAAATAAATTCATAATCTCATATATACATAAAAATAGCCTATATCTAAACAATCTTATTAAAGATTATTTAGATATAGGCTCTAAATTAATACCCTTAAAAATTTTTCTATTTCTTCTCCATTTAAATATACATCACCAATCATTCCATGAATTCTATAACATTCAATATAATTATGAAAATCTGATCCAGCAGTATAAATTATATTTTTTCTATTTGCAATATCTATAAAATACCTTGTATCATTTTCCGTATTTTTAAAATATTTTGCTTCAATTCCATCGAAGTTTATATTAATAATATTATCAAAGTCTCTTTTGCATAGAAGTACTGGATGTGCAAGTACTACTGTAGCACCAAAAAATTTCAACATATCAACTCCAGTTTGAACGCAAAGCTTATTTTTAAATCCACAAAAATCAATTTTATCTTTGAATATTTTTCTTAAATTTTTAATATTTCCTTTTTTAACATTCAAAAGTACTTCTTTTAGCAAATCATTTTTATAGCTATCATCTTTAAAATATCCTAACACATGTACCCTGCACTCATTATATCTAGTAGATAACTCTACTCCCGGTATGACAGTAATATTATTTTTTCTTCCTTCTACAATTGCTTCATCTATACCATCTGTATTATTATGATCAGTTATAGATAGTATATCTACCCTTTTTTCTTTTGCTAAGTTAATTATTTGACTTGGTGTTAAGCTTCCATCTGAATAAGTTGTGTGTATATGAAAATCGCCCTTTGTATACATACTATATCTTTTCATCCTAATATTTATTTCATAATACAATATATTCATATTAATATATTATTGATTTAATATTAAACAAAAAAAGCAATCCTTTCGGATTGCTTTATGTAAACAAAATTATTTGTTTAATTGAGCTTTTGCAGTTTCTACTAAGTTTGCAAATGCTTTTGGATCGTTGATAGCTATTTCAGATAACATCTTTCTGTTCATGTCGATTCCAGCTAATTTGATTCCGTTCATGAATTTTGAGTATGAAAGACCGTTCATTCTTGTAGCAGCGTTAATTCTTGCTATCCATAATCTTCTGAAATCTCTCTTCTTTAATCTTCTTCCAACGTATGCGTTTCTTAAAGCTCTGATTACAGATTCGTTAGCAGTTCTGAATAATCTGCTCTTTCCACCGTAGTAACCTTTTGCAAGCTTTAAAACTTTTTTATGATTCTTACGAGCATTTACCGCTCTCTTAACTCTTGCCATTTTGTATTCCTCCTAAGTCCTCTATATTATAGGTATGGTAATAATTTCTTCATTGCTTTTTCTTGAGTAGTTGAAACGTAAGAAGCTTTTCTTAAGTTTCTCTTTCTCTTAGCGCTCTTCTTTGTTAAGATATGGCTCTTGAAAGCTTTTGCTCTTTTTAACTTTCCAGTACCAGTCTTTTTAAATCTTTTAGCTGCACCTCTGTGCGTTTTCATTTTTGGCATGATAATATTCTCCTCTCTGGTTATGCTTTTTTAGGGGCTAATACCATAGTCATGTTTCTTCCTTCTTGTTTTGCTGCTTTTTCAACAGTACAAACATCTTCAAGTTTAGAAACAAAGTTTTCTAAGATTTTTAATCCTAGGTGACCTAATGTTGCTTCTCTACCTTTGAATCTAACAGTGACTTTAACTTTATCCCCGTCTAATAAGAACTTTCTAGCATTCTTAGCTTTGATAGCTATGTCATTTTCTTCAATAGTTAAACTACATCTGATTTCTTTAATGACAGTTACCTTTTGCTTTTTCTTAGCTTCTTTTTCCTTTTTAGATTGCTCGTAAATGTATTTGCCTAAGTCCATTATTTTACATACTGGTGGCACTGCTGTTGGAGAGATCATTACTAAATCTAAATCCTTCTCTTCAGCCATTTGTAAAGCTTCCTTCGTAGAAATTACACCTAATTGAGTACCATCTGTATCAATTACTCTAATTTCCTTTTCTCTAATACTTTCATTACAAGTAAAGTTTTTACTGATAACATTCACCTCCGATAAAATCTATCAAGAAAAATATATAAATAAAAGGGCGGCATAATTGCCGCCCTCGTATTATTTAGAAAATCTAGATACTCTTCTAGATAAAAATCCAATAAACTCATTACCTTACTAAGCTTAGCCGTAAGGCGAGAAACGGCTGTTTCTTCTTGACAAAATTTATTATATCATTGCCTTAACATATTGTCAAACCTTTTGTTGTGTAGTTTAATTTGGAAAATATACTTTATTCACAAATACTAATTTGCCTTACCATATTTCCTTTTGTCATGTAGCATTTTTCTAATATTTTGAAGCCAGCTGAAGTTATTAATTTATCCATATCTTCAAATGTTATTATAACTAGTTTACGAGCAATTTTTCTTGAGGTATTAATTATATCTACCTGCTCATTTAGTGTTACAGGTGAAAATAATCCATAAGGAATATCAACTATGGCAACATCAAAAACTTCCTTTATATTATGCATATCTCCACTAGTTATTATCTCTCTATTATAACCTAAAAATTCTATATTATTCCTGGCATTACATGCAATAGGTTTACTAATTTCATAACCCTTTACATCAATCCCTAAATCAAGTGCTTCTATAACAACAGTTCCTACTCCGCAACATGGATCAACTAATGTTAACTCTCTATTATTTCCAACTGCAATATTTATTAATGCTCTAGCCGTTCTTAGAGGTAATGCATTAGAATATGAATGTGGTTTATCATTATGTCTTTGCCATTTAAAACTATTTTTAATTAACTCTCCAAATATCCACTTATCTTTAACTTTAGTTATAGCTAAATCTATTTTTGGATTGTGTATATCAGGAAATCCTGTTACAACAAAACCAATTTTCTTAACGGCTTTAAGACGTTCTTCATAAGGGATATCTCCATCTTCACTTTTTATATAATTAACTTTAAAGTCATCATAAGATATTCTATCTTCTTTTATCTTATTAATTATATCTTCTAAATTTTTCTCTATGTAAATTGATTTAATTTGTAATTTAATAAATGGACTTCTAGATGGATCAAAGTTTATTTCTGAAAATAAATATTTTTCTTCAGGCTCTTTTCCAAAAATACTCCTCATCTCCATATTACATAATTCTTTTTCCATTTCAGAGCAATTAATAAAATAAAAATACTTACCTAGGGTGTTTCCACACTCACTTTTACTTGCTTTACTCTTCATTTTAACACCCTCTTACAAATTACTTATTAATTATTGTTACAATATTCTTCTATAGAATCTGCAACTACTTTTGCATATGCAACTGCATGAACAACTGTATTTGCTCCAGTAACAACATCTCCTGATGCAAATACACCTTCTCTTGTTGTATGTCCTTTTTCATCTGTAAGCAATAATCCCCATTTATTAGTTTCTAAACCAACTGTATTAGCAACTATATTTTTTCTTGGTGATTGACTTACTGCAATTATTGTAGAATCACAGTTAAACATTCCTTCTGTCCCTTCTATAGTAACTGTATTTACTCTTCCTGATTCATCTACTTCATTTTTAGTTTCAATATATTTAACACCATCTTCTGTTAACTCTATAGGTGCTTTAAATAACTCAAACTTAATGCCATCTTCTTTAGCTTCTTCTAACTCTGCTCTAGTACACGGCATATTTTCAAAACCTTTTCTATAAAGAATATATACCTCTTCTGCTCCACTTCTTTTTGCAACTCTTGCTGCATCCATTGCCACATTTCCTGCTCCAATTACAGCAACCTTTTTTCCTAAATTATAAACTTGTGGTGATTTTAAATAATCTATTGCATAGTGTACATTTCCTAATGACTCTCCTTTTATATTTAAAGTCTTAGGATTCCATACTCCAGTACCTATAAATACAGCCTTATATCCATCAAAAAACAACTTATCTAATGTAATAACTGGTCCAATCAAAGTATTTGGTCTTATTTTTACCCCTAATTCAATAAGGATTTCTTCATATCTATCTATCATAGAATTTTTTAATCTATACTCTGGAATTCCATATCTAAGAACTCCTCCAATTTTCTCATGTGCATCAAAAAGAGTAACCTTAAATCCTTTCTTTGCTAATATAATTGATAAAGTAATTCCTGCAGGTCCTGCTCCAATTATAGCAATTCTATCACTTCTAGATTCTACTTTATCAAATTTCACTTTATATAAATACTCTTTAGATATGTACTCTTCAATTTCACAAAAGCTTACTGGTTCACTTTTTATCCCTCTAATACAATTTCCCTTACATTGATCTTCATGAGGGCAAACTATAGCACAAGCAGCTGATAATGGATTGTTATTGAATAATACTTCTCCTGCCTCCATTATTTTTTCTTCCTTAAATAGCTTAACTACTTCTGGAATTTCTGTACTTATTGGACAATTTGACTTACATCTAGCATTTTTACATAATAAGCATCTATCTGCTTCTAATAATAACTCTTTCATCAGTCTCTCCTATTCTAATGATTACTTAATATAGTATATCAATATTGCTTCATCATCTGTTTTGGTAATTTATACAACTTATTTAAGTATTTCTAAAACATAATTTTTAAATTCTTCAAAACTTCCCTTCTCAAAACTAGTTCCCTTATTTATCTTATTAGTAGCAAAATTAAATTCTACAGTTCCATAACTAAACTTTGGGCTTGATATCATAACAGTATCTTCATGTGCACTAAAAATTGCTTTATTCATCATTGATATTTTACATAATTCTAAAAAGCTTTCTTCATTTTCTAGCTTACCTTCACTAATTTTGTTTAAAACAAAATTAAATAATGAATATCCTCCTCCTAATGATATCATACTATTGTTTTGAATATAAAATACCTTATCTGTATTATAGAAGTATTTCATTTTTCCAAAATTAACAGTTTTAAATTGTGAGTTTATTTCTACTTCTTCATTATTATAACTTTTAACTTCAGATTCTATAGCTTCCCATGAAGTCTTTTGCTCTATAGCATTATTTTTAACTACTGAATTAAATTTAAGAATAGCTCCCTCCATCTCTTTATCTGTATATACAACACTTTCATTTATAGCGACATTAAATGTTCCATTTTCATATGTTAAAGTTATCTTATTTCCCATAATAATCTCCTTATCTAATTAATAATAATTATTATTATAACATATTAGCTATTAGTGAACTACCATATAAATCTTAGATTCATTTATTAGTACTTCTATTGTATAAAAATAGTGTTATAAAGATTACTTAATAATCTTTATAACACTATTTTATAATTATTTAACTAATTTTGCTGTATCTCTAGCAATCATTAATTCTTCATTAGTAGGTACTACATATACCTTTACTCTAGAATCTTCAGTTGATATTTCTTGAATCTTTCCTCTTATATTATTATTTTCTTCATTAAGCTCAAATCCAAAGAACTCTAGTCCCTTTAATATCTCTTTTCTTGTAATAGAAGAATTTTCTCCTATACCAGCAGTAAATACTATTACATCTACACCACCCATTGCTCCTGCATAAGCAGCAATTTGAGTTCTAACCTTATAATAGAATATTTCTAAAGCTAGCTTTGCTCTTTCATTTCCTGATTCAGCAGCCGCTAAAACATCTCTAAAATCAGATGATACCCCTGAAATTCCTAAAACTCCTGATTTCTTATTTAATAACTCGTCTACTTCTTCTATTGTATATCCATGTTGTTCTATTAAAAAGCTAATAACAGATGGATCTATACTTCCTGATCTTGTTCCCATCATAACACCTGCAAGTGGTGTGAATCCCATAGAAGTATCTACAGATTTACCGTTTTTAACAGCTGCTAATGAACAACCATTTCCTAAATGACATGTAACTATTTTTAAATCCTTTATATCTTTTCCAATAACCTTTGCTACTTTGTTTGAAACATATTTATGAGATGTTCCATGAAATCCATATTTTCTTATTCCATACTTTTTATATAGTTCATATGGTAATGGGCAAATATATGAGTGCTTAGGCATTGTTTGGTGGAATGCTGTATCAAATACTGCTACCATTGGAGTATTTGGCATTAATTCTTTGCATGCCTCAATTCCTATAATATTTGGTGGATTATGCAATGGCGCAAGCACTATGCAATCTTTAATTGATTGTAAAACTTCATCATTAATTAAAACTGAATCTGAATATTTTTCACCACCATGAACAACTCTATGCCCTACTGCTGAAATTTCATTCATAGATTTAATAACTCCATTATCAGCATCAATTAATGCCTCTAATACTAATTTTATTGCTTCTTTATGATTCTTAATTTCTGTATTTATTATATACTTTTCTCTTCCCTCAACCTTTTGAGTTAATACAGAACCCTCAATTCCTATTCTTTCAACTAATCCTTGAACCATACATTCTTCTGTACTCATATCTATTAATTGGTACTTTAAAGATGAACTACCACAATTTATTACTAAAGTTTTCATTTTCCCACACTCCTTTAAAAATTATTATCATTATTATATATAATAACACTAAATTCTCTAAATAATTAAAAAGATTCATTATTCTATTTTGTCTGAAAACTCTGTGAACTACTCTACACTTTAGAATATATAATATTTTTTTCACTTTCATCAAATTTAATATAATAACTTTTTTTAAATTCATCGTAATATTCTTTTAAAGATTCAATATTTGCTATAATCTTCTCATATTCAGGATAGTCTTTAATAATTCTAGTTATACATCTTATACAAAACTCTCTTCTTTTATTAAAATCCATTCTCATTTCTCTCTTATATCCCCATGTATGCGTAAATAAGTTTTGCTTCATAGAAAATAAGGTATCTAAACTCATTATCTCATTAATTTCAATATTTTTTCTCTTAGCACACATTGATATAAGCCTTTGCTCTGCAAATACCATATTGGTGATCTTATTATGATCACACTCTAAATTATTCATAAAATCTATAGCTGATTTTGTGTAATAATTCTTAAAATCATCATTTGAAATATAAATAAAAGCTGTATTACTAGGTAATACCGACCAATCTAATTCTTCATCTAAAGAATATCCATTTTTAAATTTAAAGTAATCTCTATCTGGATATACTTCCTTTGATATTTTTTCCTTATGAATTACACTTACTTCTGTATCTTTTAAAATACTTTCTATATTTTCCCACACAATAAAATCAGTATCAATCATTACACATGGAGACTTCTGTATTTTCAATGCATAAAGCTTTCCTGCAGCCCAAAATATATTACTATCGATTTTATCGTTAATATCATCTAATTCTATATCAATTCCCAAATCCCAAATTTCATCTAATCCTATACTCTTATAATAATCAGCTCCAACTTTATCAGTAATCATTTTTATACTTCCATTTTTTTCTCTCCACTTTAATGCTGAAAGGATAGTTGTTAATATTTCAAAATCCTCTATATAATATTCCTTATGTTGATTTGAATAAAAAAATGGCCTAGTCCAATTTGAATGAAATGCTTCTATCATTATCCCTTTCCCTTCTTCATAAATATAAATTCTATATAAGGTTTAATCCATATCCCGCTACCCCTGATATATTATATTCTGAAGAAATATTTAGACTACTATATTTATTTATTATAACCCATTTATTCTCTATATTTACATTACCCTTAACTTCTTTTTTATTTGTACATAATACTTTAGTCTCTTGTTTTGTTTTTTTATCTACTCTTTCTCTCATAACCTCTCCTTAAAAAAAATATTATAGCATAGTAAACTTCCATGAATTTACATATGCTATAATATATTATATTATTATTCTTCTAATAAGTCACGTATTACTCTTGTTGCATCCATATAAGAAGCAATAGATTTATCATAATTTAATTTATTTATTATCTTTGATACTAACTCTGACATATCTACAGCTCTATACCATTTAGAATTACGTAATTCATCTGATATATATGTCAAATTAGTAGAATATACTCTAGATATTATCCCATCTTCATGGAATCTGTTGAATTTTTCTAGTCCCTCTGTAAAGAAAGCAAATGTTGTTGCTACATAAACATTTCTTGCTTTTCTTTCTTTTAATTCCATAGCTATATCAAGCACTGATTCACCTGATGCTATCATATCGTCAACTATTAATACATCTTTTCCTTCCACATCTCTTCCCATGTACTCATGTTGTACTATAGGATTTTTTCCATTTACTATTGTTGAATGATCTCTTCTTTTATAGAATAAACCTACATCAACTCCTAAAACACTTGAATAATAAATTGCTCTATCCATAGCTCCAGTATCTGGACTTATAACTATAAGCTTGTCTTTGTTTAACTCTAATGTATTTTCATTCTTTATAAGAGATTTTACTATATCATATGTTGGATAAAAATTCTCAAAAGATAGTAGAGGAATTGCATTTTGAACATTAGGATCATGCACATCAAATGTAAGTACTTCATGTACTCCTAATCTTTCTAGTTCTTGAAGTGCTAATGCACAGTCTAAAGATTCTCTACCCTTACGTCTATGTTGTCTTGATTCATATAAAAGAGGCATTATTACTGTAATTTTTGTAGCCTTACCTCTAATTGCAGAAACAGTTCTCTTTATATCTTGGAAATGTTCATCAGGCCCTTTATGGTTAATAAATCCAAACATTTTATATGTACAACTATAATTACCAATATCGCATAAAATGTATATATCCTTACCTCTTACACTCTCTGATATCTTTACTTTTCCTTCTCCGTTAGAAAATCTTATTTCATCTATTGGTATTAAAAATGACTCATTAGTATTTCTCTTTTCTTGGATAAGCTTATCAATAGCATTTCCAAGTTCCTTACAGCTTTCTAAAGCTATTATTCCCAATTCATGTCTTAATTCTGTCATCAAACTTTCCCCTTTACATTAAAATTTCAAAGATTCAAATTTAATAATATATACTATATAATATGCAATATATCATATATTTATAAATTCTAATCATTATTAGTATATACTAAACCCGAATATTAATAAATAGTTATATAAAAATATTCTACTTATTCATAAATTTTAAAGTATTTTTGTAGAATACTACTAATTTAACTACATATTTTTCAAAACTCTACTATTTTAAAATTAAATTTAAGAATTAATACTATTTGAAATATATTTGATATAATATATAAATGCTCATTTAAACTCATAAACACTAAAAGGAGATTACTTATGGATGAAATACATTACGAAAGATTATTTAATATAAAAACTACAGGTGAACAACAAGGATTTTACGAATCCCATCATTATAATAGATATGAAGCTACCTCTTATTTAGCCTTAGAATCACTATTTAAACAATATAATATAAATAGTTCAGATCATATAGTTGATTTCGGATGTGGCAAAGGACGATTAGCCTTTTACATAAACTATTATTACAATTCATATGTTACTGGAATAGAAATGAACAATAACTACTATGATATATGTGAAAATAATAAAAAAAGTTATTTCAAATCATTCTCAAAGTCTAAAGAAAAAATTAAATTTTTAAATATATTTGCTGAAGATTATAAAGTACTACCATCAGATAATAAGTTTTATTTTTTTAACCCATTTTCACTACAACTATTTATTAAAGTTTTAAATAACATTTTAATTTCTGTAGAAGAATTTCCTAGAGAGATAGATTTAATATTTTATTATCCCTCTGAAGAATACATAGATTACTTAGAAAATTATACGGCACTAACTCTAAAACAGGAAATTCCAATACATAATCTTTACCTAATAGATAAACGCCAAAAATTTTCTATCTATACACTACCTAACTAAATTGTTCGTTAAAGCTTAAGTACCGTGATAACGAAAATTAATGATATTAACCCCAGTAATTCATATAATTTCGCTAATAATTTATATGTATAACATTTTAAGGGTTAACAACTTCTGCTATTATTTATATAAAAAATAATTAACTAAAAATATTTCACCTTTGATAAAATACCCTTAAACAAAAAGGTAACTATCCTATCAAAATAATTTGTAGCACAGAAGATTAACTATAAAAGGGTACTTTATAAGCAGATACATGGAGAAAGAAAAAATGAAATATTAATTTGGAGGGAATATTGAAATTAAGCCGTAGAATTTAATCTTTGTGGAATTGAACTTGCGTAAAGAAGTTGTATTGAAGCGTCAGCGGCTTTTACAACTTTAGCAAGTTCAATGGAACAAAGATATAAATTCTAGGCGAAAATTTCACCGTTCCCGGAAAATAAATATTTCATTTTTTCGCCCCATGTAATGCGCAATTTATTTCAAATGTTCTATTCGGTATCCTATTTCTTTATTTGCCATTCTATAACCTTCTTCTATCATTTCCTCCCTACTTAAACTATTTCCAATCAAATCATCAATAGTCATTTGTTCTCTATTGCTAAAATACTTATCCAAAAGCATTTGTTCTATATCTTCTTGTGATGCTATAGAATAGTCATCTAATATATGCTTAACATTAAATCCATGTTTTCTTAATGCTTTTCCTACTAAAATAGATCTATGGCATCTTATAGGTTCCTGCATAGCTCCTAATAAAACTATATTGTATCCTTTATTACAACCATTTTTTAATCTTTCTATTCCTTCTAAAAATTCTTTTTCTTTTATTACCTTTTCAAAATCAGAATATCCTTCTTCATTATAAGATTCTTTATTTATTCTTTTAGCTGCTAATTCTTTAGCCATATATATGTAGATAAATCCTGCCTTACTTAAAGTATATCTTATAGTTTCTTTATCAAATTGAACATTATATTTTGAATAAGGCGTTCCTCTAATATCTACTACACAATTAATATTATAATGCCTTAACATATCAATAAGTCTTTCAATTGTATAATTAGAATGTCCTATAGTGTATATTTCCATATATCCTCCTAATAAAATTTATTTAACCTTATAGTTATATTTTGCATTAATTCATTTTATATTATTTTATTACGCAAAAAAGGTACTTAGTTAATACTAAGTACCTTACTCTTACCTGGCAACGTTCTACTCTCCCACACAGTCCCCCGTGCAGTACCATTGACGCTGTAGAGCTTAACTTTCCTGTTCGGAATGGGAAGGAGTGTTTCCTCTACGCCATCATCACCAGATGCTATGGTTTTCTAAATCTTCGATTTAGTTGAAACCTTGTACTCCTCAACTCTGTTGAGTGAGTTTCCTTTTAGAGATATTGTTATCTCAAAATTGCACATGAATTACTCTATATTTATTGGTCAAGCCCTCGACCTATTAGTATCAGTCAGCTACATACGTTACCGCACTTACACCTCTGACCTAT
>NZ_CAKVJA010000026.1 GCF_934754925.1 uncultured Clostridium sp. | reverse complement strand
ATATCTTTTGAAGCTAATATTGCCATAGCATAAGCAACTGCAATACCATTATCAGCTCCTAATGTTGTATCTGTTGCGTATATATAATCATCTACTATTCTTAATTTTAATGGATCCTTTTCAAAGTCATGTTCTACTCCATTATTTTTTTCACAAACCATATCCATGTGTCCTTGAATAATAACAGTTGGAGCATTTTCATATCCTTTTGTTCCTGGTTTTTTAATAATAACATTTAATGCTTTATCTTGAATTGATTCAAGACCTAGGCTTCTACCAAAATTTAATAAGTAGTCACTTATTCCTTTTTCATTGCCTGATCCTCTTGGAATATTTGAAATCTGTTCAAAATACTCGAAAACTTCTTTTGGTTCTAAATTTTGTAAAATTTTCATATTTAAGTCTCCTCGCTGTTTAATTATGTTAAAATAATCATATATTAATTAGTATATCATATCTATATAGCTCTTAGATTTATTATTCCATATTTTTTATTTTAATTAAAGTGAGGTGGTTTTATGCAAAAGACTAAAATGATTTTTACAATTGGACCTGCAAGCGATAATGAAAGAATACTAACTGAATTTATAAAAATTGGTATGAATGTGGCTAGGTTAAACTTTTCCCATGGAACTCATGAAACTCATAAAAATAAAATAAACTTAATAAAAAAAATAAGAACTACTCTTAATACACCAACTGCTATAATGCTAGATATTAAAGGGCCTAAGATAAGAACTCATAACTTTATTAATGATGGTGTAGAGTTAAAAGCTGGCCAAAATTTCACATTTGTATGCGGAGAAGAAATATTAGGAAACACTAATTCCTGTTCTATTACTTATGAAGAACTATATAAAGATGTACATGTTGGAGGAATAATACTCGTTGATGATGGATTACTATCTTTTGAAATTTTAGATATTAAAAATAAACATATAATATGTAAAGTATTAAATGATGGAGTTATTAAAAATCATAAAGGGGTAAATGTACCTAATGTTAGTATTAATCTACCCTCTGTAACTGAAAAAGATAAAGCTGACTTGATTTTTGGTTGTGAAATGGAAGTAGACTTTATAGCTGCCTCATTTGTTAGAAAAGCATCCGATGTTACTGAAATAAGAACTTTATTAAATTCTCATTCTGGTAAAAATATTCAAATAATAGCTAAAATAGAAAGTCAAGAAGGTGTAAATAATATAGATTCCATCTTAGAGGTTGCCGATGGAATAATGGTTGCTAGAGGTGATATGGGTGTTGAAATTCCAATAGAAAGAGTTCCCATTATTCAAAAGAATATAATAAAGAAATGTAATGAAGCAGGAAAAATTGTTATTACTGCAACTCAAATGCTTGACTCAATGATAAGAAATTCAATTCCTACAAGAGCTGAAGCTTGTGATATCTGTAATGCCATTTTTGATGGAACTGATGCAATTATGCTTAGTGGAGAAAGTGCTAGTGGGCTATATCCAATTGAAGCTGCAGAAACAATGTCTAAAATAGCTAAAGAAACTGAGGCTCATTTAGATTATAATTACTTAAACCAAAGATTAAAAGAACCAGCTATGTATGATTTTGCTGAAGCTATAAGTTATTCCACTTGTAGAACATCTAATGTTCTACACGCTAAAGCAATAGTTGCAGCAACTAACTCTGGTTCAACTGCAAAACTTGTTTCAAAATACAAACCTAAATGTCCTATTATTGCAATAACACCTCATTCTAAAGTTATGAGGGGATTAAGTTTAAACTTCGGAGTATTTCCAGTACTTTGTCAACAATTCACAACTACAGATGAAATTCTAACTGAAGCAAAATCAATTGTAAAAAATTTAAATATAGCTCATGAAGGTAATGATATTATAGTAGCTGCAGGTATGCCAACTAATTATACTGGTGGAACTAATATGCTTAAGATAGAAAAGATTTAAAAAATATAAAATTTAAGAGATAAGAATGTATATTTCAATTTCCTTATGGAATCTTTAAATTTACACCTTATCTCTTTCCTTAATTAAAATAAATCTTTAAATAAATCTCCTAATGTAACATCATCATCATTATCATTATATTGTAAGTACTCACTTGATCTCTCAACTGCGTCTTTAATACTTAAAGAAATTCTTTTATTTTCTTTGTTAACATCTAAAACCTTAACTTTAACCATTTGTCCTATTTCAAGAATATCTGAAGGTTTAGTTATGTTTTCATCTGTAATTTCATTTATATGAACTAATCCTTCAACTCCAGGGAATAACTCTACAAATGCTCCAAATGACATAAACTTAACTACTTTACCTTCTATTATATCACCACTTTTTATATTATCCGCATGAACTTTCCAAGGCTCTTTATCTACATCTTTTAGTATTAAAGATACTCTCTCATGCTCTGCATCTACATCACCAACAAATACAGTAACATTATCTCCAACATTTACTATATCCTCAACTTTTTTAACTCTTTCCCAAGCTAAATCATTAATGTGAATTAATCCAGTAATTCCACCAATATCTACAATAGCTCCAACCTTAATAATTTTCTTAACTATACCTTCTCTTTTTTCTCCGCTCTTTACATTCTTCCAAAGTTCTTTTTTCTTAGTTTGATAAGCTTCTTCTTCTAATACTCTTCTAGAAGCAACAACTTTTCTATTTCTTAAATCTAATTCTGTTAATTTAACTTCAATTTCTTTTCCTAATAAAGTACTTAATTCTATTCTTTCTCTTGAAGCTAATGAAGCTGGAATAAATACTCTGATTGAACCATAGTATGCAACTAATCCACCCTTAACTTCTTCTTTTACTAAAACCTTTATAACTTCTTCATTTTTAAAAGCTTTTTGTAAATCTTTTTTCTCAGTTATTTGTAGTGCTCTTAATCTTGAAAGCTGAACATATCCTTCACCATCGTTTGGAGAAATAACGTATACATCTAATATATCTCCCGGCTTCACAACTTCTACTGGTGAAACATCTCCCACTACTAATTCTTCCTTTTCTATTACTCCATCAAATGCATAATTGATATTAACTGTAGCTTCTTTTTCATTAACATCTATAATTTGACCTTTTAATATATCTCCTGAATTAATTCTCTTAACATCAAATTCCTTTAAAAGATCTCTCATTGAATTTTCATTTAATTCAACTGACATAGTATCCACTCCTTTGTAAAAATATCTCATATTTAATTTTAAGGCACCAGTAAATTTTATACAAGTAAAAGAAATAAAAAAGCTACTCTTCAACAAAGTAGCTTTATTTAAACTCTATAATATTTTTTTATTTTTCTTTATTGCATTGTAACAATAATTTATTATGTCACTACGCTTTATTATTCCTATAAATATACCTTCATCATCAACTACTGGTACAAAATTTTGAGTTGTAGCTAATCTAATAATACTTTCAACATCTGCGTTAATAGAAACACTCTTATGTTTTGTTCTTATAGCTATTTCGCTTACTTTAACATTTTCTGTATTTTTAAAATTAAGATTTTCAGTATTTTTTAGCTTCCACAACAAATCCCCTTCTGTTAAAGTTCCAACATATCTTCCATGCTTGTCTATTAGTGGTATTGCTGTATAACCATGATGCTCCATCCTCTCAATTACTTGCCTCATTGTTGCATCTATATATTCATAAATAACCTCATTTTTAGGAGTTAAAAGAAATGCAATATTCATATCTTCTTCCCTTCCTTTAAATAATACTTCTTCTTCATTTTATCATATATAGAATATAATTGTTATATTATCTTTAAATTTTAATAATTTATTAATGCAATATAATTTAATTATAAACTTTATGCTTTAATTTATTTTCATATCTCAAATAATCATATTCATCTATTACAGTTGCAACTTCTTTATATATCTCTTCACCACATAAACTCTTTCTAACAATAAGTTCATCTAAAATTCTACTATTGCATTTTGTACATGTTCCAAGACATATAAACCTCCACCCTACTACACTAAATGGGTAGTCTATCTCAATTTTTTTTTGGCATTTAGGACATATTTGATTTATTTTATCATAATTCAGTTCTATTCCCTCTAAAGAAGTTACTTCTAAAGCTGGCATCTTATAAACATCCTCTATTATATACCTTTTTATAGCTCTAGCATTATATACATTTTTAAATACATGTGCCGTATATATAGAATCATTTAAAGCATCATGTAATGAATCTTCATTCACTTTTATTTTTAATGCCTTAAGTGCATTTTTCAAACTCAATGACTTTCTAAAGCCTAATATCTTTGTAACATACTCTTGAATATCTAAATAATTGTTAATCCAACTTAAGTCATTATAACAATAATGATTTGCATTTCTTATTATTTCTGCTATATCATCCTTAGCCCACGAACAAATTATATCACCATCACTAACCATATCCCTCAGCTTATTAAGTCCTTCTATAAAATGAACACCATTTTCTAAGTCCCTTATATCTATTTTTGTTATATCTAATATCTTAGGATTTATAACTGGAATAACTGATGGCTTTATAAATACCTTTAGTTCTTCACAAGGTTGCATATGAGCATCTAGTTTAACTGCCCCTATTTCTATTATTTCATTTACTAAATCTAGCTTTTTCAAGTTTGGATATTCATTGTATACATTAGGAATACACTTATGTATTCCACTTAAATTATTAAATTCTAAATCTACTATTATAAAAGCCAAAATTCTCCCCTACCCTTCTACTAATGACAAATTTTAAAAGTCAAATTAGCAAATTAATCTTCAATATCAATGCCAGCTAACTTCATAAGATGCTTTGCATTTTGTGTCTCACTTTTTCCTCTTCTGAGAACATAATCAAAATTAATCTTATTATCCTTATAATATTCTCTAAAGTTATAATTAACCAACCAACTTTTTTCTTTTTCTAAATTGCATAACTCTAAATCATGAGTAGATACTAATCCAACTCCTTGAAGCTTAACTAGTTGTTCTATTAATATTCTTGCTCCATCATGTCTATCATTTGAATTAGTTCCCTTAAATATTTCATCTAACAAGAAAAATACCTTTTCTCCTGACTTAGCAGCCTCAATAACCAATTTTATTCTTAATATTTCAGCGTAAAAAGAAGATATATTTTCTTCTAAATTATCTTGTGTCCTCATACAAGTATAAATATTACTTATTCCACATTTAAAAGCTCTTGAACAAGTTGGTAACCCTAAATACGTTAAAACCATATTAAATCCTATAGTTCTTAAAAAAGTACTTTTTCCTGACATATTAGATCCTGTAATCAAAGCTACTTTCTCACTACCATAAAGATTAAAATCATTTGACTTAGCTCTATCCCCTAGTAATGGATGTGCTAAAGCTTTTGCTTCAACCTCATTCACTCCGGATATAGTAGGATAAACCCACTCTTCATGTTCAAATGCTAAAGTTGATAAGCTTACCAGTGCTTCTATTTCTCCCATAATTTCTAGCCATTTTTCTAATTTATAACCATTGTTGATTCTCCATTCTTCTAAATTACAAAGAATAAAAATATCACTCATAAAAAATACATTTATTATAAGATAGTAAGCATTGGATGTACTATCCCCTAACCAATTAACTATATTTTTTAATTTTTTCATTTCGCACTTACAATTTATATTAGATCCTAGTAAATCCTTTTGAAGCCCTAATAACTTTTTAGACTGAAATTTTTCATCTTGTATTAATTCTAATAAAGCACTATATTTAATTATTTCTCTTTTATTCTTTATAAATATATCTATTACGCTACTTAATCTTTTAGTTAATAATTTAATAACTAAATAGTTTATCATCAAGTCTAATAATAAATATGTTATTGGAATACGACCTATAATTGCTAAAAATATAATTATCGCAGTTATAGCTATGAAAACGTATGATATATACTTTATTGTAAAACTATTTTTTTCTTCACTTTTAGCCCATTTTAATAACTCTTCTATATTTTCTTTTTTCTTATTTTCTATACTTGCTTCAAAATATAAGCTTTCACAAAATTCTCTTTTTTTAGCTAACTCTTTTATAGCCTCTTGATTATCTTGTATTTCATATCTTGTAGGTAAATCCTTTACCATCATCTTATATGCTAATCTTTTTCTACCAAATTTAGTTTTAGTTAAATTTATCCATTGGAACAAGGAATTTTTACCGAATATATCTAAATCACTTGAGAAATTATGATTTCTATCGATAAATTCTTCACCAACATCATCAAATTCCTTCCAAGTATTATCTAATCTCTTTATCCCTTTTTCATAATAATTTAACATCATTAGCAATCTTTTTTTATTATTTATCTTTTCATTATGAAAAAATGCAATTACTAAAAATATAATTAACGTACATAGAAAACTAAATCCAACACCTTCTATACTATTTTTTTTATAGCAATAATACATCGCTATTAACCCAGCAATAACAATAATAAAGCGTATAACTGAAAAAGTTATAAGTTTTTTCTCTAACTTTTCTAATTTACAACTAACCTTACTTATATTGCTTTTATAATAATTCAACGAATTTTCCATCTACTTATTACCTCTTTAAATAAATATACACTCTTAAGTTTAGACTATTTTTCCCATTTAATCCATATTAAATTATACTTTATGTTAGTAATTTAATATATTTATGCTTTATATTATGTTTTGAGATTATGCTCTCTTCTCTATTGTGACAAGTAAATATAATACATTGCTTAAAATTATAATTAACTAAATATTTAATTGTGTTTTCTATTCTTTTATTGTCATATTGGACAAAAGCATCATCTAAGTATATTGATACATCTTTACTTTTAAATATCATATCTATAAATGCTAATCTAAGAGATAAATTTAATTGATCATTAGCTCCATTACTCAATACTTCTGATTTCATTATATTCTTTTCATTTCTAACCTTCATTTCATAATTATCTGCTACCATAACCTCACTATACTTTCCATCTGTAAAGTTTTTAAATGATTCTACTACATTTTTATTAAGTATTGGTCCAAAATTGTCTCTTAATTCTTTATATGCCTCTTGTAAAATTTCTATAGCAAGACCACTTGCTTTTAATTGCTTCTCCCTATCTTTTATTTCATCTTCAACATTTTTAATTTCCTCTTCTATTTCTGGTATTGTTCTTTTCCCATTGAATCTATTCTTTATTTCATTTTCAATATCCTTAATGTTTTTTTCAACCTCTAATAACTTTAAGTTTTTCTGCTTAATAACCGAATCTATCTCTTCTTCATTTTCATAAGAATATTTAAAGTTAATATTAATTATCTCACTTAATTCCTTTTTTATTAAATCTATATCTTTTCCTTTTGTTAATGCAAGATATGCTTCTTCTACCGATGCTAAATTCCTATTTATTTCATCTTTAAGTTCCAGTTTTTCTTCTAACTCCTTTAAGATATCTTCAACTTCTAAAATATTTATATTATCAAAGCCTATGGAACCTAACTTTCTTCTTATCTTTTTCTCTCTAATTTCTAATTGTTCTTTTGTTTTTTGTAATCCAGACTTCAAATTTTTTAACTCAATTTTTAGTATATCTAATCCCTTAGATGCCTCTTGATACTTATTAATTTCACTTATAAGTTCCCCTAAATTATCTACTTCAGAAATTCTTAAATATTTTTCTATTTCATTATTTACAATATTATATTCATCTATAGCCTTTTCTAATGATAATAACTCTCTCTTAGATAACTTTTCATTAATCTTTTCATCAATTTTAAATTTAAGCTTTTTATAATCATCATATATCTTTAACTTTTTAAATAACTCTTTATAACTACTAACTTTTAATATATTACAATAATAATTTAAATCTTTTTCTATGTTATTTATATCTCGTTTTATTGTTTCAATTTTTTTATTTTTCCTACCCCTATTAAAATAAATATTAATTAATAAAAATAATATTATTATAGTAAAAATTATATATAGACTTAAACTTAACATATTATTATTTATAACAAATGCTAATATTATAGCTATCAACGATATTGCACCTAAAAGTCCATAAAATATATTACTATTTTTAATCTCAGTATTGCTTTCAACTATTCCTTTTAACTCTCTTAATTTTTCATCATAACTAACTACTATATTTTCTATTTTTTCTCTAAAATCTTCAATTATTAAAGCATCTCCAATTATTTTTTTGGCTTCTATTTTTTTGAGATTTAAAAAATCAATTTCACTCTCTATAGATTTATCTATATCAACCTTTTCCTTTAATACCTCTCTTCTTATATTTAATTTTTCTAATATATTTAATATATTTTGAGGAAATTGTTCTATATAATCATACTTATCTAAAGGAGCTTTTAATTCATTTATCCTTGCTTCTTTTTCTCTAATATTTTCTTTTTCTGTTTTACTTACATCTAATATACTTAAATATAAAGAATACTCTTCTCTTAGTTCCTTTATAAATTTATCATTTATAAATTCATCATTGTAAGTTAATAATTTATTGATATACCTTTCCTTATTTTTTAACTCTTGCTTTCTTTTAAAGTATTGTGTTATTTTCTCAAATTCATTTTTAAGCTTTATCTTTTTTAAAAATCTTTTATATATCTCTAAGTTATCAATTTCATTATTTAAATTTTTCTTTTCCAAGTTTAAGTTAATTAACAATTTTTCATTATCTAAATTATGATTTGATAAATTATAAGCTTCATATCTTTCACTAAGTAAGTTACTATATTTTTCATTTAATATATCTAAACTTCCATTCTTCCTAATGTTTGATATATTCTTTTTATACTTATTTAATTTTGTAATTGCTACCTCTACAGATACTTGTCCCTCACCTATCCCTATAGAATTTGCTACTTTATCTATTATTTCTTCTTCTTTATCTTTTCTTACTTTAACGTCTAATTGTCCAATAAATAATGTATTTATAAAAGTAGCTCTATTTATATTTAAAAAATATCTTCCAGGCTCATCTTTTGAAATGTGGCTTACCTCTTCTCCTGTAATAGCATCTATTACATATGATGTATCTTCCTTTTTACTTTTTCCAAAGATTCTTTTAATCATATACTCTTTATTTTTAAATTCTACAGTTAGTTCTCCACTAATAATCTCACCTGTACTTGGCATATACTTAAGTCTTTCATTTTGTTTATAATCCTTACCCTTATAACTTGACATACCATATAGCCAAATTTTAATAAATGATTGAATAGTACTTTTTCCAGCTTCATTTTCTCCATATATCACGTTTATTCCATTATCAAAATCTATTATTTTATCTTTTAATCCTCCAAATGCAATAATATTTACTCTTTTAATAATCATTTAAATTTACCTCATCTTCTGAGAGACATTGAATTCCTATTCTTAAAGCCAGTTCTAATATTTCCTTATCATCATCACTTAAATACTTTAATTGTTCAAATATTTTAGATATAAACTTTCCCTTTATAGAATAATCTCTACTTAATTCTTCTAAGTTTACTTCTATACTTGTATTATTAATTATCTTAATATAATAAAATTTATCTTTTAATTTCTCTATAAGTAATTTTTCATTTAAATTAAAATATTCTTTTATTTCACCTTTTAATATAATCTTATAAAAATTATTATCAATTTCCTCATCATATAGTTCTGATACTATTTTATGAACAACTTCATCATGATTATAAGTATTAGTTATATCAACTTCCCTTGTAATATATTCTCTCTTATACACAGGAAAAAACCTCAAATCAGTTCCACCCTTATATACATCTCCAACTATAACTCCCTTTTCCCCTTCTTCATCAAATCCTCTTCCTTGAGGACATCCACTATATGCATAAGTAGTCATTCCTGCTCTTAAGATTCCAGAAAACTTATGTCTATGTCCTAATGCAATGTAATCCATATTAGATTCATATATATCATTTATATATATTGGATTATATTCGTTTTTACTATTAATTGATGTTATCTCACCATGTAGTAACATAATATTTATTTTGTCATTATCTATATTAACTTTTTTCAACAAAGTTTCATTTTCATAGTTGTTTCTGAAACCTGCCCCCCAAACAATCAAATTTAACTCTTCAACTTCCTTAAACTCCATATCACCTTTAAAAATATGAACATTTTCTGGCCAATTTATCATATTATAAAAGGACTTTTCATTATATGGATCATGATTTCCTGGCGAAATAAAAACCTTAATATTTTTTATTCTTTTAATTTGATCTGATATAAAAAATAAGGTATTCTTATTTACTGTTAAATTATCAAAAACATCTCCTGCAATAAGTAATACCTCTACGTTTTCATCTATAGCTAAATCTATTATATTTTTAAATACCTCTAATAACTCATTTTTACTGATATCTGAAACTTCTTTATCTAGTTCTTTAAAAGGAGTATCAAAATGTAAATCAGCACAATGCAATACCTTAATTTTATTCATTCTATCACCTATTTTACGAACCTTTGTTCATATTTTAACATAAATTACCTTACTTATAAAGACTCTTAGATATTGCTATTATCTATATAAAAAGAAAAGAGAGATATTATTATAGATAAATTCTACTTTAATATCTCTCTTCTCCTTTTTTGAATGATAGATTAAATTTTTGGTGGTTCTTCACCCATAACAGTACTCACCCTCTCGAAGTATTGTTTCCTTTAACCCGTCTGATTGTGGCCGTTAATGGTTTCTTACTTTAATCCACTTTCGTATTGTTCTACCATTCTTTTAACCATTTCACCACCTACGGAACCACATTGTCTAGATGTTAAGTTACCATTGTAATCTGTAAATGGTACTCCCATTTCTGATGCAACTTCGTTCTTGAATGCACTTAATCCTTGTTTTGCTTCTGGAACTAATGTTTTTGACATAATCGATTCCTCCTCTGGTTAGCGGTAAATTTGTAAACTTAACTTAAATATTTGTTTTACATTTAAGTTGTTTCTGTTTACACTATTATATTAACCAGTATAGGTTTTTATATAACAAGTAAATAATACCCACTTTTCATTATTATGGATTATATTAACTAACTTCCTTATTTGTTGCTTTCTTAAACTTTTTAACTATAAAATCTCTAACTATGGCAACTAACATTCCTATTTGAAATGATAAAGAAACTGATATAATTTGTAGATAATTCACTTTACTAGTTTTATAAACTACTATTGTTTCTATAATCCAAATTGCACTCGCCATTAATGATGCTTTCTTTCCACCAATAATAGAACATATAACGATACTAAGAAAAATTATAGCTTGAATTTGAATAAAACTCATACTTCACCTCTTAAACTTTGATTTAATTTGTTAAATCCTTTTTATAAGTTCTATCCAAATTATATATTTTTAAACACTATCATCATTACATAATATTCTAAACTTACAATTACTACATTTATAATTTTTTAATGTCTTTTGAAATACTTCCTTTTCCTTTGGTTTATTTAAAACTATATCATCTAAATAATAATTTATTATTTTTAAATCATTAGAAACCTTATTTTTTATAAATTCAATATCTTCTTGTTTAAATATTACTTCTTCTGCATGTCCATCTAAAAGATATTCTATCCTACCTTTAATTCTAGAATAATGTACACCATATTCCTCCATTACATACCATGCATATACCAATAACTGCTCCTTATCACTATCAGATGCTTTTCCTGTTTTCCAATCTACAATTACATAGTATCCATCATAATCTTTATATAATAAATCTATTTTAGAATATACTTTTAAACTATCATAATTAATACTACTGAATATATCTTCATCATTTTCTATAATTACTGTTTCTGATTTTAGAATATCTTCAAAACTCTTTGAAACATAAAAACTATTTATACATTGACTTAATCTTTCTTTTAACTCATTTCCAATTTGCTTTGATATCTTATCTCCATAATAATACTCCTGAAGCATTATTCCTTTAGGATATTCATCCCATTCTTTAGTGTTATACTTCTGGATACTTTCTCGTATTATATTTCTAAGCTTATTTAAAGTTACTTCATTAAACCTTGTTGCATTCATAAACCTTGTTTTATCTTTTTTACATATATTTATTATGCCTTTAATTTCTTTATGAACCACTTCACCAAAACACATCCATAAATTAGTTAACTTTTTTAATCTCCATGCCATTTTTTGTTCATCTGTACTTGTATAAATCCAACCATTATGGCTTCCATAGTATGTATAATAATAATCTCTTTCACAATTTTCTAAAGTTTTCATTTTTGATATAGACCACGATTTTTCAGGATATTTTCTTTCTTGATAAGTATCACTCATTATATCTCTCCTAATTTAATTATTATATTAATATTTTTACCATATTTATTTAATGGTATGAATAATGTATTTAATAATTTAGAATAAATTTATTATTTAATACAAAAAATATTAATAAAATAAATAAAATATTGGAGGTTTTAACTATGAAACAATTTATTTTGAAAACATTTATTTGTATTTCACTATTAGTTTTAAGTATCAATTTAATATCTGCTTCTCCCTTTGATGCTCTATCTAATAAAAAAAATCAAACCTTAATTGTTAGAGATAGCACTTCAACTACTGGATTACCAGATAGGTTTAGAGATATACCTAATTTAAATATTTCTGGTAGCGCTCAATTTACAGCTGAACAAGCAAATAACTTAAAAAATACTATAAACAAACCCAATATATGTATTATAGACTTAAGACAAGAGTCCCATGGATTAGTTAATAATTATGCTATAAGCTTTTTTGATCGTACTAAGGATTTAAATAATGGTTTCACTACAGAGCAAACAATTAAAACAGAAGATTCACTTTTATCTAAAATAAAACTTAATGATGATTTAAATATTTATAGAAAAACAGGTAGACCTTTTAAAGAAATAACTGTGGATTTTGTTAGTAATGAATCATGTGTAGCTAATAAAGCCGGTATGGAATATAAAAGATATGCAGTAAGAGATAATGGTGCTCCTACTCCTGAAATTGTTGATCAATTTGTTGAATTTGTTAAAACAAAACCTTCTGATTTACATCTTCATTTTCATTGCGATGCTGGTGAAGGTAGAACAACTACTTTTATGTCAATGTATCAAATTTTAATGAATACTACTAACTTATCATTAGATCAAATAGTCTCATACCAATATAATGTTGGCGGTGTTAATCTTCATGATAACAAACATCAATTTGAATTTTTAGAAGACTTCTATGATTATGTTTCAAAAAATAAATCTGATAATTATACTACATCTTATTCAGAATGGATTAATCAATCTTAAAATCTAAAACCCTAAGCCAATTTAATTTTAGCTTAGGGTTTTAGATTCTTTCTTTTCTCTTGCTACAGATATAACTCTTTGTATATGCATAGTTAGATATACAATTTCATCCTCATTTACATCATAATTATTATTACTTCTTATATATTCACCTATCTTTATTGCACACCCATATGCTTCTGGATATGTAGTTGATATAACTTTTATAAAACCGGAATCGTTAATATTCTGTTTATTATTATTAACAATACGTTTTGCAAAATACTTTAAGTGTGTTAATAATCTATCATAGTTTAAATCATCTTCATCTAATTCTATAGAAAAATAATACTTAATTATATTTAATATATCCTTTATTATCTTGGTTGATTCCACAGATTTCATTGTAGTTTCTTTATAACTTGCATTTACAAAATGCAATGCTATAAATCCGGCTTCATCTTCTGGAAGCTGAATATCTAGCTTTTTATTTATATAATCAACTGCCCATAATGAAACTTTAAATTCATTTCTATGAACTCTTCTTATTTCATTTAGCAATTCATTTTTTATAGTAATTCCATTTTTAAATCTTTTTACAGCAAAAGCTATATGATCTGCTAGTGAAACATAAATTTGCTTATCTAATTCAACATTTAACTCAACTATTGCGTGAGTTATTATTTCATCTGTTAATTCAAATATTCCTTCTGGTATTTGATTAATTAATTTTTTAATTTTATTTCCTAAATTTTCATCATCCACTATAAATGTTTTTTCAATTCTTCTAGCATCTATTAATTGACCTGGCTTTTTATTAAATGCTATCCCACTTCCCATAAGAATTACTTCTTTTCTAGTTGTTGGATCTATTGAAACAACTACATTATTATTTAAAACTTTTTCAACTATCATATATTTTGCCCCTTTCTTATGGTAGTAAAAAAATAGCCTAAACTAGAACTACTCTTAATTTAGGCTATCCTAATTTTAACACCATAAATATTTTCTTGTCAATTAAATAAGATACATATATTATATAAAAAAAGACCTAGCAAAATTGCTAAGTCTTATGGCAGGGGTACTAGGAATCGAACCTAGCCTAATAGTTTTGGAGACTACTGTACTACCGATATACGATACCCCTTTAACAAAAGCTATTGTACCATGTTAACATAACAGTTGTCAACTGTTTTTTTCTAGTTACAGCTAATAATCTTTTTTAGTACTACTGCTCTTATTGTGTCATATGTTATTTCTTCTGGAACTACTTCCTTTATAGATTTTAACTTATTATATCCAACCTTATCTATAGCATTCAAAACTATTTTTTCTTCATCATTATTGAAAAACTCATCTAAAGGTATTTCAAAATCTACCTTATTTCCTTCAGCAATATATTGCTCAATATGATTCATTACAGTAACTAAAGTTAATTCTCTTTCCTTAACAACTTCTTTTATTGAACTACCAGATTTAATAAAGTCTATAGTTATCTCATATGACTTTTTCTTTTCTTCACTATTATTTTTTTCTTTTTTCTTCTTTTCCTTTTCCTTATCTAAAACTTCATCAAATGATATATTACTATTTTTCTTACTAATAAAGCTCCATTTTGCCTCAATATTATTTTCATTAATATATTCTTTAATTTTTTCCATAAACTTTTCGCCATATTTATTAAGTTTAGAATTACCAACACCACTTATATCTAAGAATTGCTCATCTGTTATTGGCATTCTATTACTAAGTTCTTTTAATGTAGAGTCTCCAAATATTATGTATGGAGGTATTTTTTCTTCTCTAGAAATATCCATTCTTAACTCTTTTAATATAGTAAATAACTCATTTTCTTCTATTTTAATTTTCTTAACTACTTGTTCTTTAACAAATACTTGTCTTTCTCCTCTTACAATCTCCATAGATTGTTTATTTAATGTTAAAACTGGATACTCTCCTTTATAGTTTAAATATCCATGTGAAATTAACATATTAACAAATTCTGTCAATGTATCTTTAGTATAATTTTTTACTATTCCATAAGTTGATAATTCATCAAATCCTAATTCATACACTTTCTTGTTCTTAGAACCCCTAAGTACATCTACTACCATTCCAATTCCGAATCTTTGATTCATTCTATAGACACATGAAATAACCTTTTGAGCATCCACACTTTTATCTACTAATTCCCCTGGTGCCTCACAATTACTACAATTATTACACTTCTCATCATATTGTTCACCAAAATAATTTAATATAAATTTTCTATAACAATCTTGAGTATATACAAGATTTATCATAGTTTGTAGCTTTGAAAGTTCACTTTCTTTTCTTACGCTACTTTCTGTAGCAGTCTCTATAATATACTTTTGTGTTTGAACATCTCCTGGCGAAAACAGCATTATACATTCACTTTCTTCACCATCTCTTCCTGCTCTTCCTATCTCTTGATAATATCCTTCAATATTTTTGGGCATATTATAATGTATTACATATCTAACATTGGGTTTATCTATTCCCATACCAAAAGCATTAGTAGCAATTATTATATTACATTTATCATATATAAAATTTTCTTGGGCTGTTTTTCTATAATCATCACTAAGCCCTGCATGATATTTTTCAACTTGCAACCCTTTTGAATTTAATAACTCATATAAATTATCTACTTCTTTTCTTGTTGAGGCATATATTATTCCTGATTCATTTCTATTATTACTTATGTAATCTAAAATATAATTTTTCTTATTTACTCCTTTTTCTATTATTATCTTAAGATTCTTTCTATCAAATCCTGATATAAATATTTTAGGGTTATTCAATTCAAGTAAATTTATTATATCTTCTCTAACTTCATCTGTAGCTGTTGCTGTAAAAGCTGTAACTATTGGTCTATTTCTTAATAATGAAATTACCCTGCTTATTCTTCTATAGCTACTTCTAAAATCATGTCCCCACTGTGACACACAATGTGCCTCATCTATAGCAACCATAGAAACATTAATGCTAGCTATAAGTTCTAAAAAAGCTTGTGATTCTAATCTTTCAGGTGCAACATATAATATTTTTATTTCATTTCTTGCAGCTTCATCTAAAATATTATTTATTTCTATATTGCTTAAGGATGAATTAATATAAGCAGACTTAATTCCTAAATTATTTATGTTATCTACTTGATCTTTCATAAGAGATATTAATGGTGATATAACTATTGTTATACCATCTAATAATATAGCCGGAACTTGGTAACAAATTGATTTCCCTCCGCCTGTAGGCATAATAGTTAAAACATCATTTTCATTCAGTATTTCTCTTATTATTTCTTCTTGACCTTCTCTAAATGAACTATATCCATAATATTGTTTTAAAATATCTAATGCCTTATCCATAAATTCTCCTTACTACTCCAAACTATTTTCTTTTTTTAATTATTAACTTTATCATTTAATTTATTCAAACATTTGTTCTTTTTTATAAAATGTCACAAATTTTTTGTAAAAAAATTTATAAAAAAAAACTAGCAAGAAAATCTTACTAGCTTCTTTGGCAGGGGTACTAGGAATCGAACCTAGCCTAATAGTTTTGGAGACTACTGTACTACCGATATACGATACCCCTAAGTACAATATATATTATACATTATGTTAAATATAAAATCAATATTTTTTTCTACTATTTTTCTATTATTCTTTTCTTTTTCGTACTTTTTGGATAAAATATAAAATAGTTAATTAAAAAAGGGAGGATTTTAACATGATTTTTTCTGTTAATAGCGTGGAGGAAACTACTAACCTTGGAATAGCCCTTGGTAAACTATTAAAATCTGGTGACATAGTTTGTTTAACTGGAGATTTAGGTACTGGTAAAACTCATATAACTAAAGGAATTGCTAAAGGTTTAGAAATAACTGATTATATAACAAGTCCTACTTTTACTATTGTAAATGAATATGATTCTGGTCGTTTAAAATTAAATCATTTTGATGTATATAGAGTTTCAGATCCTGATGAAATATATGCAATAGGATTCGATGATTACATTTTCTCTGATGCAGTTTCAATTATAGAGTGGGCTAACTATATAGAAGAAATACTTCCAAAAGACTTTTTACATATTTATATAGAAAAAGATTTAGAAAAAGGCGAAGATTATAGAAAAATCACTATAACTCCATATGGAGAAAGATATGATTATATAAAGGAGTTAAAAATATGATAGTTTTAAGCGTTGACTCTTCATCTTTAGTAACTACAGTTGCTTTACTTAAGGATGAATTTGTACTTGGTGAATATACTTTAAACTTTAAAAGAGAGCATTCTGTTATCTTAATGGAAAAAATAGAAATGCTATTAAAAGACTGTCAAATTGATATAAATGAAGTTGATGGTTTTGTAGTTTCTAAAGGACCTGGATCATTTACTGGCCTTAGAATTGGAATGGCAACTATTAAAGGATTAAGCATGGGTTCTAATAAACCTTATGTTTCAATTTCAAGTTTAGATGCACTAGCAAACTCTTTAATTACATTTGATGGCATAATATGCCCAATTATGGATGCTTTAAGAGATAGTGTTTATACTGGTCTTTATAAAAATATAGATGGTAAGTTAGTTAAAATACTTGAGTGCACTGCTTTAGAACTAACTGAGCTTGCAGATATTTTAAATGAAAAAGGTGAAAAAGTTATATTCACTGGTGATGGTGTATATAAACATAAAGATTTCTTAACTAAGAATGTTGACAATTGTGAATTTGCTCCAAATCATTTAAGTATCATTAGAGCCTCTTCCCTAGGCGAGCTTGGTATGGAAAAAATTAAAGTTGGTGAAGTTGATGATATGAATTCTGCTCCACTTTATATTAAAAAACCTCAAGCTGAAAGAGAACTTGAACAAAGGCTGGCTATGAAAAATGAAAATAGATTATAGTCTTATGGATGAAAGCCATGCAAAAGGTGTATATGAATTAAGTAAAGAATGTTTTGCTATTCCTTGGACTTTAGATTCAATTAATAATGAGCTAAATAATCCATTAGCAAAATATGTAATTGCAGAAGATTTATCCACAGGTGAAGTAGTTGGATTTGTTGGTGTGTGGATAATTGCTGGGGAAGGTGATATTACAAATATTGCTGTAAGCTCAAAATATAGGAAAAAAGGGATTGCTTCAAATCTGTTGATAAAATTATTTGATGTGTGCAAAACTTTTAATTGTGAAGATATTACTTTAGAAGTTAGAGCTTCAAATACTCCTGCTCAAAATCTTTATAAGAAATTTAACTTTAAAGAAGAAGGTATAAGAAAAGGATATTATTCAGACAATGGTGAAGATGCCATTATAATGTGGAAAAGAGGATAGCAACGCTATCCTCTTTTATTATTAAGCTACCTCTTTTTTTCTTACTTCAAACTTACTATCAACATTAAATATTGCACGTGATACTCTTTTATATAGTAAATATGTTGCTATACAAACTATCAATGCCTTTACTCCATTAAAAGGTACTAATCCTAAAAATATATAATTTATTAATGCAGTTCCTTCTAAATGCATTCCATATGCAGGTAATAAGAAATATACATTTGAAATTATTCCTAAAACTTGCATAACTAACGCACCTATAAACATACCTAATATAGCTGTCTTTTTACTTTTATTTTTATTATATATCCAAGCTGCTGGAACAACTAATGCAAGTCCAACTATAATATTTGCAGTCTCTCCTACAAAACCAGTTTCTGTTCCTTTTATTAAAAATCTTAAAAATACCTTTAATATAACTATTATTCCCCCAGCTACTGGTCCATATGCAAATCCCCCCATTAAAGCCGGAACTTCACTTAAATCAATTTTTAGCCATGGAAATGCAGGTATTATAGGAAAATCAAAATACATTAATACCACTGCAATAGCTGCTAATAAAGAAATTTTAATCATTTTGTTTAAGTTTTTTGATGAATTCATACTCTTTCTCCTCCCAAAAGTCATCCTCTGGGGCATTAGCTAAATTAATAAATATGTTTGATAATAGTTTGTATCATTTATGATGTTTAATACATATAAAAAACCCTGATGTTTGTAACATCAGGGCATTAAAAACAAAGCTATTAATAAATATAATTTATATATACAATAAATTTAATTATAAATTAGATAATAAACTTATTATCAATACTATATTTATATAATTTAACTCTTACCTTCTTTCATCCAGACTTTACTGTCGGCTTCGGAGTTACACCGAATCTGCAAAAATTGCTCGCGGGCTATACCGCCGGTAGGGACTTTCACCCTGCCCTGAAGATATTTTTTATTTATTTGCTTTTATTATATTACTAATTTTTTCATATTTCAATAGTATGATTCATTTCTTTTTTTATTCCATTAAATATATTTCTAAAGCACTATTTATTTTCTCTAAAGCTTCATCTAATGATATTTCATCTTCTAAATATTCTTCACCAGTATTAATAATTACTTCTGAAACATATGAATCAATATTAATAGGTGAACTTAAATTATTAACTATATTTACAAACTTATTATATTCCTCTTCTGGTGGACATTTTATATCTAAATCAATCTCATAACCTTCTCCACTTATACCAACGCCTCCTAAATTATCATTTCCTAAATTCTTATTATAAATACTTAAAAGAGCCTCCTTATTAATAGGAATACCTTGATAATTATTAATTTCTTGTGACTTTTTATCAATTACATATGAAATAAAGTCCTTTGCAATTTCCTTCTTATTGCTCTTAGAAGTTATTGAAATAATATTTTTTTCTAAAAACTTATTACTTCCTGCATAAGTATTATATGTTAAGTTCTCATCTTCTTGCATAGCAGTATAAATATTAGCTAAATCGTAAAAACTTGATATATAGCCAATATCCATAGAATATTCTGGTCTAAGAACTTCTATTGGATCAATACTTTTTTCTAAATAAACTTCCGACATTTGTTTCATAAACTCACTAGACATTTGTTCAGCATATTCTAAGTAATTGTTATAGCTATCTTCATCTATATTACTTTTTTCAAACTCATATATTTCTTTTATATTTTCTAAAAATAATTTTATTTCATTTATATTAATTATATTATTTTTAATTAGCTTATCGTTATTTATATTATACATTAAGTTTAATATATCTCTAGCACTATAGGTTCCAAATAATCTATTATTAATTTCATCCTTGTTATCTAAAATATTTTCCAAATTGCTAAATTTATTTATTATATCTTCTTCTCCAAAAATAACTGGAATTTTAACTCTTAGTGGTAATGAGTATATTTTATCCTCTGTAAAATATACATCTAAAATATTCTCAAATAATGATTCTTTTTTACTATTAACTATATCACTTATATCCTCTAACATCCCTTTGTTGATTAAATCGTCTGATGATAAATTATCTAAAAATAATATATCTGGTGCATTATCAGACATTAATTCTGTATTAAGAGCTTTTATAGCATCATTCTCTGTTTGTCCACTATCTTCTGTAATTCCTACTTCATAATTAATAACTACATTTGGATTATCATTTTGATACTGAGCACTATATTGCCTTATAGATTCACTTTCATACAATGAATAAATTGTTATTTCTTCAAGCTCTTTATTAGCTAATTCATCTGAATAAGAGTATGTATACATTTCCATACCATCTTCACCATAATATACAGCTAAGAAATTCTCACTATCTAATTGTAAAAAATGTGATAATTCCATTTCACTGCTGTTAAATAAATAAGCATTAGTATCTATTATTTCATTAATATTATAATTTTCATCATCTACACTATATACTCCTGTAGAATCTACAAGAAAAAATTCATCCTCTTTACTTCCATTAAATAATTTTAATTTATAAGTTATATCCCCATCTACATATTCTTGCAACTCTTCTATATCTTCAATAAACTCACCATTATTTAAATTATATTTTTTTACTGCTTGTATGGTTTGTACCATTAAATATTTATCAGTTGTACATATACTTATAATTTCATCATCTAAATCAATTTCCTTTTTTAATTTTCCATCTTTTAAATTATATATATAAATATTATAAATATCATATATTATAATATCATTACTTTCTGAAACAGTTATTCTAGAAAATGCATTATCGTCTATATTAACTTCCTTTATCGAGCCATTATCTTTTATTAATATAAATTCATTAGTATTTTCACTTCCATCAATAGCTAATATATCTGCATTATTAAAAACATTTTAAAAAAATATTCTGTCTTTTTTTAAATCAGTTAATTCTATTTCTTTTTCCACCCATGTTTTCCCTTTATCTTCTGACATTAATACTACTTCTTTTAGGTTATTATCCATACCTATTAATTTTATAGTATCATCATCAATCATTTTTATATCTTCTATACCTCTAATATTATTTATATTCACTTTTTCTTCAACAAAACCTCTCAATGACATATTATAACTTCCAATAGCTTCTTTTTCTTTACAAGATATTAAATTAAATAATAATATTATTACACTTAATAATCCTATTGTTCTTTTTAAAATCATAATTTTATTTTTCTCCTTATTCTATTAATTAAGCATCAAAACAGTATATACTGTTTTGATGCCCTTTTAACTTTATTAATATTAAGTTAAATTAAAATCTAAATATTTAACACGTCTCATATAATTAACATTTCCTGTTTTTGCAGTTGATTTTTGACCATATACTTTCATAGGCCCGCTGTAACTTTTAGCATTAGATGAATTATAAGTATCATATGCCTTTATTCTAGCTTGGTGTACTGTTGACTTTAAACCATTTTTAACTACCCCAGTACTACTATAAGTTGTATTTAAAGTTTTCTTAGAATCGTTATAAACAGTTCCGTTATTATTAGTATATTGCCATGCATACACATTAGTTGCAGTACTAGCTATAATTCCTGCTGCAAGCATCATAGCAATAAACTTTTTCATTTTTTTTATAAAAATCCTCCTTAATATTAAAATTATTTTTATTCTAATTTAATTTTTTAACCTAGGTTACATATTTATAATTACATAAATGTATTTTTTTGTAAATAACTTTAACACGCTTTTGTAATCATTTACAAAAGTGCATTTTTATTGTTTTTTGTGACTTTTCACAAATCCACTTCTACTAAAATACTCTTTATTTATTATTTAAATTTAACTATTAATATCATATTTTTTTACAAAAAAAACTTGCATTATACAAATAATGCAAGCAAAATTTAATTTAAATATAAATAATTAACTAATCAATATCTTTCATAGTTAATGAAATTCTCTTTCTCTTTTCATCAACTTCCATAATTCTAACTTTAATTACATCTCCAACCTTAACTATATCTAATGGATGCTTAACAAACTTATTAGCCATTTGACTCTTATGAACTAATCCATCTTGATGAACCCCAATATCAACAAAAGCACCAAAGTCTGATACATTTCTTACAGTTCCCATAAGCTCCATTCCTGGTTGTAAATCCTTCAAGTCTATAACACCAGTTTTTAAAATTGGCTTAGGCATATCTTCTCTTGGATCCCTTCCTGGTTTTTGTAATTCTTTAATTATATCTTTTAAAGTTAATTCTCCAATTTCAAGCTCATTAACAAGATTATTTAATCCTTTTGAGCTAACTCTTTCTTCTATATCATTTAAATTTCTATTTCTCAAATCTTCCTTAGTATATCCTAAAATCTCAATAAGCTTTCCTGCTGCTTCATATGATTCTGGATGAACTGAAGTATTATCTAAAGGCTCCTTACTTTCCATAACTCTTAGGAATCCTGCACATTGTTCATAAGCCTTTTGACCAAGTCTCTTAACCTTTAATAATTCTTTTCTGCTCTTAAATCCTCCTACTTCATCTCTATAAGCAACTATATTATTTGCTATTGAAGCATTAACACCTGCAATATATGTTAAAAGTGATGGTGTTGCAGTATTTAAATCAACCCCTACCTTATTAACAGAGTCTTCAACTACACCTGCTAATGATTCATCTAATTTCTTTGGAGTAACATCATGTTGATATTGCCCAACCCCAATTGCTTTAGGATCTATCTTTACAAGCTCAGCCATAGGATCTTGAAGTCTTCTTCCAATAGAAATAGCTCCCCTTATAGTAACATCTAAGTCTGGATACTCCTTAGCAGCAAGTTCTGATGCAGAATATACAGATGCCCCTGCTTCTGATACTATTACATAAGCTAGTTCTTTTCCAGTTTCCTTTTTAATTTCACTTATCATTTCAGAAACTACTTCTTCAGATTCCCTAGATGCAGTACCATTTCCTAATGAAATAACATCTACATCATATTTATATATAAGTTCTTTTAATATTTTCTTTGTACCCTCTACATCATTTTTAGGTAAAGTCGGATATACTGTAGCTTTTTCTAAGAATTTACCTGTAGAATCTAAAACTGCAACCTTACATCCAGTTCTAAACCCTGGGTCATACCCCATAACTACCTTTCCCTTTATCGGTGCTTGCATTAAAAGAGCCTTTAAGTTTTCTTTAAATATTAATATTGCTCCTTCTTCACCTTTATCTGTTAATTCACTTCTTATTTCTCTTTCTATTGAAGGATATATTAATCTCTTAAGAGAATCTTTAATTGCTAACTTTAAATATTCATCAGTAACTTCATTATTTTTTAATAATCTATTTTGAAGATATGTTATTATTTTCTCTTCATTAGCTACTATTTTAACAGATAATACTTTTTCCTTTTCTCCTCTATTTATAGCTAATATTCTATGAGCAGGAATCTTATTAACATCTTCACTATATTCATAGTACATTTCAAAAGGTGTTGGTTCTTCACTTGATCCTTTTGATTCTATTTTTCCCTCCCTCATTACAAGCTCTCTTATCCATTTTCTAAATCCTGCATCATCAGAAATTACCTCAGCTACTATATCTAAAGCTCCATTTATAGCTTCATCTGTAGTGAGTACCTTCTTTTGCTCATCTATATACTTACTAGCTTCCTCTTTTATATCACCTTTAAAAGTTCCTTCTAGAATTAAATCAGCTAATGGCTTTAATCCCTTTTCTAAAGCTATTGTCGCTCTTGTTCTCTTCTTTTGTTTATAAGGTCTATAAATATCTTCAACTTCTGTTAAAGTGTCAGCCTTTTCTAAAGCTTTAACTATATCATCATTTAACTTTCCTTGCTCATCTATTAATCTTAAAACATCTTCTTTTCTTTCCTTTAAATTTCTTAGATAAGTTAATCTTTCAAAGAATTTTCTTAAAACATCATCACTTAATCCACCAGTTTGTTCTTTTCTATATCTAGAGATAAAAGGAACTGTGTTTCCTTCATCTAATAATTTAATTACGTTTTGAACTTGTTTTAAAGTTATTCCTAACTCTTTAACTAGCCTTTCTTCTATATTTACCATACTTTCCTCCTATAAAATTTTATTATAAGTTTAACTCTAATAATTAGTATAACATAATTTTACACTATTGATATTAAGTAAAGCTAATAGTATAATTTAATTGTAAATATTTTCCATTTAGTTGTTAAGGGGGTATCTTTTTTGAATAAATTCATTAATGGATTTCTAAATATATTACTTATAGTTTTTATTACTCTTCTATTATTAAATCAGCTTTACGTCATTGAATTTTCTACAGACTTAAAGAAAATTTTTATATTTTTAACTTTTATAATGATTTTATTTGTTTCTGCTAAAGAAATATTAACTGGGAAATCAAATTTTCTTAAATTTATAAATATCCTTACATTATGCAGTATAATAATTGGTGGTATACTTTCCATTATTAATAATCAACTTAATATTTTTATTTATATCTGTATTTTGTTTTCATTATTTCAATGTTTATTTGAACTTATTCAAAATAAGGCATGATTTATTATCATAATGTAACACCTCATTTAATAGTATTTAATATAATACTATTAGTGAGGTATTTTTTATGAAGAAAAAAATTATATATTTCCCTCTATTATCAATAATATCCTTTATATTGCTATTTACAATATATCTTAATAATACTTATTCACCATTTGATTCTAGTAATGTTCTAAGTAATATTTATGTTTTATCCTCAGATACACTTGCTGGAAGATTAGCAGGAAGCACAGAAAATTCAATGACAGGAGAAATAATAAAAAATAGGTTTATAGATAGCGGGTTAACTACCTTAAACAATGATGGTAACTATACTCAAACTTTTAATACTATATGTCCTGTTATAACTAATACTTCTCCATATTTAAAAATAGAATCTAATGGAGAAATTGAAGAAGAATTAAAATATGGCGTTGACTTTAAAGAAGATATGATTAATTTTAAAAATAATACATTTAATTTTTCAAATGCAGACAAGGTAAATTCTTATCTAGCATATATGGAAGTGAGTTGTAATGATGGACAATTTTTAATATATGTTCCTAAAAACAATAATTTTTCATTTAGAAGTTCATTTTTTAGCGATTTTGCAAAGGATGCAGTAATAATGGTATCCAATAGTGCATTTGAAAAAATATCTAATAGCTTAAGCCAAGGAAAAGAAATATCAATTCATATTCCATTTGAGGAAGAGGAAAAAACAATATCAAATATTATTGGTGTAATTAAAGGTTCAAACTCAAAGTTAGCTCCTTTTATAATAACTGCTCATTATGATCACCTTGGAAAAGATGGATTAGGAAATACCTACTCAGGAGCATTAGATAACGCTTCTGGTGCTTCTTTCTTATTAGAACTTAGTAGAAGTTTTGCTACTTATGGAAAGCCAAAAAGAGATATAATTTTTGTTGCCTTAAATGCAGAGGAATTTGGATTATTAGGTTCTAAGGCCTTTGCCGAATCTAACTTATTTAATATACAAGATTCAAAAGTAATTAACTTCGATATGATTGGTAGCGTTGATTATCCTATAAGCTTCATGCAAGGAAGTAAATTTAAGAACACAAATTCAGAATTATTAAATTCATTAAAGGAAATTTGTGATTCTAATAATGTAAGTTATGAAGTTCTTTATGAGGATTCTAGTGATCATGCAAGTTTTAATAACTTAAATATAGATGCTGTTAGTTTCTGTCATAGTGACAAAACAAGAATTCATACACCTGATGATACTATTGATTATATAGATACTGATGCCATTGATACTGTTTATAGCATAGTTGATGAAGAAATTAAAAACTCTTGCTATAGTATATTTACTAGATTTGTATATAGCTCACAATCATTATTATGGCTATCTATTATTTTAATTATATTAATTGCTTGGGGATTATTTGATAAAAGTAAAATTATAACTGATAAAAATGGCTCTAGATTTTTCGCATTAATTGCATTAATATCTGTTATAACTTCTTGTATATTTTATGCTAGGGGATATAATGATTCTATTATAGTAACTCTTATATTTGGATTTTCAATAATAATTATTACACTTAAAAATTTTAAACTAATATCAAAATAAAAAAAGTGCAATGCACTTTTTTTATTTTGATATACTCTTTAAATATGTAGTTATAAATTGATCTATTTCTCCATTCATAACAGCATTTAAATTTGATGTTTCTTCATTTGTCCTATGATCCTTAACCATATTATATGGATGGAATACATATGATCTTATTTGACTTCCCCATCCCATATCCTTTAACTCACCCGTTAAATCTTCTATTTTTTCCTTATGAGCTCTTTCCTTAAGTTCTATAAGCTTTGATTTCAACATAGACATTGCTGTATCCTTATTTGAAAATTGGCTTCTTTCACTTTGACACTGAACTACAATCCCAGTAGGAATATGAGTAATTCTTATAGCAGATTCTGTTTTATTTACGTGTTGCCCCCCAGCTCCACTTGCTCTATAAGTATCTATTTTTAAGTCTTCAGGTCTGATATCTATATCTTGATCCTTTGTAAGTTCCGGTAATACTTCTATAGACGCAAATGAAGTTTGTCTTTTTCCATTTGCATTAAATGGAGATATTCTTACTAACCTATGAACTCCCTTTTCTGCCTTTAGATATCCATATGCAAATTCACCCTTTACTCTTAATGTTGCGCTCTTTATTCCTGCTTCATCGCCCTCAAGTATATCTAATGTTTCAACCTTATACCCCTTCTTTTCACACCATCTCGTATACATTCTTAAAAGCATAAGCGTCCAATCATTAGCATCACTTCCACCAACACCAGCATGCAAGTTTAATATAGCATCATTTCTATCATACTCTCCTGATAAAAGAAGCTCTATCTTATATTCTTCTATAAGCTTTTCTATATCTCTAATTTCCGTAATAACTTCATTTACAGTTTCTTCATCATCTTCTGCAAGCTCTGCCAGTACTTCTACATCATCTAGTCTACTTACTAAATTTTCATATCTATCTATCTTATCTTTAATACCCTTGCTTTCCTTCGTAACTTCTTCAGCCCTTTTTATATCATCCCAAAAGCCTTTTTCTTGCATCTGAAGCTCAAGTTCTTGAAACCTTTTTTCTAGACTTTCTTTGTCAAAGTGAAGCCCCCATTTCTTTTAATGTTTCCTTTAATCCACTAACCTTAGTTAGCTCTTGTTCTAACTTAATTAACAAAAAAATCACCCCTTCATTCAGTGACAAGTGACAAACGACAAGTGACAAGTTAGATGTAGTAATATTTATAAATCTCTCCCCCACATTAACTTGCCACTTTTAACTTATCACTTGAAACTATCTATGCTTCCCTACCGCAGCAGTTCTTATACTTTTTACCACTTCCACATGGGCATAAATCATTTCTTCCCAATTTGTTATCATTTCTTACAGGTTCTTTCTTTAAACTTTTGTCATCACTTCCATGACTTGCAGATGTTTCTTGAGCAACCTTTTCTCTTTCAACTGGTCTTTCAACTCTTACATGGAATAAGAACTTAACAGTTTCAAGCTTAATTCCTTCAATCATTTCTTCAAACATTGCGCTACCTTCCATTTGGTATGCTTGAATTGGATCTTGTTGCTTATATGCCCTTAATCCCATTCCTTGTTTTAAATGATCCATATTATCAATGTGTGCCATCCATTTTTGGTCAACAACTCTTAAAAGAACTACTCTTTCAATTTCTCTTAATTGCTCTTCTCCAAATTCAAGTTCTTTACCCTTATAGATATTCATAACAATCTCAGTTAACTTACCTTTTATTTGTTCATTTGATAAGTCTGCTAATTCTTCAGCAGTTATAACACCATGTGGTAAACAAATTTCTTCTAGATATTGTAGTAATGTTTTAATTTCAGCTTCTATATCCTGTACTTCTCCACTTAAATGTGAATTTACAGAATCAGAAATAACCTCTTCTATCATTCCTTCAATTTGCTCTTTTAAGTTTTTACCTTCTAAAACCTCAGTTCTTTGTCTATAAATAACTTCTCTTTGTAGATTCATAACATCATCATATCCAAGAAGATTCTTTCTTATATCAAAGTTATTTCCTTCAACTTTCTTTTGAGCGTTTTCTATAGCCTTAGTAACCATTTTACTTTCTATAGCTTCTGTTTCCTCAAGACCTAATTTATCAATAACTCCTTGAATTTTTTCAGAACCAAATATTCTCATTAAATCATCTTCTAATGATATAAAGAATATTGATTCACCTGGATCACCTTGACGCCCTGATCTACCTCTAAGCTGATTATCTATTCTTCTAGATTCATGTCTTTCAGTACCAAGAACCTTTAATCCACCAGCTTCTCTAACACCTTCTCCAAGCTTAATATCAGTACCTCTACCTGCCATATTAGTAGCAATAGTAACCATTCCTAATTCCCCTGCATGAGAAATTATTTCAGCTTCTTGAGCATGATATTTAGCATTAAGAACTTGATGCTTAATACCTCTCTTCTTTAATAAAGAAGAAATATATTCCGATTTATCAACACTCGCAGTACCCACAAGTACTGGTTGCCCCTTTTCGTGTGACTTCACAACTTCATCAACTATAGCCTTATATTTTCCAGCAGAATTTTTATAAACCATATCAGATTGGTCAATTCTTTGAACTGGTTTATTAGTTGGTATTACTATAACATCTAAATTATATATTTCTCTAAATTCATTTTCCTCTGTTAATGCAGTACCTGTCATTCCTGATAACTTGGCATACATTCTGAAGTAATTTTGGAATGTTATTGTAGCTAAAGTCTTTGATTCTCTTTGAATTTTAACTCCCTCTTTAGCTTCAATTGCTTGATGAAGTCCATCTGAATATCTTCTACCTTCCATAAGTCTTCCTGTAAATTCATCAATTATAACTATTTCATTATCTTTAACCATGTAGTCTTTATCAGCTCTCATTGTATAGTTAGCTTTTAAAGCTTGTGTAACATAGTGTTGTAATTCTAAGTTTTGAGAATCAGCATAGTTTTCTATACCAAAATATTTCTCAGCTTTAATAATACCATTATCAGTTAATAAAACTGCATTAGCTTTTTCATCTACTGTAAAATCTTTTTCATTTACTAATGTTTTAACAAAATTATCCGCAACATTATAGAATTTAGTAGATTTATCACCCATTCCTGAAATAATAAGTGGTGTTCTAGCTTCATCTATTAAAATAGAGTCAACCTCATCCACTATACAGAAGTTAAGCGCTCTTTGAACTCTTTCTTCCATATGTATTACCATATTATCTCTTAAGTAATCAAATCCAAACTCATTATTAGTTCCATATGTTATATCGCATGCATAAGCAGCTCTTCTTTGATCTGGAGTTATTCCATGAATTATACAACCAGTAGTTAATCCTAAAAAGTTATATAATACCCCCATTTCTTCCATTTGAGTTTTTGCTAAATAATCATTTACTGTTATTACATGAACCCCATTTCCAGTTAATCCATTAAGGTATGCCGGTAATGTTGCAACAAGAGTCTTACCCTCACCTGTTTTCATCTCAGCTATTCTACCTTGATGAAGAACCATTCCTCCTAATAATTGAACTCTGAAATGCTTCATTCCAAGAACTCTACTTGAAGCTTCTCTACAAACAGCAAAGGCTTCTGGTAAGATGCTGTCTAAAGATTCACCTTTTTTTATTCTTTCCTTAAACTCTATAGTCTTAGCTTGAAGCTCCTCATCTGTTAATTTTTGCATAGATTCATCTAAAGATTCTATTTTATCTGCAATTGATTGAAGTTTCTTAACTTCCCTCTCGCTATATGTTCCAAAAAGTTTTTCTAAAAATCCCATAATATAGTTCCTTTCAATATCTACATTCATAAATACTATAAGAATGTACGATTAAATAATTATTTCATCTATTTTATCTAACTTTTATTTACATAGGTTATCCTTTTAATATTTTACTTAATAAATTATACCATTTATAGTATTTATAATTCAACAAAAAACGTATCTACTTAAATTTAAAGTAAATTTTTACTATAACATCCTATTTTATTTCCCCAAAACTTCTACTATGACTATAACTAAATAAAAGTTAAAATCTATATAAAAATAAGGAGAGATGTTAATAACACTCTCCTTACTTATAATCATTAAATATAATCTGGTTCTAAAAGTCCATAATTTCCATCTTTTCTCTTGTATATAACATTAACATTATCAGTATCAGAATCCTTAAATACAAAGAAATTATGTTCAACAAGTTCCATTTGTAATATAGCTTCCTCTGTACTCATTGGTTTTATATTGAACTTTTTAACTTTTACTATTTCTCCTTGATCATCTTCTTCCGATGCAACTTCATCAAAGTTGCTAAACCTTAAAGATTCATTACTTCTTCTTTGTAGCTTAGTTCTTTGTTTTCTAATTTGTCTTTCTAATTTTGTTTCTACTAAATCAATAGACTTGTACATGTCATCTGTTGATTCTTCACATCTTAAAATCACACCATTAAATGGTATTGTCACCTCAAAAATTTGGCTATTCTTTTGAACAGTTAATGTAGCCCTTGCCGATACGTCAGGTTCAAAATATCTGTCTAATTTTGAAATCTTTCTCTCTACTATCTCTTTTAATGCAGGTGTCACGTTAATATTCTTTCCTATTACTGTTACTCTCATAAGGTCAGCCCCTCTCTTTAAGTTATAATTATACTATTTAAGATTTCAATATATATTTGTTTTATATATATATTTTACCATTTGTAAGATTATTCCTCAAAGGCTATTTTCTGAATTTACAGAAAATTTAAACTTATTTACTCTACATAACTCACTCTATCTTCAATTATCTTATTATTAAAAATAAAAAAAACATCAATTCATAAGAATTGATGTTTTTTTTATAAAGTTAGCTGACCTGGATTTTGACCCCACACTCGCCTGCTGGAGCTTTTGCTACCCGGACTTAACCTCTCACTACTAACACTCTCAGTATCTCTACTGGCAGGACTTACTTCTATACCGCACCATGCTCATTAAAACTTTGTTTAACTTACGTGGATCGTTTCGCCTGCGACTGGCATCGACTTTCATCCACAGACCTAACTTTACATTACTATTATATATTGCTTTTGGCAATTGTCAATACTATAATTTGTTTTGCTCCTGATTTTTTTAATATATACTTACATTCACTAATAGTAGCTCCCGTGGTCATAACATCATCAATTAATATAATATTTTTATTTTTTATTTCATTAATACTACTAATTTTAAAAGCTCCCTTTAGATTTATAATTCTTTCTTCCTTAGTTAATGTTTTTTGCTCTCTAGTATCTTTTATCTTTTTAATACAATTACTTACAGGTATATTAAGTTTATAACCTACATTTTTGGCCATTATTTCACATTGGTTAAATCCTCTTTTTTTCTTAGCTTTTCTGCTCATAGGTACATAACAAATAACATCCCCATTAATTTCTTGCTCTTTTATCATCTCTATTAAAAAATTAGATAATACATATCCTGCAGTAAAATTACTCTCATATTTAAACTTCAAAATTAAAATTTTTATTATTCCTCCATAAAACCCATAAGATAAACTATCTTTTTCAATATTAGCTCTATTAATACTATTTTTACAACATGGACATAATCCAATAAACCCATCTATCCTACAAGTTATACACTTCTCTTCAGCTGGATAAATTATATCTAAAATTTCATTATATATTTTTAATATGACCTTATTAAAGGAATCTAAACTTAAAATTTTACTTATGATTTTAAATATTGCTTCTCCCATAATCTCCTATTAAATTCTCTAGTAATACTTTTTGCATTATCCATATCCTGAGAAATATCCTTTGAAACCATTATTAGTTCTGACTGAATTTCTCTAGTACTATTAATGGAACCACACATATAAACTATTTTTTTATATGAATAATAAATATCATCAGCGAATAATACTATTATATTTATATTTACAATACTATTCATATATTGGCCACAATTATTAGTAACTATAAATAAAGCATCACTATATCCATCTATAATTTCTTTTATAAAATTGAAATTTTGATTCTTAGTATATCTAACAACTCTAATACCTAACTGTCTTAAAACCTCATAATAATGATTATAAACCTTATTTAACTTTTCTTCAGATGGCACAATTATTAATACTATTCTTTTATTTTCCTTAAACCACTTAAAATACTCAAATAGAGATAATGGTATATTCTCCTCTAAACGTATTCTCGTATTCATTAATCTTGGTTCTATAATAGGTCCTTCTGATAACATATAAGGTAAATCAATTTTTTCTCCTATAGGAAATATATATTCACTTGAATAAATTATAATCTTTTTACTTTTCCAATAAATATTTTCTATAGCATCTCTAATATATTCATTACTTATTTTTGAAAACAAAGTTATATCATCAATTATAACTAAATCATAATCTTCACTTATATTCTCTATATTACTTATAGTTATACAATGCAAATTTTTGTCTAATTGTTTTATATTTATAGCTTCATCTATAAATTCATATATATAATTAACCCTTTCTTTTATATATTCCTTCTCTCCGCTACAAAATACATATAGAACCTTTCCATTTTCTTGTAAAACCTTATTTATTATATTAGAAAAAATATCAACAGTATTAAAAGGTCTTGTTTTTAAAGTTAATACCTTAGTTCTTTTTAAATACCATTTATTTATTTTTTTAAAAGCATTACTCAATTCCTTATAATTCATAGTATCGACTCCATTTATCTACTCTTCACTTATTTTATTATCAGATACAATATCTAAAATTCTCTCCTTCAACGATGAATATCTCTCCATACTATTCGTATTATCAACCATATATTTTAGTGCTTTTTGATTTCCAACAACTACTACAAGGTCTTTTGCTCTAGTTATTCCTGTATATAATATATTTCTATTCATTAAAAAGGCTGATCCCATAAAAGCCGGTGTAATTACTACCTTAAATTCACTGCCCTGACTCTTATGTATTGTTATAGCATACGCTAATTCTAATTCTTCTACATATACGTTATCATATACTATACTTCTTTCATCATCAAAAACAACAGTAACTGTTCTATTTTCTTCATCAATAGATTCTATAAATCCCATATCTCCATTAAATACACCAACACCTTCAGTATCGCCATATCCGCCTACTCTATTCCATTTTAAAGAATAATTATTTTTAGTTTGCATTACTTTATCGCCAACTCTAAAAATAGAATCCTTAATTTTTCTTTCTTTCTTATACTTATTAGGTGGATTTAAAATGGCTTGAAGTTCATTGTTCAAGTTTTCTACACCTAAAACTCCCTTTCTAGTAGGAGATAATATTTGAATATCCTTGACCTTATTCCACTTTGAATTAAACATAGGTAGTCTTCTATTTACTAGATCTAATATAGTATTTAGAATGCTCTCATTATCTTCTCTATTATCAAAGAAGAAATCCCCACCTTTTTTATTTAAGTATGGTAATTCTCCATTATTTATTCTATGTGCATTCAAAATTATCATACTCTCTTTTCCTTGCCTAAAAATCTCATTTAATCTTACTACTTTAATAAAATTACTATTTATTAAATCCCTTAATACATTTCCAGGCCCTACAGATGGTAATTGATCTACATCTCCAACTATAATAACTCTAGTTCCTAATTTAATAGCTTTTAATAGACTGTTCATAAGCATTATATCAATCATAGATGCTTCATCGATTATTATTACATCTCCTTCTAATGGCTCACCTTCACCCTTTCCAAAGAATGAATTTTCATCATCGCTTACTCCCATTTCTAATAGTCTATGTATAGTTTTTGCCTCTCGTCCTGTTGATTCTGTCATTCTTTTAGCCGCTCTTCCTGTTGGTGCTGCTAAAAGAACCTTCATTCCATTATTTTCATATATTTCTATTATACATTTAATTATTGTAGTTTTTCCAGTTCCTGGTCCCCCAGTTATTATTTCAATTCCATTTTCAAAAGCTCCTAATATAGCATCTTTTTGAGAATCTGCAAACTTAATATTGTTTTTACTTTCAAAACTAGATATCTCAAATGAAATATCTGAGTTTATAGTTTGAAAATTTTCTATACTTAAAGTAATAATCTTATTTGTAACACCTAATTCACAAAAATAATATGGTAATGAATACACTGCTTCAATATCATTAATTTTTTCTACCTTTATTTTTCCTTCTAAAACACTATTATATATATTAACTTCTATCAACTCTTTATCAACTGTTAAAACCTTTTGGCATTGTTCAATTAATTTATCTTTAGGCATATACGTATTTCCAAGCCCAGAAAAATTATTTAAAACATATCTTATTCCACTTTGAACCCTAAAATCAGATTGCGGTTCAATTCCTAAACTCTTTGCAATTCTATCTGAAGTCAAAAATCCAATTCCTGATATTTCATCATTTAATATATATGGATTCTTTGAAACTATATCTATAGAATCTGGTCCAAACTTTTTATAAATTTTTAAACATTGATTTATTGTAACTCCATGTTTTTGGAAAAACATTATAATATCTTTTAATTCTTTACTTTCAAGGTACGATTCATATATTATGTTAAATTTCTTTTCACCTATTCCTTCTACTTCCCTTAATCTTTCAATATTATTATCTAGTATATCTAAAGTCTCTACTCCAAATGCCTTAACTATCTTCTTGGCAGTAACAGGTCCAATTCCATGAATTATTCCTGTGCTTAAGTATTTTTCAATTTCCTTTGCAGAAGTGGGAAGTAGCTCCTTATACTCTTCTACATTAAATTGCCTTCCAAACTGCTTATGATTTATCCAATTACCTTTTACTTCTATTTGTTGCCCCTCTTTTATTAACGGCATTATTCCAACAATTGTTATAACTTCCTTATTTGCAGTTATCTTTGCTACTATGTATCCGCTATCATCACTTTTAAATATTATTGCCTCTACTAAGCCCTCTAATATTTCCATATTATCGCTCCAAACATTTTATTTTACTTATTAATATTATATAATTATACCATAAGTAAAATTTTCATTGTTTATTTTAACTTATGCATTTGTATTTAAATTATAAATCCATATCTTACTTATTTATTACTATTAACTTATACTTAACTAGTTAAACATTAATTTAGGAGGAAATTTAAATGTTATTAAAAAATTGTAATATAATCCTTTTAGATAAAATAGAAAAGGGATCAATATTAATTGAAAACGATATAATAAAAGAAATTAATCCATCTGAAATTCCTGAAACAAAGGTTGTGGATTGTAAAGGTTTATTTGTTTCCCCTGGTTTTATTGATGTTCACATACACGGTGCCGGGGGGCATGATACAATGGATGGTACATTTGAGGCAATTAACGAAATATCAAAAACTATTTGTAAATATGGTACAACCTCATTTACACCTACAACAATGACTATGTCTGCTGATGATATATTAAAATCCATGCTGTCTATAAAAAAGGCAAAACTTGAAGGAACTGATGGTGCTATAGTTTTAGGTGCTCACTTAGAAGGTCCATTTATTAGTCCTAGCGCTATAGGTGCACAAAATCCAAATTATTTAATACCCCCTTCATACGAAAACTTTAAATCAATGACTGGTGACGCTATTGATTCAGTAATTTCTATTACTATGGCTCCTGAAGTTGCTGGTGCTAAGGAACTTGCTTCAATTTTATCATCTAAGGGCATTCGCTGTTCTATAGGTCATACTAAAGCAACTTATGAAGAAGCTATTGATGGCATAAAGTGTGGTTTCTGTCATTCTACTCATATATTTAACGCTATGACAGGATTTAGTCATAGAGAACCTGGTGTAGTTGGAGCAACTTTTGATTCAGATATAACAACTGAAACTATCTCTGATGGTATTCATATATCATATCCTTCCTTAAGAATAGCATACAAGCAGAAAGGAACTGATAAAACCTTGCTTGTAACAGATGCAATGTGTGCTTGTGGAATGCCTGATGGAACTTACGCTTTAGGCGGGCAACCAGTAATAGTTAAAAATGGTGCTGCAAGATTAGAAAATGGTGCATTAGCTGGTTCAATATTAACCTTAAATAAGGCTATTAAAAACATATATGATAATACAGATTATCCATTATACGAAATAGTAAAAATGGCATCTCATAATTGTGCTAAATACTGTAGAATCGATGATAGAAAAGGCCAAATAAAAGAAAATTTTGATGCTGATTTAACTATTTTCGATGAAAATATAGATGTTAAAATGACTATAATTGGTGGTAAAATAGTTTATAATAACCTATAAAATAAATTAAGCGAGATACAAGTAGTATCTCGCCTTTTATTATAGATATTTTTTTATTTCTTCTACCTTATTTAACTCTTCCCATGGAAGGTTTAAATCATTTCTTCCAAAATGACCATAAGCAGCTGTTTGTCTGTATAAAGGTCTTCTTAATTCAAGATCTCTTATTATTGCTCCTGGTCTTAAATCAAATACTTTTTCAACAATATTTATTATTTCTTGTTCTGAAACCTTACCTGTTCCAAAAGTATCAACTTCAATAGAAACTGGTTTTGCAACTCCTATAGCGTAAGCTAATTGTATTTCTAATTTATCTGCAACTCCAGCTGCAACTAAGTTTTTTGCAACCCATCTTGCTGCATATGCTGCTGATCTATCTACTTTTGTTGGATCTTTTCCTGAGAATGCTCCACCACCGTGTCTTCCATATCCTCCGTAAGTATCAACTATAATTTTTCTACCTGTTAATCCACTATCACCTTGTGGTCCTCCAACAACAAATCTACCTGTTGGATTTATATAATACTTAGTTGATTCATCTAATAATTCAGCTGGAATAACAGCCTTTATAACATGTTCCATTAAATCTTCTCTTATTTGCTCTTGACTAACATGATCATCATGTTGAGTAGAAATTACTATTGCATCAATTCTAACAACCCTATTATCATCATACTCTACTGTTACTTGAGTTTTTCCATCTGGTCTTAAGTAAGGTAAAGTACCATTTTTTCTTACTTCTGTTAATCTTCTAGATAATCTATGTGCCATGGCAATTGGTGAAGGCATATATTCTGGTGTTTCATTAGTTGCAAAACCAAACATCATTCCTTGATCCCCAGCTCCAACAGCTTCAACATCATCTTTTTCTCCAGCTCTAGATTCTAGTGCCTCATCAACTCCCATAGCTATATCACTTGATTGTTCATCAATAGATGTTAAAACCGAACATGTATCACAATCAAATCCATACTTTGCCCTATCATAACCTATTTCTCTTATTGTCTTTCTAACTATTTTAGGAATATCTACATAACAAGATGTTGATATTTCCCCCATTACTAATACCATTCCAGTTGTTACTGCTGTTTCACAAGCAACTCTTGCCATAGGGTCCTTTTCTAATATATTGTCTAAAACCGCATCTGATATTTGATCACATATTTTATCTGGATGCCCCTCTGTTACTGATTCTGAAGTAAATAATCTTTTCATTCTTTGCTTAGCTCCTTTCATTTTTTGATATTAATTCTAAGCAATAAAAAAAGCCTCTTCAAGATAGAAGAGACTGAAATTATCTAAGGTCTTTCTTATCTTGCAAAATTAAATGTTCTGCAGGAATTTGCACCACGTCTACAAGTCGCAGGTGATAAGTCACAGGTAACAAATCATTTAACTTAACTTGTCACTTGTCACTTATCACTTGTCGCTATCGACAGGTTGCCGGGTTTCATAGGGCCTTTTTCCCTCCACCTCTCTGGATAAGAACTAATATCAAATTTTATTTCTAAAACATTTTAACAATATATGCATACTATGTCAATAGTAATTATATACTTTATTTTTAAGATGAAATTTAATTTTTATAGAGATAAAAAAAGCATGGTATTAACCATGCTTTGGTGGGGGAGGACGGATTCGAACCATCGAAGCGAATCGCAACAGATTTACAGTCTGCCCCCTTTGGCCACTCGGGAACTCCCCCATATTTGGAGCTTCATGTCGGAGTCGAACCAACAACCTGCTGATTACAAGTCAGCTGCTCTGCCATTGAGCCAATGAAGCGT
>NZ_CAKVJA010000025.1 GCF_934754925.1 uncultured Clostridium sp. | reverse complement strand
GCTTTTAATTCATGGGTATATAAGAGTATAGTATATGAAACTGTAGATAATGAATTAGGAGTTATTGATGAAAATGGAACTATAACTATAAGTGGAGAGTTGAAACATAAAACTAAAAGGATACCCCTTAATGGATTTATTGAAATAGAAGTTATAAATAAAAAAAGATGAAATTATTTTAGAGAGAGATTTGCCAGAAATTATTAATGCCTATATTTCTGCGTAAGTTGAAGATGAAGAAGAAGTAGTAGTAGCTATAAAAAATCAAGCACTAAATTATAGAGTTTATAATGGTATAAGCTATTTATATAGAAGTGGAAAACAGAAAATAGAAACTAGTAATCCTATATATATTTATAAAAAGTTAAATGTTAATATGGTAGTAAAAATAAATGTGAGAATAGTTAGAATAGAAGAAATTTCAGTTAAGATATGATTAATTATTCATAATTAAATAAGAGCTTATTGCATTTGCAATAAGCTCTCTATTTAATATTATAAACTGATTACATTGATTTGTGGAATGTTCTGTTTATAACGTCTAATTGTTGTTCTCTTGTTAATTTAATGAAGTTAACAGCATATCCAGAAACTCTGATAGTTAATTGTGGATATTCTTCTGGGTGTTCCATAGCATCTAATAAAGTTTCTCTATTAAATACATTTACGTTTAAGTGTTGAGCACCTTGAGAGAAGTATCCATCCATCATAGTACCTAAGTTATGGATTCTGTTTTCAGGTGTTTTTCCTAATGCATCTGGAACAATTGAGAATGTATTAGAAACACCATCTTGTGAATGTTCGTAAGGAATCTTAGCAACTGAGTTTAATGATGCTAATGATCCGCTACAGTCTCTTCCGTGCATTGGGTTAGCTCCTGGTGCAAATGGTTCTCCAGCTTTTCTTCCACATGGAGTAGTACCAGTCTTCTTACCGTAAACAACGTTTGAAGTAATTGTTAATACTGATTGAGTGTGGTAAGCATTTCTATAAGTCTTGTTTTGTCTGATCTTATTCATCATGCTTTCAACTAACCAAGCAGCGATTTCGTCAACTCTATCATCATCGTTTCCGTATTTAGGGAAGTCACCTTCAACTTCGAAGTCGATAGCAATACCTTCTTCGTTTCTTATTGGCTTAACTTTAGCATATTTGATTGCAGAAATAGAGTCAGCACAAACTGATAAACCAGCTATACCACAAGCCATAGTTCTGAATACATCTCTATCATGTAAAGCCATTTGTAATTTTTCATAAGAATATTTATCGTGCATGTAGTGGATAACATTTAATGTATTAACATAAAGGTTAGCTAACCAATCAGTCATAACATCAAATCTTTCCATAACTTCGTTGTAATCTAAGTATTCACCAGTTAATGGAGCAGTTTTAGGTCCAACTTGCATTCCATATTTCTCATCTTTACCACCGTTTATAGCGTAAAGTAAAGTTTTAGCTAAGTTAACTCTAGCACCGAAGAATTGCATTTGCTTACCAACTCTCATTGCAGATACACAACAAGCGATAGCATAGTCATCTCCCCAGTATGGAGCCATTAAATCATCATTTTCGTATTGAACTGAGCTTGTATCAATAGAAACCTTAGAACAGAAATCTTTAAATCCTTGAGGTAATCTAGTTGACCATAAAACAGTTAAGTTTGGTTCTGGTGATGGTCCTAAAGTATATAATGTGTTAAGTACTCTGAAAGAGTTCTTAGTAACTAAAGTTCTACCATCTAATCCCATACCACCGATTGATTCAGTAACCCAAGTAGGATCTCCTGAGAATAAATCGTTGTATTCTGGAGTTCTTAAGAATTTAACTAATCTTAACTTCATTACGAAGTGATCCATTAATTCTTGAGCTTCTTCTTCAGTAATAACACCATTTCTTAAATCTCTTTCAATGTAGATATCTAAGAAAGTAGAAGTTCTTCCTAGAGACATTGCAGCACCATTTTGGTCTTTAATAGCTCCTAAGAATCCAAAGTATAACCATTGGATAGCTTCTTTAGCGTTAGTAGCTGGTTGAGATATATCGAATCCATAGCTAGCAGCTAATCCCTTTAATTCTTTTAATGCAAGAATTTGATCAGATATTTCTTCTCTTAATCTGATTACATCTTCATCAATTGTCTTAACTTCTAAGCTTAATTTTTGTTGTTCTTTATCTTGTATTAATCTATCAACACCATATAAAGCAACTCTTCTGTAGTCACCTATGATTCTTCCTCTACCGTAAGCATCTGGAAGACCAGTGATAACACCAGATTTTCTAGCTAATCTCATTTCTGTAGTATAAGCATCGAAAACACCTTGGTTGTGAGTTTTTCTATATTTGCTGAATATTTCAGAAATTCTTGGGCTTACTTCATATCCATAAGCTTTAGCAGCATTTTCAGCCATTCTAATACCACCGTATGGCATTACAGCTCTTTTTAATGGAGCATCAGTTTGTACACCAACGATTTTTTCAAAAGCTTGGTCAATATAACCAGGGTTATATTCATTGATTCCAGATATAGTTTCTGTATCTACATCTAAAACTCCACCATTTTCTCTTTCTTTTTTGAATAATTCACTAACTTCAGCCCAAAGTTTGTTTGTAGCTTCAGTAGCTCCAGCTAAGAAACTATCATCACCTTCGTATGGAGTATAGTTAGTTTGAATAAAGTTTCTTACGTCAACACTTTTTGTCCATGAACCTGTTTTGAAATCGTTCCATTCTTCTCTCATATATAGCGCCTCTTTTCTTAAAATTATTACATAAGTAATGTCATTTAAAGTTAAACAATAATTAGAATTAAGTAATAATAATTATTATTTAACAATGGCATATTTAAACTATATCACTAAATTTTATAATTTTCAAGCATAAAATAGAAAAATTTTAGTTGCAATTATTTATAGTGATTTAATTCCTTAAATATAATAACATAGTATTACTCCATAATCAAAGGGGATGTATAGAAAATAGGGAATGATATTGTAGAAAAAAATATTATTTTTAACAAAATGTAAAAAAAAAATAAAATCACACATAGATAGTTAAAAAAATAACAATACATATAAGTTAAATTTATAAATTTTACAAAAAGTAAGAAAATAGAAAGAATCCTTACAAAATATAAGGATTCTTTCTATTTTCTTTATTTAATTTTATTTAATGCTTTGTTCATATTGTTCTACCATTCTTTTAACCATTTCGCCACCAACGCTACCACATTGCTTTGAAGTAAGATTTCCATTGTAATCTGTAAAAGGAACTCCCATTTCATTTGCTACTTCAGTTTTAAATTTTGATAAACCATTTTTTGCTTCAGGTACTAATTTTTGTGCCATTTAAAGTCCCTCCTAAATTTTGAAAAATTATTTTATAAAGTAATTATTTACTTTACATTATTATATTGTGCAAAAAAAGTTTTTAATAACCTATAAAAAAGTAGGGAAACAAGCCAAAAAGGTTATTTAAATAAAAAGAATACCTTTATTATTTATGTATTGGGAAGTAAGGATTAATAAAGTAATTTGTTAAATAAATGGTATTTTACATAAGAAATTTTTTGTGATTACAGAAGAGTATTCGTTTACATTGTTACTATTATTTTTCCAAAAGAATATTAAATTAGAAAAAATATAAAAATGTGTAGACAAAGGAATATATTAATGATAATATAATCAAAGGAAAATGATAATTAATATCAATAAAAGTATTTTTTGTTAGATTTAATTTTAAAGATAATAAATTATGGGGGATAACAGATGAAAAAGAGATATTTATTTATTATATTGATAATATTATCAATTGCATCGGTATTTATTGGTGTATCAAGTATAAGTATAAATGATATATTAACATTCAATATAGATAAAATACATATATTACTTGTAAGTAGAGTTCCGAGATTGGTAGCCATATTAGTTGCAGGGATGGGTTTAAGTATAAGTGGGCTTATAATGCAACAAATCAGTAAAAATAAATTTGTTTCACCAACCACAGCTGCTACGGCAGATTTTGCGAAGTTAGGAATATTATTTTGTATGATGATAATACCTAATGCTAAAACCATGGAAAAGATGATTGTATCATTTGTTTTTGCTGGGTTAGGAACAGTTTTATTTATGAAAATGATAAAAGCTATAAAAATAAAAAATATAGTTTTTGTACCTTTAATAGGAATGATGCTAGGTAAGATAATTGGATCAATTACTACTTTTTTTGCTTATAAATATGATTTAGTTCAAAATATTTCATCTTGGATGGAAGGGGATATGTCATTAATAATGAAGGGAAGTTATGAATTACTTTATTTAAGCATTCCAATGGTAATAATAGCATTTTTATATGCTAATAAATTTACTATAGTAGGGATGGGAGAAGACTTTGCCATTAATTTAGGTCTTAATTATAATTTCGTAGTAAATGTAGGACTAGCAATAGTTTCATTAATATGTGCAGTAACAATTATAACTGTTGGTAATATACCTTTCTTAGGACTTATTATTCCTAATATAGTAAGTTTATATAGTGGAGATAACTTAAAGAAAACATTATACCACACAGCTTTATTGGGGCCTATATTCTTACTTGCTTGCGATATTTTAGGAAGAATAATAATATTCCCATTTGAAATGTCAATAAGCTTAACTGTTGGAGTAATTGGAAGTATAATTTTCCTTTATATGATAATAAGGGGGACAAGAAATGAAGACTAAAGATAAAAAAAGTATATTTATTTTATCAATATTAGCTTTAGTATTAATATGTTCATTTTTATTTATTGGAGTAAATAGTATTAACTTTAAGTATGCTTTATATAGAAGAATTCCTAAAATATATGCAATGATATTAACAGGCGGAGCAATAGGGTTCTCATCGTTAATATTTCAAACTGTAACAAATAATAGAATATTAACACCTAGTATTTTAGGAATAGATTCATTATATGTATTGTTACAAACATCTGTAGTATTTTTATTAGGTTCATCTTCAGTAATAATGAGTGATGGAAATATAAATTTTATAATTACAATAGCATCAATGCTTTTATTTTCAAGTTTGATGTATAAGTTTATATTTAAAAAAGGAAGTAAAAATATATTTACATTACTATTAGTAGGTGTAGTATGTGGGACTTTGTTTGAAAGTTTAACTACATTTATGCAGGTTTTAATTGATCCAGTAGAATTCCAAATGGTGCAGGATAAAATGCAAGCTAGCTTTAACAATATAAATACAGATTTATTATTTATATCAAGTATAGTAATAATTATTTGTATAGGGTATGTTTATGATTATTTAAAAATATTAGATGTTATGGCATTAGGAAGAGATGAAGCGATAAACCTAGGTGTAGATTATGACAAAATAGTGAAAAAAATGTTAATAGTAGTAGTTTTATTAACATCAGTAGCTACAGCTTTAGTTGGTCCTATAACATTTTTAGGATTACTTGTAGTAAATATTGCAAGACAACTTATATCAAGTTATAAACATAGCGTTTTAGGTGTTGCAACTATATTAATTAGTGTAGTTGCCTTAATAGGCGGACAGTTATTAGTTGAGCAGTTAATGAATTTTGGTGTTTCGGTAAGTGTAATAATTAATTTTGTTGGAGGAATTTATTTCATTTACTTAGTAATGAAGGAGAGAAATAGATGATAGAAGTAAAGAATATAACTAAAACTTATGGTAATAAAAAAGTAGTAGACAATGTATCTTTAAGTATTCAAGAAGGAAAAATAACTTCTTTCATAGGACCAAATGGAGCAGGTAAAAGTACTCTTCTTTCAATAATGAGTAGACTTTTAAAGAGAGATTCTGGAGAAGTTTTAGTGGATGGTAAAGATATATTAAAATGGGACAATAAAGAGTTAGCTAAAAAAATAGCGATTTTGAGACAATCAAACAATATTAATATTAGGTTAACAATTAGAGAGTTAGTTAGCTTTGGAAGATTTCCGCATTCACAGGGAAATTTGAAAGAAGAGGATTATAAATATATAGATGAAGCAATTAATTATATGCAACTTAAGGAGTTTGAAGATAGATATTTAGATGAATTAAGTGGAGGTCAAAGACAAAGAGCATATATTGCAATGGTAATAGCTCAAAATAGTGATTATATATTTTTAGATGAGCCTTTAAATAATCTAGATATGAAGCATTCAGTTGAAATTATGAAAACATTAAGAAAGCTTTGTGATGAATTAAATAAGACAGTTGTAATAGTAATACATGATATTAATTTTGCATCTTGTTATTCAGATTATATAGTAGCTCTAAAGGATGGAAAGATTGTAAAGGATGGAGTTACTGAGGAAACTATACAAAAAGAAGAATTGGAAAATATTTACGAAATAGATTTCCATATTGAAAATATCAACAATAGAAATATATGTGTATATTTCTAATAAATAAGTTATTAGTGGCAAATTTAAAAAATTTGCCTATTAAATAAAATAATATTGATAATGAATATCAATATTATACGATTAAAAATTAAATTTTATATAAAGAGGTGGATAATAATGAAGAAAAAAACAATTATATCAATAGTAGTTTTATTGGTAGTAGTTTTTGGGGTATTTGTAATTACAAAATTTGCAGGAGCAGAAGGAAATAGTGGAGAAGAAACACTAGTAGTAAGCCATGAACTTGGTGAAACAACTGTTAATAAGAATCCTAAAAGAGTAGTAGTATTTGATTATGGAATTTTAGACTCATTAGATAAGTTAGAGGTTGAAGGAATAGTTGGTTTAGTTCAAGATGGGCTTCCAGAACACTTAAGCAAGTTTGAAAGTGAAGATTATTCAAGTGTTGGATCTTTAAAGGAACCTAATATGGAAAAGGTATTTGAATTAACTCCAGATTTAATAATAATTTCAGGAAGACAAGCTGATTATTATGAAGAGTTAAGTAAAATTGCACCAACAATACATTTAGGTGTAAATAATGAAAATTATTTAGAGTCGTTTTCAGAAAATATGAATAAATTAGGTGAAATATTTGGTAAAGAAAAAGCTGTTGAAAAAGAACTTACAGCTATAACAGAAGCAATAGAAGAATTAAATGCAAAGGTTACAGAAAAGAACGTTAATGGACTTATAACATTAGCTAATGATGGTTCATTCAGTGTATATGGTGCAGAATCAAGATTTGGAATAATTCATAATAGTTTTGGAGTAACTCCTGTTGATGAAACTATAGAAGCGTCAACTCATGGGCAAAAAGCTTCATTTGAATATATTGTAGAAAAAAATCCACAATACTTATTTGTAGTAGATAGAGCTGCTATAGTAGGAGGAACAACTTCAGCTAAGGAATTATTTGAAAATGAATTAATGAAAAAAACAGATGTATATAAAAATGATAATATAGTATACCTAAATCCAAATATTTGGTACACAGCAACAGGTGGATTTACTTCAACAATGATAATGGTAGAAGAAATAGATAATGCAATAAAATAAAAATAAAAAATTGAAATAAAAATAAGCTAGTTACTTTTTAGTATCTAGCTTATTTTTATTTAAAGTTATAATAAAATATTAATTGTTATGAAATATAAAAAAAATAGATAATAAAATAAGAATAAAAGTTATATTTTACTAAAAGAAGGTAATAAAATATGATAAATATTAATTGACAAATAAAACCATAAATAGTATATTATTATTAACTTTAATACTTTAAAGTGCTAAAGGGGGCGGTTAAAATTAAGAATATAGTACCAGAAGGAACTAGAGATTTTACTATTGATGAATGTAAAAAAAGAAATGTAATTATTAAAACTATAACAGGTGTATTTGAAAAGTGGGGATATGGGGAAATAGCAACACCTACAGTAGAGTATTATAAAATTTTTAATCATAAAACTCAAAGTTTAAAAGAAGAGGAAATGTATAAATTTTTTGATAAAAGTGGGAGTATACTGGTATTAAGACCAGATATGACAGTACCTGTAGCAAGAATGATAAATACTAAATTAAAAGATATGACTTTACCTTTAAAGCTTTTTTATACAGCAAATGTATTTAGAGTTCATGAAAGTTTAGAGGGAAAAAGAAATGAATATTTAGATTGTGGAATTGAACTAATTGGTGGAGACGGAGAAATAATAGATTTGGAAATTTTAGTAACAGCACTAGAAGTATTAAAATCATTGAATACAAAGGAAAATTTTAAGTTAGAGATTGGAGATGTAAATATCTTAAGGTCTGCAATTGATGAAATGAACTTAAGAGAAGAAGATAAAGAAAATATAATTACTCTTATTAATAAAAAAAGTCTAATAAATTTAAGGGATTATTTGGAAAATTTAAAAATTAGAGATGAATATAAAGAGTTTTTAACTACTTTGCCATGGCTTTTTGGCGGATACGATATGATAGAAAAGGCTAAAAAGTTAGCTTTTAATAATATAGTTAAGGAGAATATTTTATATTTAGAGAAGATATTTTTAAATTTAAGAGAGTTAGGATATGAAAAATATATATCAGTGGATATGAGCATGGTTCCAAGAGTAAATTACTATTCAGGTATCATTTTTAAAGGGTATGTTTCAGGAATAGGATCAACTGTTTTAAGGGGAGGAAGATATAATAGGCTATTAGAGAACTTTGGAAGAAAAACTTCAGCAATTGGATTTTCAGTAGATGTAAATTTGCTAATTGATTCTTGCGAATATAATAAAGATATTGATAGAAGACCTATTGTACTAAATAAAAGTAATTATTTATTAAAACTAAAAGAATTAATAGAGAAAACAAGAGATGGTGAATATCTGGAGGTTATATATAAAGGGGAAAAGTAGGTGATTTAATTTGATTAGTATAGCACTTACCAAGGGTAGAATAGAAAAAGATGCAGTAAAAATATTTGAAAAAGCAGGCTTTGGAATTGAGCAATTGAAGGATAAGGGGAGAAAATTAGTCTTTGAAGATACTAAGGAAGAAATAAAATACTTTTTAGTAAAGGCTAACGATGCAGTGACATATGTAGAACATGGAGTTGCTGACATAGCTATAGTAGGTAAAGATACATTATTAGAAAAAGGTGAAAACTATTATGAAGTTTTAGACTTGGGGATAGGAAAGTGCAAATTTATAGTGGCAACACTACCAAATACTAATATTTTTAATAAGATAGGACATATAAAAATAGGTAGTAAGTATCCTAATGTTTCTAAGAATTATTTTGAAGCAAAAGGGATGGATGTTGAGATAATAAAAATTGAAGGATCAGTAGAACTTGCACCTATATTAGGTATTAGCGAGGGGATAGTAGATATAATGGAAACTGGAACAACATTAAAGGAAAATGGATTAATTGTTGTTGATGAAATTTGTGATATAAGCTCAAGGGTTATTGTTAATAAGTCGAGTTTTAAATTAAAAAGAAATGAAATAAATGAAGTTATAGATAGAATAAGAATAGCATGTAAAAGTTAATGTTTATTATATAAAACTAAAGGGGGCAAGTTAATATGATGGACATAATAGAATTAAACAATAAAAATATAAGTGATATTGTATCAATAATAAAAAAACGAAGTAATACTTTGAATATAAGAAAAGGTGTAGAGGATATAATTAAAAATGTAAGGTCTTATGGAGATAAGGCTTTAAGGGATTATACCTTAGATTTTGATAAAGTATATATTGAGAAGTTTAAGGTGGAAGAGGAAGAAATAGATAAGGCTTATAATCAGTGTGATTTAGAATTTATAGAAATATTAAAAGAAAGTATTGAAAACATTAAAAAATATCATGAGAAACAAAAAAAGACAAGCTATATATACCAAAAGGAACTAGGAATTTATATGGGACAAAGGTTAATACCTATGGATAGTGTAGCTATATATGTTCCAGGCGGAAAAGCAGCATATCCTTCATCAGTTTTAATGAATGCAATTCCAGCACAAGTTGCAGGAGTAAAAGAAATAGTATTAGTTACACCGCCAAATAAAGATGGAAAAATTAATAAGCAAATATTAGTTGCAGCTAAGTTATGTGGAATAAATAAAATTTATAAGTTAGGGGGAGCACAGGCAATAGCTGCGTTAACTTATGGAACTGAAAGTGTTGAAAATGTTTCTATGATTGTTGGTCCAGGTAATGCTTTTGTAGCTGAGGCTAAGAGACAGGTCTATGGTGATGTTGGAATTGACATGGTAGCTGGACCTAGTGAAATCTTAATTGTTGCAGATGAAAAAGCAAATCCTAAATATATTGCAGCAGATTTAATGTCTCAAGCGGAACATGATGAATTAGCATCATCCATATTAATTACAACATCTAAGGAACTAGCAGAAAAAGTTAATGAAGAGATTAAAGTGCAAATAAAAGGATTAAATAGAAGAGATATAATAAAAAATTCACTTAATAAATTTGGAAAAATAATAATTTGTAATTCTATAGAAAAAAGTATTGAGGTAGCTAATTTAATAGCACCGGAACATTTAGAACTTTTAATAGATAATCCTATAGAATATTTAGAACAGGTTAAAAGTGCTGGTTCAGTATTTTTAGGAGAATATACTCCAGAACCTATAGGTGACTATTTTGGAGGAACCAATCATGTATTACCAACTGGTGGTACTGCAAAATTTTCATCACCACTATCAGTAGATACATTTATAAAAAAATCATCATTCCTATATTATTCACAAAAAGCAGTAAAAAGAGATGGAAAAAAGATAATTAGATTTGCAAATGAAGAAGGTTTAACTGCTCATGCAAATTCAATAAAGGTAAGATTAGATAATGAAGAAGATAAATAGTTATAATAATGTGATAAGTAGGGAGATAGGGATAAGAGTAAATGCAAATGAAAGCTATAAAAATATAAGTGATGATGAAGTAAAAGGTGTAATAGAGGATATTAAAAGGTTAAAGTTTAATAGATATCCAGATAGTGAGTGTAATGAGTTAAGAGAAGTATATGCAAAAGTAATTGGAGTAGGTAAAGAGAATTTAATAGCTGGAAATGGTTCGGATGAAATGATTTCTTTAATTATAAGTTCTCAAATTGCTAGAAAAAAAGTTGTACTAACTATAAATCCAGACTTTTCAATGTATGATTTTTATACATCTATTAGTGATGGAGTAATAAAAAAATATAATACGGAAGAGGATGGATCTTTTTCTGTTAATAAATTTATTAACTTTGGTAAAAAGGTATCTCCAAAGATAATAATATTTTCTAATCCTAATAATCCAACAGGGCATGTAGTTAGTAATGATGACATACTATATATATTAGATTCTTTTAAGGAGAGTTTAGTAGTTGTTGATGAAGCTTATTATGAATTTTATGGACAAAGTATGATTCAGTATATAGAAGAATATAAAAATTTAGTAGTAACTAGAACATTATCTAAGGCATGGGGATTGGCAGCTTTAAGAGTAGGTTTTTTAATTGCTAATAAAGAATTAATAAAAGAATTAAATAAAAGTAAAGTTCCATATAATTTAAATTCATTTTCGCAAGTTGTAGCATGTAATATTTTAAGGCATCCTGAAAAAATACTTAAGAACGTAGAAGAAGTAGTCTACGAAAGAGAAAAATTATATGAAAATTTAAAGCGTATAGAGAAGATAAGTGATAATAAAATAACATTTTATAAATCTAAGGCCAATTTTATTTTTGGTCGATTTACTAAAAAAGATGATATAAAAAGATTATTAGAGGATAAAGGAATATTAATTAGATATTTTAATGATGATAGTTTTAGAATAAGTATTGGATCAGCATTGGAAAATGACTTAATTGTTAATGTGATAGAAAAAGCTGTGTTAAGTGTGGAGGAAGAATATGATAAGAGTATCACAAATTAAAAGAGATACGAAAGAAACTAATATAAGCTTAGATATTAACTTAGATGGTGATGGAATTAGTAATATTAAAACAGAAATAGGTTTTTTTAATCATATGCTAACATTAATGGCCTTTCATAGTAACATTGATATTAACTTAGAAGCTAATGGAGATTTAGATGTATGTGATCACCATTTAATTGAAGATACTGGGATTTGTATAGGTAGGTGTTTAAAGGAGGCATTAGGAGATAAAAAAGGAATAAAGAGATATAGTACAGTTTTTATTCCCATGGATGAAGCTTTAATAATGGTTTCTTTAGATATTAGTGGAAGAGCGTTTTTACATTTTGAAGGGGATTTTAAGCGTGAAAGCATAGGAAAGTTTTCTGTAGAAATGGTTCAGGAGTTTTTTAGAGCACTTGCATTTAATGCAGAAATAACTCTCCATATAAAAGTATTATATGGAGAGAATGATCATCATAAAATTGAAGGTGTTTTTAAAGCATTTGGTAGAGCATTAAAAGATGCTATAAAAGTAGAAACAAATACAATACCATCATCTAAAGGATGTATATAGATATTTAAAGTAAACCTGTTAGGAGTTGAAAAGTAGAATGATTATTATTGTTGACTATGGTATGGGAAATTTGAAAAATGTTTATAATGCATTAAAGTATTTAAATATACCTTCAAAGATATCTAATGAAATATCAGAAATACGATCTGCAGATAAATTAATTCTACCAGGGGTTGGAGCTTTTAATAAGGCTATGTATAACCTTAATAACACAGGATTAAGTGATGTTATAAAAGATAAAGTTAATAGTGGAACACCACTATTAGGTATATGCTTAGGAATGCAAATGATATTTAAAAAGGGATATGAAAATGGTATTTGTGATGGATTAGGATTTATAGATGGAGAGGTTAAGCTTCTAGCGCCTACAGAAAAGGTGAAAATACCCCATATAGGATGGAATAGATTAGAATATAGTAACAAAAATGATTTAATTAAGGGGTTAGAAGAGAATAGTTTTGTATATTATGTACATAGCTATGTTGCAACCAATGTAAAAGATAAAAATTTAATAGGATTTTCAAATTATGGTGGAATTAAAATTCCTTCAATAGTTTGCAATGATAATGTCTATGGAACTCAATTTCATCCAGAGAAAAGTGGTGAAACAGGGCTTAGGATACTTAAGAATTTTGGGGAGGTAATAAAATGATTATAATTCCAGCAATAGATATAATTGGGGGGAAGGCAGTTAGATTATATCAAGGTGATTATAGGAAAAAAGAAGTTGTAGGGGATGACATACTTAATATAGCAAAATGTTTTGAAAAGGATGGAGCAAAATATATTCACTTAGTAGATTTAGATGGTGCTAAAAAGGGAAAGTTAGTAAATAAAAAAATAATATTTAATTTACTTAAAGAACTTACTATTCCAATAGAAGTTGGTGGAGGCATTAGAAAGTATAAAGAAGTTGAAGAGTTAATTAATCATGGTGTTAGTAGAGTTATTTTAGGTACATCAGCTTTAGAAGATGAAGATTTAATTTCTAGAGTTGTAAAAGATTTTGGAGAAAAAATTGCAGTTGGGGTCGATTGTAAAGGTGGGTATATATGTACAAAGGGATGGCGTGAAGAAAGTGATGCACATTATATAGGCTTTTGCAAGAGAATGGAAGAAATAGGGGTTAAAAATATAATTCTAACTGATATAAGTAAAGATGGAACCTTAGAGGGGACTAATATATCTATGGTTAAGCAACTTAGAAAGTATGTATCAGTTAATATTACAGCATCTGGTGGAGTTAGAGATTATTATGATATTAAAAAGCTTAATGATTTAGATTTATATGGTGTAATTATAGGAAAAGCATTATATTCAGGAAATATTGATTTAAAGAAAGCTATAGAGTTATGTTCTAAGTAATTTTGAATTTTTTATGAATAAGGGGGCGGAAATGCATACAAAAAGAATTATACCTTGTTTAGATGTTAAAAATGGTAATGTTGTTAAAGGAGTAAACTTTGTAGGAATTAAAGAAATAGGAGATCCAGTTAAGCTAGGTGAATATTACTATAAGCAAGGTGCAGATGAGCTTGTTTTCTTAGATATAACAGCCACTCATGAAGATAGAGGAATAATGGAAAAAGTAGTAGAACAAGTTGCAGAAAGAATATTTATACCATTTACAGTTGGTGGGGGAATAAGAAGTATTGAGGATATAAGAAGAATTCTTAGGGCTGGTGCAGATAAGGTTAGTCTAAACTCAGCGGCAGTAAAGAATAAAAATATTATAAGTGAAGGTGCTACATACTTCGGAAGTCAATGTATAGTATTAGCTGTAGATGCTAAAAAAAGAATGGATAATTCAGGGTGGAATGTTTTTGTAAATGGTGGAAGGATAGATACAGGAATAGATGCTATAAAGTGGATTAAAGAGGCAGTTAATCTTGGTGCAGGAGAAATATTACTCACTTCTATGGATGCAGATGGTACTAAAAATGGATTTGATTTAGAGTTAACTAAAACAGTAAGTGAAATTACTAATGTACCTATAATAGCATCAGGAGGTTGTGGTAGTTTAAAGGATTTTAAAGATGTATTTAATGTTGGAAGGGCTGATGCAGCATTAGCAGCCTCTTTATTCCATTATGGGGAACTTACCATAAAAGAAGTAAAAGAATATATGAAAGAAAATAAAATAGCAATTAGAACAATATAGGGATTGGAAAAGATATGGATGGTAAAATGGATAGTAACAGAATTATATTAAATTTTGAAAAGGGAAATGGACTTATACCTACTATAATTCAAGATTATTATAGTAATGAAGTTTTAATGTTAGCATATATGACAAAAGAAAGTTTTGAATTAACAAAAAGTACAAAGAAAACTTGGTTTTATAGTAGAAGTAGAAATGAATTGTGGAATAAGGGGGAAACATCAGGAAATTTTCAAGAAGTAAAAGAAATATGGACTGATTGTGATAATGATACTTTATTAATAAAGGTAAAACAAAATGGGGTAGCTTGTCATACAGGAAAAATGAGTTGTTTTTTTAGGAGGATTACTTAAAGTGGTATTAGAAGAGTTATATGAAATAATAAAGAGCAGAAAAAATACAGGACAAGATGGTTCATATACTAAATATTTATTTGAGAAGGGTACAGATAAAATATTGAAGAAAGTAGGGGAGGAATGTACAGAAGTAATTATTGCATCAAAAGGAAGCCATAAGAAGGAAATAGTTAATGAAGTTTGTGATTTAGCATATCATATATTAGTATTAATGGTAGATCAAAATATTGATATTGAAGAAGTTAAAGATGAATTAATTAATAGAAGGAGTAAAATTAATAATTTCAAGGGTGAAAGAAAAGATATAAAGCAATTATAAATATATAGTATTATCTTACTTATATATTTATAATAAGATTATATAGGCCAATGATATTAAAACTATCATTGGCTTATGTTATAATAAAGTTATTACATAATCTTATAAGAAATATAATATTAGGAGAATATAAAAATGATTAAAGCAGTAATATTTGATTTAGATGGCACATTATTAGATACATTAGAAGATTTAGCAAATGCGTGTAATTATGCTTTAAAAAGTTCAGGGTTCGAAACTCATGATATAAAGGATTATACTAGATTTGTTGGAAATGGAAGATATAAATTAATTGAACGTATAGTCCCAGATAAGTATAAACAAGATAAAGAAATAATAAATAATGTTTTAAGATTATTTGATACGTATTATGGAGAACATATGGTTGATATGACAAAACCTTATGATGGAATTATTGAAATGATAGAGGAACTAAAAGAAAGAAACATGAAAATAGCAGTAGTATCAAATAAACCACATGAATTTGCTGAAGATGTAGTAAGAAGATATTTTGGAGATTCTTTTGAAATAACATATGGACAAAGGCCAAATCATCCAACTAAGCCAGATCCTAAAACAGTTTATGAGGTAATGGAGTCATTGAATATTAAAGAGGATGAATGTATATATGTTGGCGATTCTGATGTAGATGTAAATACTGCAAAAAATGCTGGAGTTAAATCTGTAGGTGTAGCATGGGGATTTAGAGGTGAAGGTGAATTAAGAGAAGCAGGTGCAGACTTTATAATTAAAACTCCAATTGAATTACTAAAAATAGTATAATATAAAATTAAAGATATTCATGTCAAAATAGATATATAGGAGTTGTCTTATATATCTATTTTGTTTTAAATATAAATAATAGAAAAATATTGACAATTAAAAAAAAAGGATATATTATTAACATAATACCGATAGGAAAGGTAGGAAAAGAAGAGGTTGAAAGTAGGTGAATTTATGAAGATTTCTACTAAAGGAAGATATGGAATTAGAGCATTAATTGATTTAGTAATTAACTCTGAATGTGGAAGTGTAACTTTAAAAGCTATATCAGAACGTCAAGAAATATCAGAGAGATATTTAGAGCAAATATTTTCATTACTTAGAAAATCAGGTCTAATAATAGGAAGAAAAGGAGCACAAGGTGGATATACTTTGTCAAAAAGTCCAAGTGAAATTACTATAGGAGAAATTTTAAGGGCCTTAGAAGGAGAATCACTTCTTATAGATATAAATAATGAAGATTCAAATGATATAGAGAGGTTTGTAAATAAGGTTATTTGGAGTGAAATTAATAAAAAAATAAATGATTATTTTGATTCTATAACATTAGAATATATTGTTGAAGAATATAGAAAAGAAAAAGAAGAAATTATATATTATATATAATTAAAACTAGTATAAGTAAAAGTTTTAATGTAATATATACATTGAAGTATATCAATATATCAGGAGGAGAAAATGAATAGTACTTTTTTATCAGATTTTATAATGATAACAAATTTTAAGACAGTAGCCTTTATTATTGTTCTTATAGCTGTGTTATTTGGAGTAAATATTATGGCTAAAAAGAAAGTTAAATTTTCAACTAGAATGATAGTCTCGACTATTGCAGGTTTAGTTTTAGGAATAATAATTCAATTAGTGGCAGGACTACCTAATAATCCAGGTGAGATTCAATGGATTAATGAAGTAAGTAAGTGGTACGGACTTGTTGGATATGGGTTTATGGACTTATTAAAAATGCTTGTAGTACCTTTAATATTTGTATCTATTATCAGAGTTATTATTAATATGAAAGATGGAGAAAACCTTGGAAAATTAACAACTCGATCATTACTTATATTACTAGGGACAACAACTATTGCTGCTATTGTTGGTATTATAGTAGGAAATTTATTTAAATTAGGAGTTTCAGCTAATATAGTTGAAAGTACAAGTGAAATAAGAGAAATAACACCAGTAGTTGATACTTTAAGAGGATTACTACCATCAAACCCAATAGCTGCAATGGCAGAGGGAAATGTAGTTGCAGTAGTAATCTTTGCAGCATTTATTGGTAATTCTATGAAAATATTAAATAAAAAATATAGCGAAGTTATTAAACCTGTAACTGATTTAGTTAATGGTTCTTATAAGATAATAACTAGTATTGCTATGACTGTTATAAAGTTCATGCCTTATGCAGTAGTAGCGTTACTTGCTAATACAATAGCAGGAAGAGGATTAGCAGCTATAAAAGAAGTTGTTGGATTTATAATAGCCCTATATGTAAGTATAGCTATTGTATTTATTATACATTTAGTGATTATTGCGGCTTTAGGTATTAATCCATTTAAATATGTAAAGAAAGTTATGGAACCTTTAATTTTAGCTTTTACTTCTCGTTCAAGTTTAGGAACATTACCAGTTACAATAGAAACATTAACTGAAGGTGTTGGAGTAGACAACGGAATAGCATCATTTGTAGGTAGTTTAGGTTCAAACATGGGTATGAATGGATGTGCAGCAATTTATCCAGCATTAATGGCTGTAACATTAGCAAACATGTCAGGAACAACAATGGATATAAGTTTCTATGGAATGCTTATAGTAATAATAGTAATTGGTTCATTAGGAATTGCAGGTTTACCAGGTAGTGCAACTATGGCAGTTTCAGTTGTTATATCAGGAATGGGAATGGGAGCATACTTCCCATTAGCAGGAGGAATAATAGCAATTGATCCTATATTAGACATGGGACGTACAATGCTAAATGTAAATGGAACAATGGTTACAGCAGTAGCTGTAGGAAAGAGTTTTAATAAAATAGATAAAGAAAAGATAAATAGTAAGTAATTTCATAAATAAAAGTAGTTAATGTTAATTAAATTTATTAATTTAGTAATATTAACTACTTTTTATTTTATAGAAGAAAACAATGGAAATAGCTTTAGGAATATTATAGGAAATGCATTCTTATATGTGAAATTTATATAAAATTTTATCAGAAATTAGATAATATTTGATGATAGTGTCTTTTGATATAAGTGAAAATATAGTAAAATATAACTTATGTAATATAGTATATTTTATGAAAAACTTTTATTTAATAATAAATTTATAAATTCATACATTTAATGACAATTTACTCTTTTAAAGTTAAACTATTATATTAAAGTTATAAGTTTGCTTTTAAGGATATATTTAAATTAAATATTAAGATAGGAGATAAAAAAATGGCGTATAAAAAGAAAAAATACAAAAAGAACAAAAAGTCAATTGGATATAAAAGTAGATTGTATATTGTTTCGGCTATTGTATTTTGTCTGTTGGGATTTCTTGTATTGAGGTTAGCATGGGTAATGATAGTAAGTGGACGCTCTCTAGAGGCAAAAGCAAATTCTGAATGGCAAAAAGAAGTTAGTGTTACAGCCCAAAGAGGAGATATTTTAGATAGAAATGGATCAGTGTTAGTATCTTCAGCTAATGTATATAGAATAGATTTTGACCTGGATACTGTTAGAAATCATATTAAAGAAAAGAATTTAACAATGGATGATATTGCAGTTCAAATATCAGATGTAACAGGTGTAGAAGTTGATAAAGTTCTAAAAGCATTAAATAGGAAGAATTCAGATGGAAGTGATGCTAGTTATGCACCATTGATTAGGGGCGTTACTAAAGCTGTTGCTGATAGCGCTGATGATTTAGATATATATGGATTAATTGTTTCTAGAGATGTAAAGAGATATTATCCTAATGAAAACTTTTTAGCAAGTGCATTAGGAGGAATTAATTCAGAAGGAACAGGACTGACAGGTATAGAATTACAATATGATGAATATTTAGCTGGAATTGCAGGTATGAAAATAGGAGCTTATGATAGTAGGGGGAATAGATTGCCTTTTGATACATATAAGTTTACACCAGCTATAGATGGTAGTGATATTGTAACAACAATAGATGAGAATTTACAATATATAGCTGAAAAGATTGCAGAAAAGGGATTAGATCAACATAATGCTAAAGGAGTTCATGTACTTATTATGGATCCTAATAATGGAGAAATATTAGCAATGGTAAATAAGCCAGATTATGATCCAAATGATCCATTTTCAGGATATGAAAGCTTTGATGGTGAAACTGATAATGATAAAATACAAAATATGTGGAGAAATTGGTTAGTAAGTGATACATTTGAACCAGGATCAACATTTAAAACTATAACAATGATTGCTGCACTAGAAGAAGGATTAGTTAGTGATAATAATATATTTACTTGTAATGGATCTGTTAAGTTTGGTAACACTACTGTTCATTGTTGGAAGCATGAAGGTCATGGTACACAAACTTTAGCAGAGGTTTTAAAAAACTCTTGTAATGTTGGCATGATGGAAATAGGTGAAAAACTTGGAATTGATAATTTAAATGAATATATATATAAATTAGGGTTTGGTAAAACAACAGGAATTGACTTGCCGGGTGAAGCATCAGGAATTGTTAAGACAAGTGATACAGTATCAGCAATTGACTTGGCAACAATATCGTTTGGACAAACTAATACTGTTACAGCACTTCAACTTATGGCAGCATTTAATTCTATAGCTAATGGGGGAGATCTTATTCAACCACATATAGTTAAAGAGATTTCACATGAGGATGAAAGCGGAAATAGGGTTATTGATGAAACTATAAAACCAACAATAAAGAAAGATTTATTATCTGATGAAAATACAGCATTGCTTAGAAGTTATTTAGAGAGAACAGTTACTAAGGATGGTCCTGATGGATCATTTATACAAGGGTACAATGTTGGAGGAAAGACAGGAACTGCTCAAAAGGTTGATCCTACAACAGGGACATATTCATCTGATAAATATATATCATCTATGGTAGCCTTAGCACCTGTAGAAAATCCACAGATAACGGTATTTATAGCAGTAGATGAGCCAAGTAATGGGTTATATTATGGGGGAGAGGTAGCAGCTCCACTAATGAAAGAGTTATTTGAAGAAGTGTTTAAGTATATGGATTCACCATTAGCTAAAGAGAGATTTTCTATTTATAAAAATGTTATAATTCCAGATGTAAGAGGAAAGTCTATCGAAGAGGCAAAAAAAGTGTTAAAAGAAAATGGATTAGAAGCTGAAGTTAAAGGAAATGGAAAAACTATTGTTTCAATGGAGTCATATCCAGGAGCTACAGTAAAAGAAGGAACTACTATTTCTATTACAGCAAAAGATAGTGGACAAGTAGAAAAGGAAATTATAATGCCAGATTTAAAAGGTAGTACTAAAGAATTTGCAACTTCTATTTTAAATAATCTTGGCCTAGTGTATGAATTTGAAGGAGAAGGAACTGTTCATTCTCAAAGTATAACTAGTGGAAATAAGATTGTAAAAGGCACAAAAGTTACAATAACATTAAAAAAGGAATATGAATATTAAATATTGTATGCTGGAGAAGATAATATGAGTAGTAATAGTAAAAGATTAAAAAAAGGAAAAAGTAAGAAGAAGGTAAAAAGAAAATCTAAGCTAAGTTCTGTTAATCCATATATACTATATTCTGTATTAGCACTTGTTGCAATAGGGATAATTATGGTGTTTTCAGCAAGTTATTATGATGCATTATATAAACATAAAGATGTATTTTATTTCTTGAAAAAGGAGCTTACATGGGCTCCTGTTGGACTAGTAGCATTAGTAGTTATGATGTTAATAGACTATCATGTGTGGAAAAAGTTTACGGTAGCTGCTTATGGAGTTACAGTAATAGCTTTAGTGGCGGTGTTGTTTTTTGGAAGTACTATTAATGGAGCTACACGTTGGTTAAAGATTGCTGGAGTTTCTTTTCAACCATCTGAACTTGCTAAATATGTTATAGTATTTTTCTTAGCTATGATTATAGATAAGTATGGGAAAGTAAGTAAAAATTGGAAGATTCCATTGATATATCTATTTTCAGCAGCTCTATTTGCTGGTTTAGTATTTTTAGAAAATAATTTAAGTATTGCATCTATTATAATGTTTGTTGCATTTATAATGGTTTTTGTATCAGGTATGAGTTTTAAGGAAACATTTAGCTTAATATGTATTGGTGGAGTTATTGGAAGTATAGGGATTTTTACTTCTGATTATAGAACAGAGAGATTTATAAGTTTTTTAGATCCATGGAAATATTCTAGTGATGAGGGATACCAATTAGTACATTCTCTTTATGCTTTAGGATCAGGGGGATTATTTGGTGTTGGATTAGGAAACTCAAAACAAAAAGCTTTATACATGCCTGAGCCACATAATGACTTTATATTTGCTATAATAGGTGAAGAGTTAGGACTTATAGGATGTATAGTTGTTATTGTTATATTTGTGATATTAATATCAGCAGGAATAAAAGTTGCATCTAGAGCTAAAGATAGATATGGTAAGCTTTTGGCTACTGGAATAATTTCTGTAATTGCTGTGCAGACGATAATTAATATTGCAGTTGTTACTGGAAGTATGCCAGTTACAGGAGTTCCTTTACCATTTATAAGTTATGGAGGAACTTCAATAGTATTTAATTTAGCTGCTATTGGTATTTTGTTAAATATTTCAATGCAGTGCAAAAATCCTAAGGATGAAATTCAAGAAAAAATAATAAAAAGTAAAATGAATGTTTAATAAAGAGGTTGCGGAAGCAACCTCTTTATTAAAGAATAGCTAATTAGAGTATTATTGTAAATTTAAATTATATTTATTAGATGGTATTGTATAATAAAATATGTATATTAGAACCTTTTAAAATAAAAAAACATAAAATTTAATAAAGAAAAAAACCTTAGAAGAAATAAAAAGTGGAGTGGAAGCTTTATGAACATTTTTAAATTATTAAATAATGATATTGAAGGATTAAGTGAGGAAGAAAGGTTATTTGCAGAAAGATTTAATGAAGAGTTAAGAAATAATATAATAAAGTCTTTAGTTGAACAGGATATAGAAGAACTTATTAAAGAGTTAAGGGATGATGAGGAAAGTTTCAAAGAGAAGTTAACAGATATATTTATAAATGGGAAAAAAGGATATAATAAAATGCCTACTAAAACTCTAATTGATATTTTCCTTGATAAAAAGGATGAAGGTGAATTTATAAATTTAATTGAAGGTATAAGCGATATGTAAAATATTTTTGCCTTTGAAATAAATCTATACAATAGATTTATTTCAAAGGTATTTTTATTATAGATATATCAAATAAAATTTAATTTCATAATATTTCCATAGAAATTTTAAAATAAAAATATTTTCATAGGTTTAAACAAAAACATCTTTTTATACGTCTATATATTAGAATTACAAATAGCACTATTTACATAATTCTAGATAGGAGAATATATTAATGATTAAAATAATAGAAATATTTGAAAGCAAGATGGATAGAATATTAGTAGGATATTAAATTAGTATAGAAAACTAAAGTTGAGGTGTACAATATGAAGATATTAATAATGAGACTAGAACTTAGAGCAGAATGGGTAAAGTCATTGAAAGAAAAAAGAATGATAGTATTAAGCTTAACTAAGAGACTTTCAAATAAATTTAATGTATCAGTTTCAGAGGTTAATTATCAAGATGTACATGAGCAAATTGAAATTGGTATTGTATCAGTAGGAACTACGAAAGAAATATTATATTCTTTAAAAGAAAAAATACTAGATTTCGTTGAGGATAATACTGATGCAGAATTAGTAAGAATAGAAGAGGAAATTATTGATTACTAAAAATAAGGCCTATTTTATAAATTATTAAAATATAAAATAAATTACCTATAAATGAAAAAAATTCTAAAGAAAATATTGACAAAAAATCTAAAGTAATATATATTTATATCAACGACACAAAATAAATAAATATTATATCTTATCAAGAGTGGTGGAGGGACTGGCCCTGTGAAACCCGGCAACCTGTCGATAGTGACAAGTGATAAGTGACAAGTGACAAATTTAAACTAATAATTTGCCATTTGTCACTTGTCACTTGCAACTGGTAGACGTGGTGCTAATTCCTGCAGTTTTTTAACTGAGTGATGAGAGGGTAAATTAATAGGTGATTTTTATGCGCACTTGAGTTTATTCTCGAGTGCGTTTTTTTTATTTATAAAATAAGGAGGAGAGAGACTGTGATTAAAATAAATAATGTACATAAAAGTTTTAATGGGGTAGAAGTTTTAAAAGATATAACATTAGAAATAAAAAAAGGAGAGGTCTTTGGCTTAGTTGGTCATAGTGGTGCCGGAAAATCTACATTATTAAGATGTATAAATGGTTTGGAATCATATGATAAAGGAAGCATACTGGTAAATGAATATGAAGAAGTAAAAGCATTGAGTAATAAATCAGTAAGAAGCTTTAGAAAAAATTTAGGAATGATATTTCAACATTTTTCATTACTTGAAAGAAGAAATGTATATGATAATGTGGCTTTACCATTAGAGTGCTGGGGATATTCTAAAGCTGATATAGATAAAAGGGTTTCAGAACTTTTAGAATTAGTTGGTTTATCTGATAAGAAAAAAAGTAAACCAAGGGAGCTAAGTGGTGGTCAAAAGCAAAGAGTTGCAATAGCAAGGGCGTTAGCTTTAAATCCTAATATTCTTTTATGTGATGAAGCTACATCGGCATTAGATCCCAATACGACAAAATCCATATTAGCTTTATTAAGAGATATTAATGAAAAGTTAGGAATTACAATAATTATTGTTACACATCAAATGGAGGTTGTAAAAGAAATTTGCCAGAGAGTAGCTATTATGGAAGGGGGACAAGTAATAGCTGTTGGAAAAACAGAAGATTTATTCCTAAAGAATTCTAAAGCATTAAAATCATTAATTGGAGAAGAAGAGATATTGCCAAGCGAAGGAATAAATATTAGATTATTCTTCCCAAAAGATAATTCAAATGACAGTATAATTACTGCAATGGCAAGAGAGTTAGATATAGATTTTTCTATTGTATGGGGAAAGTTAGAAAGATTCAGAGATGATGTTTTAGGTTCATTAGTTATTAATATAAAAGAAAATCAAAAAGACAAAGTTGAAAAATACTTAACATCTAAAAATATGCCATGGGAGGTGATTTAAATGGAGAAATTTTTAAGCTTTTTTACTGATATATTGATAGAAGCACTAGGACAAACCATATATATGGTGGGTATATCAACAATATTAGCTACATTGATTGGATTTATATTGGCGATTGTGCTAGTTGTAACTGATGAAGGTGGATTAAAACCTAATAAAATTATTAATTCAATTTTAGGGTTTGTAGTTAATACTTTAAGAAGTTTTCCTTTTATAATTTTAGTTGTCGCTATTATTCCTTTAACTAGGGCTATAGTTGGAAAAAGTATAGGAGAAACAGCAGCGTTAGTTCCTTTAACAATAGGGGCTGCTCCATTTATTGCAAGAGTAATAGAAGGAGCGTTAAAGGAAGTAGATAAAGGATTAATTGAAGCTGCAAAATCTTTTGGAGCTTCAGATTTCCAAATAATTTTTAAAGTGATGGTTAAAGAAGCAATGCCGTCAATTATATCTGGAATAACATTATCTATAATATCAATAATCGGATATTCTGCAATGGCGGGGGCAGTCGGAGCAGGTGGAGTTGGAGCAGTAGCATTAACTTATGGATATCAAAGGTTTGATAATGCAGTAATGATATATACAGTAATAACACTTATAATAATTGTTCAATTACTACAAGGGGCAGGTAATTTAGCATATAAGAAGTTAAAATAATAGAAGCAATAAGCAATAATTAAAGGGGATTAATATACAGAGAGTCAGAAATATTTTAAAAGTTTTAAATTAAAATAAAAGCCAAATAAAGAAAATTAAAATTTTATATATTAAAATATCAGGGGGAAGTAAATATGAAATTTAAAAAAATATTAGCAACAGTATTAAGTGGAGTTTTAGCATTATCAGTAGTAGGATGTGGAAGTAAAGGAGATACTTCTTCAAATGATGACAAGAAAATTGTAGTTGGAGCAACAGCAGTACCACATGCAGAGATTTTAGAGCATATTAAACCATTATTAGAAAAGCAAGGGTATGAATTAGAAGTTAAAACATTTGATGATTATTCTTTATTAAATCCTGCTGTTGATGAGGGATCTTTAGATGCAAACTTTTTTCAACATGTACCTTATTTAGAAGAGTCAATTGAAGCAAAGGGATATGATTTAGATTATACTGTTAAAGTTCATATAGAACCAATGGCATTATATTCAAAAAAGGTTTCTGATATTTCAGAGATAGCTGATGGAGCTGAAATAGCTGTACCAAATGACCCATCTAATGAAGCAAGAGCATTAAAATTATTAGCTGATAATGGATTACTAGAATTAAACGATTCTGAACTTCCAACAGTTAAGGATATTACTGCAAATCCTAAGAACCTAAAGGTTACAGAATTACAAGCAGAACAATTACCAAGAGTTTTAGAAGATGTTGAAGCTGCAGTAATTAATACAAACTGGGCATTACAAGCCGATTTAAATCCAGTAAAGGACTCTTTAGCTATTGAATCAGGTGATTCACCATATGCTAATATTTTAGCTGTTAAGAAGGAAAATAAAGATAGTGATAAAATTAAAGCATTATCTGATGCTTTAACTTCAGAAGAAGTAAGAAAGTTTATTGAAGAAAAATATGATGGAAGTGTAATTCCTGCTTTTTAGGATAAGTAGTTTTTTTAATTAGATATATTAAAATTAAGGTCATTGCATATATAAGGCAATGACCTTAATTTTATTGATTTATTAATGGTAAATAACACCTTTAAAAAAATTGCTATATGAAGTATACTTTATATTATGTATCGAATATATAGAAAAATATTACAGATGCATAAAAGTGTGAGGAGAGGAAAAGGACAAGTTATGAATGTTTCAAATATTAATGTTGGATTAACTGGAGAAGATTTATTAAGTATATATAATGATTTTGTATCAATAAAAGAGCTTAATATAGAAAGTATAGAAATAAAGGAAGATATAAGAATAGTAGGTTCATTTACTAAAGGTATTGTTATAAAGTTTGAGTGTAGATTTAAACTAAGTTCTATGGAAAATGGATTAATAAGGGGAGAAGTTACTGGATTTAAGATTCTTAATATAGGAATAGCATCGTTTTTAAGAAAAATTGTATTAAAGTTTGCATTAAAGTCTTTAAGTGATATGGGAATAAGCTATGATAATGGTAAAGTTATTATACAATATAAATATTTATTAAAGGATATTCCATATGTAGATTTTGATATATATAGTATATATTGTGCATATGGAGCTTTAAATGTAGAATTAAAAAATATACAAGTATCTTTAGGGGGAGAATTAAAGAAAGAAATAGAACTTTTAAAGTTTGAAAAAGAAGATAAGGCAGAGTTTAAGGAAGAGGAAATAAAGAAAACACAGGATTGTTATACTAAAGGAAGAGAAAAAATAGGTAATAAGTTACCTGAAAAAGCTAGAAAATATAAGGATTATATATTTATATTATCTGATGTAGCTGCATTAATATATAGATTGCTTAAAGATAAGAGAGTAAGTATGAAAACTAAACTTATAATATCAGGAGCAGTTGCTTATATTACAGTACCAAGCGATTTAATACCTGATAAGATACCACTTATCGGAAAGATTGATGATATAGCAATTGGAATATTTGCATTAAATGTTATAATGACAGATGTTCCGTTAAATATAATATTAGATAATTGGCAAGGAAAGAATGATATACTAATAGTTATTAAGAGTGCAATTGAATATGCAACTAACTTTACTGGAGCTAAAAATATAGATAGTATTTATAGGGTGATGGAAGAAATTTTATCGGTTTAAAAGTAAAAATAAACAAAGGAAAAGTCATTAATATTTATCATATAGGAAAGGATGATTATTTTGAAGTACTATGCTGTTTATAAGGGAAAATCAGGGGCACCTAAAATATTTACTTCTTGGGACGAATGTAAAAAAGAAGTTATAGGATTCAAAGGAGCTATATATAAGAGTTTTACTACAGAAAAAGATGCTATTAATTTTATTGCATTAAATGCAGAAGGTAAGAAAGAAGAAAAAGTTGAAGAAGCAATAGAAAGTGAAGAAGGGCTATTTATATATGTGGATGGAAGTTTTGCTGTTGATAAGGCAAATTATTCTTATGGATTAGTAGCTGTTAAAGATGGTGAAATAATATATAAGGATAAGGGTAAGGGCTTTGATAAAGAAGCTGTTTCCTTAAGAAATGTCTCAGGCGAGGTTTTAGGAGCAAGAATGGCAGTAGAATATGCTATTGCAAATGGCTTTAAAGAAGTTACTATAGGATATGATTATCAAGGTGTTGAATCTTGGGCGCTAGGAACTTGGAAAAGAAATAATAGAATTACTTCTGAATATAATGAGTTTATGCAAAGTAAAATGAAAGAAGTAAAGATAAAATTTAAGAAAATAAAAGGACACAGTGGACATAAATATAATGATTTAGCTGACAAATTAGCAAAAGAGGCTCTAGATATAGGGGTTAAGTAAAAAATAAAATTTAAATAAAAATAATACATGATTATTTTTCCTTAAAATACACATAATATTTTTATAAATCAATATAAAGAGGTGTTATTTTTGGGAAAAGTAATTAAGAGTTTAGCAATAGGTACTATTTTTGGAATAACAATTGGAATGATGGTTTTACCAGAGTTGGATAGAAAGACTCAAAGAAACATCAGAAGAACTAGTAAAAAACTTAGATGTGCGGCTGGAGATGCCTATGATAATATATTAGATTATATAAATTAACATTCAAACTGCTATAGAGCTCTATAGCAGTTTTTGTATTATTTTAAATATAATTGAAATTAAAAGTCAAAAAATATATTTTTTTTGGTACTCCATATGGTATAATGGTAAATATAATAAGAAAGAATTGAGTTTATATAAATATTTGTAAAGGAAGATTATGCTATGGAGATACTTACTTTAGGTGAAAAGATTAAAAGACGTAGAAAAGAATTAGAAATGACACTAAAGGATTTAGCTGGAGATAGAATTACACCAGGGCAAATAAGTTTAGTTGAATCTGGAAGATCAAATCCATCTATGGATTTATTAGAGTACCTAGCAAATTCACTACAGACTTCGGTAGAATATTTAATGGAATCTGAAGAAACACAAGCAGAAAAAATATGTGTTTATTATGAGCAAATGGCAGAGACATATATATTAAATAGTGATTACATAAGTGCAGAAAAATATATAGAAAATGCACTATATTATGCAGAGAAATATAATTTAGAATATAGAAAAGCTAAAAATTTATCTTTAAGAGCTAATATTTATAAAGAAAAAGAAGAACTAGTTTTAGCACAACAATTATATTTATCAGCAAATGTAATTTTTATAAAAAGAAATAATTATGAGCAAATTATCAATACGTTTCTAAATTTAGGTAAAATAACATTGAGTTTAAAAGCATATCATTCTGCTACAAGTTATTTAAAGCAAGCAGAGAAAGTATATTTAGACAATAATGTAGGAAATGATTTTATTTTAGGAGAAATATATTATCAGATGGCAGAAAGTTATTTAAAAATTGATAATATAAAAAATGCCATAGATTATACTTTTTTAGCTAAACAGAAGTTTGAACAAGTTCAAAATAGAGAAGAGTATGGTAGAACATTAATGATATTATCAAAAGAGTATAATAAAAAAGGGGATATAGCAAATGCTATTAAATATTCTAAAAAAACTTTAGAAGTATATAAGGAATTACAAGAAGAAAAAAATGTATCAGCTATTGAAAATAATTTAGGAAAATTGTTCTTTGAATTTGATAACCTTGAAGAAGCATTTAAGCATTATCATATAGCAAAGGAAATAAGAATGAGAAATAAAGATGCTGAGGTAATAGAAACTTTAATTAATATATGTGAAGGGTATATTAAAATAAAGGAAATCAGTAAGTGTGAAAAAGTTCTTTCTGAAATTGATAACCTTATTGATGAAAGTAACTTAGAGCAAATAATAGAAAAAAATATTTTACGCTATAGATTATATATAATAAAAGAGAAGTTTGATGAAGCGGAGTGTATATTATTAGAAACATTTAATATTGCAAAGGCAAATGCATTAAATAAAAAGGCAGCTGAAATAGCAATATTGATTGGAAGATATTACATTGGAGAAAAGAGAGAAGCTGAAGCAGCTAGATACTTAGACGAGGGTGTAAGTATCTTTAGAAATTTAGGCATATTGAATAATTAATTATCTGGGGGTAGCCATGGAAATATTATCAACAGGAGAAAAAATTAAAAGATCTAGAATTTATAAAGGAATAACATTAAAAGAATTATGCGGTGATAAAATTTCTATTTCAAAAATGAGTTGTATAGAAAATGGAAAGATTAAAGCTGATGAGGAGTCTATTAGATATATTGCGGAGAAGTTACAAGTAGATTATAATTATTTGGTAAGAGATGTATATGAACAAATAAAATATAATTTAGAAGAAATAAAAAAGTTAACTTACTCATTTGAAAAGTTAGAGAATGTAGTAAACTATAACTTAGAATACGCATTTAAATATGGATTTAATGATTTAGCATTAAAGTTAACTCATTTTTTATTTGAATTATATATTGATAATAATAAGATAGAAAATATTCAACTTTTAATTTCTAAATATTATGATTTATATCAATCAAGTCAATGTAATGAAGAAATTATTGTTTATTATAATGATATGGGAACATTCTTTATGAAAACAGAAGAGTATCATGAAGCAATAAGTTATTTTTCAAGAACAAGAGAAACTTATGAAAATAATTATATAGATGATAAAGGTAATTATATTTATGCATGTTTTTATGAAGGAATTTGCTATAAAAATATTAAAATGATAGAAAAGGCATATGAATCTTTAAAAAGAGTATTAGAATTTGTAGATAGATTTAATGATAAGGCTAGAGGCGATTTTTATCATGAATTTGCAGTTTTAAACATTCTATTATATAAAGTTGAAGCAGAGAGATACTTAAATAAAGCTTTCGAGTATAAAAGAAATGATCCAAAGGAGTTAGCTAAGTTCAAAGGAAAAAATGGGAAAATGTATTTTGAAGTTCAAGAAGTTGAAATAGCTATGAAAGAAATAAAGGATGCAATAGAAATTTACCCAAGAGAAGATAAAAAGGGTTGTGCTGAATTTTTAATAGAATGTATTAATACATTATATAATAATGGAAAATATGAAGAGGCTTTCAAATATGCTGATGAAGCAATAGATTTAGCTATTAATATAGATGAAATAGAACTTATTGAAAAAGGATATTATTTTAAAGGAATGATATATCAGAAGAGAGGTGAGTTCATACAAGCAGAAATGTATATGAACTTAGCTACTGATTTTTTATTTAGATTTGCTAGTAGTGAAGATAGGTATAAGAGATATAATGAGATGGCTGAATTATACTATAATTTAGGAGAATTAAAGGAGTCTGTTAAATACTTTATATTAGCTATAAATATTGAGAAAAAATTATAATATAAAAAATAGAGAAGTTTTAAACTTCTCTATTTTTTATATTATAATCAATTATTTACTGTCATAATAAAAAATTAGTTATCGTGATGTAGAAGATTAGACATCCAAATCCAAAATGACCACTTTGATTTAGTATCATTTAATAGTGATGGATTAAAAAATAGCCCTCTCATAAAAAACTTCCTTTCATAAAAACAATTTATACTATTAGTATAGCTTAAAAATAAAAATAATATATTCATGTAGATGCTTTAGTTTTAGTACAATAAGTGTTAATTATATAGAAGTAAGTATATATAAAAAGCATAAAAACACCTAAAAAAGGTGTTTTCAGTACATTATTTTATATTTTTTAGTACTATTAGTTTAGCACCATAACCTTTAAGTTCAGTAATTATATTTAAGACTGAACTTTTTTTAGAATATTTAAATTCTATTTTAGGATAAGATGCCTTATGAAGAATTTCCTTTTCCTCTTTGCTAAGTCTATCAGGAGAGCCCATAGCTAACCAATAATTATAGGATGAGCCTATGGATTCATTAACTTCATAGGTGATAATTCTAGTAGAATTTTTTATATTTACGATATTAAGCGAATATTTTCTTTCAAAAGATTTTTTTACACCACCTTGTTGGTATATATCTTCATAACTAACTAATGTATTAACATCATCGTTATGAGAGTATAAAAGAATAGCATAATAGTTATCGGATTTTGTAACAATATATCCATCATCAAGTGCAATTATATCATTACCCAATTTGCTTAATAGATAATATGCATAATATGAGGGCTTTCTAATTCCCATATCATTGACTATACCTGGAGCTCCTATGAATACTTCATTTGTAATGTTTATTTCTTTCTCAAGAACATCAAATGCTTTAAGAAAGTTTAAGGAATTACTTTTGAAAATAGTACTATGAATTATATATGGAAGCATATAAGCTGTATCATATATTGAATTTAAATCAGATTTAGATGTAAAATCAACTTCACAAACTTCTAATTCATAAGAGTTTTTTATATAATTACGTAAATTATATTTGATTTCTTTAGATAATCTAGAATCAAATTGAAATTTAAAATCAGTAACCTCAACTATGTCTAATTCTGAAAAATACTCTAAAAAGCTACTTAAAATATTAATATATTTTTCTAAGGAATAATCTAAATTATCAAGTAAAATAAGCGGTTTTAAATAAATATTAGATAAAAATTCTAATACACCCTTTGCTTTGTTCCAATTATAAAAATCAGAGTCTAAAAATACGCCCATATCACTATGAAACATTTTTTCAAGACGGCCATATTCAAAATGTATTTCTTCTTGTATTTCCTGTAATATATCTTTATTATCTTCAATTAAAAGGTCAAAGGATTCTCCTAAATTAATATACTCTTTAAAATCCTTTTCTAATGGATTTAATATTTTATCAACATCAACATGAATATTCCAAAGCTTATTTTCAAAATTAAATCTATTATAGTTTTCTAAGCTATAAGAAAGGGTTTCAAGAGCATCGTTAAGAGAAAGCTCTATAAATTGTTTAGATAAATCATATTCTTGCTCTGTAGTAGCATATTTTTTCCTATATTGAAGAGGAGTACAACCATAATAATACTTAAAGTTTTTATTAAAGTAACGTACATGAGAAAAACCTATTTCATCAGATATTTCAGAAATACTCATATCGCTATCTAATAATAGTTTTATAGATTCTTCAATTCTAGTTAAGTTAATTAAATCTGTAAAGCTGTAACCAGTAGCATATTTTATCTCATGAGATAAATAATGTGGACTTAAGAATTCCTTTTTTGCAATTTCTTGAAGCGTAATATTATTATTATAGTTATTATATATATATTTAGAAATTCTATGGTATCTAGCTAATTGATCTGTTTTTTCTTTTAATTCTTCTTTTTCATGAGTTAAATAATGAAAGTTATTAACAAGATGATAAAGAAGTGTTATAAGAAGTTCTTCTATTTCTTCATCATAATCTTCCAATTTTTGAACGTATTCACAAAGTATTTGAGATAAAATGGTTTTTAGTTCTTCATATTCAGGACCATTTTGATCTTCATCATCATTGGAGTTAGTATAGAAAAATATATTATTTATATCTTTGTAATATTTCTCAAAGAAAAATGGATCTATATTAAAAATTAATACTTTATTATCATCAATTCCTTGAATTTCATGAGATTCATCTGAATTTATTATTTCAACTTCACGTTCATTTAGAGTAAATGAATCTGTATCTATTTTAATGTGTAAAGAACCCTTTAAAACATATATAATCTCAATTGAATTATGCCAATGAGTTGGATAATTTTTTATATTTAAATATGAGATTTTTATAGGCAAATCAAAGGGATAATTTATATATTCTCTTCTCAAAATTTCACCTCTAATTTCTATATATAAATGTATCTTGTAAATATTATAACAATAACTACCATTAAAAACAAAAAAATATATAAAAAGTGGTATAATATATTATGGAATAAAAAGTAAAAAATAAAAATAAAATTTACTTTGACTTTCTTTGACTTTTGTATTAAAATAAAATTAAAGTTAAGAATACTAATAAGAGGTGAGTAGAAATGAATGTTGAAAGAATGACATTAAGAGTACAACAAGCACTAAATGATGCAAATTTAACTGCAGTAAAATATAATCATCAACAAATAGATGTTATTCATTTATTTTCTGCATTAGTAGAAGCTGAAGATGGATTGATCCCAAATATCTTCACTAAAATGGGAGTAAATGTGAAGATGATGATGGTTGATATAAAAAATGCTCTAGATAAAATGCCTAAGGTTACAGGTGATGGTGCAAATGGATCAGGAGTTTATATAACAAGACAAGTAGATGAAGTTCTTGTTAAGGCTGATGATTTAGCAAAGAAATTTGGAGATTCCTATATTAGTGTTGAACATTTAATGTTAGCTATTATAGACGTTGATAAAAATGGACCTACAAAGCAAATATTAAATAAATATAATATAAATAAAGATAATTTTATGAAGGTATTATCAGAGGTTAGAGGAAGTCAAAGAGTTGATACCCAAGATCCAGAAGGAACTTATGATGCACTAGCTAAGTATGGTACTAACTTAGTAGATTTAGCTAAAAAGCATAAATTAGATCCAGTAATAGGAAGAGATGATGAAATAAGAAGAACCATTAGAATTCTTTCAAGGAGAACTAAGAATAATCCAGTATTAATAGGTGAACCTGGTGTTGGTAAAACTGCCATTGTTGAGGGATTAGCTGAAAGAATAGTAAGAGGGGATGTCCCAGAAGGGTTAAAAGATAAAATTATATTTTCTTTAGATATGGGTTCATTAATAGCTGGTGCTAAATATAGAGGTGAATTTGAAGAAAGATTAAAAGCTGTTTTAAAGGAAGTTCAAAATAGTGAAGGTAAAATTATATTATTTATAGATGAAATTCATACTATAGTTGGAGCAGGTAAAACTGATGGCGCTATGGATGCAGGTAATTTAATTAAGCCATTACTTGCAAGAGGTGAATTACACTGTATTGGTGCAACTACTTTTGATGAATATAGACAATATATTGAAAAAGATAAAGCACTTGAAAGAAGATTCCAACCCGTTATTGTTGATGAGCCATCCGTTGAAGATGCAATTTCAATATTAAGAGGATTAAAAGAAAGATTTGAAATTCACCACGGAGTTAGAATTCATGATTCTGCTATAGTTGCAGCAGCAAAACTTTCTGATAGATATATTCAAGATAGATATTTACCTGACAAGGCTATTGATTTAATTGATGAAGCTGGAGCAATGATAAGAACAGAGATAGATTCATTACCAGCAGAATTAGATGCAATTAGAAGAAGAATTGTACAGCTTGAAATAGAAAAAGAAGCCTTAACAAGAGAGAAAGATGAAGGTTCTAAGAAAAAGCTAGAAGCTCTAGAAAAGGAATATTCAGAACTTAAAGCTAAAAATGATGAAATGACAGCGAAATTTGATAGAGAAAAGGGAGCAATCTTAAAGTTAAAAGAATTAAAGGCAAAACTTGATGAGGCTAGAGGAAATCTTGAAGCAGCTCAAAGACAATATGACTATAATAAGGCTGCAGAAATTCAGTATGGTGAAATTCCTAGCTTAGAATCTGCTATTGAACAAATGGAAGTTGAAGTTAAGGAAAATTATGAAGGTGCTTTATTAAAAGAAGAGGTTACTGAAGAAGAAGTTTCACAAGTTTTATCTAGATGGACTGGTATACCTGTATCTAATTTATTAGAAGGTGAAAGAGAAAAATTATTAAGACTTGAAGATGAAATGCAAAAGAGAGTAATTGGGCAAGAAGAAGCTATTACATCTGTTACTTCTGCAATACTTAGAGCAAGAGCAGGATTAAAAGATATAAATAGACCTATAGGTTCATTTATTTTCTTAGGACCAACAGGTGTAGGTAAAACTGAGCTTGCAAAGACTTTAGCAAGAAATTTATTTGATTCTGAAGATAACATTATAAGAATAGATATGTCTGAATATATGGAAAAGCATGCTGTATCTAGATTAGTTGGAGCGCCTCCAGGATATGTAGGATATGAAGAAGGTGGTCAATTAACTGAAGCAGTTAGAAGAAAGCCTTATAGTGTAATATTATTTGATGAAATTGAAAAGGCACATGAAGATGTATTCAATATGTTCTTACAAATACTTGATGATGGTAGACTTACAGATAATAAGGGTAAAACTGTTGATTTCAAAAATACAATTATTATCATGACTTCTAATATAGGAAGTAGCTATCTTTTAGAGAATAAATGTGAAGATGGTATAGATCCACAAATAAGAGAAGAAGTAATGAATGAGATGAAAATGAGGTTTAAGCCAGAGTTCTTAAACAGAGTTGATGATATTATAATGTTTAAGCCATTATCTGAAACTGGAATAACTAAAATTATTGATATCTTTGTTAATGAAGTTGCTAACAGATTAAAAGATAGAAATATAACCTTAGATATTACACCAGAAGCTAAGCATATATTAGCAGTTGAAGGTTATGATCCAGTTTATGGGGCAAGACCACTTAAGAGATATATTCAAAATACTTTAGAAAATAAGTTAGCAAGATTAATTATTGCTGGAGAAATTAATTATGGCTCTAATGTTGTAATTGATGGTAAAGATGATGAAATTGTAATTACAACTAAATAGTTGGAAATAAGGCTATGTGTATTTTTAAATACCATAGCCTTATTTTTATTATGAAGTCTTATTAGATGAAATTAAATTTGAATTTAGAGGAAGTAATACTATAAAACCTATAAAGACTAAAATAGCAGAAGTTAAAAATGGTAGTTTATTTCCTATATCAAAGATGAATCCAGCAGTTAATGATCCAGTAACTTGCCCTATTGCTTTAGAAGAATTAAAAATTCCCATAAGAGAACCATAATTTTCTTGAGAAAGCTTTGTTATTATACTTTGTTGTAACGGAATATGTATACTTGCAAATGATGTAAATATTACGGCACAACTTAAGAATAAAATAACATTATTTGATATTACCATAAGAAATAATGAAACTATGATACATAGGGTTATAGTTTTAAAAACATTAATTTCCTTAAATAACTTTCCTAAAATAGGAGTAAAAATTAAATTTATAATAAAGCCAACTATTCCAACAAATGCAAGGAATCCACCTATAAATGTAGGAGGAAGCTTTAAAACATCTTCTATGTAATAATTAATAGTAGAGTTATAGCTTGTTGCTGCAAAGTAAAAGACAATAACTATAATAAACATAATTATTAAGTTTTTATTTAAAAGTTTTAAATAATGATGTTTATTATGGGGATTTATTGTTGTAGTTGTATAAGTTTTTTCTTTTTTAGGTTCTTCCAATAGGAAATATACTAAGGCTCCTAAAATTAAACATAATATAAATTGAGAAAAGAAAGTATATTTAAAATTATTGTTACCTATTATCCCACCAAGAAGTGAGCCTAGGGATGTGCCTATTGTGTTTGCAGCTGCATAGTATGTAATATACTTTGTTCTATTTTCTTTTGTTGTTATATCACTTAAATATGCCATTGATGTAGTTAAATAACTTACTACAAAAAAGCCACCTGTAAATCTAAATATTAGTATTATAAATGGATTAGTGTTAAAACCAAATCCAAGTTGACTTAATCCATAACCTATAGCACCTAGTATTAAAAAATTAATTCTTCCCTTTTTATCAGATAAAGAACCGAATAAAGGTGAACCAATAAAGTTACCAATAGACATTGCAGCAAAAAATAGTCCAAACATAAAGGTTGGTAATCCAAGTTTATTTATAAACATAGGTGTAACAGGATGAGCCATATTAAATGTAAGTGAACTAAACATAGTTAAAAGTATAATAAATATTAATGATTTGTTTTTAGTTTTCATTATTCCTCCTTATTTAATTGTTTAATATTATAATTTTTCTTACTATTAGATATTATGCTATACATGGTATAAAATCAAATGTTAAGAGTAATTTGCGGTTATTTATGAATTAATTTACATCTAAATTCATATTGAAATCTGAATATATAGAAATTTTAATTCACCATTTGAAAAATTAACAATAGAAGGTAGTGTTAGATTTTTAAAAAGTAAAGTTTTAAAGTATATTGATATAGTATAAATTATAATGAAAGATAAAGAACCGCAGTTTAACTGTGGTTCTTTATCTTTCTAAGGCTTATATTATAGTTTGTAATATACTATTGCTGCATAATTAAAATTTTTAAGGTAGTATATTACCAGCAGCTAAGTAAATTTCATACCATTCTTGTCTTGTAAGAGTTACATTTGAAGCAGTACAGATATCTCTTAAACGAGTTTCATTTGTAGTTCCAACAATAGTTTGTATCTTAGCTGGATGTCTAAGTATCCACGCTGTAGCAATAGCAGTTTTACTTACATTATATTTTTCAGCTATTTCAGCAAGCTTTTTATTAAGCTCAGGGAATTTAGGATTATCTATAAATGTACCTTCAAAGAATCCATATTGATATGGAGACCAGGCTTGTATATTTATATCTTTTAATCTACAATATTCTAAAATTGATCCATCTCTGTCAACTGAAGATGAATTTTTCATGTTAACATTTATTCCTGAATCAATAATTCCAGTATGCATAATACTAAATTGAAGTTGATTAATAGTAACTTTATTAGTTAAATATTTATTTAATAATTCTATTTGCATAGAGTTATGATTACTAACACCAAAGTTTCTAACTTTACCTTCGTTATATAGTTTTTCAAAAGCTTCATTTACCTCTTCAGGTTCCATTAATGTATCTGGTCTATGCAATAATAATATATCTAAATAATCAGTTTTCAATCTTTTTAATATAGAATCAACAGAATTTAAAATATGTTCTTTAGAATAATCAAAAAATCCAGGTCTAATAGCACATTTAGATTGAATAATAATTTTTTCTCTTAAAGATGCAGACATAGAAAGTGCTTCACTAAAAATTTCTTCTGACTTTCCTTTGCCATAAATGTCGGCATGATCGAAAAAATTAATACCACAATCTAAGGCTGTGTTAATTAAGCTATTAACTGAAGTTTTATCCATAGTTGAAATTCTCATACATCCAAGACCTATTTCGGATGCTTTAATATTACCATTTGCCATTATTATTTCTTTCATAAATATAATCCTCTCTATGATATGAATTGTTAATTAATCATTTACATTATATCATTCAGAGTCATTATAAGTCCATGTTAATGGGCTACTAAAAAAATAAATAAAAAAATGAAAAAATAGTGTTGACAAACATCGACAAACATAATATACTAAACAACGTAGTCGATGCGCGGGTATCGTATATCGGTAATACTCCAGCCTTCCAAGCTGGAAAGGTGGGTTCGATTCCCACTACCCGCTCCATTTTATTTGAATAAGAAACTCAGCAAAGTTGAAATAGTTCAAATAAATAAATGTAATGTTTAGATTTTCATTTTGCGTGTTTAGCTCAGCTGGATAGAGCAACGCCCTTCTAAGGCGTGGGCCAGGAGTTCGAATCTCTTAACACGCACC
>NZ_CAKVJA010000024.1 GCF_934754925.1 uncultured Clostridium sp. | reverse complement strand
GGTGACCCCTAGGGGAATCGAACCCCTGTTACCACCGTGAAAGGGTGGTGTCTTGACCGCTTGACCAAGGGGCCTAGTGGAGCTTCATGTCGGAGTCGAACCAACAACCTGCTGATTACAAGTCAGCTGCTCTGCCATTGAGCCAATGAAGCGTATCCATTATATTTTAATTATATAATTTTAAAAGTGGCGACTCAGAAGGGGCTCGAACCCTCGACCTCCGGCGTGACAGGCCGGCACTCTAACCAACTGAGCTACTGAGCCGCGTTTGGTGGAAACAACAGGGATCGAACCTGTGACCCTCTGCTTGTAAGGCAGATGCTCTCCCAGCTGAGCTATGCTTCCAAATATTAATGGTGACCCCTAGGGGAATCGAACCCCTGTTACCACCGTGAAAGGGTGGTGTCTTGACCGCTTGACCAAGGGGCCTAGGTTTTTTTCTTTTCTGCTGCGCTCTCCCGAGCACATTACCTATAATACCTAAAAAAATATATAGTGTCAACACTTTTTTTAAAATTTTTTTATATATTTTTTATTATGTTTTATAGAAACTCTCTAAACCAGCATTTTTACTGGGTTTTCAGGGTTTTTAATTTTTTCTATTGCTTCCCCATATCTAGCTAATAAATATTCTTTTTCTTTAACTTCTTTATTTATTTTTTTAATTTCGAAAGTACAAATTTCTAAAAATTCTTCTTTTGATATCTCATCAATACCTATATTAAATCCAGTTTTTTTGAAATTTTGTCCATTAGCAATTATTTTTACAGGCATAGTATCATTAATTACACATAAAATTTCCTTTTCCCATATTCCCCTTTTATTTACTATGTATTTATCTTTTAATAAGTTTAAACTTTTAAAATTAGTTTTTAATTCATTTTCTATTGTATCTAAAATTCCCTTATATAATGCAACTGATATTCCTCTATTTAATTTAATTTTTAGAAAATCATTATATTTTATTAAAAATTCATCAACTTCGCTTTCTGTTATAAATTCCACTTCCTCCTTACCAAAAACCTTTATTCCCTTTTGATCTGGATAGTTAACTACTACTTGATCATAGTTCATTCTTCTTAATTTTAATTCTTTTTGATAGTCTTCAGAATTATGATTAATTATTTTAACTCTCATTACCATCACCTCTTTAATAGTATTCCTTAATTCTATTACTTATATTACTAGTCCCAAATTATATAATTATTATTGCAGAACATAATTCTAAATATTAAGATATAGTTAAATTAAATAAAATTGCAGAGCTAAGTATTAATTTTCGTCATAATGTCATTAAAATTTTAGTTCTCAATTTAGATATATGAAAGGAGTGTTTAATTTGTATCATGATTTAATAATTGTTGGTGGTGGAGCTTCTGGTTTAATTGCTGCTATTACTGCTAAAGATTTTGGAATAGATGTTGCAATCGTTGAAGGCACTGATAGAATTGGTAAAAAGATTTTAACTACTGGTAATGGTAGATGTAATATCTCAAATAATTGTATAAAGTCACCTTTTATTAATTATCATAGTTCAAATCCCGATTTCCCATTTACTGCTTTAGATAAACTTTCACTTGAGGATACAAAAAATTTCTTTCTATCTTTAGGACTTCCAATTGTAGCCTTACCTACAGGAAAACTTTATCCACAATCACTTCAAGCCTCTTCAGTTGTGGATATTTTAAAAATGGCTATTGAAGATAGAAATATACCTTTATACACAAGCTGCAAAATAAAAGATATCCACAGAGGTAAAAATTTTAAGTTATCCACAACTAATGAAGAGTATAAATTATTCACAGCTAACAAAGTCATTTTAGCCTGTGGAGGAAAAACAGCTCCTAAAACAGGATCTGATGGTAGTGGATATAACCTTGCAAAAAATTTTGGTCATTCGATAACACCACTCGTTCCTGGAATAGTTCAATTAAAATTAGACTACCCACATCTAAAGGCTTTATCCGGAGTTAAATTTGATGGCTATGCAACACTCTTAGTTGATAATGAAATTGTAAAAAAGGATTTTGGAGAAATATTATTTACGGACTATGGAATATCAGGTCCTCCTATTCTTCAAATATCAGCATTAGCTTCTCAAAATACATTTAACAAAAAGAAAACTGAAGTTATAGTAGATTTATTACCTAGCTATTCAAAAGAAGAGTTAGAAGATTTCTTAGAGTGTCATTTTGCACTTCTTAGCCATAGACCTATAATTAATGCTCTTGTTGGGGTTATACATAAAAAAATAATTCCTGTTTTATTAAAGGAATGTGGCATAACTAATCTTCAAATGCCTTGTTACGAACTTTCATGGAAAGAAAAAATGAAACTAATAAATACTCTAAAAGCTTGGAAATTTACTTGTACAGGTACTAATGATTTTAATCAGGCTCAAGTTACTGTTGGCGGCGTTAATACTAAAGATGTTAACTATGATACATTAGAATCTAAGCTCGTTCCTAATCTTTATTTTTGTGGTGAAATATTAGATGTTCATGGGGATTGTGGTGGATTTAACCTTCAATGGGCTTGGAGTTCAGGATATACTGTAGCAACAGCAATTGCTCAAAATAAGTAAACTGTTGTTTATTCATAATAAAAAGTATCAAGTTTTAAAAATTAATTTTTAAAACTTGATACTTTTTATATTCTAATCTGATATTATCTTTTTCCACTTACTAGTTAGAACAGTTAATTCTTTATCCTCATTATCAGTAATTTTATGAAGTATTACTAAGCTATCTTCATACTCTTTTATTTCATATGAAGCAACTATTTCAGCTCCATATCTACATTCTTTTTCAAATATTACACTTAGCTCTTCAAGCTGATAATTTAAGATAACCTCTAATGGAAGTGATTCCACAGCCCACTCAACATATTTAACGTTATTTACATGCATATTAGAATCTATATCACCATATCTAACTTTAAAATGGTTCTTATTCATCTCCTTAGTTAACTTTTCTAACTTAGTTAACTTAATATCTGAGCAATTCTCAGAATCTACTCCATATGCTATATATTGATCTTCTGGTATTCGTACAGCTCTTCTCTTATCTATATTTATTAATAAGAAAATTCCTTCTCCATCCACTATTTTTTCATTATTTTCATCATATATTTCATAACCTCTTGATGCATAAAACTTCTTAAAACTCTTAGCCATTGTTACTACTTTTATTTTTTCTCCATATTTAGGATACCTTTTTACCCTTATATCATACTTATAAAAAACCCAAGATAGTCTTTTTTCCATTAAGTAATTAATTCCAACACCTAACTCTTCTGACTGTTTAGTTCCTATATCACAAAAATAATTAATTATAGATGATATTTTACACTCTAATTTATAATTAGTTTCATAATAATGTACTTCATACTCTTTTTCCTTAACTATTCCCATTTTCTACACCCCACCTTTTTAATTTATCAAAAAGAACCCATTATAATGGGTTCTAATATTTTTTATTTATTTAAAGCTTCTAATAATTCTTCTAAATTTATTCCATGAACATATGCTGCTTCTTCAACAGTCTCAGCTTGTGCAGATGGGCATCCAACACATCCCATTCCAAAACTCATTAATATTTCTGCTTTGTTAGCATTTAATTTTATTATTTCTCCAATTGTCATATCCTTAGTAATCATATTTAATCACCTCATCTTTATTAAAATTATTTAATAAAACTATTTTATATGAAATATATGTAAAATTCAATTAAATAATATTAATATAAACTTGCTAACCCACTATTAATTTGATTTACAACAGAAGTAATATCAATTCCATATTTTGTGGCTATTTCATTCAAAGACGAAAATTGATTCTCTGTAATATCATATGTTGGTATACCATAGCTCATTAATATATTTGCTGCTATAGGATTTTCTGCTATTGCATCGCATAAAGTTGTATATTTATCAATCATAATATGCACCTCTTATAATTTTACTTACTAATATTTTGCACACTATAAATTAATATTATACAAATAGCAAAAAGCCATATAAAAAATATTTTTATATGGCTTAATAGAATTATACTATAGAGGTTTAACTCTCATAGTTTGATCTCTTCTCGGACCTACTGATACTATTGAAATTCTAGTTTCAGTTAACTCTTCAATTCTTTCTAAATACTTTCTTGCATTTGGATGTAATTCTTCATAGCTTCTTGCTTCAGCTACACTTTCATCCCATCCATCAAACTCTTCATATACAGGTTCACATTTAGCTAAATCTTCTAAACTAGCTGGGAAGTAATCTATAATTTCATCATTGAATTTATATCCAACACACATCATAACTTTCTCTAACCCTGCTAATGTATCTATCTTAGTTACAGCTAATGAAGTTAATCCACTAACTCTAACTGAAGTCTTTAATATAACTATATCAAGCCAACCACATCTTCTTGATCTGCCTGTAGTTACTCCATATTCGTGACCTTTTTGTCTTATCCATTCTCCAGTTTCATTTTCTAATTCTGTTGGGAAAGGTCCTTTACCTACTCTTGTAGTATAAGCTTTAGCTATACCTACAGCATTAGTAATCATATTTGGTCCTATACCAACACCATTAGCTACTCCCCCAGCAGTTGTATTTGATGATGTTACGTATGGATATGTTCCATAATCTATATCTAATAACATTCCTTGTGCACCCTCAAATAAAACTGTTTTATCATCTTTAATTTCATTGTAAACTCTTACTGATGTATCTTTTACAAATGGTTTTAATTTTTCACCATACTTAGAATATTCTTCATATATTTCATCAAAACTTAATGCTTCTCCACCAAGAACATTAACAATATACTTGTTCTTCATTTCAATATTAGCCATAAGCTTTTCCTTAAATACTTCTTTATCTATAAGATCACAAACTCTTATACCACATCTCTCAAACTTATCAGTATAACAAGGACCTATTCCTTTTCCTGTAGTTCCTATATCATTTTTTCCTCTAGCTTTTTCTTTTAATTTATCTAGAACCTTATGATATGGCATAATAACGTGTGCTCTATCACTAACTATTAATTTTTCTGGAGTTACTTTTACTCCCTCTTCTTGTAAGTAATCAATTTCTGAAAAGAAAGCTATAGGATCTACAACTACACCATTTCCTATTACGTTAAGCTTTTCGTCATGTAATATACCTGATGGTATTAAGTGAAGTTTATATTGCTTATCTCCCACTTCTACGGTATGACCTGCATTGTTACCACCTTGATATCTAACAACTACATTTGCTTCTTCAGCTAAGTAGTCTGTCATTTTCCCTTTACCTTCATCTCCCCATTGAGCTCCTAAAACAATAAATGCTGACATTTAAATTGCCTCCTTTTAAGACATAGTAATAGATTATATTACATTATAATCACATATAACATGGTATCAAAGTAATTATGAAATTTCAATATTTCACCGAATATTTTTTTGCTTTATTTATATATAATTCGTATAATATTATCATAAATATATTTTGAGAAGGAGTCCTATTATGAATATATACGAAGAGTCACTAAAATTTCACAAAGAATTAAAAGGTAAATTAGAAGTATCTTCAAGAGTTAAAATAACTAATGAAAAAGATTTATCACTTGCTTATACTCCTGGTGTTGCTGAGCCATGTAGAGAAATACATAAAGATCCATCTACAGCTTATTTATATACTAGGAAATGGAACACTGTAGCTGTTATATCTGATGGTACTGCTGTTTTAGGTCTTGGAGATATTGGACCTTTAGCTTCGTTACCTGTTATGGAAGGTAAAGCTATATTATTTAAAGAATTTGCAGATGTAGATGCTTTTCCTATAGTTCTTGATACTAAAGAAGTTGATGAAATAGTTGAAACAATAGTTAGAATTGCTCCTACTTTAGGTGGAATAAACTTAGAAGATATATCAGCTCCTAGATGTTTTGAAATAGAGAAAAAATTAAAAGAAAGATTAAATATCCCTGTTTTCCATGATGATCAACACGGAACTGCTATTATAGTTTTAGCAGCATTAATAAATGCACTAAAAATCGTTAATAAAAATATTCAAGATTTAAAGATCGTTGTTAATGGTGCTGGATCAGCTGGAACTGCAATAACTAAACTTTTATTATCTTTTGGAGCTAAAAATATAATTGTATGCGATAGAGATGGTGCTTTAAATAGAGATACAACTTATTCAAATAAATATTTTGAAGAATTATCCCAAATTACTAATCCTAATAACGAATCTGGAATATTAAAAGATGTTATTAAAAATGCTGATGTATTTATAGGGGTTTCAGCTCCTAATATAGTATCAAAAGAGATGGTTTCATCTATGAGCGATGATTCTGTTATATTTGCTATGGCAAACCCAACGCCTGAAATATTCCCTGATGATGCAAAAGAAGCTGGTGCTAAAGTAATTGGTACTGGTCGTTCAGATTTCCCTAACCAAATAAATAATGTTTTAGCCTTTCCAGGAATATTTAGAGGAGCTTTAGATGTTAGAGCAACTGAAATAAATGAAGAAATGAAAATAGCTGCTGCTTATGCAATTGCTAATTCTGTTTCAGATGAAGAACTTAACTCTAATTATATTATTCCAAAAGCATTTAATTTAGATGTTCAAAAGAAAGTTGCTGAGGCTGTTAAAGAAGCTGCAATTAAAAGTGGTGTTGCAACTATATAATAATAAAAAAGTATTAGGTCAAAAATCTAATACTTTTTTAAATTCTTATTCTTCTATATAAGTTATTAATATTTGTCCAATAGGTTTATCATGTGAATATATATTTCCCCACTCCTTACCATCCGTACAGTCATTAGGTAAGGAAAAGGAGAGATGTTCTTCTATTACGTAAGGCTTAACTAAATTATATAACTCTTTATAATTTATATGTTTCATTATTTTTGAAATACTTGCGTTATTTTCTCCTAAGTCTTTAACATCAATCCTATACATTCTTATCCTCCTGAATATATTGATTAATATATTATATTTTTATATATACTAAATATTGATAAAAATATTATTTATATAATCAGTACATCATGCACAATAAATTAAATACACTTAATATTTCAGGCTACTAAATGTTTAGAAACTAAATCAAAAATAATCTATTATATCCTGATAAAAATAATAAAAACAGCTGTATCAAAATCATAATTTTGATACAGATTATTGAAACTACATTCTTTCTACACTTTCCATACCTAATAAGTCTAATCCTTGTTCTAAAACATTTTTAACAAGATTTATTAAACTTAACCAAGATGCCTTTTTACTTTCATCTTCTTCAGATAATATTCTAGTGTCATTATAGAACTTATTAAAGTTATTAGATAATTCATATATAAATTCACAAATTTTATGAGGAGCTCTGTCTCTGAAGCTTAACTCTATAACTTCATTAAATTTAGATAATTGAAGCATTAATCCTCTTTCTGATTCACTTTGAGGTACTAAAATACTATTTTCAGCATTAAATCCTTCTGATTTATTTAATATAGATTTAATTCTTACTATTGTATATAAAATATATGGCCCTGTATTTCCTTCAAAAGAAGCAAATCTCTCTATATCAAATACATAATCCTTAGATGCTTGGTTTGATAAATCACCATACTTTAATGCAGCTAAACCAACCTTTGAAGAAATTTCTTCAACATCTTCTTCTGAAATATTTTTATTATCCTTAAGCTTTTCTTTCCCTGCTTCTTTAATCATATTTATTAAATCTGCAAGTCTCATTACTCCACCTTCACGAGTCTTAAATGGCTTTCCATCTTTTCCATTCATAGTACCAAATCCTATGAAATCTAAAACAGTATCTTCATGTGCTATTCCTGATTTTTTAGCAGCTCTAAAGAATTGTTCATAGTGAAGTCCTTGTCTCTTATCTGCTAGATATATTATTTCATCTGCCTTCATATCTCTAACTCTTTCTACAACTGTAGCTAAGTCAGTAGTTCCATATAAAGATGCTCCATCAGACTTTAATAATAGTAGTGGTGGAACTGGACTCTTATCAGTTTCTTCACTTACATCAAATACTAATGCTCCTTCACTTTCTTGTGCGAAACCTTTTTCTTTTAATTCTTCTATCATTGCTGGAATGAATTTTTGTGCATCACTTTCACCATTCCATAATTCAAAATTAACATCTAATGCTCCATAGTTTTTCTTTAAGTCAGTAACTGAAACATTTAATATATGCTTCCATAAAGCAACATATCCTCTTCTACCTTGTTGAAGTTCAACAGTAGCTTGCTTAGCAGCCTCCATTACTTTTTCATCACTCTTAGCTAACTTACTTGCATATGGATATATATCTTCAAGTTCATCTATTGTAAATGGAGCTTCTGTTGGATATTCTCCAGTAAAGTTCTCATCGAAGTATGGTAAAGATGGATTTCTTCTTTCAACTTCAGATATTACCATCCCCATTTGAAGACCCCAATCTCCTAAATGTACATCTCCAATAACATTATGTCCTAAGAACTTTGCAATTCTTTTTATACTTTCACCAATTATTGCTGATCTTAAATGTCCAATGTGTAGTGGTTTCGCAACATTTGCTCCACCATAATCAACAACTATTTTCTTAACTTCTGTAGCCTTTGAAACTCCAAAATTCTCATCTTTATTCATATCGTTGATGTACCCTATTAAGAATTCATCGTTAATATTCATATTGATAAATCCAGGTGCAACAGCTTCTAATTTAGAAAACATTTTATTATCATTTAATTTTTCAACAACCTCATTAGCTATTATCATTGGTGCTTTCTTATGCTTTTTAGCGTTTGCTAAAGCCCCGTTACATTGATATTGGCATAAATCAGGTCTATTTGATACATTAACCTTTCCTGTTTCTCTTTCGTATCCTAGCTCTTCAAAAGCATTTTTAACTACTTCATTTATTTCATCAATAAATAATTTCATAACTTTACCTCCTGATTTTTCTATTAAAATATAAAAAATCCGTCTCCTTTCATACAAAGAGACGGAGTATTTCCGCGGTACCACTCAATTTAACTAAAAACTTAGTTCACTCAAAACCTTAACGCAGTTAACGGCATACCCTTATATAAATATCTTTATACTTAAGTAGCTTCTCCAAGTTCCTCTTCCTTACTCTGTATTTTATAAGGCTTACACTCTACCCCTACTCGCTGCAAAATACTATTGAATAAGTACTCTTCTTTTCATAGAATTTTTATATTTTTAATTATTTCATTTTTTTAATAATATATTCATTATCTTATATTATATATTTTAAAATCATATATTACCACAATTAATTTTAATTGCTTTATATATTACATATTCCTTGATTTCTCTGCACATTTTTCAACTGCACTTATAATTGTATTTCTAAATCCATTCTTTTCAAGATCTATTACAGCTTCAATTGTTGTTCCACCAGGAGAACAAACTTCATCTTTTAATACTCCTGGATGCTTTCCTGTTTCTAAAGCTAATTTAGCTGAACCTAGTATACTTTGCTCAGCTAACTTATAAGCCTTAGTTCTAGGAATTCCCAACTTAACAGCAGCATCTGCCATTGCTTCTATAAACATAAATACATAAGCTGGAGATGAGCCACATAAAGCTATAAATGCATGAAAATCCTTCTCCTCCAATATTTCATACTTTCCAAATGAATTATATAATTTACCTACATATTCTAATTCATCTGAGGTTATATTTTTATTTGGACAAATCGCTGACATTCCTTCTCCAACTAATGCTGGTGTATTAGGCATTGTTCTAATAACCTTAACCTTTTTTCCAAACCATTCTTCTATTTGTTCTATTGTAACTCCTGCAGCTATAGAAATAATAATAGTATCATCACTAACTTTATCTTTTATTTCTTCTATAACTTCTTTAAAGAAATATGGCTTAACAGCTAAAAATAGAATATTAGATTTTTCAGCTACTTCAATATTAACTACTGTTGTCTTCACTTCAAATTTCTTATTTATTCTTTTAGCTGATTCTTCACTCTTTGTAGAAACCATGATATCATTATTATTTATATCATTAGATTTAACTAATGCACCAAGCATGGCGCTTCCCATATTTCCACAACCTATAAAACCAATTTTTCTATTCATATAGCACCCCACAATAATTTAAATTTACTATTACTCTTTATGTACTAAGTCTAAATCAGCAAACTTAGAGTGTGCTCCAATCCAAGCCATTTTAACTGTTCCAACTGGGCCATTTCTTTGTTTAGCTATAATACATTCTCCGATACCTTTTTCTTCAGTCTCTTTATTATAATATTCGTCTCTATATAAGAACATAACAACATCGGCATCCTGCTCAATTGATCCTGATTCTCTTAGGTCTGATAGCATAGGTCTGTGGTCAGCTCTTTGCTCAGGTGCACGAGATAACTGTGATAATGCAATTACTGGGCATTCCATTTCTTTTGCTAAAGCTTTAATAGATCTTGATATTTCAGATACCTCTTGTTGTCTATTATCACTACCAGCACTACCTGACATAAGTTGTAAGTAGTCAATAAGTATCATATCAATACCGTGCTCCATTTTTATCTTTCTACACTTAGATCTCATATCCATAACACTAATACCAGCAGTATCATCTATATAGATTCTAGCCTTTGCTAAAGGTCCTGTGGCTCTTGCAATTCTTTCCCAGTCATCATCCTCTAAATTACCTGTTCTAAGCTTTAGCATATCTACATTAGCCTGTGAACATAATAGCTTATATGCTAATTGTTCCTTAGACATTTCCAGTGAAAATATAACTACACTCTTTCCTTCCTTTAAAGCTGCATTCTCTGCAATATTTAATGAAAATGTTGTTTTTCCCATAGATGGTCTAGCAGCAATAAGTACCATATCACCCTTTTGAAATCCAGATGTTTTAGCATCTAAATCCTTAATACCAGATCCAACTCCTGTTATAGCTCCCCTATTATTAAATAATCTTTCTATTTCTAAAAAACCTCTTTCAAGTACATTAGAAAGTGGTTCATATTCCTTAGAATCCTTTTTTTCTGCTATATCAAATACCTTTTTTTGTGCTAAATCTATTACCTTCTCAACATCTCCACCACTATTATAACTTTCCTCAATAATAGATGTAGATGCCTTTATCAGTTTCCTTAATGTAGATTTTTCTTCTACTATTTTTATATATGAACTTAAGTTAGCTGTTGTAGGCACAGATGCACTTAGCTCAGATATATAGGTAACTCCTCCAGCCTTATCTAACATATCAGTAGTCTTTAAGTACTCCAATATAGTTACTAAGTCTACTGCCATATCCTTAGCATACATTTCTTTTATAGCTTTATATATAGCCTTATGTCCATCTCTATAAAAATCTTCTTCATTAAGCTTTTCTAAAACTTGAGCAATGGCACTTTTATCTATTATCATTGCCCCTATAACGGACTGCTCTGCTTCTATACTTTGTGGTAAACTTCTCATCATAGGTGCTTCCATAAATAATCCACCTCCCAATTTTATATTTAATTTCTATTTTCTTTTCTATATATAACTTATTATATCAAAATGAATTTAATTTACTATGTCATTTGTATAATAAATTTATTTCTTCACATAATAAAATTAAGCTTCCCATAAAGGAAGCTTAATCTACATTACTTCTCAAATACTATCTCCATTAGTTCCTCTATATGACTTATAGATTTAACTTCAATATCTTCAAGTCCTAGAGGAACTTCTTTTTCATTATCCTTAGGGATAGCAACAAGTTTAATTCCTTTTCTTCTAGCCCCGTATATTTTTTCAAATATACCTCCAACAGGCTTAACCTTTCCTCTTAAAGAAATTTCCCCTGTGATAGCAACGTCTTGACGAATTGGCCTTTCTGTAAGAGCACTTATTATACAAACTGTAATAGCTGCTCCAGCTGATGGTCCATCTATTTGACCACCGCCAATTACATTAACATGGACATCATAATCTTTTATATCTTTATCTGTAATCTTTCTAATTACAGATGCAGCATTAAATACAGAATCCTTTGCCATAGAACCTGCAGTATCATTAAATTTAATAGTTCCATGACCTTTCTTTTTAGCTGGGAATACTGTTGATTCTATTTCTATTGTAGATCCTAAGAATCCACTTACTCCTAGTCCATATACATGCCCTATTTCATAATTATCTAAATTATCTAATCTTTCAAATGGAGCATATCTTCCTATTGAAATAACTTCTTCAACATCTTTTAAAGTTATTTTATTACTTGTTTCATCCCCACTTGTATTAAATAACGAATATCCATATGCATCAGATAATATATTTACAGCTTTTCTACCTTCGATAGTATACTGGCTTATTAACTTTCCAACTCCATCTTCTAGTTCTACATTTAATTTTTCAGATGCATTATTAACTATACCTTCTATACTCCTTGAAGATAATGGTTCAAAATACACCTCTGTACATCTAGATCTTAATGCTGGATTTATCTGACTTGGATCTTTTGTAGTGGCACCTATTAAAACAAAATCAGCTGGTGCTCCCTTTTCAAATAAATATCTTATATATTCAGGAATATTTTCATCATCCGGATCATAATAAGAAGATGAGAATTCTACTCTTTTATCTTCTAATACCTTTAATAACTTATTTTGAAGTATATCATCTAATTCACCAATTTCATCGATAAATAATACTCCACCATGAGCTTCAGTAACTAATCCTGTCTTTGGCTCTGGCACACCTACTTCAGCTAAATCTCTTTTACTTCCTTGATATATAGGATCATGTACTGACCCTAATAAAGGATTTGTTATTTCTCTTGGATCCCATCTTAATGTAGTTCCATCAACTTCAACAAATTTTGAATCTTCATCAAAAGGTGTAAATTTTAGTTTTTTAGCTGCTTCTAATGCAAGTCTTGCAGCTGAAGTCTTTCCTACCCCTGGTGGCCCATAAAGAATTATATGTTGAGGATATGGTGAAGACATTTTTGATATTAATGATCTTACTGCTCTCTCTTGACCAACTACTTCATCAAAATTTTCAGGTCTTAAAAGTGACATAACATTTTTATTAATATGCTTTGCATCTAACTTTTCTAATCTTTCTAACTTTGCTGTAGTCTTTGTATTTTCTTTTCCTTTTTGCTTTTTAATTATAGACAATTTAAGCTCATCCATAAACTTATCTTGTCTCTCAACTAAAGCCTTTTCTACTTCTGATTCTATTTTATTTTGAACATATTTTTTAGCTATATTTTCTGATATCCAATAGATAACATCCTCTAGTACTTCTTGAGCTGTTTCATCTGTTGGAACAACCTTTGCTCCATTTCCATCAGATGCTATAACATTTAATGCATATATTCTTTCATTTATATCTGTTGAGTTAACATATTTTTGTAGCTTAAATCTTACAGTCCTAGCTCTAATTGCACCTTCATCTAAAACATTTTTAAGAACATCAAATAATACATTAACCTTTGCTTCTATTGGTAAATCGCTTGTTAGAATTCCTTCTAAATTAAGCCCTTCATTATATAAATTCAATGTTAATCCTCCTTATTGTTTAGGAACAATAATAACTTTCATCTTTGTAGATACTTCTGGATATAATTTCACTTCTACTTCATATTGTCCAGCAACCTTTATAGTATTTACAACAACTTTCTTTTTATCTATTGATAAATTAAATTTATTGTTAATTACTTCAGCTATATCTTTATTAGTTATTGCTCCAAATAATCTTCCGTTATCTCCTGCTTTAGCATCTATAGTAACTTCCTTACCCTTTAATTCAGCTGCTAACTTTTGTGCTGCTTCTAATTCAGCAAGCTTCTTTCTTCTTTCATTTTCTTTTTTTGCATTAACAACATGTAATGCATTTGCTGTTGCTTCTTCTGCTAATTTCCTAGGAAATAAATAATTTCTTGCATATCCATCTGATGCTTCTATAACATCGCCCTTTTTACCCATTTTTTTAACGTCTTGTAATAAAATTACCTTCATATTATACACCTATCCTTTAACTTTTTATTCTTTAAGTTCTAAATGTTTCTTTATTGCTTCTTTTAGCATATCTCTTGCTTCATCCATTGTTGCGTTTACTTTTGCACCAGCCATATTCATATGACCGCCACCACCTAGTTCCTCTAATATAACTTGAACATTAACTTCGCCTGTAGATCTACCACTTATAGTAATAGAATTACTTATTTCACATAAAACAAAGCATACATCAATTCCTGATATGCCTAGTAGCTCATCTGCAGCTCGTGCAACAATCACAGTATTATTTACTTCACTAGGACAAACAGCTATAGCTAAATTTTCATAAACTTCAGCACTTTTAATAGTTTCTGAAATTAATAAATAATCTGCTAAACTATCAGTAAACATCTTTTTAACTTCTATGGTATCTGCACCCAAGGATCTTAAAAAAGCTGCGGCATCAAAGGTTCTTACTCCAGATTTAAATTGGAATCCCTTAGTATCCATAAAAATTCCACCTAAAAGCCCTTCTGCTTCAACCTTTGAAATTCTAGGTTTTTGTAACATATACTGTATTAGCTCAGTTACCAGCTCTGATGTAGAAGATGCATAGACTTCTATATAGTTTAGCAATGCTCCTTCTATTATGTCAGGACTTCTTCTATGATGATCTATTATTATCTTCCTATTAATTTTTTCAACTATACTAAAATTATTCACATATCCCTTATTATGAACATCAACTATTATTAATAATGTCTTATCATTTATTACTTTTTCAGCTTCATAACTAGAAATTAATAAATTATCATATTTACTGTCACTTTTAAGTTTATTCATATAGTAATCAATAGCATTAATATCATTATCAATTATAACATTACAAGTCTTTCCTAATTGTCTTATAGCTGACCATAACCCTACTGATGCCCCAAAAGAATCCATATCAGGATTTTTATGACCTATTATAAGTATATTACTACTTTCAAAAATCAATTCTCTTAAAGCTTGTGCTATTACCCTAGCTCTAACTCTAGTTCTTTTTTCAAGTTCACGAGTATTCCCTCCAAAGAAACTTATCTTTTCATTATTTTTAATGACTACTTGATCTCCGCCTCTACCTAATGCCAGCTCTCTAGCAGTCATTGCATTATTATAGTTTTCTTGTGAGTTGTCTCCACCTCTACCTATTCCTATACTTAAAGTAACTTCTAACTTATTACCTCTATCAATATTGGATATTTCATCTAGTATACTAAATTTACAATTAATTTCATCATTAATATATTTATCTTTTACTGATAAACAATATTTATTATATTCATATTTAATAATCATCGACTTTAATTTTTTACTATAGGAATTTATAGTCTTTTCTACCTCTGCAGCTAACATAGGTCTATTCGCTTCATCAGTTACCTCTAACGCCTCTGATAAATTATCTACTTCTATTAACATTATACTTTCTGTAGTTGACTGTAAATCTCTTAAGTTGCTTACTTCATTAAAATATACTATATACTTCTGTTTTACATATGTTTCATTTTCATTACTTATGTTAGTAGCATATATGCTATAAAAAGAATCTTTTATCTTTACCCTTTGCTTTAAATCTTTATCGCACTTTAATAATTTTTGCAAATCAAGATTTCTACCTATACTAAGTATATTTTGCTCTTGTAGATCTAATAAATTTAACTCTTCTTTTAATCTCTTATTCGCCCAAAGTATATTACCCTCATTATCAATTAAAGCTAATGGATATGACATATTAGAAATATTATCATTTATATTTGCTCTAATTTTTGTAGTTAAAGTATTAACCTTTTCATCATATAGTTCTCTATTAATATCTAAATATGTATTACCTGCTACATACACTATTAAAATTACACTTGCTAAATAAAATTCTCTAATATAATAGAGTATTATTATTAAAATAGTAATTACAATTGATATTAATAGTTTACTATACCTTTTGAGCTTTTTTTTCATAAAAGCCTCCTAAATTTTATATTAATAACGTCCCTTGATATGATTTTGAAGCTTAGTTAAGCTCTTACCTTCCTTTTCATATTCATGCTCTTCAGCTATTCCTAATTTTAATTTTTTTCTCATTTCATCATCTACTTCGCTACAGCTATATCCTAACTTTTGTGCTAGTACATATAAAATTAAAATTGCTCCGGCTATACAGTTTAATATAGAATCCTTAGCTACATTAGTACCTCTTGTTAAAAGTGAAAAAAACTCACCTATAATACATAATAAGCTAGCTTTAAGCTCTTCTATAATTTTAATATTAGCCATAATATTTAGCTCTTCCTTTTTCTTCACTAAATTCTCACCTCTATTCAATACCTTGTATCTTTATTTTAATTATTTTTCTTTATTAATGCAACTAAATAGGGGCTTGAATTACAAATTATGTAATTATTTTAAAATATAAAAATAAAAGCCCCTGAAAATCAGGGGCTAATAAACTTATTACTATTCAGTTGTGAATGGTAATAAAGCTATGTTTCTTGATCTCTTGATAGCATCTGTTAATTGTCTTTGATGCTTAGCGCAAGTACCAGAGATTCTTCTTGGAAGAATCTTACCTCTTTCTGTAACAAACTTTCTTAGCTTGTTGATATCTTTGTAATCTATTGATTCAGCTTTATCTACACAGAAAGCACATACTTTTCTCTTAGATCTTCTCATTTTTCCAGATCTTTTCATTTCTCTCATGATGTTCCCTCCTTATAAAATAATTAGACTTTTTTAAAATGGCATATCACCATCATCTACTGGAGTCATATCTCCAAATCCCATATCAGGACTTTCTACTGGAGCCCCCCATGCGTTATCAGAATTTCTTGAGTATGAATTATTATTACCTTCACCAGCACCAGAACCTATGAACTCGAAACTTTCTACAGCTACATCAGTAGTGTATCTTTTAGTTCCATCTTGAGCATCATAACTACCTGTTCTTATACTTCCAGTAACAGCAATTTGTCTACCCTTTGTAAGATATTGTGTAATTGTTTCTCCAGTCTTTCCAAATGCTACACAATTTATAAAATCTGTTTCATCTTTTTTAAATTGTCTATTTATAGCAACAGTAAATCTACAAACTGCAGTACCGCTACCTGCTGCATATCTTAATTCTGGATCTTTAGTAAGTCTACCAATAAGTATAACTTTATTCATTTCAATACACCTCTTACGCTTCGTTTTTAACGATTATGTGTCTTATAACACCATCAGTAATTCTGAAAACTCTGTCTAACTCTTTTGGTAATTCAGGATTAGCTTCGAAGTTAATTAAAGTGTAGTAACCTTCGTTAACTTTGTTTATTTCATAAGCAAGCTTTCTCTTACCCCAGAAATCAACATTTTCAACTTTTCCTCCACCGTTTTCTATAACACCTTGGAATTTTTCGATTCCAGCCTTAACAGCCTCTTCATCTAATGATGGGTGTAATATAAATATAGTTTCGTACTTTCTCATCATTTTCACCTCCTTTGGACTAACGGCTACATTTTACTGTAGCAGGGATTACAATTTTAGATTTTATCACTTTATTCTACTCTTTTCAAGTATTTTTATTTCAATTATTAGAGCCAATAACCTTCTTTGCATCTTTTTGGAATTTAAGGCGTGGTATCATAACTATTCTACCACATCCAACACATTTTATTTTAATATCGGCACCTAATCTTATTACTTCAAACTCTTTGCTTCCACAAGGATGTTGTTTTTTCATTTCAACAATATCACCTAAGTCAAATGTTTCAATCATATTTATACCCCCTAAATATTATTCTCATTTATAATAGCTGTTTTTGGATACGGAATTTCTATTCCGGCTTCATCTAAAGCTAATTTTATATCTTTTCTTAGTTCTCTTTCCATTTCCCATTGACTCAATGGCTCTGCTCTACCAACAACTCTAATAGTTACTCCTGAAGCGTTTAGTGACAGTACTCCTAATACTTCAATTTGGCTTCTTAATTTATCTTTATGTTTTTCATGGAATAAATTGCTAGCTCTCTTGATTACTTCTATAGCTGAATCTATATTCTCTTCATAAGCTATTTCAACATCCACTATAAATCTTATATCTCCTCTTGAATGATTTGTTACCTCTAATACAGATCCATTTGGTATTAAATGTAAATCACCTGTGAAATCTCTTAAAATAGTTGTTCTTATGCCAATGCTCTCTACTATTCCTGAAAATTGTCCAATAGTTACATGATCCCCAACTCCATATTGATCTTCAAATAACACGAAAAAACCATTAATAAGGTCCTTTACTAAACTTTGTGCTCCAAGACCTATTGCAAATCCTCCAGCACTTGCTAAAGCTACAGGTATTTTAGCTAAGATATCATATAACATACATCCTATACCTATTATATATACTGTATACTTTAGAACACTCTTTAACACCTCTCCTATAGTTAATGCTTTTTGAGGCTCTAAAGAAAAACTAGCCTTGCTAGCAACCTGTCTATCAACAAACTTCTTTATAAGTTTATTTCCTACTCTTATTGAAAAGTACATTATAATAGATATAAATATAATAGATATAATTTTTTCAATTATAGCATCTAAATTTATTCTCCTACTAAAGAAATAAAATATATTTTTACTTATACTAGATAAATCCGTAAATCCATACATATACTGATTCACCTCTTTATTTAATTAGTATATAGTTAGCTTCTTCTTTTTTATATATATTCTTAAATTCAATTATATTATCATTAATTATTTGATTTAATTTTTCTTCTTCTTCTATCCTAATACAAATACCACAACTTTGTGTAATTAAAGTTGGTGTAGGCATTATTCTAAACTTATAGTTTAGCCCATTTAACTTTTGTTCTGCAGACATTGCATCATGAGTATTTTTAAATACTATAATAAAATAATTCATTTTCTATTTCCTCCCTCAAATTATATATAATAATTATATTATATATATTTTTATTTTTTAATAATAAAATTTACTATTTTAAAATTACATATTTTTCTAATAGTTTATTGCAATTTTATTTATTTATTTTATTATAATATAAGAAAGAATATTTTACGTGTATATAAAGGAGAAAATAATGAAGGTATATTTAGATAATGGAAGTACATCATTTCCAAAGCCAAAAATTGTATCTGATTCAATATATAACTATTTAACAAACGTAGGTGGCAATCCTGGAAGATCAAATCACTCTAATGCATTAGAAGCAAATAGATCATTATATATGGCTAGGGAAAGGATTTGTAATTTTTTTAATTACGATAAACCTGAAAATGTAATATTTACAAATAACATTACTTCATCACTAAACATTTTATTAAATGGTGTAATAAAATCAGGTGATCATATAATTACTTCCTCTATGGAACATAATTCAGTTATTAGACCTCTATATAACTTGAAAAATACATTAAATATAGATTTAGATATAGTTGAAGCAAATAAAATTGGAATAGTAGATGTAAATGATATAAAAAATTTGATTAAATCAAATACCAAATTAATAGTTATGACCCATGCATCAAATGTTGTAGGTTCTATTCAACCAATTAAAGAAATAGGGGATTTATGTAAAAAACTTGGCATATTCTTTATATTAGATAGCGCTCAAAGCGCAGGTGTACTTGATATAAATTTTAAAGATTTATCATTAAGTGCTTTAGCCTTTACTGGTCATAAAAGTTTATTAGGACCTCAAGGAATAGGCGGATTTATTATCGATGATGAATTAAACAAAATATGTAATCCCTTAATTCTTGGCGGTACTGGTAGCTTATCTCACTCCTTAGCACAACCTGAATTTTTACCAGATAAATTCGAGTCTGGAACACTAAATATTCCTGGAATAATAGGATTATATGAAGCAATAAAATTTATTGAATCTGAAGGCTTAAATACAATTTATGAACATAATAGCTATTTAAGATCTTATTTAATAGCTGGAATTCTTAATATTCCTAACTATACAATAAGCGGTGCCTTAGACAGAAAGTCTGCAACCTCTTGCGTATCAATAACACACTCTAAATTAGATGTTAGTGAACTATCTTATATTTTGGAATCTGACTTTAATATTAGCAATAGAAGTGGTTTACATTGTGCTCCATTAGCTCATAAAACCATAGGTACTTATCCTAATGGAACTGTTAGACTTAGCTTAGGATACTTTAACACATTACAAGAAATTAAATATACTATAGATTCATTAAATAAAATAAATTCAATTTATAAGTAAATTACTTACTTTTGAATAAGTTATATTATTCTTGTCGATACTTTCAATAAGGAGGTTATGACATGGATAATTGTTTTTGTATAGATTCATTATCCCCTAATTCCTCTCATGAATTAGGGGAATATTTATATATTAAACTTAAAGATATTTTTATAGAAAACAGACCAATAGTATTTTTATGTATTGGTACTGATCGAGCTACTGGTGATTCCTTAGGGCCACTAATAGGATATAAACTTAAAAGTATTAAGAAAAAAAATATTTATATATATGGTTCCTTAGAATATCCTGTTCATTCTATTAATTTATCTGAAGTTCTAAGTAAAATTAAATCTAACTTTATAAACCCCTTTATTATAGGAATAGATGCCTCTCTTGGAAATGTTCAAAATATAGGGAAAGTATTCGTTGAGGATTCTCCTCTACATCCTGGCTTAGCTTTAGAAAAAACTTTACCTGAAGTTGGTGAAATGAATATAAAAGGTGTGGTTAATATATCTGGAAATTTAGATTTCATGATGTTACAAAACACTAGATTATTCATTGTAATGTCTTTAGCTGATTGTATTTCTAATGCTATAAATCACTTTATTAATAAAGCTTTCTCTAACAATACATTAATATCTTATGATTAAAAACTTATTATACTTAATTTTAGTTAGATATAATAAAAAGAGTAGCTATTTTTTAATAACTACTCTTTTTATTATCTAATTTTTGCTATTAATAGCTTCATTTAGAACATGTAACTCTTCCTCTGATAAGTCGTATCTTGATATTCCCTTGTCTATTGGCTTAGCATATGTAGTACTATCATGTCTAGAATATATTCCAGTTATAATAACACCATCATTGTATGAATCTAATATAGCAATTGAGAAACTTAAATCACTACCTACATCTTCAAAAGCTTTATATCTCATTATAGCAATTTTATTAACGCATCCTTTTAATTCTTCTGAAATACTTTTACATTCCTCAATTGCTTCTTGTGATTTACTTAATGCTTTTTCAATATTATCTAGATTATCACTAATAGCTTGTTCTAAGTTCTTATTATTAACGCCTCGCATCATTTTTCTATATTTCTTTTCTAATTTCTTTACTGATGATAATAATATCATTGTTATTATAAAAAGTAATAATGTTATTACTGCTAATCCTATTATTATGAAGATTGAATATTCATTAATCATATTTATTATGCTGTCCATTTTATGCTACTTCCCTTCAAATGTTTCACGTGAAACATTTATAAATTAATTATCTCTAATATTCTTTGTAAATCCTCTTCAGAGTAGTATTCAATCTCTATTTTACCCTTATTATTTTTATTCGTTATATTTACTTTAGTTCCAAAGTAATTCTCTAGTTTATATGTTACATCCTTATAATATGGATTAATTTCATTTGACGATTTTGATTTGCTTCTTGTCGGACTAGTCTTTAATTTTCTTATTAAAACCTCTAATTCTCTTACAGATAACTTATCATCAATAACACTTTGTGCTAACTCACATTGAACTTTGCTATCAGTTATCCCTAATAAAGCTCTTCCATGTCCTTCTGATATTACTCCCTCAATAATATACTGCTGAACATCTTCACTAAGATTTAATAATCTTAAAGTATTAGTTATTGTAACACGCGATTTTCCTATTCTTTTGCTTAGTTCTTCTTGTGTTAAATTAAAATCATTTATTAACCTTTTATATGCTAGTGCTTCTTCAATAGAATTTAAATCTTCTCTTTGAATATTTTCAATTAATGATATTTCTAAAATTTGTTTTTCAGTTAAATTCATTACTACTGCAGGCACCTCTTTAAGTCCAATTGACTTAGCAGCTCTCCATCTTCTTTCTCCTGCCACAATAATATATTCATTATCAACTTTCTTTAACACTAATGGCTGTATTATTCCATTACTTCTAATTGATTCTGCTAGCTCTAATATTTTTTCATCATCAAAAGTTTTTCTTGGTTGTTCTTCATTACTCTTAACTAAATTTATATCTATTAATATAGAACCCTTTTCTCTATCATTATGAGCCTTTTCTGCTTTAGTATCTAATGTATTTAAAATAGTGTCTTCTGGTATAAGAGCATTTAGACCTTTACCTAATCCAAATTTTTTACTCATATCTTTATCTCTCCTACTGCTTACTTAAAAATTCTTTTGCAAAACGCTTATATGCATCTGCACCTTTACACTTTTCATCATAAAGCATAATTGGTAAACCAAAGCTTGGCGCCTCTGCTAATCTTATATTTCTAGCAATAGTTGTCTTATATACTTTATCATTAAAGAACTTTTTTGCTTCTTCATATACTTCATTGCTTAAATTAGTTCTATAATCATACATAGTCATTATTACACCTTCTATATCTAATGACTTGTTTAATGATTTTTTGACTAATTGTACTGTATTTATTAATTGCCCTACACCTTCTAATGCATAAAATTCACATTGTATAGGTATTAATACAGAATCTACTGCTGTCAAAGCATTAATTGTTAAAACCCCTAATGAAGGTGGACAATCTATAAATATGAAATCATACTGATCCTGTATAGATGCAATTTCTCTTAAAAGTATAGTTTCCCTATCTTTTACCCCTATTATTTCAACTTCTGCACCTGCTAATTCCATAGTTGATGGTGCTATGTATAAATTAGTAATTAATTCACTTTTTATAATAACATCTCTTAACGGTACATTGGCTGTAAGTACATCATACATAGAGTACTCTAAATTCCTTTTATCTATTCCCAATCCACTAGTTGTATTTCCTTGAGGGTCAATATCAATTGTTAATACCTTGTAACCCTCCATTGCTAAATAAGCACATAAATTAATATTAGTAGTAGTTTTTCCTACTCCACCCTTTTGATTAAAAATACATATCTTTTTCATATAAAGCCCTATTTTAGGACTTCACCCCCTTCCCATATTTATATTATATATATTTTTTTATAATAATTAAAGGTAGACATATTAATTTTAAAGCAAATTTTGTATAAATGTTTCACGTGAAACATAAAAAAGGCACTCCTTAGAGTGCCTTTTTTTACTTATTTTTAGGGATAGAAACTGTTATTTCAATACATTCTTCTCTATCTTGAAGTTTGTATTCTGCTGGAATATTAAATTTACTTAATACTTGCTTTATAGTATTAACATATAACTTTCCAGGTAAAACACCTTTTCCTTTTCTCTTTTTCATTTGTTCGCCAGCTAGCTTTAATAATTCTGTATTAATTAACTCTTCTGTCTTTTTTACATTTAAAGAATTTGCTATTACCTTTTTTACAACTTTTAATTGTAACTTTTCATCTGGTAAACTTAATAATGCCCTTGCATGTCTTTCTGTTAGATTATTTTCTAGACATAATGTTCTTACTTTCTCACTTAATTTAAGTAATCGTAATTTATTAGCTATAGTAGATTGTTTTTTACCCATTCTTTTAGCTAACTCTTCTTGAGTAAACTTATGATCATTAATTAAATTATAGTATGCTTCAGCTTCTTCAATAAAATTTAAATCTTCTCTTTGTAAATTTTCTAATAATGCAATTTCTGCTGATTGAGTATCCGTAATTTCAATTATATTGCATGGTACAACCTCAAGCTCTGCCATCCTAGCAGCTCTCCATCTTCTTTCTCCAGCAACTAATTCAAACTTCTCCCCCATTTTTCTTACAGTAATAGGTTGAATTATACCATGTTCTTTTATTGATTGGCTTAATTCATTTAACGCTTCTTCATTAAAAAACTTTCTTGGTTGATATGCATTAGGAAAAATACTATCAATCTTTACGTTCATTATTTGTTTATTCATACTGTACGACCATCCCTCATAATTTGTTAATCAACAAGTTATTCCATATTTTATCAACATTATTTATGCTATTTATTTTTATATATTCTATAGTAAATAATTTAACGTTTATTATTACATTTTTAACTTATTTGTTATAAATTCATATTATTTCCATAAAATAATTTTATCTTCTATCTATCACTATTGTAAAGGCTTTTTATTGACAGTTCCTGCTTTTCTAGGATAAGTTTTTGGACAAGACTTTACCTTCTTTACTTCTACTATATTATGCTTTAAATCAGTTTCCTCAATAGATACTTCTATTATTCCCTTTAATTCTCCACCTAATATCTTTATAGCATTACTTCCATTTTCAAGTTCCTCATCAATAGCAGGCCCCTTTAATGCTACAAAATAACCGCCTTTTTTTACATACGGCATGCAAAATTCAGATAAAACTGCCATATTGGCTACAGCCCTTGATGTTGCAACATCAAATTTTTCTCTTAATTCCGGTTTTCTAGCTCCATCTTCTGCTCTAGAATGAATTGTTGTTACATTATTTAAACCAAGTTCTCTAATTACAAGATTTAAAAAGTTAATTCTTTTATTTAATGAATCTAAAAGAGTTACTTCTACATTTGGATTCATAATTGCAATTGGAAGTCCTGGAAAACCAGCACCAGTTCCAACATCTATTATAGTTTTAGCATTCTTTATTGGCTCTGACTTAAAAGCTTTAATACAATCTATAAAATGTTTTTTAACAACATCCTCATCTTCTGTTATAGCTGTTAGATTTATTTTTTCATTCCATTCTTGAAGAAGTCTCATATATTTAATAAATTGCTCATATTGCACTTCTGTAAATTCTAGTCCTGCATCATTTGAAGCTGTCTTCATTAATTCAAAAAATTCCATTCTTAGTCCTCCTGCTTATTTTTCTTATATTGATGTTCTAAATATATTAATAAAACTGATATATCAGCTGGAGATACCCCAGATATTCTTGATGCTTGACCTATACTTACCGGTCTTATTGCACTTAATTTTTGAATAGCTTCTACTCTTAAGCCTTTTACATCACTATAATCTATATTCTCTGGTAATAACTTTTTCTCAAACTTTTTAAATTGATTAACTTGATCTAATTGGCTAGCTATATATCCTTCATATTTAGCTATAATATTAACTTGTTCACCAATATCATCTGTATACTCTGGTCTTTCTGGATCTAATGGTGCTAACATGAAATAATCTAATTCTGGTCTTTTAATTAATTCATACATACTTATTGGTTTCTTAAGTTCTGTAGAATTAAGTGATACTAAGAATTCATTATTCTCTCTCTTGTTAGTTATCTGTAAATTCTTTAATCTTTCAACTTCATTTTCTATATTAGATTTTCTATTTAAGAATCTATTATATCTCTCATCACTTACTAGACCAACTTTTCTTCCTATTTCAGTTAATCTAAAATCAGCATTATCTTGTCTTAATAATAGTCTATATTCTGCTCTAGATGTCATCATTCTATAAGGTTCATTAGTACCCTTAGTTACTAAATCATCAATTAAAACACCTGCATATGCATCAGAACGTGTTAATATCATTGGTTCTTCACCTTTAATTTTTAATGCAGCATTTATACCTGCAACAATTCCTTGTGCAGCAGCTTCTTCATATCCAGAGCTACCATTTAACTGTCCTGCCCCATATAAACCTTCTATTGTTTTAAATTCTAACGTTGGTTTTAATTGAGTTGGATCTATTGAATCATATTCTATAGCATAGGCAGTTCTTAATAATTCTACATTCTCTAATCCTTCTAATGTTCTATACATTTTTACTTGAACATCTTCTGGTAATGATGATGACATTCCTCCAACATACATTTCTAATGTATCTTCACCTTCTGGCTCTATAAATATCTGATGTCTATTTTTATCCGGGAATTTCATTACTTTATCTTCTATAGATGGACAATATCTTGGTCCAACACCTTCAATACTACCATTATACATAGGAGATCTATCTATATTTTCCTTTATAATATTATGTGTTTCTTCATTAGTATAAGTTAACCAACAAGAAACTTGTTCTCTCTCTATATTGTCATGCATAAATGAAAATGGAACTATTTTTTTATCTCCAGGTTGTTCAATCATTTTTGAAAAGTCTACAGATCTCTTGTTAATTCTTGCTGGAGTTCCAGTCTTAAATCTTCTCATTTCTATTCCAAGATCCATTAAGCGTTGTGTTAACTCATTAGCTGCTGCTAATCCATTTGGACCACTATTGTAAGTTACATCTCCAATTATTATTCTCGCTCTTAAATATGTACCTGTTGTCAAAACTATAGCTTTACACTTAAAGAAAGCACCATTCTTAGTTAAAACTCCAACAACTTTTCCATCTTCAACTTCAATATCAATAACTTCTAATTGTCTAACTTCTAAATTTTCTTGATTTTCTAGAACATTTTTCATTCTATTTTGATATTTTTTTCTATCAGCTTGTGCTCTTAAAGAATGTACTGCTGGTCCTTTAGATGTATTTAACATTCTTGATTGAATAAATGTGTGGTCAATATTTATCCCCATTTCTCCACCTAATGCATCAACTTCTCTTACTAAGTGACCTTTTGCTGTACCTCCTATATTAGGATTACAAGGCATTAAACCAATTGCATCAAGATTTAATGTACATACTAATGTCTTTAATCCCATTCTAGCTGAAGCAAGCCCTGCTTCACATCCAGCATGACCTGCACCAACTACAATTACGTCGTATTCTCCTGAATTATATCTCATTTTCTACTCCTACTTTCCTACACAGAAATCTCCAAATATTTTATTTACTAAATCCTCTTCTAATTCATCTCCTGTAATTTCATTTAGAGCTCTTAAAGATGATGTTACAAAAATAGATATTAAATCTAAATACTCATTCATTCTTACTCTATTTAATGCATTTTCTGCATTTTCTAATGCTCTAAATAATGCTTGCTTATGTCTTGAATTAGATATTATTAAGCTTTCAGTATCAATTTTTCCACTAAAGAATAATTCTTTTATTTCTTTCTTTAAATTATCTAATCCCAGTTCTTCCTTAGCTGATACTTTAATTATATTTTCAAAGCTATTTATCATTTCTTCATCAATCCTAGATTCCAAATCCATTTTATTTAATATAACAATACATTTTTTATTACCAACTGACTCTATAATTTCTCTATCTTCATCATCTAACTCTCTTGATGAATCAAGAACTAATAAAACTAAATCAGCTTCTTGAATTTTTTCTCTAGATCTTTCTACTCCAATTCTTTCAACAACATCCTCAGTTTCTCTAATACCTGCTGTATCAATTATTTTAACTGGAATACCATCTAAGTTTATGTACTCTTCAATTATATCTCTTGTAGTTCCTGCAATATCAGTTACTATTGCTCTCTTTTCTCTTAATAAAGCATTTAATAAGGATGACTTTCCTACATTTGGTTTTCCAACTATAGCAAGACTTAAACCTTCTCTAATAAGTTTTCCTTCATCGGCATTTTTTAAAAGAACTTTCATTTCACTTATAGCCTTTTCTAAACTTTCTCCAACTTTTAAAGGAATACTTGGATCTACTTCCTCATCATCTTCTGTAAAATCTACCGCAAATTCAACTAATGCTAATACATTTAACATATATTCTCTTAATCTATTAATTTCTCTAGATAAATATCCTGTACTTTGCATTAAAGCTGACTTCATTGCTAAGTCTGTTTTAGCAGTTATTATATCCATAACAGCTTCTGCTTGTGATAAATCTATTCTACCATTTAAAAATGCTCTTTTAGTAAATTCCCCTGGTTCCGCAAGCCTAGCACCAGCTTTAATTACAGTCTCTAACACCTTATTTGTAGATACTACACCACCATGACAGTTTATTTCTATTGTATCTTCTGCTGTAAAACTTCTTGGCCCTTTCATAAAGCTAATTATTACTTCATCAATTAAATCATTAGTTTCTATATCATATATATGACCATACTTCATTGTATAAGGTTTCATACTTTTTATATCATCATTATTCTTAGCTTTAAATATTTTTGATGCTATATCTAATGCCTTATCCCCAGATATTCTTATAATTGCGATACCACCTTCTCCTAAGGCCGTAGCTATCGCACATATTGTATCAAATTCTTTCATTTTATCCTCCACATTTTAGTGACAAGTGGATAAATTTCTACATTAAAAATTGTCACTATTATTATATGTATATTTAAATTCTATCCTTATTTACCTTTTTTAATTCTTATGCCCTATTTTCGATATTATTCATTTTACAAAACAATTTTATATAAGTCAAAATTATAAAAAATAAGAGAAAGCCTAAACCAGGCTTTCTCTTATTATTTTTTTAAACTTATAACAATTCTTCTGAAAGGTTCTTCACCTTCACTATATGTGTTAATATCAGTATATTCTTGTAGTGCTGAATGAATAATTCTTCTTTCATAAGGATTCATAGGTTCTAATTTATATGGCCTTCCAGACTTCTTAACTTTAAAAGCAGTTTTTTGAGCTACCTTTATTAAAGTTTCTTCTCTTTTATGTCTGTAATTTTCTGCATCTAAAACGACCCTTTTATATGGATTATCATGATTCTTATTAACTACTAATGAAACTAAATATTGAAGTGAATCTAATGTCTCACCCCTATACCCTATTACTAAGCCCATTTTAGCTCCACTTAAATTAATCTTAATAAGATCATTCTCCTCTTTAATATCAATATCTGCCTCTATATTCATAGAGTTTAAAACATTAACTAAAAATGTTTTTGCATCATCTAAAGAGTCTGGTTTTGTAGTAACCTTAATTTTAGCAGGTTTTGCACCAATTAAATTAAATAGTCCCTTACTACCCTCATCAATTATTTCAACATCAACTTTATCTTTTGTTAACTTTAACTCATTTAAAGCATGACTTAAAGCTTCCTCAACTGTTTTACCAGTCATTTCAATTACTTTCATACCCTATTCACCACCTAGAAAATATGATAATTATCTCTTTTTAGTTTTTGGTGTAGATTTTTTAGCTTTTTGAATTTTAGCTTTCTCTGCCTTTTCTTCTTCAATTTTTTTCTTCTTAACTGCTGGTAAATAATTTAAGAAATATGTTTGTATTAATTGAATTACTCCACCAGTTATCCAATAAATTATTAATATTGGTTGGAATTGAAGTGCCATGAATCCCATCATACCTGACATAACTATGTTCATAGTACTCATATTCATTCCGCCTTCTTGTTGTGGCATTGATTTGCTTAATAATAATGATGGTATATAAGTGCTTAATGCAGCTAATATTGCTAATATTATAGAAACAAAGCTAATTCCACTTGGAAGAGCAAAAATATCTGGAATAAATAAGAATGATGTATCTGCCCCAGGTGTTGCTGTTATATTTCTAAACACTCCATATAAAGCAACCAATATTGGTAAAGGTAATAATGCTGGTAGACATCCACCAAACATACTAACATTATTTTCCTTCATTAATTTAGAAGTCTCTAATTGTAATTTTTGTGGATCATTTGCATACTTTGCTTGAAGTTTTTTCATTTCTGGTTGAATTTCTTGCATTTTTGCATTTGATTTCGTTGATTTAATATTAAGAGGTAAGATTAATAATCTAATTATTGCAGTAAATAATATTATTGCTAATACATATGAAACCCCTTCTGCATGTTCTGGTACCCCTAATGCTATAATTAAATTATGTAAAGCATCGAACATCTTCGTCATTACATTTACTATCGCATTCCACATTCTAATAGCCTCCTTATTTCACCGGATCATATCCCCCGTTTTTATTAAAAGGATTACACCTTAAAATCCTTTTTATAGATAAAAATCCTCCTTTTAAAGCACCGTATTTAGTAATAGCTTCAACTGCATACTGAGAACATGTAGGAACAAATATACATCTTCTTGGTCGCATAGGAGAATAATACTTTTGATATAATTTTATAATTGATAAAATCAATTTTTTCATTGCAAATATATTCCTGCCTTTTTAAATAAGTTTATCATAGCAGCTTCTACATCGCTATATTTTTTTTCATTTATAGCACTTCTTGCTACAAAAACAAAATCATATCCAGTTTTAACATCTTTTATATTTAATCTATAACTTTCATATATAAGTCTTTTGCTTCTACTTCTAACTACGCTATTTCCAACCTTCTTACTTACTGAAATCCCTACCTTATTATATTGTAGGTTTTCTTCATTTATATTCTTCTTATTATTGAAAACATATAAAACTAATAGCTTGTTAGCATAAGACTTTCCTCTTCTGTAAACAAGTCTAAATTCTGTATTTTTTCTTAATTTATATATCATAAGTTTTAATAAACTCTCCTTAAAATTCCTGCATTTGCAGAAAAAAGGCCACAAAGTGCGGCCCTTATGCTGTTAATTTTTTTCTACCTTTTTGTCTTCTTCTCTTAAGAACAGTTCTTCCTGAAGCAGTGCTCATTCTTTTTCTGAAACCATGTTCTTTTTTTCTTTGTCTCTTTTTTGGTTGGTATGTCATGAACATTCGAAATACACCCCCTTTGAGTGATTTATTTTATAGTAAAAACTATATTTCTCGAATTAAAGTTACTTTATTATTATATATATTTACCTTTTTACTGTCAATATGAATTAAATTCCGTAAAACTGTTGATAAAGTTATTCACAGTTTAAAATTTGTGGATAACTTATTGATAACTTATATTGATTTATGATATTATTAAGTATAAGTGTGAATAAATATGTGAATAACTTAACTTATCCACAATTGTGGATTAATCTGTGCATAACTTGTTCAATTTTTTTATGTCTTTTTAGTTTTTTTGCATATTATCGTCATAAATAGGACGTTTATTAGTTGTTAATAATATCTATATTTATAATATTCAAAACTGTGGATAAATATATAAATATTATATTATCTACATAAAATGTTAATATGTTATTAACTTTTTCAACTTTGTCAACATAATCATTTTTCTGTTAATAATTCTGTTGATATCTTGTTTATAATTTTTTTAAAATTTCTTTTTTTGGAGGATACTTATAATGGAGACTGAGCTTAAAGAATTATGGGAAAAAACCCTAAATATAATAAAAGGCGAGTTAACTGAGGTTAGTTTTAATACTTGGATTAAAAGTTGCGAGCCACTATGCATATCAGCCAACACAATAAAAATCAGTGTCCCTAATTCCTTCACTCAAGATATACTGGAAAAAAGATATAAGGATTTAGTTATAAATTCAATAGAAGCCGCTTGCTCTAAAACTTATGATTTAGAGTTTTTAATTGCTTCTGAAATACAGGAAGCTGAAGAAAAAAAAGAAAAGGAAACTGCTAAGGATAGTATAGCTGTTACAGTTAATGACGAAATGTCTAGCACATTAAATCCAAAGTATACTTTTGATTCTTTTGTAATAGGTAATAGTAATAGATTTGCACATGCTGCCTCTCTTGCTGTTGCTGAATCTCCAGCTAAGGCTTATAATCCTCTTTTTATCTATGGAGGCGTAGGATTAGGTAAAACACACTTAATGCATGCAATTGGACATTATATACTTCAAAATAATCCAAATGCAAAAGTAGTGTATGTTTCGTCAGAAAAATTTACAAACGAATTAATAAATGCTATTAAAGATGATAAGAATGAAGAGTTTAGAACTAAATATAGAAGCGTGGATGTTCTGTTAATAGATGATATTCAATTCATTGCAGGAAAAGAAAGAACTCAAGAGGAATTTTTCCATACCTTTAATACGTTACATGAAGCTAACAAGCAAATAATTCTATCATCAGATAGGCCACCTAAGGAAATACCAACTTTAGAAGATAGATTACGTTCAAGATTTGAATGGGGTCTTATTGCTGATATTCAAGCCCCTGATTTCGAAACAAGAATGGCCATTTTAAAGAAGAAAGCTGATGTAGAAAATTTAAATGTACCTAACGAAGTAATGGTCTATATAGCAACAAAAATTAAATCTAATATTAGAGAACTTGAAGGTGCATTAATTAGAATAGTTGCTTACTCATCATTAACAAACAGAGAAATAACTGTAGATTTAGCTACAGAAGCTTTAAAGGACATAATTTCAAATAAACAAAATAAAAGCATTACTATTGATCTAATCCAAGATGTAGTAGCTGCTTATTTTAATTTAAGAGTTGAAGACCTAAAATCACAGAGAAGAACTAGAAATGTAGCATATCCAAGACAGATAGCTATGTATTTAAGCAGAAAGCTTACAGACATGTCACTACCTAAAATTGGCGAGGAATTTGGAGGGCGTGATCATACAACTGTTATACATGCTTATGAAAAAATATCAGAAACTCTAAATAATGACGAAAGCTTAGAACACACAATAAATGATATAACAAAAAAGCTAACACAAAAATAATCAACAATTGTACATAATAACTAGTGAATACTTTGTGGATAAGTCATTTTTTAGTCTTTCAATGTGGATACTGTGGATAAGACTATCAATTTGTTACCGACTTATCCACAGTATTTTTTACATAAAATTTATTGAAATATAAGGGCTGAGGGCACTTATCCACAAATCCACAGCCCTTACTACTACTATTATTATATTTATTTATTATATTTATCTTATTATATTACACAGCTAAATGTTGATAACTGTGTATAACTTAGGAGGTAAGATTATGAACATAATATGCTCAAAACAAAAATTACAAGAGGGCATTTCTATAGTAACTAAAGCTATTACAGGAAAAACAACAATGCCTGTACTAGAAGGTATATATATACAAGCAAATAAAGAAGGCTTAACTCTTATTGGTTCAGATATGGATGTAAGTATAGAAACAAAAGTTGAAGCTGATGTTATCAAGGAAGGTAGTATTGTTATTGACTCAAAGATTTTTTCAGAAATTATTAGAAAACTACCAAATTCAGATGTTAAAATAGAAATATCAGAAAATGATTTAATACAAATTACATGTGAAAAGTCAGTATTTAACTTAGTATTTATGAATCCTAGTGATTATCCTTCTTTACCAAGCATAAATGAAGATCTAAGTGTTGAGGTTCCTCAAAACTTATTAAAAAATATGATAAAAGGTACATCTTTTGCTATAGCTCAAGATGAAGCTAGACCAATATTACAAGGTATACTTTTTGAAGTAAAAAATAGGGAATTAAATTTAGTTGCCTTAGATGGGTATAGATTAGCTGTTAGAAGTGAATTATTAGATGTAGATGATAATATTGAAGTTGTTATACCAGGAAAAACTTTAAATGAAGTTTCGAAAATATTAGAAGATAATGATGACATTGTAAAGATTACATTCACAAATAATCATATTTTATTTAATGTTAATAATACAAAAATTATTTCAAGATTATTAGATGGTAAATTTGTTAATTATGTTTCTCTTTTACCACAAGAATATAAATTATTAGTTAACGTTAAAAAACAAGATCTTCAACAAGGAATTGAAAGAGCATCATTAATGGCTAAGGATGGAAATAGCAATTTAATAAGATTAGATGTTCAAGAAGATACTTTAGTTATAACTTCTAATTCTCAATTGGGAAAGGTTAGGGAAGAAGTTAACATAAATCTGCAAGGTGATGGAGTGCAAATTGCATTCAATTCAAGGTATTTACTAGATGTTCTTAAGAATATGGAAGAAGAAGATGTAGTTGTAGAAATGACATCAAGTGTTAGTCCATGTGTAATAAGAGGGAAAAATAGCAATAATGCTAAATATTTAGTTTTACCTGTTAGACTAGTTAGATAGGAGGAATCTTGTATAATAATTGAATAAATATACAAGAAGTATAATATGAATCAAATAGAAATAAGTACAGAATTTATAAAATTAGATTCGTTTTTAAAATTTTCTGGAGCTGCTTCACTAGGATCAGAAGCTAAAATGTATATTTTAGATGAACTTGTAAAAGTCAATGGTGAAATTTGCGTGCAAAGAGGGAAAAAATTATATAAAGGTGACATAGTTGAATTTAATGGGGAAAGTTATGAAGTAGTGTAACAACTATTTTTTTCCAGAGTGCTTATCCTTATTAAATTTAATATGTTATAATTAAAGGTGTTTAAGATGTTTATTAAAAGATTGCAAATGCTGAATTATAGAAATTATAATGTATTGGATATAAGTTTAGGTCCACATGTTAATGTTTTTATGGGTGATAATGCTCAAGGAAAAACTAATATATTAGAGGGCATATACTATTGTGCTTTTGCAAGATCTCATAGAACGTCAAAAGATAGGGAACTTATCAATTGGAATTCTGATAACGCATTATTAAGTGTTACAGTTGGTAGAGAGAGATTAGACAAGAGAATAGATATAAGCATTCTTAAGGACGGAAAAAAAGCAATACAAATAAATAAGATTAAAATAAAAAAGATAGGAGAACTATTTGGAAATTTTAATGTTGTAATGTTTTCTCCGGAAGATTTAAAAATAATTAAGGATTCTCCCGGTGTAAGAAGAAAATTTATCGATATGGAGTTATGCCAATTAAATCCTAAATACTATTATAATCTTGTTCAGTATAATAAAGTTTTGAATGAAAGAAATAGTATATTAAGAAATCGAAATATAAATAAAGATATTTTAGATGTCTACGATATGCAATTGGTTGAATTTGGATATAATATAATAATGGATAGATTAGAGTATATTGAAAAATTAAATAAATATTCTACTAAGATTCATTCAGATATAACTTCTGGAAAAGAAAGAATTGAATTTAAATATGTTAGTACTATTAAAGATTTAGAAAACATAAGAGAAAGTTTCTATTCACTTCTAGAAAAAAATAGAGTGAGGGATTGTGAGCGAGGGATTACTTCAGTAGGTCCACATAGAGATGATTTTACTGTTTTAATAAATGATATTGATACTAAAAGTTATGGATCTCAAGGACAACAAAGAACTGCAGTTTTAACTATTAAATTTTCATCATTGAAAATAATAAAGGAACTTACAGGGGAACATCCAGTATTACTTTTAGATGATGTATTATCAGAATTAGATTTTAGTAGAAAAAGATATATTTTAAGCACAATCGGAGATATACAAACTATTATTACATGTACTGGAATAGAAGATTTGTATGAATATTTAGATGATAAATCTAAAGTTTTTAAAGTTAGGGATGGAGAAATCCTAAACTAAAGGAGGAGATCTTATGTTTTTACATTTAGGAGAAAACGTAGTAGTACCAATAAAGGATGTAATTGGTATTTTTGATTTACAGACATCAATGTATAGTTCAGATACAATATCATTTTTAAGAATGGCTGAAGAAGACGGATTTGTTGAAAAGATTTCTAAGGAAAGTCCTAAATCATTTGTTATAGCAGAAGTTAATAAAATGAGTAAGGTGTATTTATCACCTATTTCATCATCTACTTTAACTAAGAGAACAAATATTGATTATAATCCTTAAGTCCAATATTTAGCCTTCATAGTTAAGACAATAAAAATATAAGGAGGAGTTTATGTTGGAAGAGAATAAGCAAAGTTATGATGAAAGTCAGATTCAGGTTTTAGAGGGTTTAGAAGCAGTTAGAAAAAGACCTGGAATGTACATAGGAAGCACGAGTTCTAGAGGGCTTCATCATTTAGTATATGAAATAGTAGATAATAGTATTGATGAAGCTTTAGCTGGATTTTGTAAAAACATAGAAGTTACGATAAATGAGGATAATTCAATTACTGTAGTTGACGATGGTAGAGGTATGCCTGTTGGTATACATCCTAAAATGGGAAAAGCAACGGTAGAGGTAATAATGACTGTATTACATGCTGGTGGTAAATTTGGAGGCGGAGGATACAAAGTATCTGGTGGTCTTCATGGTGTTGGTGCATCAGTTGTTAATGCATTATCTGAATATTGTGAGGTTACAGTAAAAAGAGAAGGGTTCATATGGCAACAAAAATATTCAAGAGGAAATGTTCTTTGTGATTTAACTAAGATTGGTGAATCTGATGAGCATGGAACTAAAGTATTATTTAAGCCTGACCATGAAATATTTGAAGATACTGTATATGATTTTGAAGTATTAGCAAGTAGATTAAGAGAATTAGCATTCCTTAATAAGGGAATAGCTATAACGTTAACTGATAATAGAGAAGAGGAACCAAAAGTTGAGAAATATCATTATGAAGGTGGTATAAAAGAGTTCGTTTCTTACTTAAATAGAAATAAAGAAGTATTACATGAATCTCCTATTTATGTTGAAGGAGAAAAAGATGGAATAATTGCAGAAATTGCACTTCAGTATAACGATGGATATAACGAGAACTTATATTCGTTTGCAAATAACATAGATACTATTGAAGGAGGAACTCACTTAGCTGGATTTAAAAGTGCCTTAACTAGAGCAATAAATGATTACGCTAAGAGATTTGGGCACATAAAAGATAATGATAAAAACCTTTCAGGTGATGATGCAAGAGAAGGTCTTACAGCTGTTGTATCAGTTAAGATTTCAGAGCCTCAGTTTGAAGGACAAACAAAAACTAAGCTTGGAAATTCTGAAGTAAGAGGTGTTGTAGATTCAATAGTGGCTGAGGGTGTAAGTATTTTCTTAGAAGAGAATCCGGCAGTTGGTAAAATTATAATAGATAAAGCTTTAATGGCAGCAAGAGCTAGAGATGCAGCTAGAAAAGCAAGAGAGCTTACAAGAAAATCGGTTCTTGAGAGATCTACACTTCCAGGAAAGCTTGCAGATTGTTCATCTAAAGATCCTATGGAATGTGAAATCTATATTGTCGAAGGGGATTCAGCAGGAGGATCAGCAAAGCAAGGAAGAAATAGAAAATTCCAAGCTATATTACCTTTAAGAGGTAAGATTCTTAACGTTGAAAAGCAAAGATTAGATAGAATACTTAACTCAGATACAATAAGAGCAATGATTACTGCATTTGGTGCAGGAATTGGAAAAGATTTTGATGAAGAAAAGTTAAGATATAATAGAATAATAATTATGACCGATGCCGATGTTGATGGAGCGCATATAAGAACATTATTATTAACATTCTTCTATAGATATATGAGACCATTAATAGATGGAGGACACGTATATATAGCTCAACCACCATTATATAAAGTTAGTAAGGGAAAAAGGGAAGAGTATGCATATTCCGATGAAGAGCTAGATAAAATTTTAGAAGAATTTGGCGGAAAGGATAATTCTATAAATATCCAAAGATATAAGGGTCTTGGAGAAATGAATGCAAATCAATTATGGGATACAACGATGGACCCAGAACACAGAATTCTTTTAAAGGCAACAGTAGAAGATGCTATTGCAGCAGATGAAATATTCACTATATTAATGGGTGATAAGGTTGAACCAAGAAGAGAATTTATTCAAAAGAATGCTAAAAAAGTAAGCAATTTAGATATATAGTACTAAAGTATTTAGTATTAGTTGAGGTGAGTACATGAACTTAAATGAAGGAAAATTTATACATGTAGATATAAATAAAGAAATGAAAAAGTGCTACATCGATTACGCTATGAGCGTAATCGTTGGGCGTGCTCTTCCTGATGTAAGAGATGGTCTTAAACCAGTTCATAGAAGAATTCTTTATGCAATGCAAGAATTAGGTCTAGAACCAAACAAGGGATATAGAAAATGTGCAAGAATAGTTGGAGAAGTTTTAGGTAAGTATCATCCACATGGAGATTCATCAGTATATGATGCATTAGTAAGAATGGCACAAGATTTTTCTATGAGATATATGCTTGTAGATGGGCATGGTAACTTTGGTTCTGTAGATGGTGATAGTGCAGCGGCAATGAGATATACAGAAGCAAAGATGAATAAAATTGCGGTAGAAATGCTTAGAGATATAAATAAAAATACTGTAGATTTTATGCCAAACTTTGATGGTGAAGAACAAGAACCGGTTGTATTACCTTCAAGATATCCGAATCTTTTAGTTAATGGATCATCAGGTATAGCAGTTGGAATGGCTACGAATATACCTCCTCATAATTTAGGTGAAGTTATAGATGGAACTATAATGTTAATAGATAATCCAGAAGCTACTGGGTTAGAGCTTATGACATGTATTAAGGGACCGGATTTCCCTACTGGTGGAATTATAATGGGTAAATCAGGAATAAGAGCTGCTTATGAAACAGGAAAAGGTAAAGTTGTAGTAAGATCTAAAACTGAAATAGAAGAGGAAAATGGAAGACACAAAATAGTAGTTACAGAGATTCCATACCAAGTAAATAAAGCTAAGCTTATTGAAAGTATTGCAGACTTAGTTAAAGATAAGAAAATTGTTGGAATATCAGATTTAAGAGATGAATCAGATAGAGAAGGTATGAGAATAGTAATAGAATTAAAGAAGGATGCAAATCCTAATGTTGTATTAAATCTATTATTTAAACATACAAAGATGCAAGATACTTTTGGTATTATAATGTTAGCTTTAGTTGATAATCAGCCTGAAGTCTTAAGTTTAAAACAAATTTTAAGTAACTATATTAATTTCCAAAAAGAAGTTGTTACTAGAAGAACAATATTTGAACTTGAAAAAGCACAAGCTAGAGCTCATATTCTTGAGGGATTAAGAATAGCCTTAGATAATATCGATGAAGTAATTAGTATCATTAGAGGATCAAAAACTAGTGAAATAGCTAAAAATACTTTAAGCGAAAGATTTGGATTATCAGAAAAGCAAGCAGTTGCTATTTTAGAAATGAGATTAAGAAGATTAACTGGCTTAGAGAGAGATAAAATTGAAGAAGAGTATGCAGAGTTAATGAAACTTATTGATTACTTAAATTCAATTCTTGCAAGTGAGGAATTGCTACTAAGTGTAATTAAAGATGAGTTACTTGAAATAAAATCTAGATATAACGATGAAAGAAGAACTCAAATAGAAAAAGTTGTAAATGATATTGATATTGAAGATTTAATTCAAGAAGAAGAAACAGTTATAACTTTAACTCATACAGGATATATAAAGAGGATATCAGCTGATACATATTCTGCTCAAAGAAGAGGGGGAAGAGGAATACAAGCAATGTCTACAAAGGAAGATGATTTTGTAGAACATGTATTAGTAACTTCAACTCATTCTGATGTATTATTCTTTACTAATAGAGGTAGAGTATATAAGAAGAGAGCATATGAAATACCTGATGCGGGAAGAACAGCTAAGGGTACTAATATAATAAATCTTATTCAAATAGAACAAGATGAAAGAATAGAAACTGTATTAACTGTTAGAGATAATATTGTAGATGGATACTTATTCATGGCAACTAAACAAGGTTTAGTTAAGAAAACTCCATTATCAGAATTCAAGAACTTAAGAAAGAGTGGACTTATTGCTATTAACTTAAGAGAAGGTGATGAGCTTATTAAAGTTAAGGTAACAAGAGGAGATGCTGATATAATAATAGTTTCTCAAGATGGTAATGCAATTAAGTTTAATGAACAAGATGTAAGACCTATGGGAAGAACTGCATCTGGAGTTAAGTCTATGAACTTAAGAGATGAAGATGTTGCTGTTTGTATGGATATAGCAACGGATAATGAGGATTTATTAGTTATAAGTGAAAATGGATTTGGTAAGAGAACACCATTGACTGAATATAAGAGACAAAATAGAGGTGGAGTAGGTCTTATTACTTATAAGATAAGTGAAAAGACTGGTAAAGTTGTAGGAGCTACTGTTTGTAGTCCAGAAAATGAGTTAATGCTTATAAATAGTAGTGGCATAGCTATAAGAATAAATGTTTCCGATATTTCAGTAACTAGTAGGTCTGCAATGGGAGTTAGATTAATGAGAACTTCAGAAGAGGAAAAGGTAGTAGCTATTGCTAAGATAACTGGTAATAGCGATGATGAAAATGAAGAGCAATTGACATTAGAAGCTTGTGCAGATAATGAAATTGATTCAGAAGATAAAGATACTAGCTTAGAGAGATTAGTTGAGGAAGCTGAAAGAGAAAGTACAGAAGAATAAAATAAGTATTTTTATTTAGAGTAGTGATATTATGTGGCAAATCATAAATACTATAATTAGTATTTATAGATTTGCCACTTTTTATATGAAAGTTATAGTAAAAATATAAGCAAAGTATCAAAACTATAGTACTCTAACCCTAGTGTATCAATAATAGAAAAATGGAGAAAGAATAAGAAAAATGCATGAATAATAATAATAAATTGATATAAACATAAAATAAAGTTGAAATAAATAGTATCTTCATGATAAGATAAAACACGTCGCTGATGACTAACAGAAAACAAAAAAAGTGTTTGACTTGTTAGAATTTAAGTGATAAGATAAATTACGTTGCTTGAGCAACAAGGTCAAAAAACTTTTTAAAAAAAGTTGTTGACAGTAGCGAAGAGTAATGATAAGATAAAGAAGTCGCTTCGGTGCGACAGAGTAAATGGTCTTTGAAAATTGAACAGAATATAGTTAAAGTAAACCAGCAATTCTT
>NZ_CAKVJA010000023.1 GCF_934754925.1 uncultured Clostridium sp. | reverse complement strand
GATTTGGAATAATAGTTGTATTTATTTTGACAATATTATCTATATTATACTACTTTTATAAATTAAAAATAAACTAATTATGAATAAAAAGAAAACCACCTAATTTATAGGTGGCAATTAATTAATTTTCTATCAAAAGTATTTATGTTATTAATTATTTCAACAAGTTCAGAAGGGGATTGAGGTAAGTCATTTTCCAGCCAAGCTTGAATAATAGAAATACATCCACCTACCGAATATCTTATAAAGTAGTCTATATTAGATTTAATGAATTCACTTGAATTACTACATAGTTTTTCAAAGTCAGCTTTACTAGCAACAGATAGGATTCTTTCTAAGATTCTATTATCTTTTTGTTTACAAAATAATATCTGGCTTTAGGATATAAGGACTTAGAAATATCTTGGAAGTATATAATATATGCTTCAATAGCAAGTATTTCAGGCTGTATTCTAGGAATATTAATTGGAAGCACAGCATTGCCAAGCGTAATTAGTAATGCTTATGGAAGTATATATAATGTACCTAAAATAATATTATACTATTATCCATCATATATTATTCAATCAGTAGTTATATCAATTTTATGTACTGTTGGAGCTGCATTATTTGTTATTAAGGTTGAATTAAAAGATAAGCCGGCCAATTTAATGAGACCTAAAGCACCAAAGATAGGAAAGAAAATATTATTAGAGAGAATTACACCATTATGGAGAAGATTAAGTTTTAATCATAAGGTAACTTTAAGAAATATTTTTAGATATAAACAACGTATGATAATGACTGTATTAGGAATAGCTGGTTGTATGGCATTGCTTGTAACTGGGTTTGGATTAAAGGATTCTAATGCAGGAATGGTAGATAAAGAGTTTAATAAAGTATGGAAATATGAAGCTATGGTAATACTTAATGAAAACTCAAGTGATGAAGATGATAAAAAATATAAGGATACTCTAGAACAGATAAATGGATATGAGAATAGTATAAATCTTCATCAAGAATCAATAACATTTAGCAGAGAGGGAATGAATAAACAAACTGCATCTTTATATGTACCGGAAAATGTTGATAAATTTGATGATTTTATATTATTAGATGATAGACCTTCAGGGGAAAAGTATACAATTAATGATAGTGGAGTTATTATTAGTGAAAAATTAGCAAAACTTTTAGGGGTATCAGTTAATGATACAATAATATTGAAGGATGAAGATAATAATAGTCACCAGGTTAAAGTATATAATATAACTGAAAATTATGTTAGTCATTATGTATATATGTCACCAGCATACTATAAAGAGATATTTGGAAAAGAGCCTATATATAATACTCAACTTATAAACTTCAATACTGATAAAGAAGATGATAATGAAATTTCTTCAAAGCTTTTAGAATGTAATAAAGTAACTAATGTTACTTTAAAGTCGCAAATTCAAAAAACTACTGAAGATTCAAATGATAGCATGAACTTAGTTATGATAGTAATAATAGTAGCAGCTGGATCTCTTGCATTTGTTGTTTTATATAATTTAAACAATATAAATGTATCAGAACGTATAAGAGAACTTTCTACTATTAAGGTACTTGGATTCTTTAATAATGAAGTAACTATGTATATATCACGAGAAAATATAATTTTAACATTAATTGGAGTTATTACAGGATCAGTATTGGGTAAGATACTGCATATATTTATAATTAATACAGCAGAAACAGATACTATGATGATGTATCCTAATATTTCAGTTAGTAGTTATATAATCTCTGCACTATTAACTATATTATTTTCAGTTATTGTTATGATTTTGATGCATATTAAATTAAAGAAAGTTAATATGATTGATGCATTAAAATCCAATGAATAGAGAAAATAAATTAAGTATATAAATAATTTAAGCTAGATAATCAAAACGATTATCTAGCTTTTTGACTATGCAATATATAATATACTTAAGGCTATGAGTATTTGTCCAAGGTAATAAGTAATTAAATTTAGTCTACTAATAAATTTTGGACAGTTTTTATTAAGAAGAAATAATGATAAAAGATAATCAGAAATTACAAATAGTGTTGCACCAATAATAACTAAAGATTTTGCAATTAAATTTAATGAATTTACAGTTATTAAAGAAATAGCTTTACAAAGCATGAAGCTTATAATTAAACAATATATAATACCAGGTAAATGATATTTATTAATAGTTAGTTTTTTATTGCATATTAAAGTTGATAATAAAATAAATGATATAAATATTGCATAAATAAAATCTCTAATATGAATTCCGACTAAGGTTATAAAACATATTGAGTAAAAGATATGAGTAATGGAGAATGCAAAGCCGCCGCTTAAAAATAAATTAGTTTTTATATTATGATTTTTAGTATTAATTCCAAGTAATACATCTCCTATAAATGAAAAAATTAATCCAATAAAAATTAGAAAGAAGTATTTTGGATTAATAGGATTACTTAGATAGGAAAATAAAGATACTAGTAAAAAGCATAAGCTGGTAAATATCTTAGCAATTAGCCTAAATTTATAATCAGATTTAAAAGTTGAGTAAATTAATATACTTAAGCAAATAAGTGACAATAATATACATATATAAATACCCACATATAACTCCAGTAATAAAATTATTTTTATATAATATATTAAGCTTTAAGTGAGTAAATTGCTACAAGTAAACAATGATAATGTAGGTTACTTTGTAAATATGTAATTTATAAAAATAAAGAGCTATTTATATAATAGATTTTAAAATAAATTTATGTAGTTAACTCTTATATATTATTTATAAAAATATTTGAAAATAAGAGTAAAGGTTTAACTTACATAATATAACATAAAAAAATATATATTTCCGAGGAAATATATATAATCAGGAAGCTTATTATCAAATTATGTAACAATATCATGTTTGACATAGAGTGCACTCTAGCATTTATAATGAAGTTACAGGAGGGATAAAATGGAATGTTTAATAAAGGATGCATCTAAAAAACTTAATATTTCAGTATATACTCTTAGATATTATGATAAGGAAGGGTTAACTCCATTTGTTAAAAAGGATGAAAATGGTGTAAGAAGATATACAGAAGAAGATTTAGAATGGATAAAAATGCTTATAAATCTTAGAGATATTGATATGCCTATTTCCAATATAAAAGAATATATTACTTTATATTTAAAAGGTGATGAGACTATTGAGGAAAGAAGAGAGTTAATGTGCAAATATAGAGAGTATATCAAAAAGAAGATTAAGGATACAATAAGTAATTTAGAAATGGCAACAGAAAAATTAAGGCAATATGACTATGCAGTATCAGATATATTAGATGATGAAAATATGTTTCAAATTAATAAAAAATATAAGTAAATTTTGGCCAAAATTTCACTAGTTGAGAGGTGTAAATTGAGTAAAAAATTAATAATTAGTGGAATATTATGTTTTGCAGCAACAGAAGTGACAATAGCATCATATTTGTTAAAAAGAACTTTAGTAAGGAATAAAGCTGATGTAGAAAGAACTAAAAGGATGTCTGGCACAGAGTGGGTTAAATATATTCCTGAAATTAAGAAGAAGAAGGATTGGCTTATAAAGCAAGAACATGAGGATGTTTATATAAAATCTGATGATAATTTAAAACTACATGGTATATTATTTCCTAAGAAAAATTCTAAAAAGATAGTTATTTGTTTACATGGATATTCAAGTACAGCTGGGATAAGTGATTATACTGCAATATCTAGATTTTATTTAGAGAGAAATTTTAATATTCTCATGATAGATGCTAGGGCCCATGGAGCAAGCGAAGGAAAATATATTGGATTTGGATGCTTAGATAGAAATGATCTAGTTAGGTGGATTGAATATGTAATTTCTTTATTAGGTGAAGATTGTGAAATATTACTACATGGAACATCTATGGGAGGTGCTACAGCATTAATGGCATCAGGATTAGAACTTCCTAATAATGTAAAAGGAATAATTTCAGATTCTGCATTTACTTCACCAGCAGAGGTATTTAGTGAAGTATTAAAAAATATGTATCATATACCACCATATCCTATTATAAAAATAGCAAGTATAATGAGTAAAAAGTTAGCTGGATATAGATTAGATCAGTGTAATGCAGCAGAAGAAGTAAAAAAGGCAACGGTTCCAATGTTATTAATACATGGAGATAGTGACTCATTTGTTCCTTGTAGTATGACTGAGGAGATATATAAAAATTGTTCTTCTCCAAAAGCTCTTTTTATAGTAAAAGGAGCAGGACATGCAGAGTCATATTATAAAGAAACAGAAGAATATGAAAGGAAAGTAGACGATTTTATAAAAAGATATTTATCAGATAGGGAAGTGAAAATTAATGCTTAATGAAATTGATTATAAGAGCTTATATCCATTAACGGCAGCTCAAAAACTTCATTTTTATACTTTAAAATATTGTCCTAAAAAGCAAGTATTAAATATAGGAACTAGTTTAACTATAAAGGAAGATATTAGTTTTGACATATTAAAAGAGTCAATATACGAAGCGTATTCTAGATGCGAAGCAATGAGACTTAGATTTGTTACTGACTTAGATGGAAATGTAATGCAATATGTTGCAGATAAAGAAGAGCGTGATATAGAACTATATGATTTTTCAGGATATACAATGAAAGAGGCTGAATTAAAAATGAGGGAATGGACAGAGACCCCATTTGAAAGAGAAAATTCTCCTTTAAATAAAGTAGTAATGATAATAACTCCAGATAATTATAAGGGAATATATTTACTAGTTGATCATATGACTATGGATGCACAAAGCTTAATAGTATTTTTAAGAGATATAATTGAAATATATTGTTATAAAAGATATGAAGGAATAGAATATCCTAAGGAAATGTATTCTTATATAAAACAAATAGAAAAAGATTTAGAGTATGAATCAGGATCAAAGGCTCAATATAAGGATAGGGAATATTTTAAAAAGTTAATTGAAGAATCAGAACCTATATATAATGATATAGATGGAATAGAGAGATTATTAGAAGAAAGACATAGAAGAGGTAATGATAACATAAGAAATGTAACTAATGTTAGCAATAATGTTGATGCTAACATTACAGTATTTAGTTTAGAGGAGTACCCTTCACATTTATTATTAAAGTTTTGTGAAGAAAATAAGATTCCAATGGTATGTTTATTAATGATGGCACTTAGAACATATTTGCAAAAGTTTAATAATCAAGATGATGTTTCTATAATGAGTACAGTTGCAAGAAGAGCAACGTTATCAGAAAAGAAAAGTGGAGGTACAAGAATACATTGTTTTCCTTGTAGAACTATAGTTAGTAAAAGAGAAACATTTATGGATGGAATAAAGAAAATAAGGTATGCTCAAAATTCATTATTTCGTCATGCTAATTTTAATCCTGTTGAGTATCTAAATTATAGAACTAATTTTTATAATAATGAACCAGGGCAGACTTATGAGCCACTTAGTTTAACATATCAGCCGTTAACTATGAAAGAAACTAATAAAAAAAATAGACATGCTGTAAGTTTTGATAATATAGACTATAAAACGAATTGGTATTCTAATGGTGTTTGTGCACATGCATTATATTTAACAGTAATGCATAGATCAAATGATAATGGATTAGATTTTAATTTTGAATATCAAACAGGACGAGTTACACCTGAAAAACTACAATATATGTATTATTATATTTGTAGAATTTTATTTGAAGGTATTAATAATCCATATAAAACAATAGAAGAAATAATAGAAAGTGTTTAAGGGAGAGGTTAATAGTGGTATTTGAGAAGGTAAAGGAAATTTTAAATGAATATATAGATTTAAATATAGATGATATAACTTTACAAACAAGGTTAATAGAAGATTTAGGAATTAATTCTTATGAGTTTATGGGAATAATAGGTGAGATTGAGGATGCATTTGATTTTGAAGTAGATGAAAAGGCTGTACTTAATATAATTACAATTGAAGATTTATTAGATTATATAAGTAATTTTACAACAGAAAATGTATTGGTATAAATACATTAATATAGATATAAATCTTTCAAGGGTAGAGAGAAATAATAAGCTTCACAAGGAAGCATTTAGTTTATTAGAAAAAAATTTAATAGAAAAGTTTCATTTTAAGAAAGAGGACTTAAAGTATAAGTACGGTAGAAAAGGTAAGCCATATTTAGAAAAAAGTCCTCTTAATTTTAGCATAAGTCATTGTAATGAGGTTGTTGTATGTTCAGTAAATAAAATGAAAATAGGAATTGATATAGAGGATATAAAAAATATTAATAAATATGTTATTAGTAAGACATTAACAGAAGTAGAGAGAAAAAATATGGAATTTAGTAATAGAAGAGATGAGTATTTCTTTAGACTTTGGACTTTGAAGGAAGCGTTTATAAAATGTATTGGACAAGGCTTATCTTATGGAATGAGGAATGTTGAGTTTAAAATAAGTGATAATGATACTAATATTTTATGTAATATAAATGGATTTAATTTTAAGCAGGAAAAGGTAGTTATAAAGGATAAGGAGTATATAATATCAATAGCTTGGGGGGCATGTAATGAGTAGTATTAAAAATATGAGAGATATAATAAATTATGCTGCTAATGAGTATGGTGATAACATTGCTTTTAAATATAAGATTAGTAAAAATGAAATAAATAGTAAAACTTATAATGATATAAAATATGATAGTGAAACAGTAAGTAATGTGTTAATGAAATTAGGAGTTTTAGGAAAGCATGTAGCAATAATAGGTTCAACATCTTATCCATGGATTATAAGTTATTTTGGTGTAGTAAATTCAGGAGGAGTAATTGTTCCAATAGATGATAAGCTTTCTGTAAATGATGTATGTGAATTGGTAGAGAGAGCAGATATAGAAGTATTAATATATGATAATGATAGAATTGATGTAGCTAAAGCAGTTAAGGACATGTGTCCTAAGGTAAAGTATATAATTTCAATGACAGAAAAAAATGATAATGATTTTTCTTTATCTTTAAATGAATTAATGGAAAAGAATAAGGGGAATTTTTTTACAGAGCTTAATAATGAAAAATTATGTGCTATATTATTTACATCAGGAACTACAGGAAAAAGTAAGGGGGTAATGCTTAACCATAGGAATCTTGCTGATAATGCTACTGCATGCGATATGGAGCTTAAAGTGGGTACAGTTTCTATGACTGTACTACCTATAAATCATGTTTTTTGTTTTACTATGGATATATTAAAAGGAATATATTCTGGACTTTGTATTTGTATAAATGATTCAATAATAAGATTTTCAAAAAATTTAAAATTATTTAAACCTGAAGTTATGTGTCTTGTACCTATGGTAATAGAGGGATTATACAATAAACTAATAGATGGAAGTGCAATATTACCTAAAAAGCTTGTTGCAAAAGAGGTCTTAGGAGGAAATTTAAGAACTATTTATAGTGGAGGAGCATATTTAAATCCAAAGTATATTGATGGATTTAAGGAATTTGGAATTGAGATAATACAAGGATATGGTATGACAGAATGTTCTCCTGCAATAAGTACCAATCTACCTGGAAAGGTAAAAAAGGAATCAGTAGGAAAGTTACTTCCTAATTGTGAAGCTAAGATTATAGATGAAGAAATATATGTTAGAGGTTCTAGTGTTATGATGGGATATTATAAAATGTCTAAGGAAACAGAAGAAACCTTAGTTGATGGATATCTTAAAACCGGGGATTTAGGATATATAGATGAAGATAATTATATTTATATAACTGGAAGAAGAAAAAACCTTATAATTTTAGCTAATGGAGAGAATGTATCGCCAGAGGAATTAGAAAATGATCTATTAGTTAATAGAATAATTAAAGAAATAGTAGTTAGTGAAGAGAAGGATGTAATTAAGGCTGAAATATATCCAGATTATGATTACTTATCTAAAAACAGAATTAGAAATATTGAATATGAAATAAAAAAGGTTGTTGATGAATATAATTTAAAACTTCCTACTTATAAAAGAGTTAATAAGGTAATCATAAGAGAAACAGAATTTGATAAGACAACATCAAAAAAGATAAAAAGAGAATATGTTAATAAATAAATTATAAAATAAAGATAGCTAGGTAAATAATCACCTAGCTATCTTTATTTTAAATACAATTTGATTAATATTTTAATATATTATATTTATATCATTTACATTGAAATAAGGTGACTATATAATTAGGATATTAATTAATAAAATATATTATAAATATATTTTATTAATTATGTAAATTATAAAAATATAGACTAAAAAGATAGGGGGAAAAGGCATGAAATCATTAAAGATTGCTTGTACTGAAAGAACTAGAAATTACTTTTTCACAGATAGGGAAACTATAGAAGTTGGTACAACAGATTATACTGATGTAGCAGCTGCTGTAGTTAATGAATGTGATATAGAAAGTATAAATGACATATATGATACAAGGTTTGGGATAGAAATATTTGTTTTAGCAGAAACTGATGAAATTAATGATGAAATAAAAAATAAGGTACATAAGATAATACATATTAATGAATTAAATGAAGAGGAATTTAGTAAAGAGTTAAATAAGGCTGCTGATAAATATGAAGAAGAAATGTTACCACCATTCTTTGATGTTTTAAGTGAATATTCAAGAAGAGGTAATTTGCAATTCGCATGTCCAGGGCATCAAGGTGGGCAATATTTTGTTAAGCATCCAGCTGGAAGGGCTATGTATGAATTCTTTGGAGAAAATATATTTAAGTCAGATATATGTAATGCAGATGTTGATTTAGGGGATTTATTAATACATGAAGGTCCAGCAATGTCAGCACAAACTTATGCAGCGAAGGTATATAATGCTGATAAAACATATTTTGTAATGAATGGAACAAGTACATCTAATTCTGTAGTTATAAATGCTATAGTTTCTCCTGGAGATTTAGTTTTATTTGATAGAAATAATCATAAATCAATATATAATTCAGCTTTAGTTTCATCAGCAGGAAAACCTGTATATTTAGAGACTTCACGTAATCCATTTGGATTTATCGGTGGAATAGATGCTCATTGTTTTAACGAAGAGTATTTAAGAAGTGAAGCAGCTAAAGTTGATAGTGAAAAGGCAAAAGAGAAGAGACCATTTAGATTAGCTGTTATTCAACTTGGAACTTATGATGGAACTATATATAATGCAAGACAGGTAGTTGATAAAATAGGACATCTTTGCGATTATATTTTATTTGATTCAGCATGGGTTGGATATGAGCAATTTATACCTATGATGAGAGATTGTTCTCCATTATTATTAGATTTAAAACCAGATGATCCTGGAATATTAGTTACGCAATCTATACATAAGCAACAGGCAGGATTTTCACAAACATCTCAAATTCACAAGAAGGATAGTCACCTTAAAGGGCAAAAGCGTTATGTAGATCATAAGAGATTTAATAATGCTTATATGTTATATGCATCAACAAGTCCATTTTATCCTTTATTTGCAGCTTTAGATGTTAATGCAAGAATGCAAGATGGGGAAGCAGGAAGAAAGCTTTGGGCAGATTGTATAAAAGTTGGAGTTGAAGCTAGAAAAGACGTTTTAGAAAGATGTGAATTATTAAAACCGTTTATTCCTCCTGTAGTTAATGGAAAACTATGGCAAGATTATCCTACAGAAGAAATAGCAAATAATATTGAATTCTTTAAATTCTATCCAGGAGAAAAGTGGCATTCATTTGAAGGCTACGGAGAAAATCAATACTTTGTAGATCCTAATAAATTTATGTTAACAACTCCAGGTATAGATATAGAAACTGGTAAGTATGAGGATTTTGGTATACCAGCCACTATTTTAGCAAACTATTTAAGAGATCATAGAGTTGTACCAGAGAAGAATGATTTAAATTCAATATTATTTTTATTAACACCAGCAGAAAGTACTTCAAAAATGAAAGGTCTTGTAGACCATTTAGTAAGATTTGAAAATCTTATAAAGGAAGATGCACCATTAAGTGAAGTTCTACCTAAGTTATATGCTAAATATGAAGAACGTTATAAGGGATATACAATAAGAAGATTATGCCAAGAAATGCATGATTTTTATAAGAAAAATGATGCAAAGACTTATCAAAAGCTACTATTTAGAAGAGATTCTCTTCCAGAGTATGTTATGAATCCTAATGAAGCTAATGTTGAGCTTAAGAGAAATAATGCTAAGTTAGTTCCACTAAGTGATATAGTTGGAGAAATTGCATTAGAAGGAGCGCTTCCTTATCCACCAGGAGTATTTTGTGTAGTACCGGGTGAGAGATGGAATACTGTAGCTCAAAAGTATTTCTCTATTTTAGAAGAGGGAATTAATAAATTCCCAGGGTTTGCTCCAGAAATTCAAGGTGTTTATCTTGAAAAGGAAGATGGTAAAGTAAGAGCTTATGGATATGTTTTAGATAAATAAATTTATAATAAAGATATATAACTATTTATAGATATACTTCGTCCTATATTTTAGGACGAAGTTTTTTGATTATTGGGAACTATACAAAAATATTAGCATAAAATGATATTAAATGTAATATTTCTAATGAGTAAAAATAAGGAGTAGATATGGCAATACAATTATTTGTTCCTACCTTTAGAATAGATGAATGTTTAGATGAAATTAAAGAATGTCTTGAAAAGGGATGGACAGGAATAGGATATAAAACAGTTGAATTTGAAGAGAAGTGGAAGGCATATACAGGGCTAAACAATGCTCATTTTCTAAATTCTGATACAGCAGCTCTTCATTTGGCAGTTAAGGTTTTTAAAATACAAAATAAATGGAATGATGGAGATGAAATTATTTCTACACCATTAACATTTGTATCAACTAATCATGCTATTATGTATGAAAACTTGAAGGTAGTATTTGCTGATGTAGACGAATATCTATGTTTAGATCCAAGGGATGTTGAGAAAAAAATTACCGAGAAAACAAGAGCTATTATGTTTGTAGGATTAGGCGGAAATGTAGGAAGATATAAAGAAATAGTAAAACTTTGTGAAAAGTACAATTTAAAGCTTATATTAGATGCAGCACATATGGCTGGTACAAGATTAGATGGAGAAATAGTAGGAAAAGAAGCTGATGCAGTATGTTATTCTTTTCAAGCAGTAAAAAATTTACCTACTGCAGATTCAGGAATAATTTGTTTTAAGAAAAAGGAAGATGATGAACTAGTAAGGAAGCTTAGTTGGTTAGGTATTGATAAAGATACTTATACAAGGGATAAGGGAAATTATAAGTGGAAATATGAAGTGAATTATTTAGGATATAAATATAATGGTAATTCTATTATGGCAGCGATTGCTCTTGTTCAATTGAAGTATTTAGATGAAGATAATAGATATCGTAGACAAGTAGCAATGTGGTATGATGAATACTTTGATAAAAGTGAAAAGAAAATAGAAAGAGTACCTATTACAAAGGGATGTGAAAGTAGTAGACATCTTTATATTATAGCAGTTAATAATAGAGATGAATTAATTACTAAATTAAATGAAAATGAAATTTTTCCAGGGGTTCATTATAGGGATAATACAGAGTATAATATATATCCTTGTGAAAATGGATGTTGCCCATATTCAAAATATATGAGTGAAAGAATAATTTCATTGCCACTTCATTTAAGACTAACTAAAGATGATGTTAAATATATTTGTGAAAAAGTAATATTATATAGTAAATAAAACTAAAAAAAATCTCTAAATATAGAGATTTTTTTTATACCAATTTAAAGTTAATTTAATACCATCTTCAAAGGAGTAACTAGGGGAATAACCTAAAAGTTTTTTTGCCTTACTAATATCAGCATTACTATGAGGAATATCTCCAGGCCTAGTAGGTCCATATATAGGTGGTAAATTAAAGTTTAATGAAGAAGCTAATATAGAATAAAGTTTATTTAAAGTTATAGTATCACCACAACCTATATTAAAAACTTCTCCAGATAAGCTTTCATCTGAAATACAAGCTTTAAGATTAGCTTCTATTATATTTTCAACATAGGTAAAATCCCGTGAATAATGTCCATCTCCATTTATTGTTGGTGTAACCCCATTAAGAAATGATTTAATGAATTTAGGGATTACAGCAGAATATTGGGAATCTGGATCTTGATTTTTACCAAATACATTAAAATATCTTAGTCCGATAGTTTGTAAATTATAAATTGAGCTAAAGAGAGAAGAATATAATTCATTAACTCTTTTAGTTAGAGCATATGGTGAAAGAGGCATACCTATAAAATCTTCTTTTTTAGGTAGTGAGTAGTTATCACCATAAACTGAAGATGATGAAGCATATACTACTTTTTTTACATTATTATCACGAGCTGCTACAAAGATATTAAGAGTTCCATTTATATTAACATCTTCGTAAAGTTGTGGAAATTTAATAGACTTTGGAACAGAGCCAAGGGCTGCTTCATGAAGAATATAATCTATATTGTAACAAGCAGTATTGCATACATTAAAATCTCTTATATCACCTTTAATAAATTGAAAGTTTTTGTTTTTTAAAAATGGTTCTATATTTTTTTGCTTACCAGTTGAAAAGTTGTCTAAGACTCGTACAAAACAATTTTTATTTAGAAGTGCTTCTACTAAATTAGAGCCTATGAAACCTGCTCCGCCTGTGACTAAAAATCTTGTGTTAGGTGGGAACTTTATATTTTCATATCCCATTTTATAACCTCCAATATAAATAACCTAAATCTTTAGCTTTATTTTTATTTAAAATACCTTTTACGTCAATTAGTACGTGAGTTGTGTTAGGATTAAAAATATTATTAAAAAAATCAAACGATAGGGTTTTGTAAAAATCGTGAGAAACTGCAATTATTACAGCATCTACGTTTTTAATATTTTTTATATCAATAAGATTTAAGTTGTATTCTTTTAGTACATCATCTTTAGAAGCTATTGGATCTGTAATTAATATATTAATACCATATTCTTTAAGTTCTTTAATAATATCAAAAACTTTTGAATTACGGATATCGGGACAATTTTCTTTAAAGGTAATCCCAAATATAGCTACATTACTATTTTTGATTGAGGCACCAGCTTCTATTAAATATTTTATTGTTTTTTCGGCAATATATTTTCCCATACTGTCATTTATAGTTCTTCCAGCTAAAATTACTTGTGAATTATATTCAAGCAGTTTTGCTTTATAAGTTAGATAATAAGGGTCAACACCAATGCAATGACCACCAACAAGACCGGGAGAAAAATTTAAAAAATTCCACTTAGTTGATGCGGCTTTTAATACATCTAAGGTATCTAAATTCATTTTATCAAAAATTAAAGATAATTCATTTATAAAAGCAATGTTAATATCTCTCTGTGAATTTTCAATAACTTTTGCTGCTTCAGCAATTTTAATACTTTCAGCTTTATAGACACCAGCCTCTATTATTAATTCATATACTTTAGCTATTATATCTAAGGTTTGAGAATCAATTCCAGAAACTATTTTTACTGTTTTTTGTAAGGTATGAACTTTATCGCCAGGATTAATACGTTCAGGAGAATATCCTACCTTAAAATCTTTTCCACAAGTTAATCCGGACATTTTTTCTAAAATTGGAATACATATTTCCTCAGTTAATCCTGGATATACAGTAGATTCATACACTACTATTGAATTAGGTGTTAAAAATCTACCTACTGTTTCAGAAGCTTTTATAATAGGTGTAATATCAGGGGTACAATCCTTATTTATAGGCGTTGGAACAGCTATTATATGGAATTTTGCATCTTTAAGTGAAGATGGATCACTAGAAAATTTGAGAGTTGTTTTTTTTAACTCATCACTTCCAACTTCATTTGTAGGGTCAATTCCATTTAAATATTTATCTATTTTATTTTTATTTATATCAAAGCCAATAGTATCTAATTTTTTAGAAAAGGCAATAGCAAGACCTATTCCAACGTATCCAAGTCCTATGACTGATAACTTTTCTTTTTTCAATTTTAATAATTCATATAAATCCATAAAAAGGTCCTCCTTATATTCATTATTATAATATTCATAATAATTTATCTTTGTTATATAAATTGTAAATTTATCGAAAAAATTGCATAAAAAAATATAACTAGAAATATATTTTCTAGTTATATTTTTTGATTAATATTTTAGAGTTAAGTTATTTAAAATTCTTACTATTTATTATTAAATTTATTAAAATATTTTTTTACGTTATTAATAAATTTATCTATTATAATATCTTCATTATAGTCAGTGTTCATTTTTAAGTTTGCTAATTTAGAAAAGTTAAATCTTAAATTTTTATCTAAAATAAGGGCTTCTATTTTATTATACCATTCAGTTTCAGATGAAGCTAAAAAGCCATCTATTCCATCATTAATAATGCTTTTATTATGATCAGTGCATGAAGCAACTACAGGAATTCCTAAAAGCATAATTCTTTTAAGTGAAAAACCACTTTTACCAATACGGTCAGGAATATTGATATAAGGTAATATAAAAATATCAGACTTACTGATTTTAGGCACAATATTTATCAAATATTTCTCCATTGGTTCATATGGAATTAAATTTGCCCATGGAAAGGTTTCTCTTACTGGTTTGCTTAAATCAGGATAATCAATTCCCATATGCCAACCGTATAAATTTAAAGTATAATTATATTTTTCATGTAATTTAATTAGAGAAGAGGAAATTGATAATAAATCATTTACGTAAGCATCAGCACAACTTTGTTGCCAACTTATTATTGGCACGGGAGTTAAGTTTTCTCTTGGTGAAGTATAAGGATAATTTTTATCATCTAATAAACAAGAAATAGTTTCAATAGGAGTAGAAACATAGCTTTGAAGTGATTTTTTGTGCAATTCTGTTCCAACTAAGATTAAGTCTGAAATTTTTAAGGTATTAATGTGTTCAATGCTTTTCATATCTTGAAAATCATCATCTATATGACATAGAAATACTTTGTTTTTTAATTTAGAAATATATTTTGATGTATGAGCAGGACATTGAATAGTTTTTTGAAAAAATATTATATCTGCATCGCAGTTATTCAAAATAGATAACTTCTCATCTAAATTATAAACTATATCAATATTATATCCTAATTTAATAAGCGATTTAGCAAAGAGCAAATCTGAAAAGGTAGTTGTAGAATTTTTTTTATCAAGTAAAAAAAAATAACCTTTCATAAGTTAAACCTCCTTTTAACTTTGAATACTCAAGTTTATAAGTTTTTCTAAATATAATTTATAAGTTAAGTCATAAGAAAAACTTTTAGATTCATTTAAAACTTTATTTGAATAATAGTCTAAATTATCAAGGGTTTTATCTATTTTACATATTAAATCATTCAAATCTACTTTAGGAAAATGTTCAAGTGTGCTATCACATTTGGCTAATAGAGCACTATCTTTAACAAGTTCTGGTATACTTCCTGAATTAATGCCAACAAGAGGAGTACCAGACAACATTGTTTCTATTACCATATTAGAACACCCTTCATGAGCCTTAAGATGTAGTACCATATCTACAGTACGTAATAAGTTAGGCATTTCACTATGAGATATTGGATTTAATAAATCGAGTTTGGAAACATTTCTAAAGTTAAAATTAGATAATGTTCTTTGATTGTTCTCAAAGGCTCTACCTAGAACCCAAAATTCAATATCATCTCTAGACACATAATGATTAATTACATCACATAGGAGCTTTAATGATTGAGTTGCAGTATGAGGGGTTCCCCAATATGCAGCTGCTAGAATTATTTTTTTGTCTTTTGAACGGGGAAGTTTAGGTCCTATAGGATTAAATAGATTAGAATCAGCAGAGTTATAAATAATGTCACCATCTGGCTCAACTCCATCGTAAATACTTCTAAATAAAGTTTCTTTCGAAAAATGACTTTGATACACTATTGTATTAGAAAAAGAAGTAATGTTTTTAAGTTCTGTATTTTTATTTTTTATTAGTATGGGATTTGGATGATTATAAGGAAGATATATAGCACCCAATCTTTGAAGTATTTTTATATTTTTTTCTTTTAATAACTTAAGCTGTTTAATTGTAGAAAGATTAGCTACAGAGCAAAATACATCTACTGTATCATCAAATCCATAACTTACAGTATGCCCATTATTAATGCAATATTTACTAAAAGACTTAATCCAACTACGGGCACCACCAGGGCCATCATAATTTTGAGAAAACCCGATTTTCATAAAAATTCACCATCCTATTTGTGAAAAATAATAACTACCATAATAGATTATGAAATTATACTTAAAATAATGAATATTCTACAAGTATTAACATGTTTATATATATTGTTTAGGATTGGAACATAAAAGGTATATATGAATATGAATATATTATATAAGTTTAAGGGAAGTGTTTATATGGTTCCAATAGTTAGTTTTGTTACATTTAATCATGCGGGATTAAATGCTAGAAATTTGACTGCTTTACTAAACACTAATGATGATTTTGAGTTATATATAATTGATAACAACTCTGTAGATGATACGTGGAAATTTATACAAGATCTTAATGATGAAAGAATAGTATGTAAAAAAAGATTTAATGTTAATAGAGGACTTGTATATGCATTAAATTATGTTCTTAGTAACAGAAAAAAAGACCAATATTTTATAACTATGGACAGTGATGTATATATTGAAAGTAAAGATTGGATATCAAAGTTTATGAGAAGCTTTCAATTATTTGATGAATTAGGAATAGCTGCAGCAGAAAGGAAAACTTACTTTCAAGAAAAAAAAGTAGCATACAAACCAGAAGTTAGAGAGGGATTTGAAGTTGTAAAAACAAATTTTGCAATAGGGTGCTGTATGTGTATTAGTCCTAAGCTTTTAGATTTGTTAGGATATTTTAATGAAGAAACATACGGAGCGGATTTAGATATATGTGCTAGAACAGTAACATATACACCTTTTAAAATTGCAATTATACCAGAAATAGCTATAAATCAGCAACAAAGGATTACATGTGATGAATGCCTAATAAAGGATAAATGTACAATTACTGATGGCACCTGTTATGGTGTATATAAAAAAAGATATGCTCACAGAGAATTTGCTAAAGGTTATATGAATAAGCATACTAAATATTTACATGAGATACAATCTGGAAAAAGGGGAATTTATTGTGCTTCAATCCATGATAAGGAGTCATTAAAAAATAATTATTATGATATGAAAGCAGCAGAGGAGAATTTTAAATTTTTTGAGGAGAATTCTAATTAATTTTATTTATATATATAGAATGTGAAAATTAATATTTATATATTTAGATAATTATAAAAGATAGTGTTAGAGGTGATTATGAGTAAGGATATAGAAGATCTAAATCCACAAGATATACATGATGATTATATAATTAAAAATGATGTAAATTTAAATCCTATAAAGAAAACTGATATTGAAAGAATTCGATTATGGAGAAATTCAGCAAGTACCCTGGGAGTTTTTATTGATAATAGAATTATCACAAGGGAAGATCAGATAAGATGGTATGATAAATATAAAAGCAATATAAATGATAAAATGTTTATAATAAATTATAAGAATAATCCAGTAGGAACTGTAGCATTATACAATATCGATTATAGTAACAGTACTGCGGAATTTGGTAGACTTTTAATAGGCGATTTAAATAGTAGATGTAAGGGGATTGCTTTTATAGCAACTAAACTTTTATGTGAATATGGATTTAATAAATTAGGGTTAAATAAGATTATACTTGAAGTTTATAAGGATAATATAAAAGCAATGAATTTATATAAAAAGATAGGATTTAAGATAATAAAGGAAAAGAATCTAAATAATAGAGAAATTGTTTTAATGGAACTTTATAATGAAAATAAAGGAGAAGTATAAATTTAAAAAAACAGCTGAAATTAAGATTTAGCTGTTTTTGCTTTATATTATAAAATGTATATTTACAAAATAAATTAATTATAGATAAATATACTTTATGAGTTTTATAGGAGGATTTTTCTGTGAATAAACCTATTGTAAGTTTTATTTGTTGGAACAGAGCAGGTCTAACGGCTAGAAATTTAACGGCGTTATTAAAAACAACAGATGACTTTGAGTTATATATTGTAGATAGTAACTCAGCTGATGACACATGGGAGTTTATAAAAACATTAAAGGATGAAAGAATTAAAGAAAAGAAGAAATTAAATTTAAATAGGGGGTGTGCATATGCAATAAATTATGTTATGTCAAAGAGGAAAAAAGAACAATTCTTTTTTCATTTAGATAGTGATACTTGTATGATGACATCGGATTGGATAACAAAGTTTATGGAGGTTATGAATGAATATCCAGAGATTGGGGCTGCATCTACTGTTAAACCAAGTATACTTAGATATTATTCTATATATTCTAAGAAGTTAAATAAACATGGGGTAGAAGTAGGAGTGATTGATGCCTTAATAGGAAATTGCTTATGTATTAGACCAGAAGTAATAGATATATTGGGATATTTTAATGAGGAAACTGGGAGATGTGATTCAGATTATTCTATTAGAATAAATAAATTTACAAATTACAAAATGGCACTTGTAAAAAGCATAGTAATAGATCAAAAGCAAAAAATAGAGTGTAGTGAATGTATTATGAGTAATATGTGTAAAGTGAAAAATAATAATATAACTTGTTTTAAAATTAGAGATAATAAATATCAAAATGAAATATTTGAAAAAAAATCAAAGGAATTAGTTATAAAATACTATCAAGAAATAGAGGAAGGTAAGAGAACTCCATATTGTGCATCAATTCATGATGAGAAATCTATGAAAGATAATTATTATGATAGAAATAGGGCAGAACAAATATTTAACTATTATATTAAGAATAGTAATTAAAATATATAATATAAAAGAAGTTTCCCCAACATACTTTTGGGGAAACTTCTATTTTATCTAAATAAATTTACACCTCTTGAACGACAGATTGCATTAGGATTTGGGGTTGATATTCCAATTGCAAAACCTTGAATTGGATTAGTTGTAGTAGCTATAAAATGTGATTGAATAAAGCTAGGTGACTCAGTTGATAAAATAGGTGTTCTAGTATCGGCAGTAGGATATGTGATATCAGCTACACTTATGGAATCTTCAACAGCTAATGGAGTTATTCCATTTGTAAGGGTTGATATTGTTATTGGGGTTGAGCTTTCGTTAGTAATATCAATAATTGGTGCAGGACCTCTACCTATTAGTTCTACTAAATTCCATTGTGTACCATTAGTAATATATTGTTGGAAGTCCCCGCTTGGATCCTCAGATGAATTTAAATTATATAAATCTACAACATTTAATGTAAACCTAGAGATAGGAGTACCGGAAGAACTTAAATATGATATATTTGATAATGTAAATAAAGCGGAGTCTTCACCTTCTACACTAGTAGGTAAAGGTGTTTTTATTAGTGCAATATTTCCAGAAATATTTGTATAACCCAATACTCCAAAATTACTATCTGATGTTACTGGAACTGAAGTAGATCTTAAGGCAAATCCAGTATCAGTATTAGAATCATTTTTCAAATCAAATGATAAGATAGACCCATCAAAAAGTCTTACATACAATCCTGTCAAGATTTCACCAGGATTTAAAAAAATATTACCAAAATTAATCCAACCTATAGTACTAGCATTATTGCCAGAGTTGGCATCTGCATATGATAATGACAATTCTCTCATAGTAAACCTCCCTTGAAATAATATATAAAGTTTCATACATTTTAATTTATGAATATGTTTGTTTAAAGGTGAATAATTGATATAAGCTATATTATTATATGACTAATTTAAATAACAAGTTACTTATAGTTAGAGAAATGGGAAGTTAATTTAGCAAAAAATCAATATACTATTTTTTATAGAAATAAATTGAAATTTATATAAAATATAAATATATACAAAATTTACAAGAGGTGAAAATATGAATAGGGAATTTTATAAAAGGGTAAAAGAAGAGTTAGATAATAATAAAAATATCTATATAGCAACTATTGTTAAAGATAAAAAGGACAAGCATCTGGGAAAAAAGATATTAAAAGTTGATAACGAAATAATAATTGAAGAACAAGAAAATATGGAGTTTTACAAAGCAGTTATAGATAAAATTAATTTTAATGAGTTTGGGAAAATAGTAAAAATAAATGATGATATTGAGATTAGTATAGAGCAACTTATATCAAAACCTAGCCTTATAATTTGTGGAGGGGGACATATAGCTTTATCATTAGCAAGTATGGCTAAAATGTTAGATTTTAATACAACTGTTATAGATGATAGGGAAGAGTTTGCAAATAAAGAAAGATTTCCAGCGGTTGATAATATAATATGTGACAGTTTTACTAATGCATTAGAAAATATAGATTTTAATAAGAATTCGTATTTTGTTGTTGTTACACGAGGTCATAGAGCCGATCAAGAATGTGTTGAAAAAATATTAAAAAATGAATTTAGATATTTAGGAATGATAGGGAGTAAAGCAAAAGTGGCCAATTCTATAAGACAATTATTGGAGAAGGGATATAATACAGAGGATATAAATAAGGTTAATGCTCCAATTGGTATTAATATAGGTGCTAAGACTCCTGCTGAAATAGCAGTAAGTATTATGGCACAAATTATTCAAGAAAAGAATAATGATAATGTATTAAGTATTGATGAAGAAATATTAAAAGAGATTGTTTGTGATAAAGATGGCAAGGTTTTAGTTAGTATTTTAGATAAGAGAGGATCGTCACCAAGAGGTATTGATGCAAAAATGCTTGTAATGGAGGATGGAACATTCACTGGAACTATTGGTGGAGGTAGTGTAGAAAATGCAGTATATGAAAAAGCAATAGAATTAATAAAAGAAAAAAGTTCACATATTGAAACTTATGATTTATCTAATACAGTAGCTGCAAAATTAGGAATGGCATGTGGAGGAACAATAAAAGTTCTTTTTGAATATATAGAGTAAATACGAAAATTATATTGTAAATTATAATGATTTATTATAAAAGGAAAGGGTAAGTAGTTTTTAGAAATTTTACCTTTTCTTTTTGTTTTTTTTGTATGGTATGAAGCTTATAATAATAAAAATACGAAAAATATGTAAAAATATAAATAAAAATGTTCACAAAATATGAAATATATGATAAAATCATCATATAAAAACACGTATATTAAATTAAATAAAACAAATATTATTCGTAGGAAGTTTATTATTTTAGGGGGACATGTAATGAAAGTTGGAAGTATTTATGAGTTAGAAGGAAAGGTACCTTTAAAACAAGCTATTCCATTGGGGATTCAACATGTATTAGCAATGTTTTTAGGAAATGTATCACCGTTAATTATAGTATGCGGACTTTTAGATATTCCTTTAGAAACAAAATCAATGTTAATTCAAAATTCAATGTTTGTGGCAGGTGTTGCAACATTAATTCAATTATATCCATTCTTTAAAGTAGGAAGTGGATTGCCTGTGGTTATGGGGACAAGTTCAGGATTTATAGGAACTCAAAATGCTATAGGTGTGACTTATGGATATTCAGCAATAATGGGAGCTTCGTTAGTTGGAGCATTGTTAGAGATGGTTTTAGGATTCTTCATTAAGCCGTTAAGAAAATTATTTCCGCCTATAGTAACAAGTTTAGTTGTTATTTCAATAGGACTTTCATTACTTCCAGTAGGGATTAAATATTTTGCTGGTGGATCTGGTTCAGCTGATTTTGGTTCACCAAAACATTTGATAGTTGGAACAGTAGTAATTTTAGTAATAATAATATTACAAAATTTTACTAAGGGATTTATAAAAACATCAGCTATTTTAATAGGAATAATAATTGGATACATATTATCAATAGTAATGGGAATGGTTGATTTTACAGCTGTAAAAGAAGCTGCATGGATAAGTTTACCTAGACCATTTGCTATGGGATTCGAATTTAGATTAGATGCAATTATTTCAATGGCAATAATGTATATTGCAACTACAGTAGAAACAATTGGAGATATTTCTGCAATAGCAGTGGGGGGACTTGATAGAGAAGCAACTGACAAAGAGCTATCAGGTGGAGTTGTTGCAGATGGTGTTTCAAGCTTTATAGCAGCTATATTTGGAATAGCTCCAAATACTTCATTTAGCCAAAATGTTGGTCTTGTTGCTGTAACTAAAGTTGTAAATAAATTTGTTATTATGACTGGTGCTTTATTCTTAATTTTAGCAGGATTCTTCCCTAAATTAAGTGCAATACTTTCAGTAATGCCACAATCAGTACTTGGAGGAGCGGCGGTTATAATGTTCTCAATGATATTTGTAAGTGGATTACAATCACTATTTAGAGAAAAATTAGATGGTAGAAATGGTTTAATAGTGGCATTAGCTATAGGTATAGGTGTTGGAATAGGAAATGTTCCAGAGGCTTTAGCACAATTACCAACTTGGGTTAGTAATATATTTGCACAAAATGGAATAATAATGACCTTCGTTATAGCAACTATATTAAATTTAGTATTACCAAAGAATAAAGATAAAATTGAAGCAGTAAGTGTATAAAAGTTATATAAAGAAGGCATATATCGGATAAATAGATATAGCCTCTTTATTATGTTTATAGGAGGAGAAAAATTTGTTTAGCATCAGAAATTATGTAGTAGCAGAAAGCTTAGAACAAGCTTATGAATTAAATCAAAAAAGAAATAATGTGGTATTAGGAGGAATAGGCTGGTTAAAGATGGGAGGAAGAAATATTCAAACTGCCATTGATTTATCAGCCTTAGGACTAGATAAAGTTGAAGAAGATGAAGAATGTTTTAAAATAGGGTGTATGTGTACATTAAGACAATTAGAAACTAATGAATCGTTGAATTCCTATTTTGATGGAATAATAGCAAAATCAGTTATACATATAGTAGGTGTTCAATTTAGAAATTGCGCTACTATTGGTGGAAGTGTTTATTCAAGATTTGGATTTTCAGATATATTAACAGCACTTTTATCATTAGAGACATATGTAGAACTATTTAATGGAGGAATTATTCCACTTTCTGAATATAGAGATATGCCTTATGATAATGATATTTTAGTAAGAATTATAATAAAGAAAGATAATAGAAAAACTGCATATTTAACTCATAGAAATAGTGCAACTGATATTCCTACTTTAGCAGTTGCAGTATCAAGGTTAAATAATAGATGGAATATAGTAATTGGAGCTAGACCACAAAAGGCTATGAATGTAAATGCAGCAGAGCTTTTAAGTGAAGTTCCAACTCAAAATGAAGTTGATGAAGTAGTTGAATATGTTATGAAAAATGTTAAATTTGATGGTAACATGAGAGGAAGTAAAGAATATAGACAAATACTTGCTAAAGTATTTATAAATAGAGCAATAAGTGAAATTACAGGAGGAAGCTATGGAAATTAAACTATGGATAAATAATAAACTTTTTCAAGATAATGTAGAAGCAGATACGTTATTAATTGATTATGTAAGAAGTAAAGGCTTTTTAAGTGTAAAAAGAGGTTGTGAAACTGCCAATTGTGGGTTATGTACTGTTCATTTAGATGGAAAGCCTGTTTTATCATGTAGTACTCTTGTGATGAAGGCAAATGGCAAGAAAGTAACTACTCTTGAAGGGTTAAAAGAAGAAGCAGAAGAATTTGGAGCTTTTATGGCAGACCAAGGTGCAGAGCAATGCGGATTCTGTAGCCCGGGGTTTGTGATGAATGTATTAGCTATGAAGAAAGAGTTGGAGAATCCTACTGAAGATGAAATTAAACATTATTTAGCAGGTAATCTTTGTAGATGTACAGGCTATATGAGTCAATTAAGAGCAATTAAAAATTTCTTGGCAGCTAAAAAGGAGGACTAAAGATGAAATACGTTAATAAGGGGATAAGAAAAAAGGACGCTATGTCATTACTTACTGGTAAGCCAGTTTATACAGATGATATAGCACCAAGTAATTGTTTAATAGTTAAAGTGCTTAGAAGTCCTCATGCACATGCTTTAATAGAAGATATAAATACAACTATAGCAAGTAAAGTACCAGGAATAGAATGTATATTAACATATAAGGATGTTCCACAAAAGAGATTTACAACTGCAGGACAATCTTATCCAGAACCAAGTCCATATGATAGATTAATTTTAGATAAAAGACTTAGATGTGTTGGAGATCCAGTTGCTATAGTTGCTGGTGAAAATGAAAAGGCTGTTAATAAAGCATTAAATTTAATTAAAGTTAAATATGAAGTTTTAGAAGCAGTTTTAGATTTTAGAGAATCTTTAGATAATAAAGTTATAGTTCATCCAGAAGAAAATTTTGTTGTTTTAAATGATTGGGTTAATGCAGATAAAAATAGAAATATATGCTCAAAAGGCGATTTTACTTATGGTGATGTGGATGAAGAATTAAGTAAATGTGCTCATATAATAGAACAAACTTATCATACTAAAGCTAATAGCCAAGCTATGATGGAAACTTTCAGAGCATTTACTGAGCTTGATACATATGGAAGGTTAAATATAACAAGTGCAACTCAAGTTCCTTTCCATGTAAGACGTATATTAGCTAATGCTTTAGATATTCCGAAGTCTAAGATAAGGGTAATTAAGCCAAGAATAGGTGGGGGATTTGGGGCAAAGCAAAGTGTTGTTGCAGAAATATTCCCAGCTATAGTTACAATGAAAACTGGAAAGCCTGCTAAAATGGTTTATACTCGTGAAGAAAGTATGACAAATGGTAGTCCAAGACACGAAATGGAGATTAAAGTTAAATTAGGTGCAGATGAAAATGGTATAATTAAGGCTATTTATATGTATACTTTATCTAATGCTGGAGCATATGGAGATCATGGACCAACTACTGTTGGGCTATCTGGACATAAATCAATGCCTCTTTATAATGGAGCAAAAGCATATAAATTTGAATATGATGTTGTTTATTCTAATACTATGGGCGCTGGAGCTTATAGAGGATATGGAGCTACTCAAGGGTTATTTGCATTAGAATCAGCTGTAAATGAATTAGCAGACAAGCTTAATATTGATCCTATTAAGTTAAGAGAAATGAATATGGTTGCTGAAGGACAAATAATGCCTGCATATTATAACGAACAAGCAAATAGCTGTGCTTTAGATAGATGTTTATCGAGAGCTAAGGAAATGATTGATTGGGATAATAAATATCCATGTAGAGATATGGGAAATGGAAAAGTAAGATCTGTTGGTGTAGCTATGGCTATGCAAGGGTCAGGTATATCATCAGTGGATACAGCTGCAGTTGAAATAAAGCTTAATGATGATGGATTCTATACGTTAATGATTGGTGCTGCTGATATGGGTACAGGATGTGATACAATATTAGCACAAATGGCAGCTGACTGTTTAGATTGTGATATAGATAATATTATTGTCCATGGTGTTGATACAGACCAAAGTCCATATGATACAGGTTCATATGCATCTAGTACGACTTATATAACAGGTGGAGCTGTTATTAAAACTTGTGAAAAAATGAGAAAGAGAATTGTTGAAGAGGCTGCAAAATCATTAAATTGTCCAATTGAAAATTTAGAGTTTGATGGGAAAAAGGTATATTCAGTAGTTGATGAAAAAGAAATAACGTTAGTTGATATAGCTAATAATACTTTAGTTGGTGGATTTAGAACTATAAGTGAAAGTGAATCACATTATTCAGAGGTTTCACCACCTCCATTTATGGTTGGTATTGTTGAAACTGAAGTGGATAAGTTAACGGGAAAAGTAGATATAATTGACTATGTTGCAGTTGTAGACTGTGGAACTGTTGTTAATCCTAATTTAGCAAGAATTCAAGCGGAAGGTGGAATAGCACAAGGGATAGGAATGGCACTTTATGAGGATATTACTTATACTGAAAAAGGAAAGATGAGAAATGATTCATTCCTTCAATATAAGATACCTACAAGACTTGATGTTGGTAATATTAGAGTTGAATTTGAATCAAGTTTTGAACAAACAGGACCATTTGGAGCTAAGTCTATAGGGGAAATTGTTATAAATACGCCATCTCCAGCATTAGCTCATGCTGTATATAATGCAACTAAGGTTAATGTAAGAACATTACCAATAACGTCAGAAAAAATAGTTATGGGAATGATTAAAAATAATATATAATAATAAAGGTGAAGTCTTATTTTAGGCTTCACCTTTGTTAAAATAATTTTTATAGGAAGATATAAAATATGAAAATAAATTTAATTTTATTGGCTGCAGGAAATAGTAAAAGGTTTAATGGAAATAAGTTGTTGGCAATATATAAAAATAAGCCAATATATATGTATATAGTTGAAAAAGTAGTTAATTTGAAAATAAATAAAATAATATGCGTGACTCAATATGAAGAGATAAAAGAGGCCTTATTGAATACTAATATTAATGTTGTTATGAATAATAATAGTAATTTAGGGATTTCTAGTTCTATAAAAATAGGTATAAATTTTGATAAAAATGCTGATGGATATATGTTTATGGTTTGTGATCAGCCTTTTATATCCATACAGACATTAAATTCAGTAATAGATAATTTTATTAAAGGAGATAAAGGTATAGTTTGTGTTGGGTGTGGAAATAATAAAGGTAATCCAGTTATATTTTCAAAAAAATATATTAATGAATTATTATCATTAGAAGGGGATAATGGTGGAAAGGTAATAATCAAGGGGAATTTAAATGATTTAAAAATAGTAAATATTAATAATAGAATTGAGTTAGTTGATATAGATACTCAGGAAGAATTTGTAAAAATAGCTCAACATTAAATGTTTACATAAAATTTTTTTAAAATTTCATAAAAAAATTTAAAAATAGTGTTGACTTTTGTCTAAAAACACTGTAATATACAAAAAGTAGTCAGTAAGACATACGCAAGGCCCCTTGGTCAAGCGGTCAAGACACCACCCTTTCACGGTGGTAACAGGGGTTCGATTCCCCTAGGGGTCACCATTTGCGGGTATCGTATATCGGTAATACTCCAGCCTTCCAAGCTGGAAAGGTGGGTTCGATTCCCACTACCCGCTCCATTTTAAAACATTAGGAACGAGCAGTAATGCGAAGTTAATAATGATTTAAATAAGCGTGTTTAGCTCAGCTGGATAGAGCAACGCCCTTCTAAGGCGTGGGCCAGGAGTTCGAATCTCTTAACACGCACCATATTTGGTTTACTAGCTCAGTCGGTAGAGCACTTGACTTTTAATCAAGGTGTCCGGGGTTCGATTCCCCGGTAAGCCACCAAAAAAAGAAACTCAAAAGAGTTTCTTTTTTTATTTTACTTAAAAATAATTAATCTAAAAAAGCTTTTATTTATAATATTGACCAATAAAATTTAAAACTCATACTATATTATGAATTGCTTTTTTAGGAGTTAAAATGAATAGTAAGAGCTATGACGGAAAAGATAATGATGAAAAAGAAAACATAGATAAATATATTACAAGTGTTGAAGTTAGTTTAGGAAATATGGAGAAGGTAGGAGTGGCTTTTTTAGTAGCTGGTTATTCAAATTATATCTATGCTGCTAATTTAGATATATTGGATGCACAAGATAGAAATAACACAGGTGAGACTTCTGAAGAAGCATTCTTATTTAGCCAGAAACTAGTTTTGTTAGGATATATATTGCTATGGATAGTTGCATCAGGAAGAGTAAATATAAAGGATGTAAGTAATATTTATAGAGGGGAAAATAACGATTTGGCTGCATATCAAAATGTTGCTCATTCATACTTAATAAGTGTATTTGCTAATATACTAAGATTTGAAGCCTTTAATAAATTATATGAAGATGTTAAATTACAGCAACAAAATGAAGAAGATGATGAAAAAGATAAAGAATAAAATTTATTAAAATTAATAAAATAAGTACAGATAGCTTAAAGGATAGAAAAGTTATTATATTATTAGTGTTTATATAAAAATAATGCCTGTATCTTATGTGATACAGGCATTATTTTTATTCTTCATCTTGAAGAGCATCATATCCTTCTTCGTTAGTTCTAATTTTTATTACATTTTCTACATCCTCAACAAAGATTTTACCGTCACCAATTTTACCGGTATATAAAGCTTTCTTAATAACCTTAACCAATGTATCTACAGGAATCTTACATACAACAATTTCTACTTTTAGTTGAGGTAACAAAGTAACTTCTAAAGGAACACCTCTATAGAAATCGGTAGAACCTTTTTGCATGCCATATCCTAAAACGTTAGTTACAGTCATACCAGTAATACCTAGTTTATCTAAAGCTACCTTTAATCTTTCAAATCTATCTTGTTTAGTTAGTATAACAACTTTGGTAAACTTAGCATTTGATTTAGAGGTGTTGTAAACAACTGGTATTGTATCTGTAGTATCAGTTTTAATATTATCAGGCTCAATAGATGTAGAGTCTTCAACTAATGCCATGTTAGTAACAGGGTATGTCATAGGCATAAAATCGGCATAACTACTTTCAAGGCCATGTTCTTTTTTATCAAGACCTTCAATTTCTTCTTCAGTAGAAACACGAAGACCAACGGTGTGTTTAATTGCTAAGAATATAATAGTCATAGTAATAGCAACCCAAGCAATAACACATAAAACACCAAATATTTGAGTGCCTAAGAATTTAAATCCACCACCATAAAATAATCCACCATCAATAGCAAAGAATCCAGTTAATATAGTACCAAGGGCGCCACATACACCATGTACAGAGACTGCACCAACAGGATCATCTATTTTAAGTTTCTTTTCTATAAATTCAACAGCAAATACAACAGCAATACCAGCTATAAGGCCTATAAAGAAAGCACCAAAAGGATTAACCATATCACAACCAGCTGTAATAGCGACAAGGCCTGCTAATGAACCATTTAAGGTCATAGAAACATCAGGTTTTTTATATCTAAGCCAAGTTATTATCATAACTGTTACAGTAGATGTTGCTGCAGCTATGTTAGTAGTCATAAAAATAGTACTTGCAGATAATATTGAAGCATCACCTGTCATTGAAACAGTAGAACAACCATTAAATCCAAACCAAGCAAACCAAAGAATAAATACGCCTAAGGCACCTAAAGTTAAGCTATGTCCAGGTATAGCATGAGCACTTCCATCATTGGAATACTTTCCAATACGAGGACCTAGAATTTTAGCACCAATTAAAGCAGCAATACCACCAACCGTATGAACTGCAGTAGAACCAGCAAAATCATGGAATCCCATTTGAGATAAGAAACCACCGCCCCAAATCCAATGACCAGAAATAGGATAAATAAAGGCACTAATTATTAAACTGTACAAGCAATAAGCTGAAAATTTAGTTCTTTCTGCCATAGCTCCAGAAACTATGGTAGCAGCAGTGGCACAGAAAACTGTTTGGAATATTACAAAAGCAAATGTTGGAATTGAACTACTATAATCACCTTGTATAAAAAGGTCTATTCCTCCGATGATAGAGCCATCACCTGCAAACATAAGCCCAAAACCTATAAACCAAAATACTACAGTACCTATGGCAAAATCCATTAAATTTTTCATTATTATATTTCCGGCATTTTTGGCTCTTGTAAATCCTGTTTCTACCATTGCAAATCCTGCTTGCATAAAAAATACTAGTGCGGCTCCAAGTAATGTCCAAATTGTGTCTAATGCTGAATACATAAATATACCCCCTTAAAATAGTTAGAAGTTAAGAGTTAGGAATTAAATTAATAATATATTGTTATTTATAATTCCGAATATACTTTTAAAACTTATAACTTTATTAATTTATATTTTTATAAAACAATAGGCGTATACATTACTAGAGAGTATGAATCTCTAATGTAAAGTACACGCCATTGTGTAGTAACTATTTAATCGACACTGAATAAAAGTTCTCCATAGGTAGGAAGAGGCCAGTGATTCTTACCTATTAATGTTTCAAGTTCGTCAACTACTCCACGTAAGTGTTGCATGTTGATAAATATTGATTCTCTATAGTATTTTGCACTTTCAAGTAAATCGGAATTATTCTTTGCATTTAATACAGATGTTTCTAAAGTATCTAGTTTAGCATAAAGGTAATTTCCCAATCTTGATAGATCTTGAAGTAATTTTTCTTCTAATTCACATGAAAGCGTAGGAATAAGTTGTTTTTTACTATTTGCTATTCCTGCAATTTCACCTTGATAGCTTAAAACAGAAGGAATTATATATTTTTTAACCATATCAATCATAGTTAAAGCTTCTATATGAATAGTTTTACAGTAATTTTCCATTAAAATTTCATATCTTGAATATAATTCACTTTCAGAGAAAACGTGATGTTTAGTAAATAATTCAACATTTTTACTATGAATAAAATAAGGAAGAGCATCTGGAGTAGTTTTTAAGTTTAATAAACCTCTCTTTTCTGCTTCTTGTATCCAATCATCTGAGTAGTTATTTCCATTAAATATAATTCTCTTATGATCTCTTATTGTATTTTTGATAAGAGTATTTAAATCCTCATCAAAGTTAGTACTCTTTTCTAAAGTGTCTGCAAATTGTCTTAATTCCTCAGCAACGATAGTGTTTAAAACAATATTAGGACCTGCAATTGAGAATGTAGAACCAAGCATTCTAAATTCAAATTTGTTGCCAGTAAAAGCGAATGGTGAAGTTCTATTTCTATCAGTAGTATCTTTAAAGAACTTAGGTAATACACGAACACCAATTTCCATTTCACTCTTACCTTTATCTATATAGTTTGTACCATTTTCTATGGCTGTAATTATATCTGTTAATTCATCTCCAAGGAACATAGAAACTATAGCAGGAGGAGCTTCGTTAGCACCAAGTCTATGGTCATTTCCAGCACTTGCAACAGAAACACGTAGTAAATCTTGATAATCATCAACAGCTTTAATAACTGCTGATAAGAATAATAAGAACTGTGCATTTTCAGATGGAGTGTCACCAGGTTCTAAAAGGTTAACCCCTGTATCTGTAGAAATTGACCAGTTGTTGTGCTTACCGCTACCATTTACTCCAGCGAATGGTTTTTCATGAAGTAAGCATGATAATCCATGTTTATTAGCAATAGATTTCATAAGCTCCATTGTAAGTTGGTTATGATCTGTGGCTATATTAGTTGTGGTAAATATAGGTGCAAGTTCATGTTGTGCTGGAGCAACTTCGTTATGCTTAGTTTTAGCTAATACACCAAGTTTCCAAAGCTCTTCTTCAAGGTCTTTCATATAAGCTGAAACCCTAGATTTAATAGTGCCGAAGTAATGATCTTCCATTTCTTGGCCCTTTGGAGGTCTTGCACCAAATAAAGTTCTACCACAAAAAACTAAATCAGGTCTTTTTTCATACATTTCTTTATCAACAAGGAAATATTCTTGCTCAGGACCTACGGTAGTTATAACTTTTTTAACATCATCTTTTCCGAAAAGCTTTAATATACGTAATGCTTGTTTATTTAAGGCTTGCATTGAACGTAAAACTGGAGTTTTCTTATCCAATGCTTCTCCGCTATATGAACAGAAAGCAGTAGGTATACATAAAGTTCCATCCTTTATAAATGCATAAGAAGTTGGGTCCCAAGCTGTATATCCTCTAGCCTCGAATGTAGCTCTAAGGCCACCAGATGGAAAGCTTGAAGCATCAGGTTCACCTTGGACAAGTTCCTTACCTGAGAATTCCATTATTATATTTCCATCTTTATCAGGTGAAATAAAGCTATCATGTTTTTCAGCAGTAACACCAGTCATAGGTTGGAACCAGTGAGTATAGTGAGTTGCACCTTTTTCTATAGCCCAATCTTTCATTGCATTTGCAACAACATTAGCAACTGCTAAATCAAGATGCTTACCAGCTTTAATAGTATTCTTCAATTCTTTATAAGTTTCTTTAGGCAACCTTGCTTTCATAACGCTATCATTAAAAACTAAACTTCCAAATAGATTTGGTATATCTTTCATAATTAATAACCCCCTTTAAAATAGAAAAAGGCACCGTGGACTTTTTATATAGTCCACAGCGCCTTTGCTGTTTATGTAAGTATTATATGCCCAAATTTTAAAAATGTAAATAGTTTTTTTGAAAAAAAGTAAAAAAATGAAATTACAAATGTTGATAAAAAAGTGTTTATATTGTATAATATTAGAAAAGAACAAAGGTGTTCATCAAATGTTTTTTAAAGGTATTGATTAATCATAAGATAAAATTGTCTTATGATAACTATAGATTTAAAAAATTTATTTGATGAGCACCTTTTTAATGTTTTAAGATATTTTTAATAGAGTTGTAGTATAAAGGAAATATTATGTTGTTAATTCAAGAGCAAAAGCTATTATAAAATATTATATATTTATAGTTAACAGGGGGAAGAGATATGACATATGCTGTTAGAGAAGTGTTACAGTTTATTAAAGAAAATGATGTTAAATTTATAAGATTAGCTTTTTGTGATCTTTTTGGGACTCAAAAGAATATTTCGATTATGCCAAATGAATTAGAGCGAGCTTTCAAAGAGGGGGTTTCTTTTGATGCATCAGCAATTAAAGGGTTTGCAGATGTCTCTAAATCAGATTTATTATTATTTCCTGATCCAAGTACTTTGAGTGTATTACCTTGGAGGCCACAGCAGGGAAGAGTTGTTAGGTTTTTTTGTGATATAAGAACACCGGAAAAAGAAAAATTTATTTATGATAGTAGAGATATATTAAGAAATATGATTAAAAAGTGTATGGCAAAGGGATACACACCTTATATAGGAACTGAATGTGAATTTTATTTATTTAAGACCGATGAGGACGGGGAGCCTACTATGGTAACCCATGACAAAGGTGGTTATTTGGATATAGCACCTATAGATAAGGGAGAAAACATAAGAAGAGAAATATGCTTATGTTTAGAAGAAATGGGTATAAGTCCGGAAAGTTCTCATCACGAACAAGGACCAGGACAAAATGAGATAGATTTTAAGTATAGTGATTCTCTTACAGCTGCAGATAATTTTATAACATTTAAATCTGTTGTAAAAGCAATAGCTGCAAGAAATGGACTTTTTGCTTCTTTTATGCCAAAACCAATAGAGGACAATAGTGGAAATGGTCTTCATATAAATTTATCACTATCAAAAAATGGGATTAATATATTTGAAAATAATAAGTGGGATCAAGAAAGTGTTAAAAGCTTTATAGCGGGAATACTAAGCAAAGTCAAGGAAATAACTTTATTTTTAAATCCATTAGTGAATTCTTATGAGAGGTTTGGAAAGTTTGAAGCACCTAAATATATATCATGGTCTCATCAAAATCGCTCTCAATTAATTAGAATACCAGCAGCAACTGGAGAAAAGACAAGAATAGAATTGAGATCTCCAGATTCAGCTATAAATCCATATATTGCTTTTGCTTTAATTATAGGAGCTGGGCTTTATGGAATTGAAAATTCAATTAAATTACCAGAAGCAATAAATGAAAATTTATATACTGCAGGTGACGATATACTAAAAAATATAGATACATTACCAGAAAGTCTTGAAGAGGCGTTAAGTATTGCCAAGAATAGTAAATTTATAAAGGAAATAATAGGACAAGAGGTATTAGATAGATATATTGAATTAAAAGAAAATGAAATTAGAGAATATTTAAATGATGATGATAAAGAACTGATAAAAAGAAAATATTTTGAATATATATAAAATATTTAGAAGAATTATAGTTTAGTTAGGAGATATAGTTTATAAATTAAAAGTTAAATTAGTGGGGTTATATAAATTTTAATAATAACTTCTAGCGATAACTATAGTAATGGGGGCGATTTATTGGAGAACATTTTAATAGTATCAAGCAGTAAAAAAGGAACCAATTTTTTTACTGAAGTGCTCTCTCAAAACTCCTATGGAGATATAATTACAGCTAAAAATGGTGGAGAAGCCAGGAGACTTTTAATTGAAAGAGATTTTGATTTATGTATTATAAATGCACCATTAGTAGATGAATTTGGGGAGGAGTTTGCAAGAAATATAGTATCAACAGGAATAGGGCAAGCCATTCTGATTGTTAAATCTGACATATATGATGAAGTAAGTGAAAAGGTTGAAGGTGATGGTGTAATTACTATCGCAAAGCCTATGAATAGAACTATATTTTGGAGTGCATTGAAATTAGCTAATGCAACTTATAATAAAATGTGCCTATTAAAGAAAGAAAACAATGAGTTGTTACAAAAAATTGAAGATATTAGAATGATAGATAGGGCTAAATGTATTTTAATACAATATTTAAATATGACTGAGTCTGAGGCACATAGATATATAGAAAAACAAGCTATGGATATGAGATCTACTAAAAGAGTTATTGCAGAAGGTATATTGCGAACATATGAAAATTAATTTGAAGGCAATAGATAGTTTTTATTAATCTATCTGTTGTTTTTTTATTATAAAATTTAGGATACTTTTAAGAATAGTTTTTTTGTATAATTATATTGGTCTAGAAGAATATTAGAATTTATTAATATAAAAATAGTTAAAATTCAAATATAGGAGTGATTATATGTTAATTTCAGTTAATGAAAATGACTTTAAGGATAAAGTTAACATTAGATTTAATAATATTACAGAAGGAATTAATAGATTTGAAAAGAAAGTTTTAGAAAATGATAAATCAGATGATTTTGAAAAAAGTATAATTAGTTTTTTACAGGAAGCTGTTAAGTTAAATGGAGTAGAAAATTCCTATGTTGATTTTTACTATAATATATTAGAGGATGATGAGAAAAGACGCTTTAAAGAGCTTTTAGATTTAAGGGACACAGATTTTATAGAAAAATTTGAATGTAAAAATAGTGAAGAGGGAATTTATTATAATCTAACTTTAGAAAGTATTCCTTTTATAGCCAGAATAACAGTTCAAGAAATATTATTTTCTACTATATATTTTACAAAAGAACCTTTTACTATATGGGGAAACTATAATGAAAAGTTTCCGGTATTTTATAAGGAAGAATCTGTATTTAACAAATATAATAGCATAGCTAAAATATTTAACCTTAAAATTATATAAGAAAAAATAGTTGCTATAAATTAAAGTGTAAATACAAGTAATTTTGAAATTATGGAAAAAAAAGGTTGAAGAAAGTAATTTAAAATAGTAAAATGTAAATAATGTAATAATTTTGAAGTGATACTTTATATTTCAATGTGTGGAGTGGAGTTTTTAGGGGGGGAAGTATAAAATGAAATTAGCTATAAGTGGACAAAGGAAAAGTGATTTAGAATATTTTTTTGAAGTTTCATTAGACTTTATGGCTATAGTAGGTAGAGATGGTAATTTTAAAAAGGTGAGTAAATACTGTAGCAAAGCATTAGGGTGGAATGAAGATGAATTCCTTGAACATGAATGGCATAATTTTGTTCATAAAGATGACTTAAAAATTATTTTAGATGTTATATCAAGCAAAAATATAAATTATGGAGTTAAAGGATTAGAATTTAGATTTAGATGTAAAGATAATACTTATATATGGATTGAATGTAGTTGTAGATTTATAGAAGAAGATAATATATATATATTAATAGCTAGAGATATAACAGAGGAAAAGAAGATAAAGGAAGAAAAAATTGCTTATGAAAAGGCAATGGAATTGGAAAGTATGAAAAGTCAATTCTTTTCTAATATATCACATGAGTTTAAAACACCTCTAAATATAATATTGGCAACTATGCAAGTAATAAATAAAAATATAGAAAGTAAAAATATAAAAGCAACTGATGAGGAAAATTTAAATAAATATATGAATTCAATTAGACAAAATTGCTATAGGCTTCTTAGGTTGGTTAATAATATAATTGATATTAGTAAAATGGATTATGGATATTATGATATTGAATTAGGTAATTATAATATTGTAAGTGTTGTTGAAGATATTACTATGTCTATTTTAGAGTATGTAAATGATAAAGGGATAGAACTTACTTTTGATACTGAAATTGAAGAAGAGATAATTGCATGTGATCCAGATAAAATAGAGAGGATAATACTAAACTTGTTATCTAATGCAATTAAGTATACAAAAGATGGTGGAAAAATATATGTTAATATAGCAAAGGATGATAAGAACATTTATATATCAGTAGCGGACAATGGTATAGGTATACCAGAACAAAAGTTAAATACAATATTTGAAAGGTATGCACAAATTGATAATAAATTAACTAGAAGGTTTAATGGAAGTGGAATAGGATTATCTCTTGTAAAATCCCTTGTTGAAATGCATCAAGGACAAATATATGTAGAAAGTAAAGTTAATGAAGGCAGCAGATTTATTATAAGACTACCTATAAGGCAAGTTGAAGATAAGAATAAAAAAAATACTATGTTAACTAAATCAAAGGTTGAAAAGTGTAATATTGAATTTTCAGATATATATAATTAAAAATTGAACCTCTCTCTAATTGTTTTGTAGAAAGAGGTTCAATTTTTAATTATATTTATTATAAAGTTCATTTATAGAATCCTTTGGCATTAGTAAATTAACTAAATAGCTCATTATTAAAACACCGGGAATATCTATTAATAGCCTAACTAAAGTGAATTTATAACCAAGAGCTGAAAATTCAAATAGTAGTGTTGAGATTTTAATTAAACACCAAGAATTCATAAATGTGATTATATTTGAAAATTTTGCACCCTTTTTTATTAAAACTGCAGTAAATGGAAAAGAAGCGTACATAGGACCTGCAGCTATCGATCCAATTAACATAGCTAAAAAGATACCAATTATTCCTGAGTTATTCCCCATATATTTCATTAATTGTTCTCGTGGAACCCACACATCCATTAAACCTAACATAATCATAATAGGAGGAAGAACAGATAACATTTGGAGTATGCTAGAAGTAGTTGTATTAATAGTTTTAGTAAGTATAGTTTTACTAAAAAAGGATAATATAATAAGTACAAATAACGATATTAAAAAGGATTTATACCTTTTAAAAATTTTTATTATACTATTCATATAAGCATCATAATCCTTCCAAGAATAATTCCTACAATAATTGAAAATAGAAATGCAATTAAGTTTCTTAAAAGTGCAGCTCTTTTACCAATATACTTAGATTCAAGTGGAAATGTCATAAGACCGATTAATACTAAAGAAGATACTAGTGTACCTACTTGAGAATAGCCAGCGCCATTTAAAAGTAACGTATTACCAAGTGAAAAGGCAACAAAGGTAGGCATCATTGTAATTGCACCTATAATATCAGCAAGTATGATACCCCAAAAACCTGAACTATTACCTAATATTTTAGAAATTGTATCTGTAGTAAAAAATGAAAGTAATATTCCCACACTTATTATTATGCAAAGGAATTGGGGTAATATATTTTCAAATGATTTTAAGCCTAATATAATTGCTTTTTTTGTTTTGCTTTTATCTTTTATAAGTGAAACAATTAGTAAAATTATTGCTATACTATATAAAATAATTGAGGTCATAAAATACTCCTAAAAATACTTTAATTATATTTTATGATTTAGAGAAAAATAATGTGAATTATATATAAGAATAGCAACGTATTTAAATATTTTTATATACGTTGCTATTTAGAATTGAAATTAGGTGATTTAACCGAATATTCGATAGTAATTATCAATATTTCTATATCTAGAAATATAAGATTTAAAATTCCATTTAGCAAGGAATTTTTTTGCACAATCATAACCAGAATTAAATAATTTTATATATTCCTCTTTAGAAATATTAAAATCTACTGTACCAACATCATATGTTCTAATTTTTATAGTTCTTATTGAATCTTTATTATTTAAGAAAGCTTCATCATCCTTAGTAAGTATAGTATCAATTACATCACAAGAGTAAGTTATTAAGTTGCTTTTACTTGGACTAACTATTTTTAAGTTATTATTACTAATTAGCTTTAGTCCGAAGGTTGGCCAACGAGGATTATTTTCAACGTCAAATAGCCAAATTGGAAAGTTACTTAGCAATCCACCATCAACTATAAAACTTGAATTTTTACCATCATTAAGAATTACAGGATTAAAATAAAAAGGAATGCTAATACTCATTCTTACAGCTTTAGCAATACTAAATTCTAATGGGTCAATATTATATTTTACTAAATCATCAGGAAGAATAAGTAATCTTTTATTTGTAATATCAGAAGCAATTATCTTAAGAGGGCTAACACCGTTGATGGATATATCCTTAAATTTAGTTTTACCTTTAGCTTTATATAAATTATCTAAGTATTCTTCTATGTTATTACCAGAAAATAATCCTTTATTTTTAAATAAACTTATAGTTGGCCCTATAAAAGGTAATAAATTTAATTTATTTTTTACATAAAAATCTTTAAAATCTAGATTTAGGAGCATACTTTTTAAATCCTTACCTGTATATCCTACTGCTAATAAGGAAGTTACTATAGCACCAGCTGATGTACCAGCAAATCTTTCAAAGGTATATCCTTGTTCCTCTAAGTAATAAATTGCACCTAAAAGTGCAATTCCTTTTACTCCACCACCTTCACAAACTATATCCGCTTTCATTTATTCACCACCTAATATATTAAAACTAATATATTATATGATTTAAAAAATAATTGATATTATAATATTAAAAATTATAGTATATTGTTTATTAAAACTTAAATAATATTCCTATGATGGCGGCACTTACTATATAAACTATAGGATGCTTTTTAAATTTTGATATAGCAAACATAAGTATTATTAATAATATAGTAGATTTAATATTAATTAAGTCTAAGAGTTTATGAGTAACTTTGAATTTATCTAAAGCTAGTATTGAAACTTTAAATACTTGATAGCCAGCTGCTGCAATAAGAGCAGCAACAGCAGGTCTTAAGCCATAAAATATTGATTCAACTGATCTACTTTCTTTGAATTTGTTTAAAAAATGAGCAATTATAATAATAACTATAACAGATGGAGTAACTAATCCTAAGGTAGCAATTATTCCGCCTAATATACCAGAAGCACGAAAACCAGCAAAAGTAGCCATATTAACACCAATAGCACCAGGAGTCGATTGCGATACAGCAATCATATCCATTAGCATTTTTTCATCAAACCAAGTATATTTGTCAGCTAATTCATATAAAAATGGAATAGTAGAAAGTCCACCTCCAACAGAAAATAAACCAACTTTAAAAAATTCTAAAAATAAAGTTAAGTATATCATTATTTTTTACCTCCTATAGATTTAGAAATAAATCCTGTTAATCCTGCTGCTATTACTACATATACAGGAGATAAACCTATGAATGCAGATATTATAAAAGCAATAATTGCAATTATGACACCTAAATAATCCTTAATAGATGATTTTAATAATTTAATTACAGTAGTAATTATTAAAGCAACTACAGCAACTCGTATTCCTGCGAAAGCACTTTGAACTATAGATAAATCAGCAAAACTTTGAAGGAAAGAAGCAATAATTAATATTATTATTAATGAGGGAAAAACTACGCCTAAGGTAGCAACTATCCCTCCTATAATACCTTTAAGTTTAAAACCTATAAATGTAGCTGTATTAACAGCAATTACCCCAGGGGTACATTGCCCAACAGCATAATAATCTAAAATTTCCCTTTCTGTAGACCATTTTTTATTTTCAACAATTTCCCGTTGAATTAAAGGAAGCATTGCGTAGCCACCACCGAAGGTAAGGGCTCCAATTTTGCAAAAGGTCCAAAATAAATCAAATAATTCTTTCATGTATGAATAATCTCCTTTATTAAAATAAGTTTCACTTGATATTATATACTTATTTTTTAATAACATATAGATAAAGTTTACTAATAAAAAATACTATATTTAAAAGATGAAAATATTAAGTATATTATTAAAATAAAAAGAAAATGTTAAAAAAACATTTAAATAGGTACATTTTAAACAAAAATAAGTACATTTAAGCTATTTTCAAAATTTTACATATAGTCAAATGGATATATTAGTTGCAATTTCTCAGCATTTTAATCATTACTCAAATAAGTCCAGTAGTATATCATATAAGTATCTAGTTTTGAAAAAATTAAAATTTAAGAATAGAGGTGAGAATAATGAAGCTAGAGAATAAAATATTAAAACTCTCTGTAGTAGGTGCGTTATTCTTTGCACTATTTGGTATTGCATGGGGTTGAGCGCTAGATTCTGATATGATTATATTCGATGGATTATATTCATTTATCAGTGTAATATTATCAATGTTATCACTTTATATTAATAATTATATGGCGAAGAGGGATTTTGAAAAATTTCCTTTTGGTAAACATATTTTAGAGCCAATAGTTATTTCAATAAAATCATTAATAATAGCTATTATGTGTTTATATTCATTAGTTGGAGCTATAAAAACAATATTAACAGGTGGAAATAATTTAGAGTTTGGATTAGCAATAATATATTCAATTATATCAGTTATTGGGTGTGGAGCAATTTCACTATATATGAAGGTAAAATCAAAATCATTATCTTCAGAACTTATTAAGGCAGAATTTACTCAATGGCTTATGGATACATCATTAAGTACAGCGGTATTAGTAGCATTTATAATAGGAATTATTATATCAAATACAAAATTAAATTTTTTAAATTCATATATTGATCCAGGTATGACAGCTGTAGTATCGCTAGTATGTATTAGAATACCTATAAAAGGATTTATAGAAAGTTTTAAGGAAGTAATATGTGTAAAAGCTAATGACGAAATTAATGATGATATATATGTATTAGTTAAAGAAATTGAAGAAGAGTATAAGTTTGAAGAGTCTATAACAAGAGTATCTAAGGTTGGACGTGAACTTAGAATTGAAATTGATTTTATTTATAATAAAGATAGTAAGTTAAAAACATTAGATCAAATGGATAATGTAAGAGAAGAAATAAATGATGCAATTAAGCATATTGATTATAAAAAGTGGTTGAATGTATCTTTTACAGGAAACAAAAAATGGGCAATATAAAGGTCAGCGAAAGCTGGCTTTTTTGTTGTTAAATATTATATAGTGAAAAATTATAAATTAAATGATAAATAATTAAAAGGAGCT